>DKDP01000003.1 GCA_002449395.1 Ruminococcaceae bacterium UBA6845 | reverse complement strand
GAGTGCTACAAGCAGAGAATGGAAAAGGGTCTCAGCTTCCTTGAGTTCAACTATATGATTATGCAGAGCTACGACTTCTATCATCTTTTCAAGGAGTACGGCTGTAATATGCAGTTCGGCGGCGACGATCAGTGGTCAAATATGCTCGGCGGTACGGAGCTTATCAGAAAGAAGCTCGGCAAGGACGCTTATGCAATGACAATCACCCTGCTTATGAACTCCGAGGGCAAGAAGATGGGCAAGACCGCTTCCGGCGCTGTTTGGCTCGATCCCGAAAAGACAAGCCCCTATGAGTTTTATCAGTACTGGCGCAACGTCGGCGATCAGGATGTTCTCAAGTGTATCCGTATGCTTACATTCCTCCCTCTTGAGCAGATTGACGAGATGGATCACTGGGAGGGCGCTCAGCTCAACGAGGCAAAGGATATCCTTGCATTCGAACTTACAAAACTCGTTCACGGCGAGGAAGAGGCAACCAAGGCAAGAGAGGCTTCAAAGGCACTCTTCGGCGGCGGAGCAAACCTCGAGAATATGCCGACAACCACTCTTTCCGATGCCGATTTCAACGACGGCAAGATTGATATCCTTGACATTCTTCTCAAGACAAATATCACAAAATCCCGTGGTGAGGGCAGACGTCTTGTTCAGCAGGGCGGCGTTTCTGTTGACGACAAGAAGGTATCCGATATCGGACTTTCATTCACTCCGGATGACCTCAAGGCAAACGCAATAATCGTTAAAAAGGGCAAGAAGATTTTCCACAAGGTTCAGGCATAAGCCGAAAGGGACGGAAAGAAAAATGAAATTGGTAAAAGCATTTTTTGTTATGCTCTATATTCAATTGGCATTGCAATATGGATTTTTTCCGGTTCTCGGTTACGGAACAGATGAAGAAACAGGCAAAATGAAAATTTGGGCAATAGTGTTTTTTGTCGTTCTGGCAATTTCATTTATTGCAGTTCAAATCGTGGGCTGTCTTAGCGCCGCAGCGGCGGTAAAAATGTATATAAAATCGGAATACGAACCGCTGAAAAAATCATGGTTGCTTTTGAAGCTCAAAACGATTCCGTTTTATATTTTAAATTTCATTTTCGGCTTAGTATATATTATTTTTCTCATCGGCGCCAGCCGCGGCCTTGCGGTTTTGGCAGTAATTCCGATTCTTGTTCCGATCTGGTACACCTGTGCTTTCATTGTGCAGAGCGGATTTTTCGGGGCGGCAAATGTTGCAATGCTTCGCAAAAAATACGGCGATAAAATTTCGCTGATTCACTACGTTTTACAGTTTGTTCCCGTGCTTGATGTTCTCAGCACAATTATTCTCAAAAGCAAGTGCAAAAAATTGCAAACCACAGAATAAAATTATCCGACCTTTGATTGTTTCAAGGGTCGGATTTGTTTATATTCGGCTGATTATTTCATATGCCGCATCGGTTACGTCGGTTATCCCGCCGAAAATACAATTAATTTTTCTCTCCTCCGCCTGCATATCTATCAGCGAATCAAACGCCTCATTCATCAGCGAGCGATAAGCCTTAAGCGAAAAGGCTATTCTGTTCTTTGTGAGTTCGGCGTCCTTTGTATGGAATCTTGCGGCAAAGGTTCTGCGTTCCTTTTTCGGTAAAATCCGATGATAATGCTCCGAGGAAAACACGCCGAAGCTGAGCTCGGGAATTATAATGTGCTCGACCGTTTCTCCGTCAAGAGAGCAGATACAGCTCACCACGTCGTAACCCGAGCTGAGCGCATAGCGGCGCAGTCTGTCAACAACAAGAGTTGATGCGGCACCCGTTTTATCGACAATCACGGCAAGGCGCTCACAGGAATCAAAGGCTTTCAGATTCAGCTCGACGCCCTCGGGAGTTATGCAGGAAACAAATCTTTTCGTCTCCGTGCCGACACTGCCTTTCATCTTGCCGCCGCTCTTTTTCCACAGCTTTGAAGTGTAGGAGATTATATCGCTCGTATTAACGCTGCTGCGGTCAATCCGCACCATATCCGATTTAACGCTCTCCGCCGCCGCCAAAAAGCGGTGACAACGCTCCGACATTTTATTTCGTTCGTTCCTGTAAATATGTAAAAGCTCACGCGGGAATTTTGTTTCAAAAAGATCGTCAAGATCAAGATTTATTTTTGATCTTTCAATTTCCTTTTCTTCAAGAAGATCCCCGTCGGCAATTAATATTTCTTCATCGGGACAGATGATTCCGAAACAGCCGTCGAACGAAAAAATAATTTCATTGTAAATATTTTTTTCGTCAAGCTCCGCCGAAAGTGTCAGAAAAATTTTTTCTTTCAGCTCTGCCGAACCCCCTGAAACGGAATAAATATTTTCGGGAGCAACAAAGCCCGATCTGACCCCGTTCGCCGTGTGCGTTCCGTAATAAAAGCAGCTGTTGTCCATCGGATCACCTCATTCTTTTTTATATTACATCTTATTCCCCGCAGATAATTTTGTGCTTGTAAAATAGTGAATTGAGTGATATTATTTACAGGAGGTGTAGGCTATGCTCAACGAAGAAAAAATTTCATCAATACTTCCCGACACAACGGTAGTCACCTATTCCGTGACCGATTCCACCAACACAAGGGCAATTGCGCTCTCCGACACGGTCGACGGAAATATTCTTGTTGCCGCCGAGGAGCAAACCAACGGCAAAGGCAGACAAGGGAAGAGCTTCTATTCGCCTGCCGCAAGCGGAATTTATTTTTCGCTCATCGTGCATCCCGAGGGAGATCTCAGCGATGTTGTGGCAATAACATCGGCAACGGCGGTTGCGGTCGCCGAAACGATCGAGGAAATGACGGGACTTGATCCGAAAATAAAATGGGTCAACGATATTTATGTGAACGGCAGAAAGGTTTGCGGTATTCTCGTCCAGTCGATCATAAAAGACGGCAGAATAAACGGTCTTTGCATAGGAATCGGAGTCAACATCAGCACGGCAGAATTTCCCGATGATATTGCTTCACGTGCCGGCTCGCTCGGGGTTGAGATTGACCGTGAAATTTTCGTCGCAAAGGTTGCAAAAAAGCTGATTGATTTCAGTAAAAATGTCGGCAACAAATCCTATCTTGATTATTACAGAAAAAAATCCTGCGTGATAGGAAAGGAAATAAAATTCTACGAAAACAATGTTGAGCATTTTGCAAAGGCGATCGGAATTGATGATAATGCAAATTTGATAGTCACCGAAAACGGAGAAACAAAAAAGCTCTCCAGCGGAGAGATCACAGTCAGATTAAATTAAAAAGAGAGGCTGCATTTGATTTTGCAGTCTCTCCTGTTTTTATATGCTATTATATTTTTCTTCGGTCTGTCTGATAAGCTCAAGTGCCTCGTCACTGTCCGACTTTTTCTTTGCGGTCTTTTTCGACGGAGACTTTTTTGCCGATTTTTTCGGAGCGGTTTTTTTCTCCTTTTTCTCCGTCACGGCCGTCTCGCTGATCATTTCCTTGTAGCTTTTATTGATGCTCTTATACTCATTTCTGAGATCGGAAACGGAAATAAAAGTTTCGCCGATCATATTTGAAACATTCTCAAGATATGCCTGAATCTCGCTGATTTTTTTCTTGGCTTCCGTGAGCTGTTCGGCAGTCATATTCTTAACCGACCGCTCGAGCGAACGTGCCGCATCGACGTATTTATCCGTGTACTCCTCGGTCTCCCTGAGAAAATCCTTTGCCGGCTGATTCATTTTGAGATTGTTCTCATAATCGGAAATTTCACGGGAAAGTTTTTCTATTTCCCGATCCTTTTCGGCAATCTCACTGCGAAGTTTTTCCGCCTCGGCTTTAAGGCTGTTGAGCTTATCGGAATCCTTTTTGGTTCTGTTCAGTTTTATCTGCAAGGCGTTGATGTGGTTCATAACCTCATAGCAGTCATAGCCGCCGAACATCACCTTTTTCAGGATCACTTCCTGCATAATATCCGCTCCTTAATTATTCAACATCGGATGTGCAATGGGGACACTTTACTGCGTCAATCGCAATTTCCGACTTACAGTAAGGGCAAACCTTTGTTGTCGGCGCAGGCTCCTCTTCCTCGGGCTTCTTGTGAAGTCTTTCGGAAACGTCGTTAATAGCTTTGACAATCGCAAAAATAACGAGCGCCATAATAAAGAAATTGAGAACTGCTGTTATAAACTTTCCGTAGCCGATCGAAGCGTCACCGATTGTGACGGCAAGCGACGAGAAATCCACCTTGCCCAGGATGATACCGAGCAGCGGAGTTACAATATCTCCGACAAGTGAGTTGACAATCGCCTGAAAAGCGCCGCCGATAATAACGCCGACCGCGAGATCAATGACGTTGCCGCGCATAATAAACTTCTTAAATTCCGCAATAAATCCTTTTTCTTTCGACATATTAATACCACCTACTGCAATTTTTATATATCTTAGCACATCTATGTCTTTTTTTCAAGAATTTATAAAATTTTATGCTTTTATTTCGCATTATTATATTGTATAATTAAGGCAAAGGAGCTGATGTTATGGCAAAATTTATGGACGAAAACTTTCTTCTCTACAACGATACCGCAAAAAGACTTTTTAAAAACGGTGCGGCGGATATGCCGATTTTCGACTGGCACTGCCACCTTTCGCCGAAAGAGATTTACGAAAATAAACAGCCTGCCGACATTGCCGAATTGTGGCTTGGCGGAGATCACTATAAATGGAGAGCTATGCGCAGCTTCGGCATTGAGGAAAAATACATAACCGGCGATGCATCGGGTTACGAAAAATTCAAAGCATGGGCAAAGGTTCTGCCTGCCTGCATCGGCAATCCTCTTTACCACTGGACTCACCTTGAATTGCAGAGATATTTTGATGTTTTCGAGCCGCTCAACGAATCAACCTGCGACGATATCTGGAACAGGGCGAACAAAAAAATCGCCGACGGCGGCTTCACTCCGAGGGAGCTTATCGAAAAGTCAAACGTAACCTGCCTTTGCACAACGGATGACGCCGCAGACAGTCTTGAATACCACAAGCTCATTGCAAGCGATAAGAGCTTCAAATGCAAGGTTCTGCCTGCATTTCGTCCCGACAAAGCACTGAATATCGAACAGCCGACATTCATCCCGTGGATTGAATCGCTTGAAAAAATCAGCGGCAAAAAAATTGACAGCTATAAAAACTTGATCTCGGTTCTCAAGGAACGAATCGACTTCTTCTCGGAAAACGGATGCCTTGCGAGCGATCACTCCTTTGCATATGTTCCGTATAACAGGGCAAGCGAGGACGAGCTTGAAATAATTTTCAAAAAAGCTCTCGGCGGTGAAATGCTCACAACCGACGAGCAGGACAAATATCGCACCGAGCTTTTCAGATTCTTTGCCCGTGAGTATTCACGCCACGGCTGGGGCTGTGAAATTCATATCGGAGCTATGAGAAACAACAATGCGAGAATGTTCCGTTCAATCGGACCCGACACAGGTTTTGACTCAATCGGTGACGGCGACATAGCTCACAGCCTTTCAAGAATGCTTGATTCACTTGATGAGGAAGACTGCCTTCCGAAAACCATCCTTTTTGCACTGAATCCGACCGCAAACTACGTGCTCGGCTCAATGCTCGGCAATTTCCAGTCGAGCGACGCCGCTTCAAAAATTCAGCTCGGCTCCGCATGGTGGTTCAACGACAACATCGACGGTATGAGAGAACAGCTCCGAACCTTTGCAAACCTCGGAGTTCTCGGTAAATTTGTCGGAATGGTTACCGATTCAAGGAGCTTCCTTTCCTACCCTCGCCACGAGTATTTCCGCCGAATCCTCTGCGGACTTATCGGCGGCTGGGTTGAACAGGGACTTTATCCCGACGATGATTCACTCATTGAAATTGTCAGGGACATTTCATATAACAATGCCGTTAAATATTTCGGATTAAAATAACTTTATGAGTGTATAATAAAAAGCTATAATTCGCATTTTGTGAATTATAGCTTTTTCCTATGGGTCTATGACGACCTTATTTTATTCAATTTCTTCCTTAATCTCGTCTATGCGGTGATGCGCCGACTTGACCGAACTCTCGACAGCGTACATTCGCTCGATCAGGCTGTTATGTTTCGCAACCTTTTTCTCGAGCTGTTCGATTCTGTAAAGCGACAGCTTATTTGCCGCAAGAATACCTCCGAGCGTTCCGACAAGGGTACCCGCAAAGGCGATCAGTGAAACCGCAATATCAGTCAAACTATCACCTCCGCAAATCCGGTTTTATCATCAGTTATTGAAATCACTGTCATATGCGGTCAGCTTGCCGAGCGGATAGACAACCTGCTGCGTCGGTATATCATTTGCGGTATAATCCGCAGAAAGTCCGATCGGGGATGTGATTTCAACAGGCTTTGCCATATCGCTCGGCTCTGCGCAGAGGGTGACGGCAAATGACTGCACCTTTACCTTGCCGGCGGCGGACGCAGAAAACATCAGTGTAAAGAAAATCTCTTCGCAGAATGAGCAATCAGTCGAAAAGTTGAAACTGCTGTAATACGCCTGAAGTACGCTCGAAATCGGAATAACGTGTGTTCCTGCCGTGAGTGTGAGCTCCTGAGCAAACTGCTTGGCGGCTGACCTCTCGGCATAGTCAAGCTCGGAAGAATTTTTCTGATAAAAGACGGGATTGATTTTCACGGTACAGCTCTCTGCGACGTTCAGCTCAACATATCCGCTGAGGAAAATATTGCACGGAAAATCAAGGCTCAGCTTGTATGATGAGATCGGCATTTTTTCAAGCGCCGAGGTCGAATTAACGGTGAAAACATCAGTGTCACTGCTTTTTCGCCACGATATATGCTTAATAAACGGCTGAGGCTTTCTCTTCGGCAGGAAGCGGCTGTTACGGGCAAGAACGGCAATCGTATTTCCGATAAATTCACAGTATTTCGTGATGCAGTAGCTTGCGGAAACGCCGCCGTAAAGATTCGTCGTCCAGATAAGCTGACACGCATCCACACCATATGTGTCCGCCGCATAATCCGACATATAGGCGTTGTTCGACGGGGCAAGAACCGCCTCATCCGTATAGTCGACATAATCATAATTATAGTTGAAGTTGTTCACAAGATCGGCAAGAGCCGTTGCACAGTTTGAATGCTGTCTTGTGTAATAAATCGTGCGTCCCGCATAGGTGAAATTGCTTGTGTGCATTTCCACCACAGCGCAGAGCTTATCATTCTTGATCTTTTCAAGGTAAGCGATAACCTCCTGAGTTTCTACCTGATCTGCGGCGGCATCGCCCTTTTTGTAACGTGTGCACTGATCCCACTTATACGGGAAATTGTATGCTATGTTTATTCCGTTTTTGTTGTAAGCCGTTCCCGAGCTGAGCGCATACGGGCTGACGGCGGGAATAATAATCAGCTTCACCCTTTCCCTGAGCATAAGCAGGGTTTCGTCATTCTCATAATCACGGCAAAGGCAATCCGCAAAATGCGAAAACGCAATCAGCGCCGCCTTATCCGCTCCGTGGAAACAGGTTGCAAGCAAAATAGTTTTTTCGTATTTTGCAGGGGTGAACGAATAGGCATACAATGTGTTTTCGTTGCTTGCATCCTTGCCGAGCTCCTCTCTCGTCACATAGTCGGGATAGTCCGTCATAAGCACATTGAGCCTGAAATCCAAGAATTTTTCGTAAGCAGCGTTGTATTTCGAAAGTACGCTCAGAGCGTCGGTGTCCGTAAACTCTTTCGGCGTGTACCAGTCGGGCGGCAGACAGCCTACCTTGTCATTACTGCTGCCGCCGGCATTTTTTATTTTTTCAATTTCCTCCGAAACTCTCCGTGAAAGTGAGGCCTTGTATTCCTCCTCCGCTTTTTTCAGCTCTTTTATTGCATTGATTACAAGGTTTCCGTCCTCTTCAACCCATTCGCCGACGGCTTCAACGCCGTCGATTACGTGATGCGCCACCGAATTGGTTGTGATGATAACATCGTCATCGCTAATGCCGAAAACTCCGATCTGCAATATACCCGGTCTTTCGATGCAGGGTGACGGCACAATGCAGGCGTTATTCTCAATCTCAACACGGTAATTTTCGGCGCCATTATTTGAGAAAACCGCAGTCTTGGTGAATCCGTCCCAGCTTTTGTCGAAGGTAAATTCACAGCGGTCATAGTTTATGCTTCCGCCCGTTGTTACGCTGTCCTCGGTAATTCTCAGCCTGTTTCCCTCGACAGACATTTTTATGTAGTTCATTCTAAATATCCTCCTTATCGTAATAATTGATCAGCTTTTTTCCGATCGAAACAAGTTCACGCTTCTGATCATAAAAAATCGTCAGCTTTCTTTTGATTTCGTATGTCTTTAAATAATTGCCCGAAGCATAGGTTTCCTTGAGTATCTTTCTGTATTTTCGTATCAGCTCCTCAATCAGCTTTGCGGAATCAAGGTACTCTTCACCGAGCTCCTCTAAGGTCTTTTGCACGTATAGACACCCCTCCCGTTTATGAATTTCATTTCAATTTCAATCCCGAAGAGGGCTGAATATCTCATCGTCGTTGTAAATGACGGCATTTTTCTCCCTGACTCAATTTCCTTGAGCTCACGGTCGCTTATTTTCAGATTTGCCGCCATTCGCTGTTCGCTTATCGCATACGACACACGCAGATCCCTGAGCCGAGTGCAGAAGGATTCGGAATTTCCGTTCCTTGCGGCACAGATTTCAAGCAATTTGCCGACCTTGACGGGAACGAGCTCTGCATCGGATATATCGTTTTGATATTCTATCAGCGGAGTCATAAGGCGTATTATTGTCTCGTTGGCACGTGTGATAGTCTGATAAGCGTTCGCCTGGCTGACGCCGAGCAGTCTGCCGATCTGCGCAGAATTAAGTCCGTCGTAAAGGTAGAGCTTCAGCACTCTGCTTTGAATCGGAGTAAGCTCCCTTTCGATTATTCTTTCAACGAGCTTCGACGTTGTGATGTCACGCAGTCTGAAAACAAATTCATCCAGTGACTCAAGAGCGTCGTCCTCGAAAAGTCCGCCGAGCCTCATACAGCGCAGTGCGGTTTTTGCCTCCTCAACCGAGATTATTTTTTCGGAAATGTTGTTCATTTTATCCTCCCGATAATATAATTTTTGATCGGATTTGTAACCGACACACTTATAATAATCCCAAAAGCTCCGATCGGCGAAACGGCGAGCTTTTCCGTAAAATTACTGCCTTTCTCGACAAAATGTGCATAAAAAAACAGCGCACCTTTTCGGTACGCTGAATTAATATATGGATTTTATATTTTATCCATTTCCGCCGCTATGTCCGCTTCGCAGGAACGCATCGCTTCAATTGTCTTTTCCCAGAGAGTCGGAAGATCCCAGCCGAGCATCTCGGCGCCGTTCTCGATAACCTCACGTGAACAGCCGGCGGCAAATTTCTTGTCCTTATATTTCTTTTTGAGGCTCTTTACCTCCATATCCATAACGCTCTTCGACGGTCTCATAAGCGCCGCCGCACCGATAAGTCCCGTAAGCTCATCAACGGCATAAAGAACCTTTTCCATCTCGTGCTCGGGCTTGATGTCAACCGTCAGTCCGTAGCCGTGCGAACAGATCGCATGAATCATATCCTCACCGACCCCTGCTTCTCTGAGAAGCTCGGGAGCCTTAATGCAGTGCTCGTTCGGATACTGCTCGAAATCGACATCGTGTAAAAGTCCGACGATTCCCCAAAATTCAGCGTCGTCACCGTAACCGAGATCGGCTGCGAACCATTTCATTACGCCCTCAACGGTCAGTCCGTGCTGAATATGGAACCTCTCGCTGTTATACTTCTTCAGAAGCTCATAGGCTTCCTCTCTTGTGATATTGCTTTTCATTTTGAACACCTCTTATTTTATGTTAAGCAAAAGCGCTTTCAGCAAATTATATATTATTGTAACAAATTTCTGCCAACCGAGCTGCGGAATAAATGACAGGATCGTTGTCAGCAAAGCATCGTTATCCGAACCGTTTTTTATAATCGGATTATCGCTGTCAAATCCAATCTTTTCGCCGTTCATCACCGTGAAGTCAAACGTCCTCGATCCTATCGGAGTAACCGCACCTATTTGAACGTAGTTAACGGTAATCTCCGTTTTTACTCCCGACTCCTGCGGAATATTTCCGCTGAACGGAATTTCGATTCTACCGCCGACGGGTATCTTTTTCATAAACGGTTTGTCAAACTTAATCTCCAAGCCGTTGCAGTAAACCGAAACAATCCGCAGATCATACTTCTTTGAGCAATTCTCGATAATAAGCGAATTGTCGCCGCTTGAAACATAGCCCTCTGTGCTGTTGTCAAAATGTGCGAAAACCGCCTGACATCGGTTTGTGTCTGCGTGAAACTGCGGGAACTCCTTATATGTGTGCACGTCAATTCTGTCATCGGTGTACATCAGTGTGGTGATAAGATCGGTGTTGTAATCACTCTTTATCGTCATTCCGTGATAGAATCCGTCAACAAACCACGTGTACTCGGGAAGATAACAAGTCGATGCGTCAACCTCCATCGACGGTGAAAGATGATTATGCGATCTGTCATTGCAGACTGTGCCGAGCGTTCTGTATCCGTCGTTGAATCTCTCGCCGTACGGTGCGCAGGTCGCCCCTGTTGAAGAAAAGGTCGGAATAATTGCGTCGCCCGTCGCATTGTAGCCGATGATATCTCTGTTGCCCGTGCCTGCGATAATGTAAACATTTATGCCTGCGTCAACACAAGCATTTAGCCTTTCCGTCATTGCGGGGTAAGTGACGTTATGGAAACGGTCGCTCTTTTCGAGCAAAGCCGCCGATTTTTCGGAATCAAAATACGAGTTCCTGATTTTCTCATATTCATTTGCAGGGACAAAGTCAAGCATACTGCCCCAGTACTCCATTATGTAACGAACATACGGCAGGAAGTAATGCAGAATATCATCGACAAAATCAAGATTTTCGTTTGAAAGCAACCAGTGATAATCGTTTTCAAACATCATTCCGTTTTCAATGAAATAAAGAAGATTTTCCTCATCGAATTTTATGTCGCCCGTGTAAAAGCCGTATGCGATCGCCGAGCCGCCGATTGCGGGAATCGTCAGAAGAACGTTGTTGAGCTTATCGGCTTTTTTCTCACCGTAAAGATTGAGGAATGTTGCTCCGACCTGACCGCCGTGGCTCACGCAGTAGAGATTGACCTTTTCGGCGCCCGTGTATTCAAGCACACTGTCAATATATTTATCGAGATCTGCGGCACAGCTTTCAACATTCATTCTGAAATCGGTGCTGAAATTGAAGATATAGTCGTTCCAATCATCGCCGATATAGCTTCCGTACATTCCCATTATTTCCTGCTCATACATATATTTGCCGTCCTCATTTGCGAGCAAATACGTGTTGCTTGAGTCCGCCGCAGTCGAGGTGTATGTATGCACGTCATAAACGCTTGTTCCGTCGGGATTACAGCGCATATGCTCAAACATCTTTGCAAATTCGCCGCCGACAGTATCGGCAATGTACTTTGCATTTCCCTTTGTCAGGTCTTTGACGCCCTTGGCAAGATCAATAGAGCGGGCAATGACCCTCTTGAAAATGAGGTTTGTATCAATTCCCCAAACGTGGGTTTTCGTGCCGTCCTCATTGTTCATATAAAGTCCCGAGGAGGAATAACCCGGAACAACGATGATCGGATAAAACTCCTCTCGATTGACTTCCGCCGCAAACGCCTGCGCACTGAGTGTTAACGCAATGATCAAGCTGAGAATAACCGATATAGCCCTCTTCATATAACCCTCTCCTATTCGCTTTTATAATGTCATTATATCACCGAAAATCCGCCATTGCAATATACAGAAATTAATCCTGATCATCCTCAAATGAATAGTTATTCAACTCATCAAAATTCAAAAATTCCGCCAATGTCATATTAAAAGCGATCGCAACCTTATGCAGGGTTTTGACACGTGGATTCTTGGTTAAGCCCCTCATTATATTATCAAGCGTTGACTGTTTTACGTCGCTCATATTTGCGAGCTTATTCACGGAAATGTCCCTTTGTCTGCATAGCGATTTAATTCTTTCAACATAAATGTTGCCGTATTCCATATTTACGCCTCCATTAAACATACCCATTTTCGGGTTTATTTAATGATAATATGTAAATTGCAGTATTTTACCCGAATACGGGTTGACTTTTATGTTATTTTTTGCTATTATATTTTTACCCAAATACGGGTATTGCATTAACACACTCAAGAATGTATTATAAATTTACATTGTCCCGCTTGCTGCGACACAAAAACACCGCCGAACCAAAATCAGTTCGGCGGTGTTGTGCTTTAAATATTCAGCTTTTATTTATTATAACAAAATTTTATATCTGGCAGGAGGTCATATCCTCAAAGGTCTCACGCTTTACGGCAACGTATTCGCTGTCCTTGGTGAGCATTATGATCGGCGGCTTTGCAATTGCATTATAATTCGACGACATTGCGTAGTTATAAGCGCCTGTCGTCAGAACCGCCAGAATATCGTCCCTCTGCGCCTCTGGGATCTTTACGCCCTCCTGAATGAGATCGCCGCTCTCACAGCAGCGTCCCGCAATCGTACACTCATAGTCAGCAGGCTCATTCATACGGTTTGCAACACAAACGGTGTACTCTGACTGATAGAGCGCATATCTCGGGTTATCGGGCATTCCGCCGTCAATCGAAACATAATTCTTGAAGCCCGGAATTTCTTTCTTTGCTCCGACGGTATAGAGCGTGATTCCTGCATCGGCAACTATACTTCTGCCCGGCTCCATAAGGATCTGCGGCATTTTTACGCCCTTTTCGGCACACTCCGCCTTTATGATCTCGGCAAGACTTTTGATGTTTGCGGCATAGTCGATTTCGGGATCGCTCTCAACGTAGCGGACGCCCATTCCTCCGCCGAGATTCAGGGTCTGTGCCTCGTAGCCCTGCTCCTTCTTCATTCTTGCAATGAAATCAATCATTATTTTTGCGGCGTCGCTGAAAGGCTTATACTCAAAAATCTGTGAACCGATGTGACAATGGAAGCCTCTGAGGTCGATGTTCGGCAGTGAAAGTGCAAGTGCGACAAGCTCGTCCGCCTGTCCGGTTTCAATCGCCGTACCGAACTTTGAATCGACCTTGCCGGTAGAGATTTTTGCGTGAGTATGCGGATCAATACCGGGGGTGAGGCGAAGTAAAATTTTCTGACGGATATTTCTCTTTGCGGCGTGGCGGTCAATAGCACGAAGCTCGTCGCAGTTGTCGCAGACAAAATATCCTATTGCATTGTCCATCGCATATGCAATATCCCTGCCCGTTTTGTTGTTTCCGTGGAAATAGGCGTTTTCAAGAGGGAATCCTGCGCTTGCCGCCGTGTAAAGCTCACCCGGTGAGACAACGTCAATGCCCATATTCTCCTCTTTCATAATTCTGTAAATCTGCCTGAAGCACAGCGACTTGCTGGCAAAAAGAGGAAATGAACCGTTGCCGAAATATTCAGCCATCGCCTTTTTATAAATTCGGCATTTTTCTCTGATTTTTTCCTCATCCATTATATATGCGGGCGTGCCGTATTTCTCGGCAAGCTCAACAGTATCTCTGCCCGCAAAAGTAAGGTGTCCCTTTTCGTTTATGCCCAGGTTGTTACAAATCATTTTAAAAATCCTTTCGTTTCCTATAACAATGCACCGCAATTTGTGCGGTATTGCCTTGAAAAATTAAAGCATATGTGCTCTGATCTCGTCGCCGTCCATATCAACAAGCATTGCAGGAGCAATGTCGAACACGGTGCGGCATCCCGACTCGCCCTTTGTCTTGAGCTTGTATGCGGCTCTTGCATATGCGGTGAGCACGCTGCCCGTAAATTCGGGATTGGACTCGAGCTTAAGACTGTATTCAATCGTATGCTTTGTGTTAAGATCGAATCCCGTACAGCCGCTTCTGATAACACTGCCGCCGTGCGGTATTCCGCTGTGATTCTTTTTTAATTCATCAAGCGAGATGAAATTAACCGTTGTATCGTAATCTGAAAAATAGTTCGGCATCGTCTTGATTTCATTCTCGATTCTCGCCTTGTCCGCTCCCTCTTCAACAACGACATAGCATTCTCTTGTGTGCTTTTCTCTCGTTGTGAGCTCGGGATTCTCACCGTTTCTTACTCTCTCAACTGCGCTCTCAACGGGAACCGTGTACTGTCTTGCATCAACAACGCCATCGATTCTGCGAATTGCATCCGAATGACCCTGGCTTACGCCTCTGCCCCAGAATGTGTAATCCTTTCCGTTCGGGAGAACTGCATTCATATAAAGACGGTTGAGTGAGAACAGACCCGGATCCCAGCCGACGGAAATAATCGCAACGTTATTTCCCGCCTTTGCCTTTTCGTCAACATTTGCGAAATGCTCGGGGATTCTTGCGTGGGTATCAAAGCTGTCGATAACGCTGAAATTTTCTGCGATCATCGGAGTGGTGAGAGGAAGATCGGTTGCACTTCCGCCGCAGTTGACGATGACGTCGATTTTATCCTTAAATTCCGCTATTTTGTCAAATCCGTAAACAGCCGCACCCTCGGTTCTGATCTTGACCGATTCGGGATCTCTTCTTGTAAATACGGCGACGAGCTCCATATCCGGGGCGTTATTTACCGCCGCCTCAACTCCTCTGCCGAGGTTGCCATAGCCGGCAATTCCAATTCTTATCATATATATTATCCTTTCTCACGGAATAATTATTCTGTTACAATGCTGTTCATATCATAAAGTCCCGCCGGTTTACCGAGAATAAATCTCGCCGCCGAAATTCCGCCCTCTGCAAAGAGTGCCCTTGAGTGAGCCTCGTGCTTGAGGGTTATCGTCTGGCTGTCGGTTGATACATAAACCTCGTGGATTCCTACGATATTGCCTCGTCTGACGGCGCTGATTCCTATCTCGTCGGGCTCACGCTTGCCGTTTCCCGATCTGCCGAGTACAAATTTTGCCTTTTGACGGATCTTTTTAAGCTCCTTTGCAATCATAAGCGCCGTTCCGCTCGGGGCGTCCAGCTTGCGGTTATGATGAGTTTCAACTATTTCAATGTCTGCGTCGGGCATTACCTCAGCCGCACGCTTTGCAAGCTCAACAAGAAGCGCAACGCCGAGCGACATATTCGCTGAATGAAATACGGGAATTTTCTTCGCCGCATCGCTGATCATTTCAAGCTCCTCATCGGTATGACCCGTGGTCGCAATGACAGTCGGTATATTTTTTCTCACGGCATAGTCAAGAAGCTCCGCCGTGCCGAGGTGATTGGAAAAATCTATTATAACATCTGCATCGCCGTCAAAGTCATTGATATCACTGTAACAGCCGCTCTGATCAGCCATCTTATCGACCCTTGCGGCAATCTTCATATCCTGCGCCGCATCGACGAGCTTTTCAACCTCACAGCCCATCCTGCCGCAGGCGCCGTTAATCAAAACCTTAATCATACGTCAAGTCCCTGCTCTCTCATACACTGAAGAAGAACAGCTTTGTGAGCGTCCTCCATCGGAGTAAGCGGAAGTCTGAGATAATCCTCGCCGAAGCCCATAGCCGACATAGCCGCCTTAACGGGAATCGGGTTAACCTCGGAGAAGAGAGCCTTGATAAGCGGGAAAAATCTGAACTGAAGATCAAGGGCGCCCTTTGTGTCGCCGTCGAAGAACTTCTTGCACATAAGCGAAGTCTCCTTCGGGAATACGTTTGAAAGCACGGAAATAACTCCCGAGCCGCCTACCGAAAGGAGCGGAACAATCTCGTCGTCATTGCCCGAGTAGAGATCAAGTCTGTCGCCTACAATTGACATTGTTTCAACAATCTTTGCGATGTTGCCGTTTGCTTCCTTGATACCCTGAATCATCGGATGATCTGCAAGTATTCCGTAGGTTGCGGGCTCGATATTAACACCTGTTCTTGACGGAACATTGTAGAGAATACACGGCTTTGTGCTTGCGTCGGCAAGAGCCGTATAAGACTTGATAAGTCCGTTCTGAGTAGCCTTGTTATAGTACGGTGTAACAACAAGAACCGCATCGTATCCAAGCTCGCAGGCGCACTGAGTAAGGTCGATACCGTATGCGATATCATTCGAGCCTGTTCCTGCGATCATCGGAACTCTGCCGTTTGCTCTCTTGACCGCAAATTCAAGAGCCTCTCTGTGCTCCTTGTCGCTGAGGGTTGAGCCCTCGCCCGAGGTTCCGCAGATTACAAGTCCGTCAATGCCCGACTCGATCTGCCAATCAATGAGTCTGCCGAAGTTTTCATAATCTACTCCGTCCTTGGTGAGCGGTGTGATAAGCGCCGTTGCTGCTCCTCTGAAAATACTGTTCTCTGTCATTTTAAACAACTCCTTATGTTATTTCTTAATGGCACGCTATTTTTGTAAAAAATAAAGGTAACCGAACTGCTTCGGCTACCTTACAACTTCCAATTGCTCCGATGTTCCTTTTAACATCAAAGTTATTTAAGATAGCTCTCCGCAAAATAAGCGACAGTACGGCGGATATTATTCCGACATACCAGCACAGCCTTCAGCCTCGGCTGCCTTCGGCAACGGCTCCTTTCACCGATACCGTAAGTCCCGCTAAGACCTTAAATAGTATCTGCTACTGATAGCTCGATGCGCCTCTACCATTTTCGGATCCGTAGATCCGTATGTTTAATTTTTCACATAATAACACATTGATTCGCAAAAATCAAGAGTTTTTTTATTATAAATCAACTTTTTCGTATTTTTTTGCACATTGTATGTTTACAACAAAAAACGAGACTGTAAATATTGCAATTCCAACAAAAAGTAAAGGCAGTTGAATAAGCTGTCCGTATTTACCCTCAAGATAATCGCCGATAACGGGCATATGATCCGCCGTCTCGGCAACAAGAACGAATACCGCCGTTGCGATTGATCCGAATATGAACGCCTTTCCCGCCTTATATGCTGTCTTGAAAAATTCATTCAGAAAGACCGCATTGAACAGAGAATACATTATCAGCGACAAGCCGAAGAATGCAACATTCGCTTCAATTCCGGCAAGATTTGAACCGTTTGGATTGATTGTCCGGCTGAGAATTGCAAACGGAACCGCAAACACGACGGACGCAGTTTCGATAATCCATACGAACGCAGTCTTTGCTTTCACGACCTCTTTTTTTGAGACGGGAAGGATCGCATTGAAATAAGTGTCCCTGTTCTCCCTGCCATTCATAAAATCGAAAAATATTCCGAGTGTTGTATAGAAAAATGCCACATAATAAATATAATTCGGTATGATCAGCATTATGCCGAAAAATGTGAAAACGAACGTCATCGGATGCGCCGTGAGCAAAAATTCCTTTTTAATCAAACATTTTGTCATCGTAATCCGTCCTTTCCAAGCTGACAATAATTTCCTCGAGCGTCAGCTTTCCGTCCTCTTTCAGATATGAATATTTTTCAATCATATCCGCAACCGGCAACGAGTCCGCAATTTCTCCGTTATGGATGTATGTAACGTGGGTTGCACACTTCTCAATATCGGAAATAATATGAGTTGAGAAAAATATTGCTCGCTCGCCGCTCTTGACAAGGCTTTTGAAAAGATTGCAGATATCGTCACGTGAAACGGGATCAAGTCCGCTTGTCGGCTCGTCAAAAATCAGCAGCTTCGCACCGTGTGAAAGCGCAAGGGCAATCATATATTTGATCCTCATTCCCGTCGAGAGCTCGTCGGCGGTTTTCCTGTCGTCAATCGAAAACAGCTTTATATATTTCGCATACTTTTCCTCGTCCCAGCTGTCTTTGTAAAAATCCTTTACGGTATTTTTGATGACAAACAGCTTTTTCTTGGGATAAAAATCTATGCCGCCGAGAACAACACCGATATTTTTCTTACACTCGGTCTCTTTTTCCGCAACATTCATTCCGAGGATCTCCGCACTGCCCGAGTCGCTGTGTATCATATTGAGCATTGCTTTTATCGTGGTGCTTTTACCTGCCCCGTTTCTTCCGACAAAGCCCATTATCTGCCCGCTTTCTACTGTGAACGATACATCTTTCAGCATAAACTCGGGATATTTCTTGCAAAGCCCGTTAACCGTTAGAATTTGCATTCTCCTCAACCCCTTTTACAATAGATTTAACAATTTCATTCAGACATTCTCCACGCTGAAGCGCAATTCCTCTGTTCTTATCGGCAAGCAGGACAAGTGAATCGCCCGATTTTAGATCGAACATATCCCTGACCTCTTTCGGGATGACGATCTGACCCTTCGGTCCGATCTTTACCGTTGCAATAAAAGTGTTATCCATATTTTCATCTCCGTACAATTAGTATTACTTTTCTTACTTATTATACCTCTTGTTCATCTTTTGTCAATATTTTTTCGGAATATTTAAGATATTAAATGACAAAACTATTTTTGAAGAAAATTTGGAGGAGATAAAATGAATAACAAACAGGGAAAAGAAAGCAAGCTGTTGAAATCAAAATTTTTCTATACGGTGGTAATGTCGCTCGTCATTGCAATCGTCGGCGTTGCATCGGTAATATATAATCTGTCAAAAATCCGTAACGTTGTCCCCGACGATGGAAACACCGGTTTTTATTCCGTTACAACACAAAGTACAACGTCGGGACGTCAGGCGAACGTTCCTGCAACGGGTGTGCCCGATAACCGTGACAAGACTACTTCCTCCGTAGAAAAATCAACCGAAAACGACCTCAACCGACCGTATACCGGGAAGTATCTTCTTCCGCTTAATTCAAAGGTGAGCAAGGGTTACAGCGACGGGAATATGGTTCTTTCAAAGACTATGGGCGACTGGCGTGTTCACGACGGAATTGATATCGGCGGAAATATCGGTGACAACGCCGTTGCAATCAACGACGGCAACGTTACGGCGGTATATAATGATCCGCTCTGGGGCGACGTTATAGAGATAAAGCACGGCAACGGACTGACGGCGAAATACTGCGGCGTTAAATCCACACTTCAGAAGGACGCCAAGGTCAAGCAGGGTCAGATAATCGGCACCGTGACGGAAATCCCGACGGAAAAAGCCGACGGTGTTCACATCCACCTTGAAATCACCGTGGAGGATAAAACCGTCGACCCCGTAAAAGCCCTCAACCTTATGTCCGACAATACTGCGGCGGAATAAAGGAACACTAAAAAGATGGAGCTACACTTTAAATGGTGTTAGCTCCATCTTTTTATTTAATTTTCCATTCTAAGCAAAATATTATTATAATATTCCTCATTTATTTCAAATCCAATATAATTGCGATTTAGATTTTTTGCTGCAACAAGAGTCGTTCCACATCCACAAAACGGATCAAGTACAGTCTGCCCTTCCTTTGTAACTAAAGCAATTAATATTTCCATTAATTCAACAGCTTTCTGTGTTGGATGTAAACCTCTGTCAGATTGTTGTGTTTTAATCTTTAAAATATTGGAACATATCTCTATCCCTTCATTTAAGCCGCAAAACTCTTTTAATACGTTCTCATTGAATCCGCCCACTTCAAATTTTAAAATATTATCCGTGAGTGTGCTTCCCTGAGGATATGGCTTCATAAACCATAAAATCGGTTCAAATAACGGTCTCAGGTTCCCTATCTTCCATCCGGCCCAATCCTCGCTGCCTTTCTTATCTCCACGTCTGTCAAATACACAGCTAACTCGCTGCGCCCTATAAGCAGCTGCATCCTTTTCCCAGGCAATCATATCTTTAAAAATAAAGCCTGCATCTTCCATAGCACAAATACATCTATGTGCCATTCTTCTTCCTGCAAAAATAAAGCAACTTGCTCCCGGTTTTAAGACACGTAACCAATCGCTTGCCCAAGTTGAACACCACTGATAGTATTCAATCGGGATACACTTATCCGACTGTGCCCAGCCATTCAGAGGTTTTCCACGTGATTTGAATATTGTTCCCGACTTTTCTTGTGCAGGACTTTTTCCTAAAAGTGCCTTATTGGTATTTGTATGTATTACATCCCAATCTTCATAATTTATACCATATGGAATATCTGATAATATCAGATGAATAGATTCTGTTTCAACACTCTTTATCAGCTGTATTGAATCACCTAATTCTATTCTTCCCATATTTTTCACCTACTTGTTTAACTTATTAATATATATACTTATTGAATTAATCTTTTCTTGTAATTTCTTTGCCTTTATAAGCTCTTCGATTGCCTTATCCCTTGTATACTCCTTTATTTCGGATATACAGCTGTTCCAATATTCAATCTCCGTCTTACCTCTTTCAACAATTAACTGTTTATACCCTTTTAAAATATCTTTATAATCTGAATTCTGTATGCCGATTTTCTTTGATACAATGGCATCCATTTTAGGTAATAAACAACATTTTGAAGATGCATAACTCAGCGATTTATCTCTTGCTATCATTTGTGATGCATTCCATAATGATTCGAGTGACATCGAATCCGTCTCACGAACACCTTTTTCTAACAGTATTGATATATGCTCCCATGACAATAAGCAAACATTATTCTCCAATGCTTTTGAGTAAATTTGACTGGTTGACTGCGGATATTGAAAATACGGCGCAACCAAAACAGCATATTCATTTTCCGATCCACGCCAATCGCTTAAATTACTTACTTTAAAATCTTTTTGATTCTTTGCTGTTCTGCTTAACCTAAAACATTTAGCATCTGCAACCAAACTATAATTATATCCTGATATGCTTTCGGCAATGATATCTGCGCTATCTGCACGTTCATCTAAAGCTCGAGATGCCAAACCTAATAGCCTAAAGCATCTCGCTAAAACAATGTCAGATGCCTTTGAATAAAGCTTTTCTTCAGTTGAGTCGTGTTCAATATTTTCAGGTATCGTTTCAATCTCCCTAACAATTGATTTAAAGTCATCCACTGGCATTGAATCAATATAATTTCTTATTTTATCAGTCGCAGATTTAAAATCATCAATGGCCGATACACTTTTGATCATTTTTACTAAATCATTAAACATTTCTTTCACCCCTTGTTTATAATTATAATGTATACTAAAAAATTTTTCAAGATAATCTTTTTATATAATTCATAATCAATCACATTTAACTCTGCGACCGCAGCGGCTTTGCCGCGAGGACACCGCAGTTAAAATAAAAACCCCGAAAGAGCGAATCTTTCGAGGTTTGAAATAACAAGATAAAAATTTATCTCTTGCTGAACTGCGGTGCACGACGAGCGCCTTTGAGACCGTACTTCTTTCTTTCCTTCATTCTCGGGTCACGAGTGAGGAAGCCTGCCTTCTTGAGAGTTGAACGAAGTGACTCGTCATACTGAAGAAGAGCTCTGGAAAGACCGTGACGGATAGCACCTGCCTGGCCTGTAACTCCGCCGCCGTTTACACGGCAAACGATGTCGAACTTCTCGGTTGTGCCTGTGAGCTCGAGAGGCTGACGAACGATAAGCTTGAGTGTCTCAAGTCCGAAATAATCATCAATGTCTCTGTCGTTGATGGTTACCTTGCCCGTACCTGCATATACACGAACACGAGCTACTGATTTCTTTCTGCGGCCTGTACCGTAGAAATAAGGATTAGAATCGTACATTATTGTTGCCTCCCTTCATTAAAATGCCCACTCTTCGGGCTTCTGTGCAGCGTGCTTATGATCTGCGCCTGCATATACACGAAGTCTTGTGAGTGCTTCACGGCCGATTGTTGTGTCGGGGATCATACCCTTAACAGCCTTCTCAACAGCAAAAGTCGGCTTTGTACGCATAAGAGTGCTGTACTTAACCTTCTTCATATTGCCGATGTAACCGGTGTGATGATAATACATTTTCTGATCGAGCTTGTTGCCTGTGAGGACAACCTTCTCAGCGTTGATTATGATAACGTGATCGCCACAGTCTGTATGAGGAGCGAACTGGGGCTTATGCTTACCACGGAGAAGAACCGCAGCCTCAGCCGCAACACGGCCGAGCGGCTTTCCCGCTGCGTCAAGCACATACCACTTGCGGACGATATCGCCCGACTTAGGCATATAAGTTGACATAGAACTTACCTCCAAATAAATTTTTACTGCTCGAATATATTAACACAAGCCATTAATTAAGTCAAGAACTTTTTCTCAATTTTTTAATTTATCATTCACGATCTCGATTATACTCGTTTTTTCTCCGTTTTTCATATAGATATCTCATTATTAATTTACGAAAAAATTTTCATAAATTGAGCCGCACCCGGTCGGATGCGGCAATAATTATTATTCTTTTTCCTTATTCTTGCTCTTTTTGTCCGAGTCGTCATCATCCTCGTCGTCCTTTTCCTCGACGGGAAGAATCTCAACCTTGACCTTTTCAATGCGTCGGTTTTCAACCTCAAGGACGGTAAATCTGATATTCTCAAACATAACCTCGCTGTGCTCACCCTGCTTCGGGAGATAACCGAGCTGGCTTATAATGTAGCCGGCAATCGTGTCGTAGTCACCCTCGGGAAGATCCTTGCCGATGATTTCATCGAGCTCATCAATATCCGTCAAGCCGTCAATCGTAAAGGTTGTTTCATTGATCTTCGAGATTTCCTCTTCCTCATCGTCGTATTCGTCCTGAATATTTCCGACGATCGCCTCAATGATATCCTCAATGGTGACAAGACCCGCCGTGCCGCCGTATTCGTCGACAACAACAGCCATCTGCGTATGTTTGCCTGTCATTTCCTTAAACAAATCACCGCAGCTCTTTGACTCAGGGACATACATCGGGGTACGCATAATTTTTCTCATTGCGTGCTTCGGAAGATCGGTGCCTATATATCTGAGCAAGTCCTTAACATAGATGATACCGATTATGTTATCCGGGTCATCATCAAATACGGGGATTCTCGAATATCCAGAATCAATCGCCGTCTTGACAACATCCATTATCGGGTCGTTGACGTCAACCGCAGTCATATCGGTTCTGTGGGTCATAATATCGCCTGCGTCGAGGTCGTCAAATTCAAAAATGTTATTTATCATTTCCTTTTGAGTGTCCTCGATAACGCCCTTTTCACCACCGACATCAACCATCATACGGATCTCTTCCTCGGTAAGCGTTTCCTCATCGGCATGAGGATTGTAGCCGAGAAGTCTGACCATTGCATTCGTCGAAACGGAAAGAACCTTTACAAACGGAGCGAATACCTTTGAGAAGAAGATCAGAATACCTACAACCTTGAAAGAAATTTTCTCAGGTGCCTGCATTGCAATTTTTTTCGGAGTAAGCTCGCCGAGAACAAGAGAAAAATACGACATAATGATCGTGATTACCACAATCGACAAGCCGCTTACAACGCTTGCGCCGAGCGCTCTGTAAACTGCCGTACCCTCAAGAGCCTTGACTATCATATCGGCAAAGGTCTGTGACGCACTCGCCGATGTAAGGAATCCTGCGAGCGTAACGCCGATCTGTATTGTCGAGAGGAATTTACTCGAATTTGCGGTCAGCTTAACAACCTGCTTTGCTTTCTTGTGGCCGTCCTCAGCCATCTTCTCTATCTTATTGTCGTTCAGGGATATTACCGCTATTTCACTCATTGCGAAAAATGCATTGACTAAAATAAGTAACAGAAGTAAAATCAGCTTAAGTATAATCCCACCCGGGTCATCCATTGTGGACAAACTCCCTTCATGTAAAAAATTTTAGTTATTATATCACATATTACATAATTAGTCAACTAATCATTTTATCCTTGTAAAATGACCTCATTTATTATATAATTGTATGAAAAGGAGGCGGTTTTATGTCAATACCGTTAGCTCAACAGCTCCGTCCGCAGACCCTTGACGAGGTTGTGGGACAGCGCCACCTGATCGGCGAAAACAAACCGCTGAGAAACATAATCGAATCCGGCGAACTGCCGAATATGATATTCTACGGACCGTCGGGCGTCGGCAAGACGACCGTTGCTTCTATCATTGCAAAAGCAACCGACAGAAAGCTCTGCAAGCTCAACGGCACAACTGCGGGTACAGCCGATATCAAGGCCATTGTCGCTCAGCTCGACACTTTTGAAGCGCCGAACGGCATTCTCCTATATCTTGATGAGATCCAGTATTTCAACAAAAAGCAACAGCAGACACTGCTTGAGTACATTGAGGTCGGGTCAATCACACTCATTGCCTCAACAACCGAAAATCCGTATTTCTACGTTTACAACGCAATTCTCAGCCGCTCGACTGTTTTTGAATTTAAAGCGGTTGATCCCATCGATATCGTTCCTGCTGTAAAGCGTGCATTCGGCTATCTTGAGGAAAAACGTGGATTAAAATTCAATATCGAGGATGCGGCTATGAAGCACATTTCCTCTGCGTGCGGCGGAGACGTGCGAAAGGCGATCAATTCGGTTGAGCTCTGCGCCCTTTCGACCAAGCCCGATCCGAACGGAATCATCAATATAACCGTAGAGACTGCACGGTCGTTGACACAGCGGAGCGCAATGAAATATGACCGAAACGGTGACGAGCACTATGATATAGTCTCCGCATATCAGAAATCAATGCGCGGTTCCGATCCCGATGCCGCATTGCATTACCTTGCACGACTGCTTGACGCAGGCGATCTGCCCTCGGCGTGCCGCAGACTTATGGTCTGTGCCTGTGAGGATGTCGGGCTTGCATATCCGATGATAATTCCTATCGTCAAAGCCGCCGTTGATGCGGCTCTTATGCTCGGACTTCCCGAGGCGAGGATTCCTCTTGCCGATGCGGTTGTTCTCGTCTGCACTTCGCCGAAGTCAATCTCCGGAATAAACGGAATTGACGCCGCACTGGATGATATTCATAAGGGCAAAAGCGGACCGATTCCGCGTCAGCTCCAGAACAAGCATTATGACGGTGCGGATAACCCGAACAAGGGTCAGTTTTACCTCTATCCCCATATGTATGAAAACCACTGGGTTTATCAGCAGTATCTCCCCGATGCGATAAAAAATGCGCATTACTATGAATTCAGCGACAATAAAATGGAACAGGCGGCAAAGGCATATTGGGACAAGATCAAGAATAAAAAATAACAAAACAACACGGCGCAGCTTTTTTCCGCACCGTGTTGTTTTATACTCCTAAGCCTCTGCCCTTAAATCCTGTTATATCATTTATAACCTCGCCTGCAATTATCAGTCCGACGACCGACGGCACAAACGCCGTACTGCCCGGAACCTGTCTGCGCTGAGTGCATTTCCTTGCTGTTCCGGGAGGACAGATGCAGTGTTGTTTACAGCTTATTGCCATATCGTCTATCGGTGTTATCGGCAGTTCCTTTGAATATACAACCTTGAGCTTGCGGATTTTCCGCTTTCTCAGCTCGGTTCTCATAACCTTTGCAAGCGGACAAACCGATGTTTTGAAAATATCCGTAACCTCAAAGGCAGTCGGATCAACCTTATTGCCCGCTCCCATCGACGAAATTATCGGTGTTTTTGTTTTGTAAGCGCTTTCCACAAGTGCCAGCTTTCCCGTAACCGTATCTATTGCATCGACAATATAGTCATATTGCGTAAAATCAAAGCTATCCGCAGTTTCGGGCGTATAAAAAATCCGATGCTTGTTTACAACCGTATCGGGATTAATTTCAAGTATTCTTTCCTCGGCAACGTCAACCTTATATTTACCGACGGTTTTCCGTGTTGCGATAATCTGACGGTTAATATTTGTCAGGCAAACTCTGTCATCGTCAATAATATCAATCGTTCCTACGCCCGACCTTGCAAGTGCCTCAACAGTAAAGCCGCCGACGCCGCCGATTCCGAACACGGCGACACGTGAATTTTTCAGCTTTTCCATCGCTTCCCTGCCATATAAAAGCTCTGTTCTAGAAAATTGATTAAGCATAACTATTCCTCGATTTAAGGCATTTTTCAGTGCTGCCCTATTATTTTTTAACATTTCCGGCATCCGTAACTATTCTGTATCCTGCCGACTTGACCCGCATCTCAAGACAGCCACGGCATTGGGCAGCCTCTTCACCGGTACAAATTTTATTTTCATAGAGCGAATACAGCTTACGCACTCCGACTGGAGAAAGATTCGGCATTACAACATTCGCTCCCGCTTTCAGTCCGAGCTCACGTCCCTGCGGATGAATTGTACCGAGAGCCGTAGTCGACGGTATAAGCGCATATGGGAACATAAGCCTGAGAATTGAAACAAGCCGAAGAGTCAGCTTTAAATCGCCGCTTTTGAACTCGGCAAACGGTGTGTCTTTGTGCGTAATATAAGGACCGATTCCGATCATATCGGGCTTCAGCTTCTGCAAAAAGCGCAGATCGGCAATCAGATTTTCGGTTGTCTGATACGGTGAACCGACCATAAATCCCGAACCGACCTGATATCCGATTTCTTTAAGATCGAAAAGGCAGCGTTTTCTGTTTTCAAGGCTCATTTCTGCCGGATGAAGTTTACCGTAATGATTCGGATCTGCCGTCTCGTGCCTGAGCAGATAACGATCCGCCCCTGCATCATAGAGCGAGCGATAGCTTTCACGGGATTTCTCGCCTATTGAAAGCGTTACCGCACAGTCGGGATATCTGCGTTTAATCTCGGAAACAATATCGCAAATCATTTCGTCCGTATAGTAGGGATCCTCTCCGCCCTGCATAACGAAAGTACGGAAACCGAGCTTATATCCCTCGTCACAGCAAATAAGAATTTCTTCTTTAGTCAGCCGATAACGCTCGGCGTTTCGGTTACTGCGCCTTATTCCGCAATAGTAACAGTTATTGCGGCAGTAATTTGTAAATTCAATCAATCCACGAATATATACTTCATCGCCGTAGTTTTCACGGCGCCTGATATCTGCGGCACGGGCAAGCGGATCATTAAAGCTGTCACTTTCGAGCATCTCTTTCAGCTGAGAATCCGTCAGATCGCCCGTATTGAACAGTCTGTCGGTCAATTCAATCTCGTTCATACCGTCGCCCCCTTTTCAAATTACCTATTAAAACGATAGACTTTTTATATTATATAAAAGTCTGTCCTAAAAGTCAACATCCCGTAAAATAAATACGTGGTACTCCTTTATGTATATTTTCCGACCATTCGAAAAAAATATAAAAAAAGACTTGACAAAACTATATTATAGTAATATAATAATAAGGCACTCTTGAGAGGGGCACAATCAAATATCGCGGAGTGGAGCAGTTGGTAGCTCGTCGGGCTCATAACCCGAAGGTCGTTGGTTCAAGTCCAGCCTCCGCAACCACAAAGGAGTAGATCAATAGATCTGCTCTTTTTTCTTTGTCAGGGCTATGTCAAGGTTCTAAGATAAGGACGCATAATTTAATTACTGCATAGCAAAACACCGCCGAACGGGAATCCGTTCGGCGGTGTTTTGCTTTAGATATTCAGATTTTGCTTATTAATACATTCCGCCGCCCTGGCTTGCCATTGCTGCGGCTGCAGCTGCGTCAGCCTGCGGATCGGGCTTGTCGGCAACGAGTGACTCGGTTGTGAGTACCATTGCGGCAACGCTCGATGCGTTCTGGATAGCCGAACGTGTAACCTTTGTCGGGTCAAGGATACCTGCCTCGAACATATCAACAAACTCGCCTGTTGCGAAGTTATAGCCGTAGCCCGTCTTACCGCTCGAAACGATATCGTTTACTATTACAGATCCCTCAAGACCTGCGTTTGCGGCGATCTGACGTGCCGGAGCCTCAAGAGCCTTGAGCACAATCTTGATACCTGTCTTTTCGTCTGCGTCCTCTGTTGAATCAAGGAGAGCCTTAACTGCCGGGATAGCGTTCAGAAGTGCAACGCCGCCGCCTGCAACCGTACCCTCTTCAACAGCCGCCTTTGTAGCCGAAAGAGCATCCTCAATACGGAGCTTCTTATCCTTCATCTCAGTCTCTGTTGCAGCACCAACACGAATAACAGCTACGCCGCCCGAGAGCTTTGCCAGTCTTTCCTGGAGCTTCTCACGGTCAAAGTCTGAGGTTGTGTTTTCAAGCTGCGACTTAATCTGAGCAACCCTGCCCTTGATCTCGTCCTTGTCGCCTGCGCCGTCAACGATGATTGTGTTCTCCTTAGAGATCTTAACCTGACGGGCCTGACCGAGCTGAGCCATTGTAGCGTCTGCAAGCTCAAGTCCGAGGTCTGATGTGATAACCTCGCCGCCTGTGAGGATAGCAATATCACGGAGCATTTCCTTACGTCTGTCGCCGAAGCCCGGAGCCTTAACTGCAACGCAGGTGAATGTACCACGGAGCTTGTTGACAAGGATTGTTGAAAGAGCCTCGCCCTCAACGTCCTCTGCGATAATAACGAGCTTTTTGCCTCCCTTGAGAACCTGCTCAAGGAGCGGAAGAATTTCCTGAATGTTTGAAATCTTCTTATCTGTGATAAGGATGAGAGCATCGTCGATAACGGCTTCCATCTTATCGGTATCTGTTACCATATAGGGTGAGATGTAACCACGGTCGAACTGCATACCCTCAACAATATCGGAATCCGTAACCGCTGTCTTTGACTCCTCAACGGTGATAACGCCGTCTGCCGTAACCTTTTCCATAGCCTCGGCAATGATCTTGCCGATCTCTTCGTCTGCGGCTGAAACCGTAGCAACACGGGCAATATCATTTGAAGATGTAACGGGCTTTGAATTTGCCTTAACAGCCTCAACAGCTGCGTCAACGCCCATCTTGATGCCCTTCTTGACTACCATCGGGTTTGCGCCTGCGGCAACATTCTTCATACCCTCACGGACAAAAGCCTGTGCAAGAAGAGTAGCAGTTGTTGTGCCGTCGCCTGCAACGTCATTTGTCTTTGTTGCAACTTCCTTAACGAGCTGTGCGCCCATATTCTCGAACGGATCTTCAAGCTCAACGTCCTTGGCAATTGTAACGCCGTCGTTTGTGATCAACGGTGAACCGTATTTCTTATCAAGAACAACGTTTCTGCCCTTGGGTCCGAGTGTGATTTTAACTGTATCGGCAAGCTTATCAATACCTGCCTGGAGAGCCTTACGTGCTTCCTCTCCGTAAATGATCTGTTTAGCCATAATAAATTCCTCCCTGTTATTCTACTATTGCAAGAATATCGCTCTGGCGAACGATGATATACTCTTCTTTATCGAGTTTAACCTCTGTGCCTGCATATTTGCCGGTGATTACCTTGTCGCCGACCTTAACATACATTTCAACTTCCTTACCGTCAACAAGTCCTCCGGGACCTACTGCGAGTACCTCGGCGATCTGCGGTTTCTCCTTAGCGGAAGAAGCAAGTATAATTCCACTTTCTGTTTTTTCTTCAGCCTCTGTCATCTTAACAACAACACGGTCTGCAAGCGGTTTAATTTTCATTGTGAAAGCCTCCTATTAAAACTTAATATTTATCGTTTTGGCACTCTCGTTCCCCGAGTGCTAAATATATTATAGCCCCTTTATTTTAAAAATCAAGTGTTTTTGAAAAAATTAACAATTTGATAATATTTTCTGCAAATAACAGCTTAAAAGGTCTTTACCGACGGCAGATATGGTGCTAAAATATCAATAGAAAAGGCAGGTGTTCATATGAAAATCGGAGTTTCCTCCTCGTGCTTCTACCCGGCACTGATCGAGGAATCGTTTGAGGCGGTCGGAAGATCCGGGGCAAAAACAGCGGAGATCTTTTTCAATTCCGCCTGTGAGCTTGAGGGCGAATATTTAAAAGAGCTTTGCAGAATAAAGGAATACTATAATATAAAGGTGCGTTCGATTCATCCGTTCACCTCAGCATTTGAGCCGTTTATGTTTTTCAGTAACTACGACCGTCGGACGAATGACAGCATTGACTTTTACAAAAGATATTTCAATGCGGCAAACACGCTCGGTGCGGAGCTTATCGTTCTGCATGGCGGAAAAAGCCGAAAAAGATATTCACCTGAATTATATGCCGAGAACTACCTCAAATTGCACAATGCCGCAAAAGAAGCAGGCGTTTTTATCGCACACGAGAATGTGAACAATTGTCTTTGCTCCGATCCGCATTATATGAAAAAGGTTGCCGATCTCGTCGGCGACGATTTTAAAATGGTTTTGGACATCAAGCAGTGCCGCCGAACAAATCAGGATGAGTTTGAATTTATTGACCTGCTCGGAGATAAAATCGCACAGGTTCATCTCAGCGACGGCACAGCGGAGCACGATTGCCTTGCTCCGGGTAAAGGAGATTATGATTTCAAAAAGCTGTTTAATGCGTTGAAAGCCCACGGCTATGACAACACCGCCGTGATTGAGCTTTACCGTGACAATTTCGGCGACGAAAGGGATATAAAAGAGTCGCTTGAATGCCTTCAAAAAATCAGCAAACAGATTAAATAAATGTTTTAATGACAACCAAAGCAAAATTTTGAGCAGTGGCGTTATAGATTCAACGTCACTGCTCTTTTTCAGAAAAATATTGCTTTTACGATAAGCCAAATAATTATCAGCCAAAAAATAACGATCGGCACGGCGTAATACCATTTTTTCGGTTTGCCATCCTTCCACATATCCGCCGATTCTGTTCGGCACTGCTCCCAAACGGAGTACGGAATACATTTAACGGTCAGCGTTACCAGAAGCGGAACAATAAGCAAATCGTCGAGATATCCGAGCACGGGAACAAAATCCGGAATAAGGTCAATCGGCGACAGTGCATAAGCAACAGTCAGCGCCGCAAACAGCTTTGCATACCAAGGAGTTTCCTTTTTCCGCATCGCAAGAAACACCGCCGGTACATCCTTTTTCAGCTTTTCAAGTTTTTCTTTCATAACAGGCTATTCAATTTCCTTAAGCGTTTCCGCCATATTGATTCTGTCGACCTTAATCTTGATCGGCAGTGCGGAGATCGCAGAAATCAGTGTGATAACAATAAGTGTTACAAGATAGCTCCACCATGCAATTGAGCTGCCGTAAACAATATTGTCTACCGAGATAAATCCGATAAGCACCTTATGCAGGAAGATTCCGGCAACAAGTCCGATCAAAGCACCGTAAATTGTGGAAATAATATTTTCACGAATAACGTAAATCAGAACCTCGTGATCACTCAGACCGATAACCTTTATGTTCGCTATCTCTCTTGTTCTCTCGCTGAGGTTTACATTGGAGTTTGTATACATAACTATCAGCGCCAAGAGACACGCCGAAAGTACAAACAGCATTACGACCGCAAAAATTCTGTCGATTGAAACATCGACGGAGCTTGCCATTTCCGAAGCGGTCGAAGCACCCGTAACGATATCCTCCTTGAGAAAGTCCGAAGCAAGATTCCTGATATCCTTGTCCTCAACATATGACTTTGCGTCGACAATTATATATCTGTACTGCGGCTCTTCACCGAACACCGCCTTATAGGTTTCCGACGTCATATAGACATAGTGGTTTGTGTAGTTCTTCACAATTCCGCTGACCCTTGCCGTGCGAGTGTCGCCGTCGGGCAATGTCAATCTTATATTATCTCCGACCCCAATTCCGAGATCCTTAGCCATTTTATCGGTTATAACAGCGTTTCCTTTTCCGAAGTCGAGATTGCCATGGGTTGTTCTGAGATTTATATATTGTGAAAACTCGTCACTGTTCTCCATTGCAATAACATTGACCGGGCGCTTTTTATCCGCCCGATCCTTATCGGCGGTTGCAATTGCATTTCTGTTGCTGTATAATGTTGCATTTTCGGTGCGCTGGTCGTTCCTTATTTTCTTAAGAATCGACGCATCCTGCTGCTGAGGAGTTCTCATAACATACATTATATCATACTTGAATATGCCGTCGTCGGCATACTGTGCGCCCGACACTGCGGCGGTTGAATTAATAAGTCCGAGCGAGGACAGAATCAGAGCGGTACAGCACGCAATTCCGACCGTGCCGATCATAACTCTTCCGCGGCTTCTTGAAACCGTTCTTGCAACAACGACCATTCCGTAGCTCATCTTGTTCCACAGAGCAGGGATTTTTTCAAGGAGATTTCGGCGGTTGTAGGTGATATTTTTCGGACGCATAAGCGTTGCCGGATCATATTTCAGCTCACGCATTACCGCAAAGAATGTTGCGACAATAATCATCGCAAAAGAAAGCCCTATTCCGAAGAAAACATAATTTGCAAGGAAAACAGTTCCGACATTCGGCACGCTGTATGTCATATTGTAAATCGAACAGATCACAAACGGAAGAACACAGGTTCCCATCACCGTTCCGACAAAGACTCCTATCGCCCAAGCAAGGACAGCGTAGATCATAAATTTAAAAATGATCGAAATATCCGAATAACCGAACGACTTAAAAACTCCGATTTCCTTTCGCTCTTCCTCAACGTTCTTAACCATTATAACGAAGCAGGCGATCATCGCCGTCAGGAAAAATACGATCGGGAAAACCGTTGACATCGACTTGATATTTTCAAGGCTGACGCCAAAGCTGTCGAAGCCTGCAAGCTCGTTCCTCGGTGTCGCAGTCCATCTGAGATCGGAAATATTTTTCAGCGTAGTTTGGAGCGACTTCAACTCGGAATTGAGCGTTTCTTTTTTGCTGTCAATATCATTTTTCAGCTCGGTATACTCGCCGTCGACAACATTGTAACGGCTTTTTGCAACCTTGAGGTCATATTCCGCCTTTTCAACCTTGATCGAACTGTTTCGGGAAGCAAGAGTATATCTGATCTGTGCCTGCGTTACGCTGATATTCAGACCTGCAATCTCCTGCTCTTCCCGCTCAACCTTTTCAATAAGCTGAGTCAGGCTCGTCTGCCCTCTCGTCAGTTCATTCATCGAGGTCATATATTTTGAGAGCGTTGCCGAATCTGCGTCATATGCTTTTTTTGCCGAATTATAATTTGCCTCGGCGTTATTATATTCGGTCTGCAAAACATCTTTCTGTGACTTTGCGGCTGAAAGTGCAGTCCTCTCCGACGAAAGACTTGAAGAAAGCTGAGCCTTTTCGTTTTCTTCTTTCGTCTTTTCGGCACGTGCCGCAGAAAGCTCCGACTTTATATCGTTCAACTCGTTGTTGCGTGAATTAAGCTCATTCTGAGCAGTTGAAAGACTGTTGTTCAGTCTTGTTCTCTCTCTCATCGCCTCAAGCCGCTCGGAATTTGTCGAATTGCTGTCGTCAATGATATCCTGCTGCTTCTTTATTTCGGTTTTTATGTAGCTGACAACCGAATTTTGAGCCGTAACCTTTTCACTTTGTGAGCTTTGCTCCCGCTCGAGCCTTTTGATTTTGCTGTCCAGCTCGGCGATGTCCGATGTCAGAGTTGAAATTCTCGTTTCGTAATCCGAAATACGGCTTTCGTGTCCGCTTATCTCTTTATTCTTTGCGGAAAGCTCCGTTTTTTTCTGCTGATATGTTCCCTCAAGAGTATTAAGCTCGGTTTCCGCAGAATTATGCTTCTTCTCAAGGTCGTCATAGAGTTTTTTCAGCTCGCTGTAACCTTTGATCTCCGAGCTTTGACTGTCCCTTGATTTAACATCGGCATTATACGATGCAGTCAGTGTATCGAGCTGTTTTTCAAGACTTTTCAGCGTTGCCGACGCACTGTTGATCGAACTTTCGTTGGACTTCTTGAGATCCTTGAGTATGCTGTCCTCGTTATCAACATATTCCTTGAACTCCTTGATTGAAGCCTCTTTTGCCTTCAGCTCTTCCGCACTTGATTTGTTATATTCCGAAATCTCACTTTTTTTATCGTCGATTTTCTGAGTGTATTCCTTTTTCAGCTCGACCAACTTGGAACCGATTGCCTCCTCGGAGGTTTTCTTTATCTCCTCGGCAATTTTATTCGATCTCTCCGAATATTCGTCAGAGAAGCTGTCAATAGCATCCGAATACCTCATCTTGACGAGCAATTCGTTAACATCGTCCGATGAAAATGCGGACGGCATAACATAAATATAGGAATCCAGCTTGCCGGTTCCGAGCTTTGTCTGTCCCCTGTCAAGCGAGATATATCTCGGCGAAGTGACAATACCGACTATCACGAACTTTGTCGTTTTAAGTGAAATTTCCGAATCACTCTCTCCGCGTGAAATGTTCATCGTCTTGCCGATCTCAATATCGTCATAAAACTCCGCAGATTTTTCGTCGACCACACATTCTCCCGCCTTTTCGGGCAGTCTGCCTTCTTTAAGATCAAGGCGGTTGAGATATGTCGGATCCTTTTCGCCGTCAAGGAACGCCTTCGCTTTCTCAACATCGAGCGAGCTTATACGGCAGATAAGCTCTGTTCCGTTCCTGTTGACAATCGTGTCACGGCCGAGCTCCGCATAGCCGTCAACATACTGTGATCTGACAACCTGCGTTACATTTTTTATTTTTTCGATTTTTTCGATATCATCGTCCGTGAACGGGATCGGCGAGGTGACGCAAACGTCCATCAGATTATTCCTGTTGAAATACTCGTTTGCCTCATATTTCATCGCAGGAGACGCCGAATTTATGCCGACATAGAAACTGATTCCGAGAGCGACAATAATCGCAACCGAAATAAATCTCAGCTTGTTTGCGGCAATGGAACGAAGAGTATCCTTGATGAGGGTTTTCGTCATTACCACTCTATCCTTTCGACCGGCATCGGTGTGTCATTGATCTCAATCTTGCTGATTTTTCCGCTTTTCATTGTTATAATGCGATCCGCAATCGGAGCTATCGCATGATTATGGGTTATTATTACAACCGTCATTTTCATTATTTCTGAAACCTTTTTAATGAGCTTGAGAACCTGTATTCCCGTTTCAAAATCAAGCGCTCCCGTCGGCTCGTCGCAGAGGAGGAGCTTCGGCTTCTTGACAAGTGCTCTTGCGATCGCAACTCGCTGCTGTTCACCGCCCGAAAGCTGAGACGGGAAAAGATTTGCCCGTTTTTCAAGGCCTACCAGCTTCAAAAGAGCCATACAGTCAACAGCCTTGTCACTCAGATTTGCCACAAGTTCAAGGTTCTCTATCGCCGTCAGATTCGGCACAAGGTTATAGGACTGAAAAATAAAACCCACCTCGCTCCTGCGGTAAAGCATAAGCATACGCTTGCCGAAATCCGTAATGATCTTATCGTCAACGGCAATCTGACCCTCGGAGCATCTGTCCATTCCGCCGAGAACGTTCAGAAGCGTTGTTTTGCCCGCTCCGCTGGGGCCTACAACAACGCAAAGCTCGCCTTTATCTATACTGAAGCTGACCCCGTCAAGTGCATTGACCGTGTCGGAGCCGGATTTATATCTCTTATAAACATCTGCAAATTCAATATAGCCCATATCACACCGCCCTTTCAGGCATTATAAAAATACATTGTAATTATACAATAACTTGTCTCTGTTTGCAAGGATATGTTGTCATTTAACAAAATAAATTTATACAATTAATAATGTATGAACAAGATTGACAGTGTAATTTGCGATACTTGTGAAAATTTTCCTTGATTTTCATCTGCAAATACACTATAATGTATTTATAATTTCACAAACGTATAATTCTCTAAGGAGGACTCTTTAATGAAAACGTTAAAAAAAGTCTTGGCTCTCGTGATTGTAGCCGTACTTTGCTTCTCACTTGCATCGTGCAGTATGGTTGACGATACGGATATCACGAAGGACAATATCAAAATCGGCGTTATTCTCCCCGGACAGCGTGAGGATGCGGACGACTACGTTCCCGATCTCTCAACTCTTCTTTGTGTTTCGGCAATCAATGATTTGATCTCGTTCGGCGCAGGAATCAACAGTGACAGATTCCAGTACATTGAAAAGGTTGATCCGACCGATGAAGATGCCGCATATGACGCTATTCACACTCTTACAAACCGTGAGTGCACATTGATCTTCCTTGCAGACCCCGGATATATGGGCGCTGTTGAGAAGTACGTTTCGGGTTCATCCTCTGACGGTGATGTTTCCGCAGAGGATTCAAAGGTTCAGTACATTGTTTACAACGGCAAGGATATCGGCGATAACGTTCATTCCTATACCGCTAACATTTCCGGTGCAGTTTACCTCTCCGGTGTTGCCGCCGCACTCAAAGCTAAGGAGCTCAAGGTTCCGAAGATCGGCTATCTTCTCGAGTCCGAGAGCGATCTTGCTCTCCTCAATGCTTTTGCACTCGGCGCACAGTCGGCTTATTCCGACGTTAAGATTGAGGCAAAAGTTTGCAAGGACGTCAAGAACGACTGTCATGCACTCGTTGCAAACGGCAATGTTGTTCTTGCATCCGATTTTTACAGTGAAGAAATTGCAGAAAACCGTGAGGACGCTTTCTTCTGCGGATTCGGTTCCGACAGACTCGCCGACAAGGATGGATTCATCTGCGCTCCCCGCTATGACTTTGCTCAGTATTATCTCAATACAATAATGGAGGATATTGACTACGACGACGTTGAGTACGATAAGGACGGCAAGGAAATCGACAAGTCAAACGCCGTTCCCGAGATCCCGGCTTACACCGGAAACTATAAGGACGGAGCAACTTATCTTTCAAAGCTCGGCGCAGCCGCAGCTCCCGGAACACAGACAGCCGTTGATAACGCAGAGGCTCTTATCCTCAACGGTAAGCTCTCGCAGAAGGTCAGCGCAACAGTTCCCGTTGCCGGCGTTACAATTGCAAAATAAAATTTTTACAATCAAACACCTAAGATAAACGGCGGTCAATGACCGCCGTTTTGTTATATCCGCTATTTATATTTTGTACTCTCTGATTACATTCCCGTCAAAGTCTTTCCAAAGAAAAGTTCCGTCTTGTAGGGTCATATAGCCGTGATGGCTGTTTTCTTTCGGAATTGAAACCGAACCCGGGTTCATATAAACATAGCTTTCGTGTTCCGTACATTTCGGAACGTGCGTGTGACCGTGGAGCAGGATATCCCCGTCCGATATCGGAGGAATATTGCTTTCGTTATAAACGTGACCATGGGTCATATAAATCATTCTTTCGCCGAGTGAAAGAACAGCATAATCGGCAAGCACCGGGAATTTAAGAACCATCTGATCAACCTCGGTGTCGCAGTTGCCTCTCACACATAGGATTTCATTCTTCATTCCGTTGAGTATCTCAATGACCTCTTTCGGTGCATATTCGTCGGGCAGATCGTTTCTCGGTCCGTGATAGAGCACATCTCCGAGCAGGATCAGCTTATCCGCCTTTTCTTTCTTGTATGCCTCAATCAGCTTACGGCACCAATATGCACTGCCGTGAATATCGGATGCAATCAACCATTTCATAGTCAGATCTCCTCTCCCAATGTTCTTCTTTTCGCTTTTACGAGTTCCTCAACGAACATATTGTCAAGCTCGGAAAGTGTATAGTCTCTGCGATGGATCAGAATGTCCTTATACACTCTTTTATTGTCGGCGCAGTACCGCTGAATCAGCCCGTATCTTTTCAAAAGCTGTTCGGGTATCGGTGACGACCACATATACGTTTCGTGATTCTCGGCAAGGAGTTCAAACTGGCTTGCACGCTCAAAAATCAGGATTTTTCTGTCCGAATTGTCGGGCAGTTCCTCCTTTTTGACCTCGGAAAGAGGAAGTGACGGAACATACGGATCGGCGTGTGCAATCATAACAAGATCACGCAGATCATCATAGGTGATCTCGTCCTTTTGAGCAAGCGGACTGTCCTTGTGCACTAACAGCATATAGCGAAACTCCGTTATCAGCTCATATTCAAGACCCTTTTCGTCCATCATTTCCTTATAATATCTGTCATAGCTCTCCGCATAGCGGATAATTCCGAGCTTAAATTCGTCATTGAGGATGTTCCTTATTGCACGCATTGCGTTTGTTTCTTTATAAAAAAGCTCTGCCTGAGTACCTTTTTCAATCAGCTTTGAAAACTTTGCAAATGCGTCGGCAATGTAGCTTACTCTCGGCGCAGAAAGCGAAAAATGCTTTATGCCCGAATTTTCACCGCTGAACAGATTTTCAATTGCGTCAACCTGCTTGAGGACACTTTTAGCATAGCGGACAAAGGTCTCGCCGTCCGGAGTCAGGAACATACCCTTTGCACTGCGTTCAAAGAGAGCCACTCCGAGGCTCGCCTCAAGCTCCTTTATTGCACGGCTGAGTGCAGACTGACCGACATACAGCTTTTCGGCAGCCTTGTTAATTGATTTTGTTTCCGCAATTTCAACTGCGTATTTCATATGCAAAAGGTTCATATGCCGACCTCCGTTTCACTATTATAGTATATCATAAAAAGTGCTTTTTTCAATAGAAAGAGCGGTAAAGAAATAAAAAACACAGCGAAACGCTTTTAATAAAGCGGCGTAAATAATACAGATCTTGACAAACTAAAATTCATATCATATAATAAAGATACAAAAGGTGGCGCTACCGATAGACGGTTACGCCCTCATAACAATGTTTACAGAAATAAACCGCTACTTTTGGACGAGGGGCGGTTATTTCTTTTTATATGCAAGGACTGCAACGAATACTGTTACAAGTCCGATAATTACAAGTGCGAAAGTAAATAGGTTTTCGTATGTAACGTACTGCATACTATCACCCCCTTACGAGGGCAAAGAGTGTAACCGCCTACCGCATTGGTAGTGCCACAAAAGCATTATATACAGCATTTTGGGGATTGTCAATATTCAGCTTTTCGACGGTAATAAATTTTTTTCGAAATTATTCAAAACATATTGCTTTTTTTATTGTTTTATAGTATAATACCATTTGTCGAACATTTGTACGGATACGGAGAGTGATTATAGTGGCTGATAAACAAAAGGCTTTGGAAACGGCTATTGCTCAGCTTGAAAAACAATACGGCAAAGGAACGGTTATGCGTCTCGGACAGAACGTTGCAATGAATGTTGAGGCTATCTCGACAGGTTCGCTCGCTCTTGACGCCGCCACGGGTATCGGCGGACTTCCCAAGGGCAGAATCGTCGAAATATACGGTCCCGAATCCTCAGGTAAAACAACGCTTGCTCTTCATGCGGTCGCCGAGGCTCAGAAAGCGGGCGGCGAAGCTGCGTTTATTGATGCAGAGCACGCACTCGATCCCGTCTATGCCGCAAATCTCGGCGTTGATGTTGATTCTCTGCTTGTCTCTCAGCCGGATAACGGCGAGCAGGCTCTTGAAATTGCCGAGGCACTTGTGCGCTCGGGTGCAATCGACATTGTTGTCGTTGACTCGGTTGCGGCGCTTGTTCCCCGCTCGGAGATTGAGGGTGAGATGGGCGATTCACACGTCGGTCAACACGCAAGGCTTATGTCTCAGGCTCTCAGAAAGCTCGCAGGCGCAATCAACAAGTCGAACACAATTATTATTTTCATAAATCAGCTCCGTGAAAAGATCGGCGTTATGTACGGCAATCCCGAAACAACAACAGGCGGACGTGCACTGAAATTCTACGCTTCAATGCGTATGGATGTCAGAAAAGCCGAGACAATCAAGGGCGCAAACGGCGAATTTGTCGGATCAAGAACAAGAGTAAAGATCGTTAAGAACAAGGTTGCTCCCCCGTTCAAGGAAGCCGAATTTGACATCATCTACGGCGAGGGAATCTCAAAGGTCGGAGAGATTCTTGACATTGCCGTTGCAATGGATGTTATTCATAAGAGCGGCGCATGGTTCTCTTACGGCGACAGCCGTCTCGGACAGGGACGTGAAAACGTTAAGGAACTGCTCAAGAATGATCCCGCACTCTGCGAAGAGATCAAGAACAAGATTTATGCAGACAAAGACGCTATGCTCAGAGCTTGCAAGTCGGGCTCCAAAAAGGGCGCAAAGGGCAAGGCTGCCGCAAAGGCTTCCGATGACAGCGCACCGGCAGCGGAACCTGCCTCGGCAAAGGCAAAGCTCGATATAGCTGTTGATGATGACTGATGAAGATAACGGCAAAGAGCGGACGCAAGGACAAAATTCATATATATACTGACGGAGAATATCTTTTGACCGTTGACGAAATCTTCTGGTTTTCGTGCGGTTATGTCTCCGGCGATGAAATAGATGAGGAGGAGCTTACTGCCTTTAAGGAGGCGGCAGGCTCTCGCCGTGCTTTTAACAGTGCTCTGAACAGTCTCGACTACCGTGACCATTCCGAACGGGAGATCAGAACGAAGCTGCTGAGAAAGTACGATGCTGACTATGTCGAAGAGGCGGTCGGCAAGCTGATAGATCTTGATCTTGTGAATGACGAACGATATGCCGAAAACTACGCACGTGAGCTTTACGAGCATAAAAAATTCGGCAAAATGCGTATTAAATCGGAGCTCAGGGCAAAAGGAATTGCCGCCGACATCGCAAATGAGGCTGTCGACGCACTTTTTGAGGATGAAGACCCCGATAATATTCAAAGAATAGTTGATATTATCGGCAAAAGATATTATAATAGAATGAATGACGACGTCGGACGTAAAAAAGTTTTTGCCGCTTTACAGCGAATGGGCTATTCTTTTTCGGATATCCGTGAAGCGATGAGTGAATTTTCCGACGACGAATACTTTGAAGACTTCTAAAGGTGATTTCTATGGAATACAAGGTTGGTATGATTTCTCTCGGCTGTCCGAAGAATCAGGTGGACGCCGAGCATATGCTTGCGCTTATGGATGCAGAGGGCTGGGAGATTGTTGATTACGTTGACGGCTGTGACGTTGTCATCGTCAACACCTGCGGCTTTATTGACGACGCCAAGAAAGAGGCTATCGAGAATATTCTCGATATGGTCGAGCTGAAAAAAGAGGGCGTTATCGGTAAGATTATAGTCACAGGCTGTCTCGCTCAGCGATACAAGGAGGAGATCGTCAAGGAGATCCCCGAGGTTGACGCAGTTGTCGGAATCGGCGCAAACGGCGATATCATCAAAACCGTTGAGGAAGTTATGGACTCCGTAAGCACGGTTGAAAAATATCCGCCCCGCTGTGACCTTCCGCTTGAGGGTCAGAGAATCCTCACAACTCCGCAGTATTGGGCATACCTCAAGATCGGCGAGGGCTGTTCAAACAGGTGTACCTACTGCACGATACCCTCGATCAGAGGAAATATGCGCAGCCGCAGTATGGAAAATGTTATTGAAGAGGCAAAACAGCTTGCTGAGCTCGGTGTTAAGGAGCTTATCCTCATCGCACAGGACACAACGAGCTACGGCCTTGATCTTTACGGTGAGCTGAAGCTTCCCGAGCTTCTTAACGAGCTTTGCAAGATTGATTCAATCGAATGGATCAGACTGCTTTACTGCTACCCCGACAGAATTACGGATGAGCTTATCGAAACAATGAAGAATCAGGATAAGGTCGTAAATTACATAGATCTGCCTCTCCAGCACGCAGATGACAAGATTCTCAAGGCGATGAACCGCAGAGGCGATCAGGCTCTTATCCGCAGTGTCATATCCAAGCTCAGAGCGGAGATCCCGGATGTTGTTATCAGAACGACCTTTATCGTCGGATTCCCGGGCGAGGGCGAGGAGGAGTTTGAAACTCTTGCCGAGTTTGTCAATGAGATTGAATTTGACCGTCTCGGAGTTTTCACATTTTCTCCGCAGGAGGGCACTCCCGCATTCGATATGGAGAATCAGGTTGACGAAGATGTCAAGACCCGCCGTGGCGAAGTCATAATGCAGGATCAGTACAGCATTATGGAGGAGAAGAACAACGAGAAGATCGGTAAGACCTATAAGGTTGTTGCCGAAGAATACGACGGATATTCCGACAGCTACACGGGCAGAACATATATGGACGCTCCCGAAATTGACGGTCTGGTCAAGTTCACATCGCAAAAGGATCTTGATATAGGCGATTTCGTCGACGTTGAAATATTTGACGTTGAGGACTACGACCTTATCGGCGAAGCAAAGTATTAATAAATCCGTCCACCGCACATTACTTAAGGTATGGTTTTGAAATGAATTTACCGAATAAAATTACTATCGGCAGGATGTTTATCGCACCGATCTTTCTTGCGATCTACCTTGCCGGCATTGAACATAAATTTTTAATTTCCGCAATTATTTTTGCCCTCGGCGCAATAACCGATGCGCTTGACGGCAGAATTGCAAGGAAAAATCACATTGTCACAAATTTTGGCAAGCTGCTTGACCCGATAGCAGACAAGATGCTTGTCACCGCAGGTCTTTTGGCGTTTATGAAAGACGGGCTTTGCAGTATCTGGTTCGTTATGATAATCCTGACCCGTGATTTTGCGATAACATCCCTGCGAATGATTGCGGCGGCGCAGAACGTCGTTATCCCGGCAAACATCGGCGGCAAAATCAAAACCGTTGTTCAAATGGTTTCCTTTGTTGTCGTTATGGTGCTTTGCGAAATCTCCGAGAGTTTCTCTCTCGGTTTCAATATGAGCCTGATTTCAAATATACTGATGGGAATCACGGCACTGATCGCCGTTGTTTCCGGAGCGGTATATCTTTCGGACGGCTTTAAAACAATCAATTTCAAAGAATAAGCGACCACAAAAGCGGTTGCATAACAGAACGAAGGTGTTTATATGGTAGTATCTTCCGCACGGCTTATGAAACGAGCCGAAAAAGAAAATTACGCAATTCCCGCATTCAACATTGATAACCTCGAATCGGCAATGGCAGTTTCCGAGATTATGCACGAGATGCGCACTCCCGTCATCGTCCAGATGATTCCGAGAACGCTCAACTACGGCGGAATTGCAATTTATCCCGCTATGATGCGTGAGCTTATGGCGGACTGTCCCGTTGACTATGCTCTTCACCTTGATCACGGCAGCAGTCTCAGCCTTGCAAAAAAATGCGTTGCGGGCGGTTTTTCCTCCGTGATGTTCGACGGCAGCTTGATGCCGTTTGAAGATAATGTCAAATTCACAAAGGAAGTTACCGATTTTGCCCTGCCGATGGATGTTTCCGTTGAGGGCGAGCTCGGCACGATCGGCGGCAAGGAAGAGGGCGACACCGACCTTGAGGCGAGCTATACAAAGGTCAGCGAGGCCGAGGAATTTGTCAGACGTACAAATGTCAGCACTCTGGCTATCGGCGTTGGCACGGCTCACGGCGTGTATAAAGGTACGCCGCACATCAATGTTCAGCGTATCAAAGAGATTCACTCCGCCATTGACACTCCCCTTGTTCTCCACGGCGCATCGGGTCTTTCCGATGAGGTTCTCAGGGACTGTATCGCCGCAGGAATAACCAAGATCAACTTTGCAACCGAGCTCCGTCAGGCGTATACAAACGGAATCAAGGCGGAATTTGCCAAGGATCCCGAGGTTTTCGATCCGAAGATTTATATGCGTGGCGCAATCGACAGTATCAAGGAAGTTCTCAGGCACAAGATCAACATCTGTTACAATATCTGAGGAAGTGAGAAGAATGATATATTCCGAATGGATGTCCTACATCAAGGACGACGTCAAGCTCTGCAATGTGGTAATGCCGAGCGCACATAACGCCGGCAGCTTTAAGATGAAGCCGATCGCCTGCTGTCAGGACGGCGACCTTACTCAGCAGTTTGAATACGGAATCCGCCATTTCTGCGTCCGTATTGACACGGACAAAAACGGCCAAATCGTTTTCTGCCACGGAATTACAAAGGGTCTGCCCTTTGAGCCGGAAATGGAAAAGTTCCGCAAAATAATGGATGAGCATCCAAGCGAGTTTTTCATTCTCGATATAAGGGAATATCAGCCTCAAAAGCTCGGACCGTTCAATCTCAGCTTTCACGCCGACCCGAAAAAAGTCGATGAAATTCTTGAAAGAACGATTGAACCGTCAAAATATGCGTTCACCGATTTTGAAAATGTCGGCGACGTCACAATGGGCGATATGCGCAAATCCGGCAAGCGTTACATAATGATTAACTACTGCGAGGAATATAAGTACAGCGTAAACTGTCCGCACATTCTCCCGTGGGAAAAGAAACGTCACGGCAAGCACGCACACGAGTTTGTAACCGAGGCAACCGACTTTTTCGATACCAACGACACAAGCGGCTTTTACTGGTTCCAGACTCAGCAGACGCCAAATCTCGGCACAGACATCGGCGTTGTTTTTCCGAGAAAACTCGACAAAGCTCTCCGCTGGCACTTTAAGGCGCTGATTAATACGATCGCCAATACACCGAGATATCTTGCACGTGCAAATATAATTTCCGGCGACTTTATGACAGAGGATTTCTTTAAGGTAAGAGAGATTCTTAACCTCAACCTCAACAAAAATAACGTAATCGAAAGTAAGCGTGCGGAATACAAAAACAGGCTCAAAACCTGCACATAAAATTAAAAGCGAGCTGTTTAAAGGGTGTCTCACTAAGGGATTATATACCTTGGAAAAATATCGGCATAGTTTGGAGTGATCCGGCTATGCCGATTTTTTCGGTTCTTGGGACAGTTCGACTGCTCCGATGAAGTTCCAATGAATAAGGATTGTCTGCTTTTTCGTTCTGGTTCCGGGTACCTTCTCCGGCGTGAACACGTCGATGCGCTCCACCAAGGAACGGATGATCTCCGCATCCAATTCTTTGACCTCTGTGTATTTCTTGACCTGTGCGAGGAAAGAATCGATATTGAGCCGTTGCGTCTTTGCTTTGGCAATCGTGTCTCGCAGGACGATCACCCGAGCGGAGAGGTCTTTCTGCTCCTGCTCGTAGGTGGCGGTCATCTTGGCAAAGCGCTCATCGCTGATTTTACCGTCGAGGTTATCCTCGTAAAGCCGTTGGATGATGCTGTCCAGTTTGGTAATACGCTGTGTGGCCTGCTCCAGTTCTCGGCTGCATTCGCGGAATTGCCTGTTGAGGTCACGCTCATTTTTCTTGGTCAGCAGTTCCACAAATTCAGATTCCCGTTCACGAACAAAGGAAAGCATACGATTTATCTCCGCCAGCAGAATCTGCTCTACCTGCACATTGCGTATCTGGTGGGAGGTGCATTTTCCTTTCTGCTTGCGGTAGGTGGCGCAGACGAAATGCTCCTGTTCATGTGACCATCCTCTGGCTCGGACTTGATACAGTTTTGCACCGCAGTCTGCACAGAACAGCATACCGGACAAGACCGGCATTTCGCCCATCGGCGTGAGCCTGCGTCTGCCGTTGCGAATATTCTGAACGATATCAAAGGTTTCCTGGTCAATAATGGCTTCGTGGGTGTTCTTGAAGATCACCCATTCAGAAGGGTCATTGTTGACCTTTTTCTTTGATTTGTAGGATTTCTTCTTGGTCTTGAAGTTTACCGTGTGACCCAAGTATTCCATTTTCACCAGAATATCTGCCACAGTGCGCTGCTGCCAAGCGTAAATATCCTCCGGTTCCCTGGCGGGTGTGTTGATGCCCATGCGATGGAGATGTACCGTTGGTACGGGTATTTGTCTCTGCGACAGTGCCTTGGCAATTTGAGAAGGTCCCTTTCCGGCTACGCACATTTTGAAGATATCCTTGACCACATCGGCTGCGACATCGTCTACGATCCAGTGACGCTTGTCATCCGGGTCTTTGAGATAACCATACGGAGGATTGGTACATAGCGGTTTGCCGGATTCGCCTTTTGCTTTGAACACCGCACGGATCTTCTTACTGGTGTCCTTGGCATAGAATTCATTGAAAATATTGATGAACGGAGTAAAATCGCTGTCCTGCTGATTTGCGCTGTCCACACCGTTGTTGATGGCAATAAAGCGGACATCTGCGCCGGGAAAAGCCACCTCGGTGTAGTAGCCCACCTTGAGGTAGTCTCTTCCCAGTCTGCTCATGTCCTTTACAATGACCGTACCGACTTTGCCCTCGTCCACAAGTGCCATAAGACGCTGCCAGTCCGGGCGGTCGAAGTTCGTACCGCTGTACCCATCGTCTACGAAAAACATCGTGTTGCCGAGGCCGTTATCATCAGCGAACTTTCGAAGGATAGCTTTCTGGTTAAGAATGGAATTGCTATCACCCTGGAGTTCATCGTCACGGGAGAGACGGCAATACAGAGCTGTGATTTTATCCGTCGCAATAGCGGGGGACTGTCTATTTGATTGTTTCATGATGTGCTCCTTTCCGACAGTCCTCAAGCGGGTACTACATATTCCCGTACTATTGCGGATAAGTCAAGGGTTATTTGCGGTTTTTAAGATGAACTTTATGATAACGGCATGGCCTGCCGTGCAGGCGTTTATGCAGCTGTAGCAGAAGGTGGTGTTTTCTCGTTTTCATTGTTTAATATCAACCTTTTCACCTTATCGTACAGATGCTCTCCGGCACGGTCGCTCTCAACGGAAACTACGGTAAAAAGCGTATCGCCGATCTGCATTTCTGTGACCCGGCTCGGTTTGTTTTTAGTAATGGTGTTCACATCCATAATGGTCTCCTTTCCGACCCGTAAGGCGGATCTTGTCTTCAAAACGGAAAAGCGGTGTGAGTACCCGCATGTGATTTCGCCTAAGTTTTAGTGGGAATAGCCCCTGCAGGTCAGACCCGCAGGGGCCTCCCGAAAATCACGCGGTCATCTGCATGACCTTGACGGCTTCGGGACGGATCAGTTTGCCGTCCAGAAGTTCGAAGGCAAGATAACCGACCTGGCCTGTTTCAAAGAAACGCTCATGTAAAGTTCGAACGGTCATGCTGGCGCGCTCCACGATCCAGTAGAAGCTGAAATCACCGAAAGCTAAAGGCTTGCTGCCGGGGATCGCATCGGGCATATACTCGGAGATGTACACCTTTTTGCCCAGAATGGTATCGTTAGTGTGATTCCACAGCGGCTGACCGGCACTGTCGGTAAGAGAACGGATAACCAGAGCCGTTTTGCTGTTCATCATCCATACACCGTCCTTGCGGTACTCCGGCTTTGCGGAGAAGAACAGCTTGACTACATTTTCATAGGTAATGGCATCGGTAGTCACACCGACCTCCGCGCCACCTGCCTCTGCCAGAATGCCGGTGGGCATATTCACGCCGCTGCCGTTGATAAAACCGCGCTCCTCTGCATGGGAAAAATCCTTGACCAGTCTGTCTGTAACATAGCTTTCAAAGATGTAAGGGTTATCATGCAGGAAAGATGCGTCAAGCTGCATGATAACCGCCAGCTTGTGGTCGCTCAGCTTATATGTGCTAAAATCGTTGATGGCATCGTATGCGTTGATCGCACCGCCGGGACCGACCCATTCGGCAGAGTCAGTATTGACCTTTGCAAGGATAGCGGAAGGACCGCCGGGGGCATAGTGGACGGTGGCAAGCTGACGGAACAGGCTCTCTGTTCTCAGCTTATCTCCGAACTTTTTGGAAGATGTAGTAGGCAGTGCATATGCGCCTGTGATATTTCTGCCAAGATCAAGGAAAGCCTTGTGACCTTCCTTGCCCATGAGATAGTTCCAGAAGTGGCTGTGGTACTCCGGCTGATTGACGAGAGTAAAAGTATCGATAGCAGTGCTCATTTTAAGACCCTCCTTAATTATGTTCGGGTTTGACGGACAGGCAGAGAGCGTTGCAATAATCTGCAAGGTCATCGCAGTCCATGTCGAAGTCCGGGCCATTGTCATCCTTGCGGATATACGGCACTCTGCTGATGTCCAAAGAGATGTTCTCCGGGGAGAAAATAGTTACCTTTTCGTGCTTCTTGAGTTGATTTTCAAAGAAATCTTGGGTCAGATTCATAGTAAAAACCTCCGTTTTATTTTGATTGTGGCCTATTACCCTTTTGATTTTGCCGTTTTTGTGCGTAAGACCCCGGGCCGTTGCCCGGAGAAGCGGGTCATAGAGATTTTGACCGCCCCTCCCGGCCATGAGCACGCACTGTGATTTAGATGACGGTGATGGGAACAGGCTTCCGACGAAGACGCTTGTCTGCGCAGAAAGCAAGGAACTTATCGTAGTCCTCGAAGATAAGTTCACAATGTCCGCCGTAAAGCCTGATATGCAGCTTTTTACTGAATGTAACGGGAGTGCCGTCAGGCTTGTAGAGTGTAAGGGTATCGTTCTTGCGGAAATGTTCCTGCAGGAACTGCTTCTTGATTTTGTCTGTCATATTGGGTATCCTCCTTAAATTTTTGCGCAGGCACTGCATACATACAGGCCTCGCTTGTTTTCGTTGACTGCTCCGCAGATACGCTTTATTGCCGTACCACAGCATGGGCAACGGATATTAAAGGTATCTGCGCACGATCGGGCTTTTCCGGTATAAAGCCGGAAGTGGTGAGGTATCATCTCCTCAAGCCACATATCGCTCTGTGTTTTGACTGCATTTCTGTCGAGCGTGGGGATCATTGCCACTTTCTCCGTTCCATCGGTGTCGCAGTCGATGAGCGGGTAATAGCGAATATCAGTCATGGGTCACACCGCCTTTCCGTCTGCATCGAGAAACCGCCCTTTGCAGTAGGCCATTGCTTCTGCCTTTGTGCCGAAGAACACAGCGGACATACCCCACTGCACCTTCCAAATGTCCAGATCGGTATTCCGGGCAACAATGACGGGAATGCCGCACTCGGTCTGAAGAAGCACCTTGCCTTCATAGCCGTTACGGGAGAAGTCCTCGGCACAGTACCTCTTGATGATCGGCTGTCTGCCGAAAAAGAATTTGTGTCGCATTTTTTCTGCTCCTTTCGTTGATTTTGTTTGTATGGATCGCAGTCTGCTACGCAATCATAAGCACCACCTCCTTTTTTGCTTGGGGCAATGTGGCAAGTAATTACGGTTGTTTTCAAGATTTGTTTTTCTATAGAGAAAACCTGTAATCATCTGCCACATTGCCCCAAACCGTGTGATTATGTCAGCAGCGGAGCATCGAACTCGGAAATGAGCCGATAGCCGATGAGTACTGTGGTTTTCTCGCCGCCATGTCTGGGGCGCTTGCGGACTATCCGGGCAAAAGCCTGCAGTCCCTGCTTGAAGTTTTTCATACCCTCCGGGTAGCAGCCGTTTTCTTGACACCATCCTTTATACCGAGCATAGACCGTGGCGGTCAGTTCCTCTGCGGCATCATCCGCAACCAGGTTGTCCTCAAAGAAGAGTGCAATCTTGTCACTGTCATGCTGATAGCGGTCGGTGGCATCCTTTACGGCCCTCGGAAGGAACAGCCCTTCGGTCTGTAGCAACCGATATCCCTCCAGCAGCCAGTTTAGAATGGCACTCTGGGCTTGTGGTTTTGCAAACTGTTGTTTGAGGGTAGTATCACGGGACCGCTCGTCAAAATGGCGGTCAAACGGGATAATGATGATACGGTCACTGGAAAACAGGGTCATATCGTTAATGACCGGCAGAAAGTTGGTGTTCACATAAATTTTGAACCGGGGCTGAAAGTCGAAGCTGTTCTCATGAAGGAACCTGGCATTGAGGGTATCATTGCCGGTCATGGCTTTGACCTTGGCGGCATCCAGCACCATGCCTTTTCCCGGCTCCGGGATATTCACAAAGCGGACTCCGGCAAGACGAGCCACATCCTCGCTCGGCTGTGAACCGTTGGTGTAGCTTTTCATAGCGATGGTCTCCGGGCGGGAGGCACAGCCGTAGTCACCGAGGACTTTCAGTACGCTTTCGCAGAGGGTGCCTTTTCCGTTGCGTGTGGTCACACCGTAAAGGATGGTCATGCATTCGTGGCGTGTGTCCCCAGTAAGACCGTAGCCGAGTATCTTCTGCAGAAATTTGGCCCTTTCGGTATCGCCGCTCATGATCTCATCAATATAGGTGGCGAAACGCTCCGAGTGGGCCGTTGGGCCATACACTACAGGACTGATTTTCGTAAGCAGGTCGGTGCTGCGATGTTCGGTGAACTCCCCTGTGTCGATATGCAGAGTGCCGTTTTTGCAGTTGAAGATGTAAATGTCCGCATCAAAGCTGCCATAGGGGATGGGATGGTACACTTGGGCATCCTTGAGGATGTTGACCCGGTTGGAGTGACTCTGCCATCGGCCGGCGTATTTCATATATGACTTGCGCTTATCCTCATCTCGGATTTCCAAAGCGAAGGTGTACATGAGGTCGGCCAGTTCCATACAGTATTTCATCGCACGGAGACTCCCGGTATCCGGCTGCCAAACACCGCCTTCATAGTGAAACCACATCTTTCGCTCCGGCACATAGCGTAGTCTGTCCCGGTAGAAGTCTGCGAAGATATGACCGGCACCGATGTCGTTCCACGGATACCTGGAGGAGTCCATAGGGTCAAGTTCCTTCAGCCGATCCGCACCGAAGTCCTCGGCGGCCGAGCGTGGAATGAGGGGCTTGTAATAATCAGTCATCTGAGTCACTGCCTTTTCAATAGAGATATTTCCGTAGGTGTCGGTGCCGCGGAGGGTATCCCACTTCTCACGCATTAAGCCGGACTGCCGGAACAGACGGTCAATTTGCGACTTGTCGCCGCTGCACCAGAATGCCAGCAATGAGATGAGCGCGGCATCCGCTTCGCTACGGCTCTTGTACCCGGTGATGTCTCCGTCCCACAGTCTGCGGAATTTTTCTCCGTTCCGGGCGGCAGAGGCTTTTTTGATCACATTCTCATCATTGAGATAGCTTTCGCCGGGAACGGCTGCGGCCGGAGTGGGCGGTGTAGGACGGCGCATATAGGTGTTGAGCAGCCAAGTGAGTGCCTCTGCCGTTTCCACCACATCGGAATCAGTGAGAGCGTTGCCGGTGACGGTGAGAAAGCGGTTGGTGTGACCGGGAATATAGACCTCGATATCCCCATGCTTGATGTAGTAGGTCTGGGTATCGTAGGCGAAGCTGTCCGGAAGCAGGCAGAAGATGCGGATGCCCGTGCCGGAGGGGCTGACCTCAATATAGGTCAAACCAAAGCGGTCTACGATAGCTTGCGCCCACGGGAGCAGATTGTCCTCTTCAATGCAGTGATCGAGGTCGATGCCCACGATCCTGCCGCAGACACGAATGCCGATCCCGTCAAAGCCCGTTGCGGATGCCGCAACATCAAAGGCTGTGAAGGTGGCAGGATCGCTCACGCTGGCCCTGCGCATGGTTCCGGGTGTATACGGCACCTTTGTTTTGCTGCCATCTCGCAGTTCGTATTGCCAACAGCAGAATTGGCCGTTGTCCTTGAGGAACTGCGGTATTTTTTCTGATTGAACTTGCACTGTGTGTGCCTCCTTTCTGCTTTTGAGAGCCTTATACTTCTTCACTGGAAGTGAAATGTCCAAGTGAATAGTCGTATGAGAAATCTCTCTTTCCACTACCCACTGGAGGTAAATTGGGCGTTTGAACATAAACTTTTGAAAATTTTTCTCCTCTCACTTACCACCGGACACGAGAAGTGCGTTTGGTCCCTTGATTTTTGAAATTCTCTTTTCATAGACCCATCTGGACAGGAATGAACACATTGGCCGAAAGAAGCAAAAAAGAAAAACCTCTCGGAAAGTTCCGAGAGGGGGAGAAAAAGAGCTGACCTGCTTGATTTTTTGAATAATGCATGCTATACTAAGTAAGTAAGTTTACAGATTTACTTTACAAGGAGGTTGAATAATGGAGCCCGCAACTTTTGGTGAATACCTCCGATATCTCCGGCTATCACGCTCTCCCGTAATGACACAGGAGATGCTTGCAAAAGCAATCGGACGTGGTAAAATGACAATTTCGCAGTTTGAGCAAGGAAAAAATTCTCCTCCGCAAGGAGAATTACTTTCAAAAATAGTGTCTGCTTTATCCTTGACCTCCGAAGAAGAGGCAAAGTTGTTTTTTCTGTCTGCGAAGTCGCGAAAAGATATTCCGGTAGATATTGAAGAGTACTTTTTTTCAAATCCCTCCATCTATGCTGCCATACGAGCCGATATGCACGGTGAGAAAAAAATCGATTGGCGTTCCTTTACAGAAAGAGAGGATGCACCATGAGCAAAAAAACGCCGGAACAAATACGAAAGAATATGCGGAATGTGCATAATAAAGACTCTCAAATCGAACTGGCTCTCCGGCGAGAACTATGGAACCGGAACCTTAAGTACAGAAAAAATGTCAACCGCATATTCGGCAAACCGGATATCGCCTTCATCGGATTAAAGATTGCTGTTTTTGTAGATAGTGAATTCTGGCACGGCTATGACTGGCAGAATAAACAATTAGAAATTAAAAGTAATCGCGATTTTTGGGTTCCTAAGATTGAGCGAAATATGCAGCGCGATCTTGAGGTTACCGACCGATTGCAGTCTGACGGATGGACCGTCATTAGAGTCTGGGGAAAGGATATCAAAAGAGATGTTGTTTCAGTTGCGGACAGAATCGAAAGCGTATACAAGGAGAAGAAGAACGATGCCGATAAAAACAATTGATCTATGCGCAGGCATAGGCGGAATGAGAAAGGGCTTTGAGTTAACTGGAGCTTTTCAAAATGTTATCGCAGCGGAAATTGACCATTTTGCTTGCTTAACATATTCCCACCTTTTCGGAGAGGATGCATTCAACGATCTCACGTCCGATGAGTTCAAATCAAAACTGAATTTGATTTCTTATGATGTTTTGCTTGCCGGCTTCCCTTGCCAGACGTTTAGTAAGGCAGGTCAAGAAGAAGGATTTAATGATAAAGAGAAAGGGATTATCTTCAGCCACATAGCAGATATCATCCGTCGCACACGTCCGAGAGCGGTTTTTCTTGAAAATGTTGACAACCTTGTGCGCCATGATAAGGGGAACACATTTAAAATAATTATAGAAACTCTTGAGATTCTACTTGATTATAAAGTTGTCGGCGTAACATACGATACTATGGGGCAGCCGGTCTACAAAGGAAAGGATTTCGTCCGAAATTCACGCAACTTCGGTATACCTCAGAATCGCCCCAGAACCTATGTTATGGCTTTTGATCGAAAACGCTACGGTGCTGAGGCGTTGCTCGGTATAGAGAACCATCTGCCGGAGAAAAACGATTGGTATCTGTATGAGGATTTAAATGAACTACTGGAGCTTCGTGCGGAAGCAAAATACTATATGGCGTCCGGCTACTTGGATACTCTGATTCGCCACAGAGAACGAGAGCATAAAAAAGGAAACGGTTTCGGATATAGAATCGTGAATGCACCGGGAATTGAACATCCTATTGCAAACACGATCATGGCAACGGGCGGCTCCGGAAAAGAGCGCAACCTTGTTTACGATCCGCAGGAAGGGATTGCCGGTTTAATCATCCCGGGAAAGAAAACACCGCTTAATGATAAGGGCATTAGGGTTATGACCCCGCGGGAATGGGGAAAATTGCAGGGCTTCATCAATTATGCATTCTTGGATGAAAATGGAGTTGATCACTTTTCATTTCCCGAAGAGGTGAGTATGGTTCAGCAATATAAGCAGTTCGGAAATTCCGTAACGATACCGGTGATTGAAACTATGGCCGAATATATGTTGAATTGTTTTAGGGTTCTCGGCGATATCCCAAATGTCTAATTGAAAGTAGTTTTGTAAATGCGGCGGCATATTTGCTGCCGTATTTTTTTGTATCTGTGTGCATATGCGATATTATATTTTGAAAATGCGATAAACATTTTCAAAATATATTGACAAATAGAATTCCGGTCTGTATAATAAAATAGGCGTCGAACCTTGACGCCTATCTTCAATATTTGCAGAGAGATTTGTCGTTAAATATGGTTTGTATTTTTTAATTGGAGGGACAGAATATGGCCACAAACGAAACAAAGCGCGAACGCTTTGTCCGCCTCGCGGAAGCAAGAACAAATAAAATCCTTGACATGATAAAACTGCTGGGTAATTGCTCGAGCAAATCGAACTATGAGTACACGGATGAAGATGTTCGCAAAATCTTTGGTGCGATCGAACGTGAAATGAAAAATGCTCGTGCTAAATTTAACGGCGCCGATACACAGAAAGAAGATCGTTTTACGCTTGAATGATTGAGAGGTAATCGTGATGACACATATTGGATGGAGGTTTCCTCCACTGTCGGGTGGAACGAGGCAGGGATATACCAATAATGACATTGAAGTTTTTAAGGGACAGGAGCTTATTGATAATCTTGCCCGCGAAATATGCCAAAACTCTCTCGATGCGCATCTCGATGAATCCGATGCGCCGGTAAGAGTCGTATTTGAGCTGCGGCAATTTGATCCGAAACAGTATGATGTTTTTACGCAGTATTCCGAATGCCTTTCCGGGTGTCGCGATTATTGGGCAAACGAGATGGATGCTAAATTGTCCAGATTTGTTGCAGGAGCCGAAGCAACCCTCAAAGAACCGACTATTCCCGTTTTGATTGCAAGCGACTATAACACAAAAGGGCTCGGCGGTAGCCACAGTCACGAACTTTCGTCTTCGTGGGAGGCACTGACAGGCTCTGACGGTGTGTCTGTAAAAAGCGATGAGAACAGTGCGGGATCCTATGGCATCGGAAAGAACGCACCGTTTGCTTGTTCTTCTTTGAGCATGGTATTCTATAATACGCTTTCTGCCAACAATGAGAGTGCATTTATCGGAGTTGCACGACTCGCAACCCTACTGAACAAGGCTGGGAAACCGACCCAAAGAGTGGGAAAGTATCAGGTAAATGATGAAGAGAACGAACAGTGGGATCCGATTTTTCCGGAAAACCCCAATGCATTCCGGGACAATTTTACTCGCACCGAGCGTGGCACCGATGTTATCATCGTGGGATTCAGCCAGTCGATAAATTGGACTGCCAATGTGACGAAAGCTGTATTGAAAAACTTCTTTGTTGCCATTAGCGAAGGTCGGCTTGTCGTTGAACTGAAAGATGGAGTAGAACATAAAGTGATTGATACGGATACTTTGTCTCAGCTGTTTTCAGACTTTGACGATGATTCGGAAATGCTTGGTACAGCGCAGTTGTATAAAGCATTCACGGCTCCGAGCTGCAAAAAGACCACCGAAATACTCGAGCCAGATGATGTGGAGGTCTATATCAAGTCCGACAGTAGCTATAAGCGTACCATAGCAAATTTCAGAGCCACCGGTATGCTGGTCGGAACATACTATAAGCGTATATTTCAACATTATGCGGCCGTAGTCATTGTCAGAGGAGGCAAACTCGGCGAACTGCTGAAAGATACCGAGCCGCCTCGTCATAATCGCTGGGATTTCAAGCAGATTGAGGCAAACGACGAGAACGGTAAGAAAAGACGTAAACTTGCCCGTACCTGTATACAAAAAATCGATGATTATGTGCTTCGACTGCTGAAGGATCAATTTGAAGTGGTAACAGAAGATACTGTTGATGCGGCGGGCGTCGGTGAGTATATCCCGGATGACCTGGATGGCCTCGGCGGACAATCTGAAGGTGATGATATCCTGAAGGTTAAAATCAAAATCGGAAAAATCCGCACGAATCCTTCCAGACAGGGCAACACAACACAGGTCGGCATTCAAGAGGAAGGTACCGAGCAGGAAGGCGATATACATAATCATAAGCGCAACCCCAATCCGATGCCGAAACCTCCTCGTCCTCCCAAGCCGGTTATCCCAGATCCGGATGATCCGAATCCTCATCAAGGGGCAACAACCGGAGCCGGGACAAAAACCGTCACCACGCCAAACCTCACGGCGCAGCGAGCCTTCCCGATCAGTTCTTCCCAGGGTCTGTATAAAATCGTCATCAAACCATCGGAGAGTTACGAGAACCTCTTCATTGAATGTTTTGCTGTCGGAGAGGATGGCCGTTCCGATGCGTTGGAACTTGAGTCCTTTAATTACAACGGCAAGAGCGTTAGTTTTGCCGGCGGAAAGGCAGGACCCGTAAGGGTTGAAGCAGATACTCCCGCTATATTCTTCGCCCGCTTTACAAACAAAGAAAAAATGAAATTGAGCCTGCATTTGACGGAGGTGGTTAAGAAATGAAAGCAATTAAAGATGAATTTCCGAATCCCGTCCTCGCCATCGGACGCGATGACTATATCGAAAGCTGCAGTTTCAGAACCACATTCGAGGAAAGCAGGATCACCATAGACACCGACAACATTACAATTCCTATAAAGTATTTGCTTGTTTGTAACGGCCTTCAGTCGTTGGTAGATGCCGGCGATGCTACAGTAGTAATAAAGGTTAAGAGCAGTGCAGCATCATACAGTAAGCTGTTTCGGTTTCCGGCAGGTGTGTGTGAGATGCTCATCTCTATTCCCAAGTTCTCTGTTGTAAATAAAATTGATTTAGAGGGTGCGGTTATTGCAGCCCATAATATCGATCAATTCCGTTGCGAAGGTGAATTTAACGAACTGTATTTTGGATCGGCGACGTTTAAAATTCGAAAGGGTGATATCCTTGCAAGTGAGGATAGCCGTTCAATCTTTGTTGATGATACGGAACTGGAAAGACCGATTTCTTCAATTTTTGATATCAGCAGAAATGATAATCAGACGTCCGATGTGGTTCCGAATTATTATGGCGAGAAAATCGAAATTCACTTAAAATCCGAATTATATGAATTGTACTATAATTTCAAGGATTTCAATAACGGTGCACTTCGTAGGTACGCTGCCGGAATCATTGTATATCCCGTTTTAGTAGAAGCAATCGGATTCGTTATGGCTCATTATCAAGGCGATGAAGACGGTGGCGACGGGACTGATTTCAGCGAAAAACGATGGTTTAGAGCAATCGAACACAAGGCTGATTCCAAAGGTATTGATTTCAGCAATCCCGGCGACTATGCGTCAACTATCGCAAACGATATGCTCGGAGATATAGCCTTGGACGCACTCAGAAGCTTCAAATATACGCTTGACAGTGAAGTAAACAACGGAGAAACACAGATGATCGGAGGTGTTGACTGATGTTGCTTAGCTATTTTACCGAAGAAGCATATGAAAGTCTCCTGCATGACATCCGCAAAAACGCTGAGAACTATGCTTCGGATGAGGATTGGCTTACCACTTACTTTAGCGGTACAGATGGGTATTTTAAAACATCATCGGTTGATGTCGGCGCATTCAGTCCGCACTATACTCCCGGGAAAAAAGATGATGCGCAGAAATCTCAGGAGGACCTGATCAATACTCGCCTTATATATGATGCGTTCCGCAATTTGACACCTTTACAGGCATCAAATAAGTATATGTGGACATACTTATGCCATGCGGTTCCGGAGTATAGGAATTATATCCGCGATCGATGGATGCAAGACGAAAGAGAAAATACCATTAAAAGTCGTTTCTTCGTTACAACTCCCGGAAGCTTGTTGAACGACAATGCCTTATCCAGACTATGGTGGTACGGCTATCTCACCTATGATAGGAGCAGCAGTCATCATTACGCTCTTACCGAAATACTTTTTACAAACCAAACTATTTGCACCGACGTTATGGATACATTCAATCGCATGAATTATGACCGTATGCGCGGTGTTTTAATGGCAATTCGCGACTTTAAGGATGTTCTGGGTAATAACGAAGGAATAACCGACTACTTCCGCGAGTGTAAAAAATACCTCAATCACTATGCTGCAGTTACCACATTAGAATTTCTCGACAGCGAAGAGATTCGCGATTTGGCATTTAATTATATGATAAAATTGCGTGAGGAAAAGCTCAGTGGAACTGGCAGTCCGTTGAGAAAACGAAAAAAGAAGTAAGGAAGGTTGGTGCCCCGAATGGATAAATCGTCGGAAAGTCTACTGATAGAACTATACGCAAGGTTTAACACGGAGCCGGAATACTCAATTTCTGCACCAAAGTATCAAAAAGAGCAGATTGATGCACTTGTCAACGATAAACTTATCGAGAGACTCGATGCCAGCTCTTTGACTGGATGGGAATACATTATTAGACCAACATACACCGGGAAGGTTTATTTTCAGAATAAAAAGCAAGAGATTGCAAGATACCGCCGACACCTTGCTTTTGAATGGGGAAAATTCCTTGTTCCTGTGCTAATCTCTATTGCAGCTCTGATAGTAGCTATCATAAAATGAATAAAGACCACATCTAAGGATTTTACTCCAAAGATGTGGTCTTTCTGTTAGACACCGCTTGAGGACGTCACTCAAAAATTATCGTTGTTTTCGATAATCCCTAAGTGAACGCCCCAAATACGGCTCACTTTTTTATATCTCAATTATTGTGTCTCAAGACAGCAAAAGGCTGTGACGAAATTCAATTCGCCACAGCCTTTTTATTATCTTACTTATACTGCTTTTCTTTTGTTTACAGCTCTTCTGATTGCCTTGCCTATTTCAAATACAGGAATAGTTGAAAGTGCAAGACCGAATGAAATTGCGAGCTCCTCCGTGCTGAATGTGCCCGGCTCAATGCCGAATACAGTACAAAGACCCGGAATATAAATCGCCGCAAGGGTAAGTGCGGTTGTTACAACAAATGCACCGATAAGCCACCAGTTCATCTTCTTCATCATATCCGCCGAGAAGATTGAAGCCTGACGTGAACGCATATTGATAGCACACATCATCTCGGAGAAGTTAACGGTGAGGAAAGCCATAGCCATTGCGTTTACGCAAAGTTCTCCGCTAAAGAAGCCTGCAAGGCTGTGTGCTCCGCCGCCCGAGGGCTCAAGCCAGAAGCCGATTACATAAGCGGCAATCTCAACAATTGCAAGGTAAATACCCTGCCATACCATATCAATGCCTGCTCCGTTGGAGAAAATTCCATCCGTTGTTGCACGGGGACGTCTTCTCATTATGTCGCCCTCAGCCTTTTCCATACCGAGCGCAAGACCCGGAAGCGAGTCGGTAACCATATTGATCCAAAGAAGATGTACGGGTGAAAGAATCGTGAAGTGAAGTATTGATGCAACAAACATAATAATAACTTCACTGAGATTTGTTGAAAGCTGGAACTGAAGAACCTTGAGCACATTATCGTAGATCTTACGGCCCTCTTCAACAGCATTGACGATGGTCGCAAAGTTATCGTCCGCAAGAACCATATCGGATGTGCCCTTTGTAACATCCGTACCTGTGATGCCCATTCCGATACCGATATCGGCAGCCTTAATCGACGGGGCGTCATTAACACCGTCGCCGGTCATTGCCGTTACCATTCCTCTTGCTTTCCACGCCTTGACTATGCGTGTCTTATGCTCGGGCTGAACACGTGCGTAAACCGAATACTTAGTAACCTGCTCCTTGAGCTCCTCATCGCTGAACTTATCGAGCTCTGCGCCCATAATGGCCTCGGATGCGTCGCTGATAATTCCGAGCTCCTTGCCGATTGCTACGGCGGTATCCTTATGGTCGCCCGTAATCATAACGGGGCGGATTCCTGCCTGACGGCACTCGTCGATAGCCGCCTTAACCTCGGGACGAACCGGATCGATCATACCCGTAAGACCGATGAAAATAAGGTCATTTTCAAGAGTTTCGGGATCGAAATTCGCAGGAGCGGAATCGTAATTCTTATATGCGCAGGCAAGAACTCTCAGAGCCTTGTCCGCCATTCTCTTGTTATCCTTAAGTGCGGCGGCTTTGATCTCATCGGTGATCTCAACAACCTTGCCATCCACAAGGGCAAACTTGCACTTCTTGAGGATCTCATCGGGTGCGCCCTTGGTATACTGAACGATTCCGTCTGCCGTCTTGTGAACGGTGGACATCATCTTTCTGCCCGAGTCAAACGGAGCCTCGCCGATACGGGGTGCGGCAGTGATAAGATCATTCTTGTGCATACTGAGCGAATAAGCGTAAGCCACGAGTGCCGCCTCTGTCGGCTCACCCGTAACCTTGCCGTTTGCATCAATCTCCGCATCACAGCAAAGTGCCATAGCCTTGGCAAGGAGATTTTCGTCCTCGCCGTAGTGGTCAACAACCGTCATCTTGTTCTGGGTAAGTGTACCGGTCTTGTCCGAACAGATGATCTGAGTACAGCCGAGGGTTTCAACAGCGGTCAGCTTTCTGATAAGAGCCTGGCGCTTACTCATTGCCGTAACGCCGATCGAAAGAATGATCGTAACAACGGCGGGAAGTCCCTCGGGAATAGCCGCAACCGCAAGAGCGATCGCCGCAATGAATGTATTAAGTGAAGTCTCGCCGAGCAGCTTCCATGAGAAGCCCTGATCGGAAAGAACAAGCGTCTCGACAACGCCGACAACGAAAACAAGTACGCTGATACCGATAACGAGCTTTGTAAGGAAATGTGAAAGCTCGCCCATCTTCTTCTGAAGCGGAGTTTCCTCTTTTTCCGCTGAGTTAAGAGCATCGGCAATCTTGCCCATCTCGGTGTTCATTCCCGTACCTGTGACAACAGCCTTGCCACGTCCGTAAACAATCGTAGAACCGCTATAAAGCATATTCTTTCTGTCGCCGAGAGCAACGTCCTTTGAGCTGTCCTTAAGCATAAGAACATCTACCATCTTTGTAACGGGAACGGATTCACCTGTTAGAGCCGCTTCCTCAACCTTCATTGAATGTGATTCAATGATTCGGCAGTCTGCGGGAACAGCATCGCCTGCCTCAAGAAGAATAACATCGCCGACAACGACATCCTCACTCTTGAGAACAACGACCTCACCGTCACGAAGAACCTTTGAGGTTGCCGCCGTCATCTGCATAAGAGCGTCCATTGCCGCCTCTGCCTTACTCTCCTGCACAAGGCTCATTATTGTGTTGATGATAACAACAACAAGAATAACAAGCACATCGGCGAAGTCACGCACGGTTGGCTTACCGCCCGCCTCAATAACGGCAACAACGCCCTGTATTGCCGCCGCAACAAGAAGCATAATGATCATAGGATCGGCAAGCGAGTTGATAAACTTCTTGAACATACTTTCCTTTTCGGCTTCCTTGAGCTTATTTTTTCCGTTTTTCTCAAGTCGTTTTGCCGCCTCGGCAGAACTGAGACCGTTTTCGGAGCTGCCGGTCTGCGAAAGAACCTCTTTCACATTTTCGAGATAATACTTCAAAAAATGACCTCCTTTTTTGTAACAAAAAACCTTTGACAGACTTAGTGTCTGCCAAAGGTCTTGCATCAAACACGAAAATTTCGCATATGTCTGCTGCCAGCTAAAAATAACTTAATATTTCAAGTTTTTAAAGCGTGTGGTGACAGCAGATGGGATAATCCCATAGCTACTCCCCAATGGATGTATAATTATGATACCATAACAAAAATTTTTGTCAAGTTTTTTCGGGGAAATATAGACAATGTCCGTCCTATGTAAAAACGGTCACAGGGCAGAAATCTTGTGACCGTTTGAATATGCTGTTTAATTATTCCTCAACGACTTTGTACTGCTCCATATCGGCTTTGATCGCCTCAAGGGATTCCATATCGTACTTCTTAACGCCGAACTTCTCAACGAAGATTTCATAAGGAACGCTGTCAACGTATGTATCCTTATACTTAACGGGAGTATGCTTTACTTTGATTATGATATTGATAACAATGCAAAGCACGAATGCGGCAATAACAAGATAAATGCCGACCTTTACCGATCCGTCAATGATTCCGCTGAATACGGACTCAATATTTGCAAGGAACTTCTTATATGTAACAAGTGATGCAACTGCGGAAACGATTCCGACCGATGCAAAGATAATGTTTCTTATAAATCCGTGCGGCGAGCTCGAAAGGAAGCTGAAAATCAGCTCAAGCAGTGCGCAGAGAACGGAAACGACAATCGTTACAGCCGAGATTGCGAGGAACATAAAGCTTGTCTTGAGAACGGGAGAACCGGCAAGAACAAACATACCGTCAAAATCAAGTGCCGAAACCGAATTGTAAATTTCAAGAGCATTCAATGTAGTTGTCTTGTCAAAATACGGTCCGACTGCATGGAACGTTGCTAGCGGAACAAAGAACATTCCGACAACGAGGACAAGCAGAACCAGTCTTACTATTGCAAGAGGTGTGCCGAACATTGCATCTTTTGCACGGTCAACTCTCTTCTGAGTTTTTGCGTGCTCAAGCTCTGCATTGATAGCGTCGACCTCAAGTCTTTCCTCTATCTTATAATAAAGCAGATTAACGCCGCAACCCGGGCAAGTGGGCTTGATATCTGTGATTTTAAGTTTTCTTCCGCATTTCGGACAAACAGCCATTAGGATTCCTCCCTTTCAGTATATAGGATATTCTAACACAGTTTTATTATAAAATCAAGAATCTTTTTCTACAATTTGTATAAATAGATTGCAATCAGATAAAGCCGCCGTCAATTCCGACAGTCTGACCGGTTATAAATGATGATTTTTCGTCGGCAAGGAACAGAATTGCCCTTGCAACGTCCTCGGGAGTTCCGAGTCTGCCGACCGGAGTTTCCTCTTTGAGCGCATCCATCGTCTCCTTGTCAAAACAACCGTTCATCGGCGTGTCAATGACGCCCGGAGCGACTGCATTAACCGTAATTCCCGACGGTGCAACCTCCCGCGCCAGTGCCTTGGTAAGTCCGATAACCGCCGACTTTGACGCCGAATAATGAACCTCACACGAGGCACCCGTTATTCCCCACATTGAGGAAACGTTGATTATTCTGCCCTGCTTTTTATGAATCATATCGGGGAGCGCAAGCTGACAGCAGTTGAACACACTTCTGACATTGCAGTCGAACATTCTGTCATAATCTTCATCCGTGATATCCGTAAACAGCTTGATCTGTGCAATACCTGCGTTATTTACAAGCACATCAACGGATCCGAACGCCTCCTTCGCCTCGGCAAAGAGTCGTTCGGCTTCGTCCCTCTTCGAAACATCCGCCCGAATCATAACAGAATTGCCGCCGCCGAGGCTTATTCTGCGACAAGTCTCAGCGGCTTCCTTTTCACTTGTATTATAATTTACGATAACATTGTATCCCTCTGCGGCGAAGAGAATTGCCGTCTTAGCGCCGATTCCTCTTGCAGAGCCTGTTATAAGTACATTTTTCATTAGCTCTTTTTGGTGGTTGTGGTGAGATCTGCCTGTGCCATAATAACAGCAGTTATATCCGTATAACCCTTGAGCGAGAATACGCTTTCATCAACCTTGCCGGAAAGCGATTCAATATCATAAATCGAGACTTTGTCGCCGTTGATAAATTCCATACGTTTCCACTCTTTTTGGCTCGAGAAATAATACTTCATTACGCTGCCGTCGTCAGCCTTGTATTCCTCACAGGTACACTCGGTTCCGTTCACTTTGACCTTTGTTGAACCGACATACTTAGCGTTTGTATCTGTAAGATTCGTAAGGTCATCTATGCTTCCGATCTCATCGGAGGAAGCCTTAAGATAAACCTTTGCGGAAGGCAATACTACATATACGCCGTCGCTCTCAATAATAGCTCTTGTCTGCATACCGCTGAGCGTCATATCCGCCGCAATCTTTTTTCCGTCACAAACAAGTGAAACGGGAGTATCCGTTCCCGAAGCGGCTTTCATTTTCATCTTAAGGGTGAATTTTCCGGATTTAAGAGTTTTTCCGATGACATCATCACGAAGACTTGTCTTCTTGATTTCCGTACCGCCGCTTATCAGGTCCTTTTTATCCGAGACAAGATCTTTTTCATTCAGATTTTCCATTCCGGACGCCTGCTTTTCAAGTTGCGATGCAATCTCGGAATAATTTGCCGTTGTTGTGCTTTTATTGTTCTTGGCAGCATTTTTATCTGCATTTTCCTTATCCTTATCGGACAGAACCGATGTGACCTCTTTGCCGTCCTTATCCGTTACTTCAACATATGCCGAACCGTTTTCGTCAACCTTTGTCGGTTCGTCGCTGACTTTTTTCTTTCCGCAAGCGGCAAATGACAAAACCACCATAAGAGCGGAAAGTATTATACATAAACCTTTTTTCATAATCGTTACCTCCGTAAATTCAGGAAAACGACTGAAGCAAAAACATTTTCCTTTGATATAAGCATACAACATTTCGTCTGTAAATTCAAGTGAATTATTTGTTAATTCTTTTTTACGATTTTATAAATCAAACTTTGCCGCAAACTTCGGAAACAGCGGTCTGAGATCAACGCATCTGTCGAACAGCTTGTCAAACCAACCGATGATAAAACCGTTCAATGCGGTAAGAATAAGCGTTCCGATGCCGATTCCGACGAATTTGCGGAACAGGACAAGTGTAAGAACACAGGAAACGGCGAGGCAAGAAAAATCGAAAGCGATCTTAAACTTCGTTCTGTCCTTGCCGAACCGTGCGCTTATGCCCTTGACGAAGAAATCATATACCTGCGGGTAAAGATACGTCTTATAGAACAGCATTACCGAAAACGACGTCAGAATCATACCGCCGAGGAAAAGAACGATTCTGATCGGCAGGCTCATTGAGCCGGGCTCGGTTATGTTCGGATTGAACAGCGGCACCGCCCATCTCCAAAGATCGAGCACAGCTCCGTAAATCAGGCAGGTTGCGAACGAGCTGAAATAAACAATTTTCACCTTTTTCATCAATATGCAAAAAACAATAAACAATATGCTTTGGACAAGATATTCGCCTTGGCCGAAAGTTATAACTCCGAGCTTTTGGCTGATTATATAAGCCGGCGCAACGATCATCGAAACGCCGAAATTCGCCGCGCTGAGCATCGCAACGGCAAGTGAAAGGAGAATTATTGCCGCCGCATATACAAATTCTCCGTGAAGTACGATTTTTTTGCCTGACATATCAATCCCTCCGACTGAACATTTCAATTATTATATCACAAAACCGACGGCTTGCAAGAAGTACGGCGGTATTTACGACGAAAATCAACATTTTTTTCGAGACAAATCATTTTGTCTCCTGTTTAAGTAAGTTCAATTGGATCTCCGTATAATAAAAAGCTATAATTCACAACTTCCATTGCAAATTATAGCTTTCACTGTATTTATAATCAGAGAATATAGATTGTTACGCCACGTCTGCCGAATGCGCTTGCCTGACCCTCCGAGTCAAAGTAGAGGTCGCAAACCGTCGAGCTGCTGCCCGACCAGTAAATGAATCCGCCTGTGTCCTCTGCCGAAGCGTATCCGTAGACATATGATCCGTCGTTTGAAACGATCCACATCTTTGTGCCGTAAGGGATCTGATTCGGGTTAACGGCGATATAACCGGGTCTTACATATTTACCGGTTGCAGTCACTCCGCCGCCCGAGTATGCGGAAGCGGTTCCCGTGATAACTCTCTTGTATGATGTCGGAACGCCGTTCTTGCCGATCTGAAGGCTTGACGGTGCACTGAGTGTTGAAACGGTGTAAATTCCGTTTGCACTGACTGTCGGGCGGCGCTTTGTGCCGACCTCAAGTATACGCTCCGTTGCCGCCTTGGTAACAACGGACTTGATCTTAACCGATTCAACGAGCTTTCCGTTGACGTACTTATCCTTGTAGGTGACATTCTGACGGCCGTTGACACCCTTGCGGATTGTCTTTGTCTGATCCGTATAGAGATTTGCGTTATTCTTCTTCTGAGTTGTGAACTGGAGAACCTCGTCAACGGTTCTTTCCTTGTATTCAACTCTTGTAACCTTGATTGTCATACCGCTTGTGAGCGCAGTATCAAGGGACGCCGAGATAATATCATCATCGTCAATCGTTACAACAGCCTTGTTAAGTGCGTCGGCAACTGTGCCGCTTGCCATATTGAGCTTGTAGGTTTCGCCGTCGGCAACAACAGTTACGGGGAATGCTCTGGAGATAACAACCTCCATACCCTCATAAACGACGTCCTCACGGTTACAGCTCAGCTCATCGCCGTCGTTGAGAGCGATACCGTTCTCGGAAAGCGATCTTTCAACAGAACCGACTGCCGGATACTTAACTCCGTTATCGGAATTATCGTAAACGGTGATTATGCAGGCTCTGTAAACGGTGATCGTGGACTTTGATCCGCTCGAGAAATCGGAAAGATCAACAACGTCACCCTTGTTGATTTCAACATTCGCCTGCTTGAGGATATCGGCTGCATCCTCTCTGAGCGTTGTGATATTGATCTCACTGTCATCAACGAGAATCTTTACGGAATATGAATTTGCGGCGGCAGCGTAAATTGTTGCTGCGGCAAGGCAAACGATAAATGTTATCGCAATAACCTTGACCTTTGACTTTAAGATCACAGCGCCGATCTTTTTAAATGTCTGCTTTATAGTTTCCATTATCGGAAGCTCCTTTTATACGGTTTATTAACCGCTTTATTTTCAGGCATTGCCTGTGATTTTCGTTCGTTTTTGAACCAACGCCGCCTATTATAGTGATCTCTGCCCAATTTGTCAAATAAAAATCGAATTGCATTTTATCTATTTTGCACAAATCTTCTGATACGAGAAAAACACATTCAAAGCCTAAACGCCCGTAAAATGTCAAAAAATGGAATTTTACGGCGCTTAGAAGATCAATTTTTTGTGCAAAATCTAAAAAGTTACAAAAAGTTACAAATCGGCGATTTTTCTGTTACTTTTTCAGTAAAACAACGGCTTTCATTATAAATATATACGGTCAAGCCATCGGCAATAACCTTTTTTGATTCGGAAAAAGTGAAAAAAATCGGGATTTTTTGCTGTAACTTATTGTAACTTATTGACAATCCTGTAATAAGTTGTTATAATTACAGTGTTGTCCGAAAAATAAATGACCTTAAAATATATGTTCCGGAGGAAAAATTATGAAGAGAGTTTTATCCATACTGATAACGCTTACGCTTATGCTCACGGTTTTCACGGCTGGAAATCTCGGTGCTAACGCAATCGGATATGATGCAGACGCCGCTCTTATTTATGCCGAAAAGACCTGGAACAACGGAATTGAAATGTGCGCAGGCTATGTTTCAAACTGTCTCAAGGCGGGCGGAATCGACGTTATGGAGCGCACGGTCTACAATCTTTACAGCACTCTCAAGGGAACCCACGGAACAGCATACGTACTCACGACTGACGGACCGTACATATATATGGATGATAACAAGGGCAAGATAGCTGCGGGCGACCCCGTATTCTACTACTGCGACAGCTGCGGCACATTCCAGCACGCAATCCTTTGCGGCGGAAGTGACGAGGGCGGCAGAATGACAGATTATGCTCACAACAACGCTCATCACAATACCACAACATACATTTACTGGGGCTGTCCCGAGTGCGGCGCTGTTGATTGGATAATGTATTCGGTTCACCTCAACGGTTCCAAGAATGATCAGAATAACAATATCGTACCCAAAACCTACAAGGTTCAGTACAGTGCCAACGGCGGCAGTAACGCACCTGCGGCTCAGACAAAGACTCAGGGCAGTAATCTCACCCTTTCTTCGGCGAAGCCGAGCCGTTCGGGCTATGATTTCAAATACTGGAACACAAAAGCCGACGGCACAGGAACAAGCTACAACGCAAGCAGTGTTTATTCTGCAAACGCCGACGTTACGCTCTATGCCGTATGGTCAAAAACACATACACATTCCTACACGCGCAAGGTAACCAAGGCGGCAACCTGCTCTTCAAACGGAGTTGCAACCTACACCTGCTCCTGCGGTAGCAGCTACACCGAGGTTATCAAGTCAACGGGTCACAATATCGTTTGGACATATTCGGCAAGACCGACAATCTACAACACGGGGCTCAAGCATCAGGAATGTTCATACTGCCACAAGGTTGTTTCGGCAAACACGGTTGTCGCAAAGGCAACAGCCGATGTTAACGGCGACGGCAGCGTTAATTCCTTTGACGCAATGATCGTTCTTAAGCACGCAACAGGCTACGAGAACGTCCTCAAGTCGGAAATCAACAGGCTCAACGCCGACGTAAACGGCGACGGAAGAATCAATTCTGCGGATGCGCTCACAATTCTCCGTATCGCCACCGGCGACATAAACATCTGACAAAAAAAGAACAGCAAAAGGGACTGCAAAACGCAGTCCCTTTTTTCTTGCAAAAACAAGAGTTTGACAAAAAATATTATTTTTCCAATTCCTTAGCAAGAGATATCAACGTATCAAGTTGTTTGTTATTTAATCTTTTTGCCGTTTCAACAAGTTCTTTTTCTTTCGACGGATTTGCAGAAGCTGTTTCGAAGAACTCGGACGGGGTAATTTCAAGATACTCACATATATAAAAGAACAGTGCCATTGAAGGATAATTAACGCCATTTTCTATGTTATTTATATATCCCGGGCTTTGACCTAATGAAAGGCTCATATCTCTTGCCGATACTCTCTTGTTGTTTCTTAATTGCATAAGACGAGCACCAAAATCTATCTTTTCCAAACGAATCACCTCTATGTATCTAATTGTACCGTATACCAAGGCAAAATTCGTATGGTTATTTTAGCTATTTTGCTTGACTTATCTAATTAAATCGGATACAATGATAATATCATATATTTTCTGTATAATGCGCTAATTTTCCTTGCCTCCCTTGCAGGGGAGGTGGCTTCGGCGGTTTGCGCCGAAGTCGGAGGGGTTAAAGTTTGATAAGACATTACTCCCTCAGTCGGCTTACGCCGCCAGCTCCCCCAAGGAGGAGCCCACGCTTAAAGTAAATCTTATCTGACTTTAAGAAAACCCCTCAGTCACGGCACAAGGTCGTGACAGCTCCCCTAAAGGGGCGCCTATGTAAATTTTCTGCGGACTTTCCTTGCCTCCCTTGCAGGGGAGGTTGAGCGGAGCGAAACGGAGGGGTTATTTTTATTTTTTTCAAATTTGTCTTTATCCCCTCCGTCACTCACGTGACACCTCCCCTTGATCTCAAATCAAGGGGAGGCTTGGTTGGTCTTTGCTGATTTAAAATGGAACAGCAGAATTTCCGTTCTTTTCAGTCTCCCCTTAAATGATTTAAGGGGAGGGGGACCGCTTGCGGTGGTGGGGATAAAGATTAAAGTCTGATAAAATTCAACTCCCTCAGAGGAGGAGCCCACGCTTAAAGTGAATCTTATCTGACTTTAAGAAAACCTCTCAGTCACGACACAAGGTCATGCCAGCTCCCCTAAAGGGGCGCCCATTATAGTTTTTCTGCCGACATTTTACTACCCTAAAAAGGGGCGCCGATGTAAAATTTCTGCTGACTTTTTACAGCGAAGCAGACTAAATAAACCGCACAGCTCAACTGCCGCCGAGCAAAACACCGCCGAACGGGAATCCGTTCGGCGGTGCTGCGTTATTATTCTGCTTTTGCTTCGGCGGATTCAAAGACGAAGCCGTCGTCGGTATGCTTGCAGATATATTTATTACCCGAGGTGATCTTGCCGTCAAGCATCTCCTCGCTGAGCTTATCCTCAATCTGCGACTGAATTGCACGTCTGAGCGGTCTTGCACCGTATACCGGGTCAAATCCCTCATCGGCGATCTTTTCAATTGCGCTGTCATCGAAGTCAAGCTCAATGCCCATATCGTGGACACGGTTCTTGAGCGTCTTGAGCATTCTGCGTGCGATCTCCTTGATATCATCCTTATTGAGCTGTTCAAATACGATGATATCGTCAACCCTGTTAAGGAACTCGGGGCGGAAGCACTTCTTCAGCTCGCCCATTACAGCATCCTTGATGTCGCTCTGGCTCATTGTGCCGTCGCCCTCTTCACCCTTGAATCCGAGTGCGGCATTGCCGGCATTTGTGATGAGCTTTGCACCGACATTCGATGTCATAATGATGATGCAGTTCTTGAAGTCAACCTTTCTGCCCTGCGAATCCGTGAGGACACCGTCGTCAAGAATCTGAAGAAGCATATTGAATACATCGGGGTGTGCCTTTTCAATTTCATCGAAAAGAACCACGCTGTACGGCTTACGGCGAACCTTTTCGGTGAGCTGACCGCCCTCGTCATATCCTACATATCCCGGAGGCGAACCTACGAGCTTAGACACCGTATGCTTCTCCATAAACTCGGACATATCAAGTCTGATCATTGCACTCTCGTCGCCGAAAAGCGTTGCGGCAAGGGTTTTACAAAGTTCTGTCTTACCTACACCTGTCGGTCCGAGGAAGATGAACGAGCCTGTGGGTCTGTTCGGATCCTTAAGTCCGACCCTGCCACGACGGATAGCCTTGGCAACGGCGGAAACAGCCTGATCCTGACCTACGATTCTTCTGTGGAGTTCTTCCTCCATATGAAGAAGCCGCTGGCTTTCCTCTTCGGTAAGCTGAACAACGGGAATGTGCGTCCATTCGGAAACAATGGCTGCAATCTCATCGGGAGTTACAACGCCGCTTGTCTCGGAATTTTGTTTCTTCCAGCTTTCCTTTGCGTTTTCAAGGTGAGCCTTAATCTCTTTTTCCTCGTCACGTAATGCCGCCGCCTGTTCAAAGTTCTGGCTGTTGACAGCGGATGCCTTTTCTTCATTTATACGCTTGATTTTTTCTTCAAGCTCTCTGATATCCTCAGGCGGAGTGTAGGCACGCAGACGAACCTTTGAAGCCGCCTCATCAATAAGGTCGATTGCCTTATCCGGCAGGAATCTGTCACCGATGTACCTTGACGACATTTTAACCGCCGCCTCGATAGCTTCATCGGTAATCTTTACCTTGTGGTGAGCCTCGTATTTATCCCTGATACCCTTGAGTATCTCAACTGCCTCTTCACGGCTCGGCTCGCCGACAAGAACCGACTGGAAACGACGTTCAAGAGCGGAATCCTTTTCAATGTTCTTCCTGTACTCCTCAATTGTCGTTGCACCGATAACCTGCATTTCGCCCCTTGCAAGAGCGGGTTTAAGAATGTTTGCGGCGTCGACTGCACCCTCTGCGGCACCTGCGCCGATAAGGGTGTGAACCTCATCAATGAAGAGGATGATGTTGCCTGCCTTTGAGACCTCGTCGATAGCCGACTTGATTCTCTCTTCAAAGTCGCCACGGTATTTCGTACCTGCGACCATACCGGTAAGGTCAAGCGCAACAATTCTCTTGTCTTTCAGGATCTCGGGAACCTCACCCGATGCGATCTTAAGAGCAAGACCCTCCGCAATAGCGGTTTTACCTACGCCGGGTTCACCGATCAGACAGGGATTGTTCTTTGTCCTACGGCAAAGAATCTGAATAACCCTTTCAATTTCTTTCTGTCTGCCGATAACCGGATCAATCTTGCCCTGACGCGCGATTGCGGTCAGATCACGTCCGAACTGATCGAGGGTCGGTGTTTCGGTTTTCTCCTTTGACTGAGATTTGGACTTCGGATTTGCATCGTTCTGCGAAACATTGACGGATTTTGTAATCTCCTCGGCAACATCGGCCGCAGAAACATTCATTGCATCAAGAATATCCATTGCATAGCAGCTGCTGTCACGCAGGATCGCTATCAGAAGATGCTCGGTTCCGACGTAACCGTGACCGAGGCTTCTTGCGATTGTTACCGCTGTTTCAATTATATTCTTGCTTCTCGGTGTGAAATCATTCGGTGAAAGCACGGTCGGAGTTCCGATGCCGACGCTGTTTCTGACAGCGGTTTCAACATCGTCCGCCGTGATATTTCTCGCTGTGAGCGCAGTGTATGCAACGCTGCCCTCGCTTGTAAGCAAGCCGAGCAGAAGATGCTCGCTGCCGATATATGTGTGACCGAGATTCTCCGCATATTCAATTGCCGCGTTAAGCGCAGTGTTTGCTTTCTGAGTAAAGCCTGTAAACTTATACATAAAAATCTCTCCTTATAGATGTTAGACTTTAGATTTTAGACGTTAGATGCTATAAAACCTTAGTCAACAAGTTATTTCTAAATAAACGGGACTCGTCTGCGATTGCTTTTGCAACCCGACAAGCCCCGTATCAATTATCATTGGTCATTCAAAAACACGAGGCTTTCAAAATTCCTTTTGTATCTCTTACTCAAACGCTTTTCTGACCCAATCGGCTCTGATAATGTCTCTCTCCTGCGGAGAAAGCTCCTTGCCCTCAACGGCATTTATCGTTGCCGGCTGAACCTTGACCGAAAGCTCATTGAGCTTTGTAATGTCAAAATCAATCGTCTTGTTTGAGATACCCATTCTGAGAAGCGACGCAAGCTCCATAAACTCATCGCCGCTGAGAACTCTGGCGTTTCTGAGAATACCCATTGCACGGTAAACCTTATCCGTTTCAATCGGGCTTTCCAGAAGTTTTTCAGCTGCCGCACGCTCCTGTGCGACAAGCTGTAATGTAATTGACTGAAGATTATCCAGCGCAGTCTCCTCAGAAATTCCGAGTGTTATCTGGTTGCTGAGCTGATAAATATCTCCACGGGGGCTGCTGCCCTCACCGTAAGCGCCACGGATCACAAGTCCGAGCTTTGATACGGTTGCGGCGAGCTTGCCTATCTGACCGCAGCGGGTCAATGCCGGCAGATGAAGCATTACGGAAGCTCTCATCGCAGTACCGAGATTTGTCGGGCACTGAGTAAGATATCCGATTCTGTCATCGTATGCGTAATTGAGCTTACTGCCGATGATGTTATCAACCTTGTCGGCGACGCTGTATGCCTCCTTGAGTGCAAGACCAGCCATCATAACCTGAAGTCTGATGTGATCCTCCTCACAGAGCATAATGCTGATTGCCTCATCATCCGTCAGGAGCAAGCCTCTGCCCGCTCTGTCGGATACAAATTCGGGGCTTACAAGGTGACGCTCGGCAAGCGATATTGCCTGCGAACGGCTGAAATCCTTCATCCAAGTGAAGCTGAATCCCCAGTGATCATCGCTGAGAACCGCATTCTTTATCTCCTCGCAAACCTTTTCTTTACCCTTAACGGTAAGTCGGCAGGGGAACGGATATTCTTCAAGGTTTCTCGCCAGGCGGACTCTCGTGCTTATAACGATGTCGCCCTGATCGCCGTTTTCGATATACCACTTATTCATTATTGCCTGCCTCCATTTCTTTTATTCTGTCTCTGAGGACAGCCGCCTGTTCAAAGTTCTGCTCCTCAACAGCCTTTTGCATATCCTCTTTGAGCTTCATTATCGGGTCAATCTTCGGAGCCTTATCCTCTTCGGCAACGTGGGGAACCATTGTCGCCTGCTTGCCCGTATGCTTTATTTTACCGTGGATTCTCTGCAAACTCGGAAGAAGTCTGTCGTAAAACTTTCTGTAACAATCGGCACAGCCGAGTCTGCCGTTTTTAACTATATCCGTAAAAGTGTATCCGCATTTCGGGCATTTTTCCTCGTGAGCAGAACTGAGCAGCGGCATATCCTCGCCCAGAAGTCCCGAGAAAATATTTCCGAGATCAAATCCGAAGCCGGAGAACAGATCTCCGTAGCCGAGATGCTCGGCACAATTCTGACAAAGGTGCATTTCGGTCGTGTCGCCGTTTACGACACGCTTAACATGAGTAGTAGCTTCGTTTTTTCCGCAATTCTGACACAACATATAAATCATCCTTTCGTGGTTACTGATTCGCCAATAACAATTGTTTAAATATTGATGCCCTTACCTTGTCTCTCAGCTCCGGCGGCACATCGCGCAGGCATCTTTCGCCGATTGCCGCAAGCATTACTTTTGAAATTTCCGGAGACAGAATGTTCTGATAGTGCAGATTATATATATGCGCCTTACAGCTTGCCTCATCAATCGAATCACCGATCGAATTTATGACGTGCATAAGCATTGACGTTTTGCTGTCATATTTCGCTCGGGTAATCTTGATGTATCCGCCGCCTCCGCGCCTGCTTTCTACGATATATCCCTGTTCGGGAGTAAACCTTGAGGATATGACGTAATTGATCTGACTGGGAACGCATCCGAGGTGCTGAGCCATCTCGTTTCTCTGAATCTCCGTTTCACCGTCGTCGCTGAGCATATCGAGGATCAGTTTGGCGATCTCATTGCTCATGCTCATATCATCATCTCCTTTGACTTTGACTTTCTTTGACCTTTTGACAAGTCAAATTATAGACCTTCCCTGACCATTTGTCAAAGGTCAGAAAAGGTCAAAATCAAATATTGACATTTAGTTTTACGAAATTAGCTCTTTACATCTCTTTTTTTCTGATTCTTTCTCTTCTTTTCTCGCTTTATCTCATTTTTTGCAGGAATTATATGATTTTTTCAGTTTAAAGATCAAAATTTTTCTTTGACCTTTATCTAAGATGGTTTCTTCGGGCTTTGACCTTATTCACATTCAAAAATTAAAGGCAGGTCGTTTGACCTGCCTTTTGCTTTATAATCTTTCGATATAATTCTTTACATTCTGTATGACCGTTTCTGTTGCCGATTCAAGCGGTCCGTCAACCTGACAGCCTGCCGCCTGAGGATGTCCTCCGCCGCCCATTGCGGCGCAGATTTCCGAAACGTTTATCGGGCGGTTACTTCTCATTGAGATTTTATAGCTGCCGTCCTTACGTTCACGCATTGTAACGCCGACCAGCACGCCCTCGATCTGTCGTGGCAGCGATGAGATCGCATCGACCTCGCTCTCGTCAGAGCCGCTTTCACGGTACATTTCCTGCGTAACCGTAATTAAAGCGCACTTGCCGTCAAGGTACATTTTCATACCGCCGACCGCCAGCTTTTCGAGTGCGACATAGGTTCTTGTTTTTGTCTCAAACATAACCGTATTAATCGTCACATTGTCCGCTCCGCATTCAATCATCTCCGCCGCCATACGCATTGTGCGTGGTGTAACATTGGAGTAACGGAAGCAGCCTGTATCGGTCGAAAGTCCCGTGTAAATGCAATCCGCAATCCGTTTTGTCGGCTTTACCCCGAGAGCGTGAACAATCTCAAGAATTATTTCGCACGCCGCCGCTGCCTTTGCATCAAGCAGGGTTCTTTCGGCGAACATACGGTTTGAACCGTGGTGATCAATGCAAAGCTCAATCCTGTCGGCAAATCTCTCTTCAAAGTCCTTGCCGAGCAGCTTTGTGTCAGCCACATCGACCGCAACGAGCGTATCAAAATCACACTCATCCTCGCAGACCTTTCCGAGATAGTTAAATTTTTTTGCAACCGTGTCACAGCACCTGACATTTGCGCTCTTTCCGATCGTCTCAAGCGCATATTTCAGCGCAAAAGCCGAGCCGAGCGTATCTCCGTCGGGATGCGAATGGGTCAATATAAGGAAATTGTCCTTTTCTTTTAAAAATTCAACCGCCGTTTCAAGATTGATAACCATTAGTCCTCAGTCCTCAAATCATCCATAATCTTAACAATATTCATACCGTGCTCGATAGAATCGTCAGCCACAAAGCTGAGCTCGGGAGTTTTCCTCAGGTGAAGCCGTTTGCCGACCTCCCTGCGGATATATCCCGTTGCGCTTTTGAGTCCCTTGACCGCCTCTTTAGCCGTGTCAATTCCCTCCATTGCGCTTATATACACCTTAGCGTAGGAGGCGTCGGAGCTGACTTCGACCCTCACCACGGTAAGCATTTTATCCATTACCCTCGGATCCTTAAGCTCTCTGATAACCGCAATAATCTCACGCTTAATATCCTCGGATACTCTGTCTATTCTGTAACCTGCCATAAGCTACCTCTTAATCTCTGTACTCTTCGACAGTGTAGGCTTCAAAGATGTCGCCCTCCTTGATGTCGGAGAACTTTGTCAGTCCGATACCGCACTCATAGCTGGAAGCGACCTCCTTCACATCGTCCTTGAAACGACGGAGTGAAGCGATGTCGTCAACAGCAAGCACGATTCCGTCACGAACAACACGAACCTTTGAGTTTCTTGTGATCTTGCCGTCAAGAACATAACAGCCTGCGATCTTGCCGACAGAGGAAATTGTGATAACGTTTCTGACCTCTGCTCTGCCCTGCTCAACCTCACGGAATTTCGGAGCAAGCATACCCTTGATAGCTGCCTGAATTTCCTCGATGCAGTCGTAGATGATTCTGTACATTCTCATTTCAACGCCGTCACGCTCTGCAAGGTTTATCGCAACCGGATCGGGGCGAACATTGAAGCCGACGATGATCGCATCGGATGCGTTCGCAAGCATAACATCGGACTCGCTCGGAGCACCGACGCCGCTGTGGATAACACGAACTCTGACTTCCTCGTTGGAGAGTTTCTCAAGGCTCTGTTTAACCGCCTCTGCGGAACCCTGAACGTCAGCCTTAACGATAATGTTAAGTTCCTTCATCTCACCGTCCTTGAGCGAATCGAAGAGATTGTCAAGAGTAACCTTCTGAACAGACTTGAACTGCTCTTCCTTTGCCTCTGCCTTTCTCTGCTCAACAAGCTCACGGGCAAGGCGTTCATCGGTTACTGCGTCAAAGATATCGCCCGAATTTGGAACCTCGGCAAGACCTGTGATCTCAACGGGTACCGACGGGCCTGCGGACTTGATCTTTCTGCCCTTATCGTCAACCATTACACGTACACGACCGACAGCCTGACCTGCAACGATGATATCACCGGATTTAAGCGTACCCTTCTGAACAAGGAGAGTTGCAATCGGTCCTCTGCCCTTATCGAGACGTGCCTCGATAACAATACCCTTTGCCGCTCTGTTCGGATTGGCTTTGAGCTCCTGCATCTCGGCAACAAGAAGAATGCTTTCAAGCAGCTTGTCAATGCCCATATGCGTCTTTGCCGAAACGGGAACACAGATGATATCGCCGCCCCACTCCTCGGGAACAAGGCTGTGCTCGGTGAGCTGCTGCATAATTCTGTCGGGATTTGCGCCCGGTCTGTCCATCTTGTTTATAGCAACGATAATCTGAACCTCTGCCGCCTTTGCGTGGTTGATTGCCTCGATTGTCTGCGGCATAATACCGTCGTCTGCGGCAACAACAAGAACTGCGATATCCGTAGCCTGTGCGCCTCTTGCACGCATTGATGTGAATGCGGCGTGGCCGGGAGTATCAAGGAATGTAATCTTCTGACCGTTGAGGTCAACTCTGTAAGCACCGATATGCTGTGTAATTCCGCCCGCCTCGGTCGAGGTAACGGAAGTGTTTCTGATTGCATCAAGGAGCGATGTTTTACCGTGGTCAACGTGACCCATTACGCAGACAACGGGATCACGGGGTTCAAGATCTTTGTCATCGTCCTCGCTGTCGTCAATGATTCTGTCCTCAATTGTAACAACAACTGCCTTTTCGCACTTTGCGCCGAGCTCGGTCGCAACGATTTCGGCTGTATCGTAGTCGATAACCTCATTTACCGTTGCCATCTGACCGAGTGCAAAGAGCTTTTTAATAACCTCTGCTGCCGTCATATGAAGCAATGCGGCAAGGTCGCCGACCGTGATTTCCTCGGGAACCTGAATATGAATCTGCGGCTTTTTAGCTCTTTCTGCGGCGATTCTCTTGAGTCTCTCCGCCTCAGTCTCACGGCGTGACTTCATACCCGGTCGGCGCTGCTGAGACTTCTGCTTCAGCTTCTGCTTATTGACCGTTCTGTCGCTTCTTCTGTCCTGATTAACCGGAGAGATGTTCTCATACTTCTCGTTGTATTTATCAAGATCAACGTTGCTTGCTCTTGTGTCGATCGTTCTAAATTCGCCCTTTGTTCTGCTCTGCGGAACGGCATTGGGATCTTTCTGCTTTTTCTTCGGCTGTTCGGGATTCTTCGCCGGAGCTTTTTTATCCGTCTTAGCCGTCTGAGAGTCAGCCTTAGCCTCCGATTTTTTGGGTTCTTCCTTTTCGTCTTTCTTCTTTTCCTCTTTCTTCGGCTCATTTGCGGTTGCAAAATAAGCGTCGAAACTATCAACGCTGTTTTCCTTTGTTATAATTTCAAATATAACGTCAAGCTCCGATTCCTCAAGAGCCGTCATGGATTTCTTCTGTCCTTCAAAATGCTTGGTTACAATATCAAGAATTTCTTTACTGGGGCAATCAAAATCCTTTGCCACTTCGTGGACACGATATTTATTTATCATAAATGCGTTCCTCCCCGGATTGATTTTCTTTAAGTTTAGCGATCAATGACTTTGCGAAGCCGTCGTCATCGACGGTAAAAACCGCCGCCTTGAAGCTCAGTGCCTGCTTGATGTCAAGCATTGAATATTTCACGTCATAAACCGGTATTTCTTTGGTCTGTGCAATTCCCGATATCTCATCGGAAAGCCTTTCGGATGCATCCGAACAGATTATGCAAAGTCTTGCCTTGCCGCCGTTGAGCGCCTGCTTACAGGCGTCGTGACCCAGGCTGAGTCTGCCCGCTCTTCTGCAAAGACCTAAAAGGTTAAGCGCCGAATCATTCACCGTTTTTCAGCTCCTCTGCCATTTTATCGTATACCTCGTCAGGAATTTGGCACAGGAATGATTTTTCGATTCTCTTGGCTTTTCTCGCCTTTTTAAGACATTCAACATCACGGCAGATATATGCGCCCCTGCCGTTTTTTCTGCCCGTAAGGTCAAGAACAATCTCGTCCTCGGGAGTTTTTACAACACGGACAAGCTCTTTTTTCGGCTTCATCTCGCCGCATCCCATACATTTGCGCAATGGAATTTTCTTCTGCTGCATTCCCGTACCTCCTTTATATTAAAGCTCTACGGAAGGATCTGTCTTTCCGCTCTCGGGTTTGATATCTATCTTCCAGCCTGTCAGCTTTGCGGCAAGTCTTGCGTTCTGTCCCTTGTTGCCGATCGCCAGCGAAAGCTGAAGGTCGGGAACAATGACACGACAGGATTTTTCCGCATTCTCATCTACGGTTACCGAAATAACGTCTGCCGGAGCAAGTGACGCTGCGATAAACTCCTTGGGATCGTCGCTGTATTTAACGATGTCAATCTTCTCGCCGTAAAGCATATCCACGATCTTGCCTACACGGGCGCCTCTCGGTCCGATGCAAGCGCCGACTGCGTCAACATTCTCATCGGCGGAGTAAACGGCAATCTTTGTTCTTGAGCCTGCCTCACGTGAAACAGCCTTGATCTCAACCGTACCGTCATAGATCTCGGGAACCTCGGACTCGAACAGTCTCTTTACAAGACCGGGATGAGTTCTGGAAATTGTAACTCTCGGGCCTCTTCTGCCCTCTTTGCCGTCTGCAACACCGGCAATATAAACCTTTATAAGCATACCGGGAAGAAGCGTCTCGTTCGGAATCTGCTCGCTTCTAAAGAGCGGCTCCTGAGCCTTGCCGATTTCAACGATGGCGTCCTTAGTCTCGGGATCAACTCGTGAAACCTTAGCCGTAACGATCTCCTGATTGTGAGCCTGGAACTCCTCGCGGAGTCTGCCGTGCTCAGCCTCACGGATACCCTGACGGATAACGTGCTTGCCTTTATCTGCGGCAATTCTGCTGACTTCCTTTGTCTCAAGCTCGATCTCGATAATATCGCCTACCATAGCCGTCGGCTTGTACTTCTGAGCCTGCTCAACGGTCAGATCTTCATCGGGATCAACGACCTCGGAAACAACGTTCTTTCTTACGAAAACACGCATTGTTTTCTTCTCGGGGTCAAGCTCGCAAAAAACGATGTCCTTATTGTTGTAGTCACGCTTTACCGCTGTGACAAGCGCTTTCTGAATACCCTCGCAGAGTACGTCCATCGGTATTCCTTTTTCTTTTTCAAGCATTTCGAGCGCCATAAAAAGCTCTTTGTTTACCATTGTTCTTCTCCTCCGAAATCATCAAGTTTAACATAAGATGTTTCTTTTTTATTTATAACGAGCTTCGCTCCGTCCTGAGTAAGAAGCTCAAAATTTCCGTTGTCGTAGCTTTCGAGCGTACCCTTGTACTCTCTGCTGCCCTCAAGCGGACGAATCAGCTTAACCTGAATCGGCTTGCCGATGCACTTTTCAAAATGGCTGTCCCTTTTGAGACTGCGCTCAAGTCCGGGTGAACAAACCTCAAGACAGTAGCTCTGCTCAATCGGATCAGCATCGTCGAGCGGCTTGTCGAGAGCGTGACTCATATCAACGCAATCGTCGATTGAAACGCCGCCGTTCTTGTCAATAAAGACTCTAAGAAACCAGTCTGCGCCCTCTTTTTCAAAACGCACGTCCCAAAGCTCAAGTCCGAGACTTTCGGCAATCGGCTGAGCGATATCCCACACCGTATTTACAGTGATTCCGCCCTTTCCTTTTGAAGCCATTGTAACGCCTCCTTTACAATACAAAGGAGCGGGTCGCCCCACTCCTTTGTCAATACCTTAATAAACTTACATACATATAATACCACATTGCAAGGTAAATATCAAGTGTTTTTTATCATTTCTTTTTAATAATCAGTTGCTGTATTGAAGATGGCTCACCGCATAGGTTATTGAGGTCAGCGGATTATCCATCATCGACTGATATTCTTCGAATCGTTCCCAATCCTCAATGTCGATAAAACGTATTTCAACATCTTCATTTCCTTTTGAGAAATAGCTTTTGTAGAAACTTAAAAATTCATCCCTTACAAGGCTCTTATTAGGAACTTTTGGCACATAAATCTGCTTTTCGCCCTGTGATATTTTTTCATCAACATATTCCTGTCTCATTGCAAACACATCATAATTTTGAATTGTCTGTAATGGCAATAATATTCCTATGCAAAGCAATACTGCCACAGCAGAAACAGTTACTATTTTCAACTTGTTTGCATTAAGTTCAATGTTGTATTTTTTTATCAAATAATTTGCGAGATACAATGTTAGTGATACAAAAATGATCAAGGACAAGTAAAATGTTCTATACCCATGTTGATTAAGTATCATAAACATTCCAACTGACATCGCAAGAGCAAAAATTAAAAATATTGAATACGCCTTGGTTCTGTTATCTTTAATGAATCTAAAAATAATAATCAGTGCATTAAGAAGAAAAGAAAACATTAATATCATAAGAAACAATTTTACACTTGAAATTACCTTTGCTTCTTCAGTTTGAATGAATTTATACAGCACACAAACCAATGGGTACACCGCAGCAAAAACAATATGCCATGGCTTCAATTTATCATTCGGAGATTCTTTAACAATGATACAAGTTATAACCGCTCCGAATATTGCTATCCAAACAGCCGCCGTGCTGAAATACTCGGCAAATTTTGCTACAACACCAACGGCATACGGAACATTTATTATAATGTGCCTATAACTGTCCATTGTCTTTTCGTCAATAACACTATAACTTATATGATTAGGAACAGTAAACATTAATACCGTACCTATTAATCCACCGATCAAGAACACTGCTTTCTCGACAATTATTTTCTTGTTGACAACTATTCCGTAGATTACCAGAAAAATTGCCGTTGTCATAAAGATAATAGTTGAATTTTCACTGTAAAACTGCATACAAATTGATGCAATTAGCAAAAATACATAAAAAATGATATTGTTTTTTCTCCTCTTTTTGCCGATAAACTTCATAAGAGCGAAGCAAACAAAGACATTTGTAAGCGGAGCAACATAATTCATGATACACGGATTTGAGGAATAGCACTTTGCATAAAATCCCGATGACGGGAGAATAATAAGTAACGCTGTTGTCGCTTTCATCCAAAACTTATTGATATCGAACACATAAAACATACACAGTATCATCACAGTCAAGACAAGCGGTTTAGCAACAATTCTTATCATCGGAAAGCAATTAAAGTAATACAATGCCAAATTACCTATAAACCTTCCATTACCGTAATGAATTGAAAAATCCAGTCCTTTCAGCAGCGTTGCTGAAGAGACAAACCCCTGCATTGAGTAATCATCTGTATCAAAGAAATTGAATATAAAAACGATAAATAGCAATGCATAAATGAAACCCGTCAGAAAAATATTTTCATATTTATTTTTCATTGTCGATTTCATAATTTATTTCTTCCTTTTCAATGGATTTTCGGGCTTTACGCCGCCGGTAAGAAATCCGCTGATATACATAAGATATGCGGAGAGAATTGAAACGACAACGCAGACCGGGATCAGTGTGCCCGTGCCGAGGCTGCCGTTAAACATAAGTACGATTACTGCGGCAAGGACGGGAACGAATGAAATTCTCCAATGCTTTGCAAGGTATCCGGCGCCGAGCGCACCGAAAAGAGCCGGAAGAACCTGGTCAAACGCCGGTTTGAGAGCCGAGTCCTCGCCTGTAAGAGCAGGAAGAATCGGGGTAAGCGCAAGAACGCCGACTGCAAGAATAATTGTTGTAACAATAGATGACGTCGCCGTTGCGATAGTCGAGATAACTTCATCCGCCTCTGTGCCGGGCTTTGTCTTTGCAAGCTCACGTGAATTGAGCACGCACGGGAGCTTGAGGTTTGTAATGTTACCTGTAACGAACGAAAGATATGTAGCACCCGTACCGAGCATCGGGGCATAAACAACGATCTCAAGAATCGCCGATGTCCAAAAGATCGGGATAACCTTAAGAAGGCCCTTGAACACCTGATTAAATGTCGGCCATGCGTCAAACTTTACGCATATTGCGACGGGGACAGCAACCAGAACGCAGATTGCCGTAACCATAAAAATATTTCCCCACGTGTAGGTGGAGTCCATATAACTGCGTTTTTTCTTGCTCATACGATCGGCCTCCATTCAAATGTTGATATTTCCGTGGGAAGAACATAATGCAGAAGAACTGCCATACCCATACCCGCAAACATACCGAGCGGCATAACGAACGGTTCAAATTTATCCCACTTAAATTTTTTGCAAAGAGCCTGAAGCACAACAACGACGATAACGGATGTAACAAGAACCGCAACAGACATAACGCCTGCACCCACTCCGACAGGCGTAAGCTTGCCGTTTTCCTTAATTGTCGGAGCTTTACCTGCAAGAGCATTGCCGATGAACGCCGAAATAAGTCCGATAAACGTTGCGGCAGAAATGATATCGCCGAATTTGTTGTCGCCGCTTGTGTTGTTTGTTACCTTGCCGACCTTGCTCTGAATTTTCTTGAGGAAAATAGGGATAAGGATAAGCGAAAGGATAACGCCGATAGTCATAACCCATGAAACAGCGGCAAAAATCTTCGGATCGGCTATATTCTGACCGAATACGGCAATTGCGGTGCCGTCCTGGAATGATTCAAGAGCCGCCTGAGCCGCCGTAACCTCATACTGGAGATTTCCGACAACAGACAATCTTATCCACGGAAGTACAATTCCGAGCGTACTCGCCAATGTAACAACGGTTGCAAAAATCGCAATAGCCGGAGCTATTGTAAAAAGAGCGCTTGATGTAACCGCCTTTTTCATATCCTCGGATGTAAGTCCGACCTCCTTGCCGTGTTTCCATGCACGGATCAGAAAAAATAAGGACTGAGCGATGACAAATACAATAACCATTGCCGCAAGTCCGTACATAAATCCGCTTTCTTTAAAATCTTGCATTACATATCCCCCTTGTAAATTGTTGATATGTGTTTTATTCTATCACATCAGGTATTCAATCGTCAAGAAAATAATAAAAAATACGGGCGACAACCTCTTTTTGAAGCTGTCGCCCGACCTTTATCAATATTTATCAGAATGACATTGTGTGTGTGCAGACCCATTTGCCGTGAGCCGAAGCGGTAATAACCATTCCCTTAACGCCCGGGATATTCTTGGTAACAACGCCTGTTCCGTCTTTAACGGTGAGGGGCATATCAACACGGACATAGCTCACTCTTCCGGCGGCGTCGATATTCGCCGTGAGCATCGTGCCGGGATAATCAAACTGTGCCTTTGTGATCTCGGCAAATCCGTTCAATGCGCCCGCAACTTCATTGATATCAAGAGGCCATGCGCAGGAAGCGTTGTACGGCGGTTTTGTATTATGTCCGCAGCTTTCGGAAACAAGAGTTATGACAACCTTGTATCCGCTGCCGTTTTTCGTAATGCTTGCGCTCTTTACGCCCGCAGAAGAGAGGTTTGCAGGGAGGACAAAGGTGCTTGCCGATGTTCCGTCGGAGGCTCTTCCGCCCGAGAAGCTCTTATTCTCCTCGGTCTGCTTCTGGTTACTGCTTGCAATGCCGTTTGCAATACTTGTAACCGTACCGTTAGCCTTACCGTTGATTGTTACGGAGTCAACGCCGATTGTAACCTTTTCAGTCTTTGTATCCGTCATCCTTGCCTGTGCGTATGAGCTTTTGAGGCAGGTGTTGTAATATGCAACAATCTGATTCTTATTGTATCCGAGAACAGTTGACGCCTGCGGCTGAGCCGATCCGCCCGTATTTACCGAGCCGCCCGTGCTTGTGCCCGAACCGTTGTTGATAACCGTGCCCGTGCCGTTCGGCTGAGTAACAAGCTGACCGCTTGCGTTGGTAACGCCGCCAACATTGTTCTGCGTATAATTCTGATTGCCCTGATTATTCTGAATGCCCGACTGATTAGCGTCCGCAACAGCGGTTGTCGGCTCAATCTTGCCTGTAATAACATCCAGCGACACGTTAACTGCCGTCAGGACGATAATAACGCCAAGCATTACAGAAACAATTATAATAAACTTTTTCCAGCTTTTGTCCATAAATTTACACTCTCCCGAAGAATTATATTTTAATTCTATCATATTCTGCGGTAAATTTCCACTACTTTTTTATTAACTGCTTATAAATTATCCGAAATCGGTATATTTGATAACCGTTTTTGCCGATCCGCTGACCGAACCGCCCTTTTGCTTCACAAGAGTCACACCGCTCAGATTGAAATGCTCGGTATATGTCACCGTCATAGATCTTAGGCTTGAATCCTCGGCGCTGATCCTTGCCACGATGCTTATTCCGTCCGCCGAAACGCTCACGGACGACGCCGACGATTTGAACTCGGCAAGGGAAGCCTTTACGCTGTCCGCACTCACATAGTCTCCGCCGAGATTGTGAAGAATACCGTTTTCCTCGGTAGGGTCGGTCTCTCCGTTGAGATTTGCGGTCAGGATAACAATATCCCCGTCCTGCTTTGCGCTTATCGAAGAAATCTTCCCGCTCTCAATCGGTCCTTTGACAAAATTGTCGGCAAAGAGCTTTTTGTCCGCCTGATAATCGTAATCTGCGGTTATACTCTTCTCTCCGAACATCGAAGCGAAAGCGTCCGCCGCATTCGACACGGATGAAAGTGAGCCGAGACTGCCTACACTCGCCTCACACGTGAGATCCTTTTTGTATTTGTAGCAATATCCGTCAACATAATTGAAAGCCGCATTGAGCATATCGGCAAGCTCGGACGGATCGGTCGGGATATTTACTATTTTCACCGTTTGTGAAGTAACTGACTTCTCGTAAGTCGGCGTTTCCGTCTGAATGTCATCATTTGTTTTTCCCTTGCAGGACGCAAGAGTGATTACCGAACAAGCCGCAACCGCCAGCGATGTTATTTTAAGCAGATAATTTTTCATTTTATCACCATAAATAAGATTAACCTATCACGGCGAATTTGTCAAGTCAAAGTCAGGTGTTGTCCCTGCTGATAGCCTCTCTGATAAGCAGACGGCTGATTGCTTTCCCGTTGAACGGAATCAGCGGGTAGAGATATCCCCTGCCCGTTACGGTTTTCGTAAAAGCAATGACGAGCATCACAATCAGCAGTCCCGCAATAAATCCCCAGAGGTTGAATATAGCCGTCATAACAACGATAAAAATCCTTGACAGCTTAAAGGCATAACCGAGCTCAAAGCTCGGCTGTGCGAAATTGGCTATTGCGACAAACGCCATTATCAGCACGACCTCAGACGAAAAAAGCTCTGCCGAGACGGCAAGGTCGCCGAGGACAAGGGCTCCGATTACGCTGAAAGAATTGCTCAGCGAGCTCGGTGTGTTCAGCGAGGCGAGCTTGAGTGCATCAATCACAACCTCAATTATCAAAAGCTGGGCAATTATCGGCAAAGAATAGTATTCCTTGATTTGAATAAAGCTCAGCCAGTCGGGGATGTGCTCGGGATTTTTTATCAGCAAGAACCAGACGGGTGCAAGCAGAAGTGCCAGTCCAAAAATAAGACCTCGGACAAATCTGAGATAAGTGCCGACGCACGGCGGAAAATAATAATCGTTCGTGTCCTGTAAAAAGTCGAAAAAGCCCGTTGGAATAATCATTGCCGCAGGCGAATTGTCAACAAAAAGTATTATGCTTCCCTCCGCAATGCTTGCCGACGCCGCATCGGGACGTTCGGTATATCTCACCTTCGGGAACGGATTCCATTTCTGCTTCCTGACCAGACATTCAACAAGACTTTCCTGGCTCATATTCATTGTGTTGACATCAATTTTATCAATGCGTTCCCTGAGATCCGCAATTTTCTTTTCGTCCGCCTTGCCCTTGAGGTAGCATATTGCAATATCGGTTTTCGACCTTACGCCTGCCTGTCTGACCTCCATAACGAGATCACGGTCACGGATTCTGCGGCGGACAAGAGCTGTATTGACAAGCAGTGATTCGACAAATCCATCGTGCGCTCCGCTGAGCACCTTATCGTTATCGGGTTCGCCGACGCTGCGTTTCGGGTAGCTGCGTGTTTTCACAAGAAATCCCGTTGCAAAGCCGTCCACAATTACAAGCATTGCACCGGAATAAACAACCTTTGCGATTTTTTCTACATCATCGCTCAGCTCGATTTCCATATACGAAATAAGGCTTTGTGCAAATTCCTCGGCGCTTTTAAAATCGGAATCGGCCTTTCCCGCCTGCATCATAAAATTCATTGCACGCTCGGAGGTGTCGCCGTCAATAAATCCGTCGATAAAATACAGCTTTGCCTGCCTGCCGCCCGCCTTAAATCTTGTCGCAACAACATCATAGTTCAGGTCGGTTCGGAAATACCGATCAAAGATATCCTCGTTCTTAAAAAAATTATCCGAAAATAACACATTATCCATAAGCATTTCTCCGTGAAATTGATAATGTTATTATTTTCGGAATAAGTCAATTTATACCGCTTCGTATCATCTGTACTGGTTATAAAGATTAACTATTGCATTCCACGTCAGCACGCCGACCTGACCGTTCTGTTCAAGTCCTTTCAGCTTTTGCACAGCGATTACAGCGTTCTTCGTCTCGTCACCGTAGTAGCCGTCAACGGTGAGATTCGGTACAGCCGAGTTGTTGTCCGCAATCGTTTTGAGAAACGTCTGAAGTTGTTCGACTACCCTTCCGCTGGCGCCCGTCGTTATGATATATCCGGGATAAAGCAGCGATGCGTAGCCACGGTACTCATCGGGAAGAGAGGTAAGCACACCGGCATATGCGTTCTGAATCATATCCCATGTATCTCTGCCGACGATTCCGTCAACGTCAAGTCCGTACAGTGCCTGGAATGTGAGAACTGCGTCGTATGTTTCCTGCCCGAAGATTCCGTCAATTGCAACGTAAGGCAGCTTCAGATTGAAATAGCTGAGGAAATTGAGATAATACTGTATAATTCTGACCGATGCGCCTCTGTCGCCGAGCTTGAGAACTTTCTCGTATTTTCTTTCCGCCTCGCTTATCGTTATTCCCTCGGAATAAAGCTCCGACAAGCCCTTGATTCCGTTGTAAATCTGTCTGATCTTATACCAGGTTTCCTTGCCGACAATTCCGTCGGGATCAAGGTTGAAAATTCTCTGGAACTGCTTAACCGCAGTCTGGGTTGTCTGTTCGAAATATCCTCTTGCGCCCGTTATCTTGGGGATTGACGGATAGTTTATCGCTATTCGGTTAAGCTCACGCTGAATCTCAACAACATCCTCGCCGCCGCTTCCGAGCCTGAGCGGTGTGCCGGGATAGGTCGGGGTATTAGTCTTGATCGGAGCGTTTCTCACGATATCAATATCGTTGCCGTAGTAGTATTGCAGTATGCGGTACGGCGTGTAGCCCTGATTGGCAAGGGAGACCGTTCCCCACTGGGAAAGACCCTCGCAGGTACCTGCGCAATACTGGGTGAAATACGGCTGAACCTGTCCCTGCTTGATAACATAATCATTGAAAATATCGTCAACAACACGGCTTATGTTCTCGAAAATGTCTCTGCCCTCAACATAGTATTGATCGAACTGGGTCGAATTGGTTATATCAAAGTCATAGCCCCGTGATCTGTAATATTCGGTATAAACCCTGTTGAGAGCGAACGTGATTTCGGCATAGATATTTGCTCTTAGCGCACTCTCGGGCCACGTCGGATAGATTTCACTCGACGCAACATTTTTAATATACTGCGCAAACGGCACACGGACATTTCTCGCCGCCGCATTCGGTCTGCCGAGATGAACGGTTATAAATTCGGGTACAATCGGTCTGTCGGGCATTACACGTCACCTCCGAAAAGTCCCATCGACTGCTCGGGAATCGTAACCGTTCCCGGCTCTTCGCCCGTCTCGGTGAGCGGAACCAACCTTGCCGGCTGGATCGCCTTTATGTTCGCAAAAACGGGCACATTGAAAAACTCGGACTTTGCAAAGTCGGGATGCGTTACCGTGACCTCATAAACGGCAAATGGCGGAACGGTCGAATTGTTCTCGTCGAGGGAAATACTGCTGTCGGGTGCCGGCAAAACAATATTGTCGACCACTCCGTTTATATCGGTATAGCCCGAGAAAATTTCTCTGTCGCCCGTATCAAGCGGTATGCGCACCTTGACTATCGCATTGATAATCGGAAAACTTCTTCCTCCCGACGTAACCTGAACACGCATACTTCCCTTGGACGGATTTTTATTTTCAAAATCCTCGTAGTTTTTATATGTTTCCGTCTCCTCGTTTGCGCCGACATCGCTCATAAACGGCAATGCGCTCGCCATTGCGGGAGCAACATTTTCCGATCGCTCCTCTTTAAAGACGGCTTCATCGGCGGGCGGGCTCTGCATTGAAAATTCTACAAGCTCCTGCCGATATTTTTCAATCATCTTTTCAAGATCGTGCATTAAAAAACCTCCTTCGCTTTATAATATGCGAAAGAGGTTTTTATTGCTATTCAATTATTTCTTCGACTGACCGTAGCCGTAACCGTAGCTGCCGTAGCCGTAGCGTCCGCTCTTGCCGTAGTGGCCGTAGCGTTTTCCGTAACGTCCCGTCTTGCTGACATTGCTTGTGTCGGCGTTGAAGATACAGCCGATGATCTCTGCACCGTTGGCGTCGATATCCTCGATTGACATTCTGATTCTTGAATACGGCGAGAAGTCCTCACGTACAACGATAATTGCAGCATCGACAAATCCGGCGATAACCGAAGTATCCGTAACAACACTTGCGGGAGCGGTGTCAATAAGAACGTAATCAAAGTTCTTGCGTACCTCGTCGATGATAGCCTCCATCTTATCCGTTGAGAGAAGCTCCGACGGGTTCGGAACGCTCTTCTGATCGGCAAGGATACAAACGTTGAAGTTGTTGACGAGCTTTATCGCCTGATTCAGCGTTGCATTGCCGAGAATAACATCCGAAAGTCCGCAGTCCGTGTCGGGAAGCGACAGGAGCTTGCTGACCGACGGCTTTCTGAGGTCGGCGTCGATAATAAGAACCTTTTTGCCGTTCTGCGCAAGTGAAAGAGCAATGTTGACGCAGGATGTCGTCTTGCCCTCATTTTCGCAGGCACTTGTAATAAGGAATACCTTGTTGCCCGTTCTTGCAGAATTGTTTTCTATCTTGGTTCGGATTGATTTATAAGTTTCAATAAACGAAAATCCGTTCTTTCTGTCCGTTACAAGCAGACCCTTTGCCGCCTTGTTCTTGTTTGTAATCTGCTGAACCGAGCCGAGAATGTGAACATCGAGCTTATCGCTGAGCTCGTCCGCTGTCTTTGCGGTATCCTTGACAAGGAAGATGATGAACATAATGATACAGGTTGCTACTGCGCCGATAAATCCGACGATTGCGGCGAGAGAAACTGCGGATTTTGTCGAATTGGGGTATGTCGAAAGCACGGGAGTATCGAGAAGATTAAGCTGTGCGTAGGGATATTTCTCCGCAACGATATCACCGTAAACCTCGCAGGCAGTCTGAGCAATTGCGTATGACGTCTGCGGATTTCCCGTTGTGACCGACATAACAATGATGTTTGTCGACGAAACAACGCTTACGGAAATACTTCTGTCAACCGTTCCGAAATCCACCTTCGGCGTACATTTCTCAACAATGGCGTTCTTCATAACACGGCTTGAAAGAATATATCTGAAAGTACCTGCCATATTGATCTGAACATAAATATCATTGCTCGACGCCTTTTCGCTGTCCGATGAGGTATTGACAACGAATGAGGCTGTCGACGTGTAGGTTTCTTTCTTCGTCGCCTCTGAAACAACCGCACCGATAATCGCACCGATCAGCGCAACTATCAGCACAATCCAGAGCTTTTTTGAAAGCTCCTTGAAAAATGCCAGAACATTTATTTCCAATCCCTTTTGGTTTTTCTTTTCGGATCTCATTAAATCACTCCATCTTTTTATGCCTTTTCATACCTGTATCTTCTGCCGCCGTCAGTTTTCATTGCATATGTTCCGCAATAACAGAGGGTTATAATCATCTGTCCGTACTTCGTGCAGTAGCTGACTATACCGGTATCAAGTACAATCATCATTAAAATAGCAGTCAGGAAAAGAATTGCTATCTTTCTTTTTTGTATAAAGTATCCACGGATAAAGGAAACAAGGCAATAAGCATACATTGAAAAATATATGAGAGCGCCTATCATTCCCATCTCGCTGAGGATCTGCCAATAATTGTTGTGGCTGTAAAAGTTGCCGCTTGCATATTCAGACTCAAGAATACGGCTGTAATTGCCCATTCCCTTGCCGATTATCGGTGACTGTCGGAACATATCCTTTGCGACGTCAATATAATGCTGTCTCATTCTTATACTTCCGTCGGAGTCCTCGCCCTTGAATGTATCAAACATTCTTTCAAGTCTTTTTCCGATAGCCGAATACAGCGTTTCATTTTCCATAACAAGGAGAAAAAGCCCTGCAACGAGAAGAACCGCCGCAATAACACGCAGCGCATATCCGTTCTTATGAGTTGAGAGAACAACTATCAAGAGCGGAGCTGCCACCGACGCAAGCATTCCTTTTCTCGATCCGGAGAATGAACAGAAAACAATAAACAGCGCAACGACAATATACATCCATCTTTTTTCATTCACATACGCACGGTAGAACGCCGCCGCCGTAGCAAAGTCGATCCAAACGGTAATATCGTTCGGGTTGATTCCGCTGAAATATCTTCCGACTCCGCCGTTTTTCCAGCCGTCACTCGGCACTGCGGTAAATTCGAGCAGGACGATAATTACCGATGCGGCGATGAACATAGACAGTATTCTGTCAAGATCCTCCATATCGTCAACATAGATTGAAATTGACGCACATATCAGCATAATTACAACGAGCCTCACCAAAAAGGCTACATTATACGATGTAAAAAACTGCGCCCACATACCCGACAGAGCGCCGAACAAAATCAAGACAAAATACCAGACCGTATTAAACGGAATCATAACGCTGTTCTTGTTTCTTTCAAACTGAACAATGAGGGCTGCAACGAACAGCCCGATTCCGAATATCGGCGCAATCATCTTCGTATTGTAAAAAGCAAACACGACAACCATATGGATCAGGAACAGCACTTCATAAAAGTGCTTTGCCCGTTCATAGGCGTCGGATTTAAACTTGAGAACACCTTTACTCAGCGATACCATAATCGTCCTTTCCTTATGAGCCCGAAAGCATCGGTGCAGGGAACATTTCGGAATAGGTTTTGTTTGCGTCAAACCTTGTTTTCCAAAGCGTCCTGGAATTTTTCCTGAACACGGCTCTTTCCGCCCTGTCCATATCATAAAAACGTCTTATAAAATCCGCAAACTCGTCGGGATCGGCATTTTCGTTCAAAAGACAGCCGTTATATCCGTCCCTGACGATTTCACCGACTCCGCCGACATCGGTAGAGATTATCGGAATACCGAACGAAGCCGCCTCCATCATTGAAACGGGCAGTCCCTCGCTCTTACTTGTGCTTATAAAAAGATCAACGGGATTGTTCTGATAAAATTCGTAAACCTCGTGATTTGAAATACTTCCGAGAAACTCGGTCTTTATCGAACCGAGACGCTCACGTGCTTTTTTCTCGATCTCATTCTTTCTGTTTCCGTCACCGATGTGGGTCCAGCTTATCTTGTACTCTTCGGATCCGTTGAACCTTTCGAGAACGTCAATTATTCGGTCAACCCTCTTGATGTCGATCATCTGCGAGCAGGAAACAATATGCAGTCCGTCATCCGACGGATATGAAATTCCCGCATCCATCGTTCCGAGGTACGAGGTCTTTATCTTATCTGCATATTCGGGATAGCGCCGTGCAATATGCTCCGTTCCGGAATTTGAGCACGGAAAAACGCCGTCGCAGTTCTCAAGCAGATACCTTCTCAGAGGAAGATAATTCAAAACGTTCATATCCTCGTACACATCATATCTGTGCGCACGTGAATAGAGCTTAACATCACTGCAAAATTCAGAGAAATGCTCCTTGAGCATAACGCCGACAAGCGCCGTGACAAAGAACCAATAGCTGTAAACCGTGATGCTGTCATATTCGCTCATATCGAATTTTTCGAGTGCCTTGAGACATTCGCCGTAACTTCTTACGGCACGGTTACAGAAATACTCGAAGAACATTCTTCTCCTGAAATTCGAGCCTATTTCTTTTTTATCGTATTTATAATACTCGGTCGGGAAAACAAGATTTTTCAGCCCGCCGACAGTGTCACCGGCTCTTGCAATCTTCTGCTTTCTCGCCGAGACGTTGATGTATTCGACTCCCTGTGGAACGGTTCGTGTCGGTACGGCTCCGGGATCAAGCTCCACCGGAAGAATGATAACCTTATCGAAGCGGTCTTTCAGAAAATCAATTTCGGATTCTATATAGGTCTCCCCCAAGCCGAACGGGAAACCGCTCGTTATCATAACAAGACACCTTTTCAAAGAACCACCTCACACCGTCATATTCTATCATTTAATCGACTTTATGTCTACTGTTTTTTTAATTTTCCGCAATTTTCAGTAAATGTCAATCATTTTCTCTTTTTATCGGCATATCTCGGCTATAACCTCGGTGAAAATTTCTGCCGCCGTGATTATATCCTCAATCGGCATAAATTCGTCCGCTCCGTGCATATTTGTGTTCGTATCACGGCTTATCGCACCGAAAGCGACACCGTTTTCAATATCGTGGACATATGTTCCGCCGCCCATTGAAATGCACTCGCCCTTGTCGCCGCTGTAATCCTCATATACTCTGAGCAGAGTTTTGATAAAATCGGAATTTTCATCGACGTAATGAGCCTCTCTCATTTCCGTATCCTCTATTTTAAAGCCGTGTTCTGCCAGCTTTTCGGCAATTACATCGGCACAGTTTTCTCTCGTTGCGGACATCGGAGTTCTCGAATCGAAGCAGCCGTTGAAGCTGCCGTTTTCAAAGCAAACTGTATCAAGAGTGAGCGTAAGCTCGCCGAGCATATCGCTCATTTCCACCCCGAGAGCCTCTCCGTTATATTTTCCGTGCGGGAACAGCGCCTTGAGATCGGTAACATAGTCCGAACAAGCCTTATCAAAATCAATGCAGTCAAACAGCTCGATCATTGCGGTTATCGGATTGTTTCCGTTCTCCGGCAGAGATGCGTGAGCCGATGTGCCCGTGCAGATAACCTTTTTTCCGTCAAAGCTGAACTCTGCTTTTGTCACCTTTGCCTTTTCGGCGGCGGACTTAAATTCCTCCGCACTTATTCCGACCAGCTCCGCCTTTGCAAAAGCCGGAACCGCATTTGCCGCCTCGCCTGCGGTAAAGCTCTTTATGTATTTATCACAACCCGAGAAATCGACAGTCCTGTAAAAATGCTTCGTGAATCTGCCCTTTTCGCCGTTCGTCACGGGAAAATTCGCATCTGGAGTGAACGCATATTTCGGATATGGATTTTTTGAAAAATAATATCTCAGATCGTCGCTTCCGCATTCCTCGTCCGTGCCGAGGATCAGACGGCAGTTCTTGCTCACGGGCAAGCCGAGATCCTTGACCGCTTTCATAGCATAGAGTGCGGCAACCGCAGGACCCTTGTCGTCGCTGACTCCCCTGCCGTAGATCATATTGTCCTTTTCGACAACAGTATATGGGTCGTTGCTCCAGCCCTCTCCCGCAGGGACAACGTCAAGGTGTGCGAGAATTGCAAGTTCCTGCTCACCGTCATTGAGATCGATTGAACCGACGTATCCGTCATGATTTTCCGTTTTAAAGCCGAATTTATCAGCCATCTTCAGCGCAGTTGTCAGCGCCTCATACGGCTTCTCGCCAAAAGGCATACCCTCCTTTGCCTCACTGCGCACGCTCGGCACGCTTACAAGCTCGGATATGCTTTTTATCATCTCGTCTTTTTTATTCTTGAAGTATTCGATAATTTCTTTATTCATCAAAATTCACACTCTGCATTACATTTTTCCGTTTTAACGAGCGAGCCCTTTTCAACGGTTCCGTTTTCAGCTCCGCACCACGGGCAATAAATATGATCCTGCGGTGCAGTCAGGTCGGGATTGAGCGGAACATCCGTGTTCCTGACAACCTCAAAACGCTTGTAGCAGCATTCGCATTGCTTTTTCATCGTACACACCTCTGTCTGTAAAAAAGGTTGCCGAGCAAGGAAAATTTGCGCACTTTTCCCATTCCGGCAACCCCCGTTTGTTTTCTTTTTTATCGGCGATCACCGAAAAGGCTCTGTCTCGCCTTTCTGATCTCGGCAATGTTTGAGGAAAGAACCTCGTCGCTGTTCTTCATAATATCCTCGACAAACTCTGCCGCTGCGGAACGGATTTCTCCCGCCCACTTATCTGCCTTTGACTTTGTGTCAGCCGCCTGGTTGTTTGCGTCAAGAAGAATCGCCTCAGCCTGGCTCTTCGCATTTCTTACAATATTCTCTGCCTCGGCGGTTGCCTGAGCACGTACACGGTCGGAAAACTCGTGTGCAAGTCTTGTGATCTCGGAAGTTTCGATCATCTGCTTTGCCTGCTCGGATGCGGCGGAAAGTGTTGACTTTGCGTTCGCCTCAGCCGTTGCGGCAATGCCGGAGGCCTTTTCCTTTGCGGCGCTGATGATGCCGTCCGCCTCCGTCTGTGCGGAAGAAACGATTGACGAAGCCTCGTTGTTCGCCTTTGTGATAAGATTGTTATGATGAGCAACTACCTCCTGCGCTTTTTCAAGCTCGATCGGCAGGTCATATCTGATATCCTCAACACACTGCTTGATTGCGTCTGCGTCAACGGCTACCTTTCCCGAAAGAGGAATTTTACTGCCCATATCAATGGTATCTTCAATTTTGTCAAGTAAGCCCTGTACGTTCATCCTTAATCTTCCTTTCTTCTGATTCCTTTGACTATGTCGTCAAGCACCTGCTCGGGCACGAAGTCCGAAACATCTCCGCCAAGCTCACAAACCTGCTTGACGATACTGGACGACAAATACATATAATCCGCACCTGCGGTAACAAATACTGTTTCAACATCGGGGTTGAGCTGTTTGTTCGTCAGCGCCTGCTGAAATTCATCCTCAAAGTCCGACACGGCTCGAAGTCCTTTGACTATTGCGTCAGCCTTTTTGATTCTTGCATATTCGGCAAGCAGACCGTCATAGAAATCAACCTCAACATTCGGCAGATCCTTGACGCATCTTTCAATAAATTCAACCCTTTTCTCGGGGGTAAAACAGCCGACGGGTTTCTTCGGATTTATCATCACGACAACTATAACCCTGTCGAACAGCTTCGACGCTCGTGTTATAACGCTGAGGTGACCTTTTGTTACGGGATCAAAGCTTCCCGGACATATTGCTGTTCTCATCGGTCATCCTCCTCGCCGATACGGTAGACCGTTATACCGATCTTGCCGTATTTATAATCACGGTAAACCGAAAAATTTCCAACCGTTTGCGGCATCTCCTCGCCGTAGGGATGTTCGCAGATAATCACGCCGCCGTCGTTAACGTTCCTGACTGCATACGGCAGTGTGTTTTGCAGAATGCCCTTTGAATACGGGGGATCCATAAAAATAATATCGTATTTTTTCCTGTTGCCCTTGAGGAAAGTGACCGCCTCGGTACGGAGAACCTCCGCATTTCCTCCGAGCCTTGTCGCAAGCAGATTCTGCTTCACTATATCAACGGACTCCGCACTCATATCCGTGAATGTGGCATATGCCGCACCCCTGCTGAGCGCTTCGATTCCGAGCTGACCCGAGCCCGCAAAAAGATCGAGCACACGTCTGCCCTCCAGCTCAAACTGGATTATACTGAAGATTGCTTCTTTAACTCTGTCGGTTGTCGGACGAACGTCCTCGCCCTCCAATGTTCTGAGAACCCGTCCTCTTGCTGTTCCTGTAATTACACGCACGGCGCAAGCTCCCTTCCTATACCATAATTTATATACATCTTATTATCACATTTTTTACCTTGTGTTGTCAACATTTTTTCGGAAATAATCATAAACTTTTTGTGCGGTCGCCCTGTTTATGCCCTCCGCACAGCAAAGTTCGTCAATTTCCGCATTTTTTACCGCTGTAACCGTCTTGAAATGTTTAAGCAAAGCCTTTGCTTTTTTCTCGCCGATTCCGTCGATTTTTGTCAGCGTACCGCCGAGTGAGGATTTTTGATGCTTGGAGCGATGATAGGTTATCGCAAAGCGGTGAACCTCCTCCTGAATTGTCGAGACAAGAGTAAAAGCCTGCCGCTTGGAATTGATCGCAATCTCGCCGCCGTCATAGGCGATTGCTCTCGTTCTGTGCTTGTTGTCCTTGACCATACCGTAGACCGGAATGTCGTAGCCGAACGCACGGACGATAGGCAGTACCGCATTGACCTGTCCCTGTCCGCCGTCAAGGAGTATCAGATCTGGCAGGATGCCGAAGCCCTCGCCGCTGTCCTTTTCCTCCTCATATCTGTTGAGCCGCCGTGAGATAACCTCCGCCATCGAGCCGTAGTCGTCCTGACCGTCGAAGCCCTTTATCGCAAATCGGCGGTACGATTTCTTGTACGGCAAGCCGTTTTTGAAAACGACCATACCCGCAACGTTGTCACTGCCCGCCGTGTGGGAAATATCGTAGGATTCAATCATCACGGGCGGTTTCGGCAGATTGAGCAGTCTCGCAAGCTCGTCGAGAGCCGCAGTCGCCTTAGCATTTCTGCCCATACTCAGCGCCAGCTTCTGCGCCGCATTGTTCATACACATTGTCATTATCTCAACCTGTCTGCCGCGCTGAGGAATGTTGATTTCAACCTTGCGGTGCGCATTTTCGCTCAGCCATTGAACAAGCAGATCCTTGTCGTCAACCTCTCCGTCAACGGTGATGAACGGCGGAATGTGTCTGCCCATCGAATAGAACCGTGTTATGAGCTCACGCCTCGCCTCGGGAAGCGTGTCTATTTCATTGAACAGGAACCACTCATTGTCTCTGAGCCTGCCGTCGTAAAAGCGAAGAACGGAAAGGCAGTATCTTTCATCCGACTGAGCAATTGCGAAAACGTCCTGTTCCCTGACGTCCGAGCCGACAACCTTTTGCTTTTCGTTAACCTTTTTAATGGAATTTATTCTGTCTCTCAGCTTTGCCGCACGTTCAAAGTCAAGCCTTTCTGCCGCATCTTCCATCTCGGCTGTCAGATCCTTTATTATCTTTGCGCTGTCGCCCTGTAAAAAGTCCAGCGCCGCATTGACTGCCTCATTGTATTCGGCACAGCTTATCTTTCCTGCGCACGGAGCCGAGCACTGCTTGATAAAATAGTTGAGACACGGTCTGCCCTTGCCGATCTCTTTCGGGAAGCTCTTGCCGCATCGGGGAAGCATAAAAATCTTTTGAGCCTCGTCAACGGAGTTTGACACGCTGAAAGAGCTTGTGTAGGGTCCGATGTAGCGTGCACCGTCATCCGCCTTTTGCAAAACTGCACTGATTTTCGGCCACGGACCCTCGCTGACACGGATGTAGCTGTAACCCTTGTCATCTTTCAGGAGAATATTATACTTCGGCGAATACTGCTTGATTAGTGAACATTCGAGAACGAGAGCTTCAAACTCGCTGTCACAAAGAATATAGTCGAAATCAAAAACGTTTTCAACCATCTTTCTGACCTTGATCGAATGGTTATGCTGTGAGCCGAAATACTGGCTGACACGGTTCTTCAGCTTTTTCGCCTTGCCGACATAGATAATCTCACCCTTTGTGTTCTTCATCAGATACACACCGGGAGTCAGCGGCAGTGACATTGCCTTTTTTCTCAGTTCATGAATGTCCACAGTATTCACCTCGGTTCTGTAAATTTTGGAAGTAAATTTCTGTTTGTCTGGTTTTATCGTAGGGTGCGATGCCCACATCGCACCGTGGAATTTCCGCAAATTTTCCTTGCCTCCCTTGCGTGGGAGGTGTTGAGCGAAGCGAAACGGAGGGGTTAAATAAATTTCATCGGACTTTTTACAAAACCCCTCAGTCACGGACAAACCGTGACAGCTCCCCTAAAGGGGCGCCCATTATAGTTTCTGCTGACTTTTCGGCACGATGTGTGCATCGTGCCCTACGATTGAGGATAATATCTTTCTTCTGTCTTTTGTGCATATAGTTATAAAATACGCACCTTTTGAAGAATAATCATATCCCGTCAAACGCATTCTTTTTCTTTGAGGCAAGCTATTCATTACACGATCTCCCATAAATTCAAAAACTGCCGCATAATTAAATGCGGCAGCGCTTTGATTTAATCGGTGGATAGTTGTCTTATACTGCAAAGCCTGAGTTAACGAGCTTTACAAGCTCATCGACAGCCTGCTCCTCATCGGGACCCGCAGCGATAACCTTGATTGTTGTGCCGCCGTCAATACCGAGTGAAAGTACGCCAAGCAAGCTCTTTGCATTGACTCGTCTCTCTTCCTTTTCGATCCAGATTGATGACTTGAAGCAATTTGCCTTCTGAATAAAAAATGTTGCAGGACGGGCGCTGAGGCCTACCTGATTCTGAACTGTAACGTCTTTCTCACACATAGTTTATATCTCCTAACCAAAAAGTTAACCAAATATGTTTTCATTCTTTTATACAACAGTTATTATATCACAAAACTTTTCATCGTCAACAAATAAAATCGACTTTAAAATTATTTCGGCTTGTATTCCAAATGTGAGGTTTTTGGGGAGACTGTGTTTGTGCATTTTGTATACTAAACAATAACAAATTTAATGCACATTGACTATTTTTTTCTTTCATTATCCAATGATTGGAGAAATTTCAAGTCTTTTCTGTCTAATTCGGCTTTTTCCAAAAGATCGGGTCTGCGATCCCTTGTCCGTTCGAGAGACTGCTCCCTGCGCCACTTCATAATATTGGCATGATGTCCCGTCAGGAGAACATCGGGAACGGTTTTTCCGTGCCATTCATACGGCCTTGTGTACTGCGGATATTCGAGCAAGCCGTTGTAATGGCTCTCCTCCTCGAACGCCTCGTCGCTTGCAAGAACACCGGGCAGCATCCTCGTTATGCTGTCGGCAAGGACAAGCGCCGGAAGCTCGCCGCCCGTCAGGACATAATCGCCGATTGAAATTTCTTCATCGACAAGCTCCTCGATAACACGCTCGTCAATTCCCTCATAATGACCGCAAAGAATGGCTATATTATCCATTTTTGCAAGCTCCTTGACTCTCTGCTGGTCGAGCGTTTTACCCTGCGGCGACATATATATCAGATGCGGTCGTTTTCCGATCCGCTTTTCAAGATCGCAGAAGCAGTCAAAAATCGGCTGACACTGCATTATCATTCCCGTTCCGCCGCCGTAGGTTGTGTCGTCCACACGGCGGTGCTTGTCCGTTGAGTAATCACGGATATTAACGCAGTTGATCTCAACAAGTCCGCCGTCTCTCGACCTTCCGATTATGCTTTCGTCAAGGACACGTTCGCACATCTCGGGAAACAGTGTCATTATGTCAATTCTCATCGTCAAATATACCTTTCATCGGTCTTATCAGCACTCTGTTTTCCCTGACGTCGGTGTCGATAACAACGCTCGGAATTGCAGGAATAAGATATTCTCTGCCATCATCCGCCTTGATGTGCCAAACGTCGTTTGCGCCCGTTTCGCTGACATCGGAAATTGCACCGTATCGTTTTTCTCCGTCATCGGCATCGAAAACATCACAGCCGATCAGCTCTTCAATGAAGTAAACTCCGTCAGGGAGCTTCGCATCCGAACGGCGCATATAGAGCTTTTTATTTCTCATTGCCGACGCCGCTTCGACAGTGTCTATCCCGTCCAGCTTCATCAGCACGATATTACCGTGCGGACGTGCGGAGATAACCTTAACTCCGCTTTTGCCCTCGGAATCATAATATAAAGTTTTGAATTGCTTGAGAAAATCGGGTGAATCCGCCCACGGATTTATGCGCATTTCTCCACGCACACCGTGAGTTCCCACGATCTGACCGACTGCAAGAAAATCCTTTATCATAAAATCACTTAACCTCTGTGAAATATCTTACAAAGCTTCTGCCTGCGCTCAACGTGCCGTCCGTCAGGTTAATGCCTGCGTTCATCAAAAGCGCTCCCGAATAGATTTCTCCATCCGTCTCATCACGGTACATCTTTTCGGGGTCAAGACCTTTCATCTTAATAAGCAGGAAATCATGCGGCGCTCTGTTCTTGATTACAACCGTCAGAAGAGCCTCGCTCTTATCCTTTGAAACGTGCTCCCATGCGCACTTAAATTCATCGTCTGTCGGAGCAATGATTCTGTAAAGATCTCCGAAGTGAATTACATTATAGAATCTGTGGTAATCCTTAACCTGCTCCTTGACCTTTGCCTTATCCTCGTCCGTCATTTCCTTCGGATCAAGCTCATAGCCGAATGTACCTGCCATTGCGACAGCCGCCTTTGTCTCGATTCCCGTTCTGTCGCACGCCGATACGTGAGCTCCCATACTCGATGCGGGGTAGCACATTGACGTACCGAACTGAATTGTCAGTCGCTCAATCGGATCGGTATTGTCCGAAGCCCACGTCTGCGGCATATAATAGAGCATACCCGGATCAAAACGACCGCCGCCGCCTGCACAGCTTTCAAAAAGAATGTGCGGGAATGCGCTTGTAATTCTGTCCATAAGTTCGTATGTGCCGAGGATGAAACGGTGGAAGAACTCCTTTGAATGACGTGCGTCGAGAAGCATTGATGCCGGCTCGGTAATCGCACGGTTATAGTCCCACTTGAGATATGCAATATTGTTCTTTGAAAGGACGTCATACATCTGATTGAAAATGCAGTCACGGACATCCTGCCTTGTCATATCAATAACATACTGCCAACGGGCGGGAGATCTGTCTCTGCCCTCAACGTGTACGCACCAATCGGGGTGTGCCTTATAAAGCTCGGAATCCTCGGAAATCATTTCCGGCTCATACCAGATACCGAACTGCACGCCCTCTGCGTTTACTCTTTCGATCAGCTTGCCGAGGCCGCCCTTGAGCTTGTTTTCATTGACAAACCAATCACCGAGCGAGGAATTATCACGGTCACGGTGACCGAACCAGCCGTCGTCCATAACGAGAAGCTCAATTCCCATTTCCTTGGCTTCCTTGGCATAGCGAACAAGGGTCTCCTGATCAAAGTCAAAGCCCGAGCCCTCCCAGCTGTTGATAAGGAGCGGACGCTTTTTATTCTTCCACTCGCCACGGATAAGATTATTATTGTAAAGATCGTGGAATGTGCGACTCATCTTGCCCATACCGCTGTCGGAATAAACCATTACGACCTCGGGGCTTTGGAACTCGTCGCCCGGCTCAACAACCCACGTGAAATCAATCGGATTGATTCCCATTACAAGACGTGTGCAGTCAAGATAATCCGTCTCAATGTCGGCGGCAAAGTTGCCGCTGTAAACAAGATTGAAACCGTATGCGTTGCCGAAATCCTCGCCGCCCTTGTCGTCAACGAGAGCAACGAACGGGTTGTGGTTATGGCTCGACGAACCCCTCTTGCTGGCAACGGACTGTATTCCGTGAGCGAGGTGGCGTGTTATAACTCTTCTCTCCCTCGACCAAACGCCCGAGAGATTTATCATATTATAGTCCATTGACGGGAAGTTAACACAGCAGCTTGCAATTTTTTCAATTTCAAATGTTTCCTTGCCCGTGTTTTCAACCTTAACGCTCTCGGTGATAACGCTGTAATTTGCAAATGCAGTGTAATAAAGCGTTACCTTTGCTCCGGTGAATGAATCAAGCGTGATAAGCTCAAGAGTCTGAGCCTCGCTGTCGTCATTGCAGTATGTTGCAGGGAGACCCTTGAGCTTCGGCTTTCCGTCATAGATTTTATGGTCAAGATAGCGAATATCCGTTGTTGTTCTGCCCATTGAATCCTTTATCGAAAGGGCGGCAAGCCTGTAATCTCCCGATCCGTTGCAGGAATATTCCATCGGCTGAACGTCAAGTGAGAACTGATAGTCGTCAACATTGACGTTTTTCGGGGAAATCGTTGCAAAATATCCTCTGAACGGCAGGTTCAGAAGATTATCGTCGGGAATTTTCTTACCGTAATAGAGATGAATAAGAAATCCGTCACGGATTCCGATCGCATATGTTGAATCAAGCGTATCGAGCTTGAAAATTTTTCTTTCTTTATCAAATGTAATGGGCATAGCAAAACCTCGTTTCCGATTATTGTATTTATAATTCTATCATATCGCACGAAAGAGGTCAACAATTTTACGATTGACAAATCCGAATTATTACTATAAAATTTTATGTAATAAATCGCTCACCACGGAGGTGTTAGCCACGGAAAAGAAAAATATACATAAGGATCACCGTCAAAGGGTCAAGGAGTCATATATGAAAACGGGTATTGACGCAATGCCCGACCACAACATCCTTGAACTGCTTCTTTTCTACGGCATACCTTATAAGGATACCAATCCGATAGCTCACGAGCTGATCGAGAAATACCACGATCTAAACGGTGTTCTTGACGCTCCCGTAAAGGAGCTGCAAAAGATTAACGGAATCGGCGAAAACGCCGCCGTGATGATTAAGCTGATCCGTGACATATGCTCAAAATATCACGATAATGCAATCAACAGCAAGGTCAATCTTGCATCGAGCGAACGTCTTTATGATTTCATCAGGATGAAATATCTCGGCGAAACAAGGGAGATTGTTTATATGCTCTCACTCGACGCACACGGCAGGCTGAAGCACTGCATAAAGGTTGCCGACGGCACTCCGTCCACCGCTGTTTCGGACAACAGAAGTCTGATCGAGCTTGCGCTGAGGTTCGACGTCACCAACGCTGTCATCGCTCACAATCACCCGAACGGCTTCGCCTCCCCGTCGCAGGCGGATATCGGCGCAACCGAAACAATTGCAAAGCTCTTTTCCGCCGTCAACATCAACCTCGTTGATCACGTCATCGTCGCCGAGGACGAAATTTTCTCATTTGCGATGAGTAAAAAATATTCGTCATTATTGGGATAAGCAAAAACCGCAAGCACATTCTTTGATATGCTTGCGGTTTATTTTGTCAGATCAATTCCGGTATTTAAAAGATTTCTTATCAGGTATTCCTTTTCGGGCGGAATTTTTTCAAGGGCGCTGATTACCGAATACCAACGGTCGGAATCGGTCTCCCCTTTTACCATATAATCTATACTCACGCCGAGGATCTCGCTGACACGGATAAGATTTTCAACAGACAATCCTGCGATTCCTCTTTCGACCTCGCTGAAGTGCTTGACGGATATGTTGAGTTCCTCCGCCATTTTTTCCTGGGTCAGCTTGAGCTCTTTTCGTTTTTTCTTTATCCTCTGTCCCATTCCCTGCTTATAATCTTTCATACCGTCACCCAACCTTATATGTTTATTTTATCATAACTGAATTATTATAAAAACAAGGTAAAACGTGTTGACAAAATAAACCTCTAATGTTAATATTGTTGTGTTGTATTTTAGGAATATAACAAATAATAAAGAGAAGAGGAAAAATTATGGTTTGTAAAAATTGCGGCAATGAAATCAAAGACGCCGCTGCATTCTGTCCCTATTGCGGAACCCCGATTGAAAAAGAGGACAGTAACAGTACGACACAGGAAAATTCAGTCCCCGCAGAGGAGCCGATCAAAACTTATATTGATCAGCCGTTTGAGGGTGAAAATTTTGCCGAACCGGATTTCAATATTGAAAACAACACGAAAAAGCATATGCCGTTCAACACTAAGGATCTCCCATCAATCGTAAAATCAGAATCGCTGAATTTCATTAAAAACATTAAAGATAACCTTCCGAAAGTTAAAAATTATATAATCAACAAAAAGAAATGGTTTATCGGCGGTGCAATTGCTCTTGTTATCATTATTGCGGGAGTATGCTGGCTGAATCAGCCTGCGCTGACGGGCATTTCGGCAACGTACAACGGTGACTGCTCCAACGGAGTGGTTCTTGATGAAAACACCAAAGGCTTCGTTGTATACGGTTTTTATGAGGGTGGAAAATCCAAAAAGGTTCATAATTGGACGATTCAATCGCCGCAAACCTTAAAAACAGACGAAGCCGCAAAAGTCAAAGTTGAATATAAAGGCTTTTCTGATTATCTTGTGGTCGCCTGCTCAACCAAAACCGTTCTGCGCATTACGCCTACATACACAGGCGAACTCAGTAAAGGAACAGCCGTAACGAAAGACAATTGGAGAATTGAAGCCCAATACAACTCGTATGATGAAAATTATACAACCGGCGATATCACGGAAAATTGCACGATTGAACCTGCAAATGTTACTTTAGAGGCGGATGGCAGCTATGAATTTACAATCAAATACACCGATCCCGCAAATAATAAAGAGTTTAAGGAAACCTATAAATTAGCCTGCTCCGACAGAACGGTAACAAAGCTAGAGGCATCGTATTCGGGCAGTAAATCGGAAGGAACAGTCATTGACGCCTCCTCCGATATTACCGTAACCGCTACCTATAAGGACGGAACGCAGGAGAAAGTTACGGGCTGGACAATCGACAAGTCAGCCACGCTCAAGGCAGACGAAACCGCAAGCATAAAAATTACATATAAAAATAAGAGCTGTACACTCAAGGTTGAATGTTCGTCGCTCTCACCGTCGAAGTACAAAGCGAAGTGTCAAAGCATTTCATATGACAATCTTGCAAGAAATCCCGAAAAGTACAAGGGCAAGCTCGTCAAGTTCACGGGTAAGGTTATACAGGTACAAGAGGCGGAAAGTATTCTTTATTATTCCGCATACCGAATCAACGTCACCCCGACAGGATACGGCTATTATGACGATACGGTATATGTAATTTATGATAATTACGGATCGGATTCAAGAATACTTGAGGACGATATAGTTACATTCTACGGAGAATTTACAGGTCTGAAAACGTACACTTCCGTTATGGGTGCGTCAATAACCATCCCGGAGGTTCATGCAGAATATATTGACTGATATTTGGAACAAAAACAGCCCCTACAACTACGCTAATCGCATAGTTGTAGGGGCTGATTCTTTATTATTAAAAATTTACTTAACCTGCCAGAATCCGACCTTTTTCATAACCTTGGTCAGTGTTTTATTGGCGATATAGGATGCTTTTTCTGCACCCTCCTTGGCACACCTTTCGATATACGCCTTGTCTTTCATAATCTCATCGAACTTATCCTGAATCGGCTTTACGTCCGCAATTACGCTTTCGGCAACCGCCATCTTGAAATCGCCGTAGCCCTTGCCGTCGAACTCAGCCTCGATTTCATCAAAGCTCTTTCCGGTACAGCAGGAATAGATTCCCATAAGGTTGTTGATTCCGTCCTTGCCGTCGGCATAGTGAACCCTCGCCTCGGAGTCGGTAACGGCGGACTTGAATTTCTTCATAATATCATCGGGCTTGTCAAGCACATAGACCGACGCCTTGGGATTTGTATCCGACTTGGACATCTTCTTCGTCGGATCCTGAAGCGACATAACCTTTGCGCCCGTCTTGCCGATATACGGCTTCGGGATTGTGAATGTCGGAGAATATGCGCCGTTGAAACGCTCCGCAATGTCACGTGTGATCTCAAGATGCTGTTTCTGATCCACTCCGACGGGAACATAGTCCGCCTGATAAAGAAGAATATCCGCAGCCATAAGAGTCGGGTAAGCGAAAAGACCGACATTGACGTTATCGGCGTGCTTTGCAGATTTATCCTTGAACTGGGTCATTCTTGCCGCCTCACCGAACTGGGTATAGCAGTTAAGAATCCAGCCGAGCTGACTGTGCTGAGGAACGTGGGACTGAACAAAAATAATATTCTTTTCGGGATCAAGTCCGAGTGCAATCATCAACGCATACATTTCAAGCGACTGCTTTCTCAGCTTTGCAGGCTCCTGGCGAACCGTAATAGCGTGAAGATCGGCAACGGCGAATATGCAGTCGTTATCTGCGCTCATCTGCTTCCAATTTTTAAGTGCGCCGAGGTAATTTCCGAGCGTCGGAACGGACGTCGGCTGAATCATACTCAGCACACGGTCTTTTCTTTCTGTATTTTCCATCTTTTATCACTCCAAATATGAACTGGGAACATTATATCATAGAATTACCGTATTGTAAATCATAATTATTTATGCTAAAATATTCGGGTATGAACGGAGGTATGATTATGTCGAAATTTGACGCAGTTCTTTTTGATTTTGACGGCACGGTTGCCGACACTGGCGAGGGAGTTTTTCTCGGTGTCCGCCACGCAATTGCCACCTACGGCCTTGAACAGCCGAGCGATGCGGAAATCCGCAAATTTATAGGCCCTCCGATGGTCACAAGCTATCATTCGCTGTATCCGCAGCTGTCGGACGACGAGGTGCAGGCGCTTGTGGACTGCTTCCGTGAAAAATATAAGGCTGACGGAATTTACAAATACCGTATTTACGACGGAATGATTGAGCTCTTACAAAAGCTGCAAAAATGCGGAATTAAAACCGCCGTTGCAAGCTCGAAGCCACAGGCGGAACTTGAAAAAATCATCAATTCAAGCGAATTGCATAAATATATCGACTGTGTTGTCGGAGCGGATATGAATTACAAGGATTCCGACAAGGCAACCATTGTCGGTTCGGCGATTAAGAAGGTCGGTGTAACCGACAAATCGAGGATTCTTATGGTCGGCGACAGAAAATTCGATATCGTCGGAGCTCATAAGGTCGGCATCCCCTGCGCCGCAGTTCTCTTCGGCTACGGCAGCCGTGAGGAATTTGAAGAATACAAGGCGGAATACATTGTCTCAAGCTGTGCCGAAATCGCAGAAATAGTTTTCGGAACCGAAAACTGAGAACCCTCAGCTCACTCGCGACAGAAAAACCCATCGGTTTTAATCAAAACCGATGGGTTAATTTTATTTATTATTTACGGCAGGTTTACATAGTCCATGGGGTCAACAGTTTCGCCGTTATATCTTACTTCAAAATGAAGATGAGGTCCGGTTGACCAACCGGTACTTCCGACTCTGGCGATGATCTGTCCCCTTGAAACACGCTGTCCTGTCGAAACAAGCAGGTCACTGCAATGACCGTAAAGCGATGTGTAGCCGTCGCCGTGGTCGATAATAATATAATTGCCGTAGCCCGTTCCGCTCTCGCTTTCAAGGGAAGAAAGAATGACCGTTCCGGCTCTTGTTGCAACAATATTTTTGCCGTAGGCGCCGCTCATTGAAATATCAATACCGCTGTGGTATCTCCAATCTCCGTCAAGCGGATGATAACGGTATCCGTAATACGAGGTGAGGTAAACCCCACTGTAAGGCAGAGGCCACGCCCAGCCCGACGCACTGACATTGGAATTCATACTTCCGGCATTTGATCCGCCGCCCGATGATCCGCCGCCGCTATGAGAGCCGCCGGAGGATGCTTGATTAGCTTTCCTGATAGCTTCCTTGATTTCCTCATCAAGACGGTTCATTTCAGCATTGTACTCACTGATGGAGACCTTGATCTCCTTTGTCTGTGCGTTCAATGCGCTCAGCTTTGCCTCGACCTCCTCGGTCTTAGCCTTTATTACGTCCTGATTTCTCGTCAGGTTGTCCTCCGTTGCCTGGAGATCGGCTCTCTTTGTCTCAAGCTCAGCCTTTTCTTTCTGCAAGGATGCCTTCTTCGTCTCAAGCTCCTTTTGCATCTTTTCGATCTCGGCGATCTCCTTATTGAGCTTGTTAACGAGGTCCTGATCGTTTTCCGTTACACGGCGGAACATCTCAAGACGGTTAAGGAAGCTCGACATATCGGATGAGGATGTGAAAATCTCCAGCACCGAGGTCTCACCCGCCATATAGTTGGCTCTCATTCTGTCACAGAACAGCTTGACCGTGTCGTCAATTTCCTTATCTTTTTCTGCAATCTTAGCGTCGAGATCTGCAATCTCCTTATTGAGTGCGGAAATTTTCGATTCCGTTTCGCTGATGTCGTCACTGATAAGATTTTTCTGAGCCGTGATGTTTTCACGCTCCTGATTGAGCTTCTGGAGCTGTATGTTCAGCGCAGAAACAATTTTCGTCTGATCCGCTTTCTGACTTTCAAGCTCCTTAACTCTCTGCTCGCTCTCGGCAACCTTGTCCTCAATGTCCGAATACTCGTCCCTGAGTGACGAAAGTGTCTTCGCCTCGGCTTTCGGCGCATACAAAGCGCAGGAAACGAACACAAAAGCCGAACACATAAGCAGTGAAATTATTTTATTCAGCTTCTTCATAAACAACTCCTCCACGCTCCTTGAGGTACTTCTGAATGGAAATAAGACTTCCGATACCTCCTGAAACGATTCCTATCGCAAGGAATGCGACAAGAAGATAAACAATGTAATCAAGGAACGGCACGATGGTAAAGCTCCTGCTTACCATTGCAAGCATTGACGATACCGACGGCTGAATAAGCCTGTATACGCCCCAAACAATCGCAAGGGAAAGTATACCCGATATCGCACCGAGAACCATACCCTCGACCATAAACGGCCAGCGTATGAACCAGTTTGTCGCACCGACCGACTTCATAATATTGATCTCAAGTCTCCTGCTGTACATCGTGATACGAACCGTATTTGCGATGATGAACAGGGAAATGAGAAGCAGAACGGCAATAACGCCGATGCTTACATAGAAAATCGCACGTCTGATTCTTACAAGCGTCTGAGCGATATCTCTGTTATCACGAACCGAATCGACTCCGTCAATTTTTTGCAGTTCGGAAACGGTTTGGTCAAATTTTGTCATATCGCTTATCGAGACCTTGAAAAGATCCGGGAGCGGATTGTCAACTCCTTCAAAATAAGTTGCGTCCGTGCCAAGCTCGTCAAGCTGCTGCTTGAAAGCCGTGTCCTTATCAACGAACTCACATTTTTTAACATTCTGCATAAGGGTGATCTTTTCACGCATTTCCGTGATGCCCTCGCCCTTTACCTCATCCTTGAGGTAAACCATAACAACGTTCTGACTTTCAATCTCACTCATAACGTTGTTTACGTTAACGATAACCATAAATGCGGCGCCCATCATAACAAGACAGGACATCAGCACGGCGATCGAAGCAATTGACATAAGATGGTTAACTTTTATGTTTCTGAATCCCTCTTTGGTAAGGTAACCCAAACGTCCTCTTTTCTTCATTGATCCTCACCGTCCTTTTCCGAATCCTGTTCAATATAAATGCGGTAAGAATCCGTGTCGCTGATTATAGCGTCAAGGAACTTTTCGTCAACCTTTTCTTCTTTCTCCTCATTTTTTTCCTGAGGCTCTTCCTTTGTGGAATATTTTTCCTCCATAGTCTGCTTTTCAAGATTAAGGTGAGCGGCAGACTGCTCGGGAAGCTCGCCGTTCTCGATCATACCGTCGGCAACGACCTCGCCGCCCTTGAGGGTAATAACACGCTTGTCAAACATCTTGACAAGATCGTGAGCGTGAGTAACCATAATAACCGTTGTGCCTGCCTCGTTAAGCCTTGTCAGAAGCTCAACGATTTCAAGCGACATCTGAGGATCGACGTTACCCGTCGGCTCATCGGCAATGATTATGTCCGCATTGTTCGCAAGCGCACGGGCAAGCGCAACTCTCTGCTGCTCGCCGCCCGAAAGCTCATTCGGATAATTTCTCGCCTTGGCGGAAAGTCCGACAATATTAATAACGTAAGGAACTCTTTTTCTGATATCCTTTTCACGTGCGCCGACAACTCTCATTGCGAACGCAACGTTATCATAGACCGTCATCGTGGGAATAAGTCTGAAATCCTGGAAAACGATTCCCATATTTCTGCGGAAGTACGGAATCTGCTTTTTCTTCATCTCGTTGAGATTATAGCCTTTAATCACAATCGTTCCCGACGACGGCACTTCCTCACGCATAATCAGCTTAAGGAACGTACTTTTTCCCGCTCCCGAAGCTCCGACAACGAAAACGAACTCGCCCTTGTCAATATGGATATTGACGTTTTGCAGAGCCTTGGTTCCGTTATCGTATACCTTGGATACGTTTTTGAAATCAATCATTATTATCTTTCCTTAAAGTTGCAAATCAGTATTTGATCGGATTGGCGTCAAGATATCTCTTTACCATAAGAGCGACTTTGAATACGATAGCGTCGTCAAACTCTCTGAGGTCGAGACCCGTGATCTTCTTGATCTTTTCAAGACGGTAAACAAGCGTATTCCTGTGGACGAACAGCTTTCTTGATGTCTCGCTGACGTTAAGGTTGTTCTCAAAGAACTTCTGAATTGTGAAGAGAGTCTCCTGATCGAGGCTTTCGATTGATCCGCGCTTGAATACCTCGTGCAGGAACAGCTCGCAAAGAGTTGTCGGGAGCTGATAAATAAGTCTCGCAATACCGAGGCTGTCGTAGCTTACGATAGTCTTTTCATTGTCAAATACCTTGCCGACTTCAAGAGAGATCTGAGCCTCCTTGAACGAACGTGCAAGCTCCTTGATGCCCGCAACGGTTGTTCCGATACCGATTACCGAATGAACGTAAAGCTCGGTTGAAAGCGAATCGGCAATTGAACGTGCGAGCTTTTCAAGATCCTTTGACTCTATGTTGCTCTTAACTTCCTTAACAAGCGCAATATCGGTCTCGTTGATGCTTACAACGAAGTCCTTGGACTTGTCCGGGAAAAGATTCTGGACAATATCATATGCGGAAACATCGGTCTGGTTCGGGATTCTGATAAGAAGAACCGCACGTGTTGCGTCGTTATTGAAACGGAGCTCACGAGCCTTGAGATAGATGTCTCCGGGAAGAATGTTGTCGAGAATAACATTCTTTATGAAATTGTTTCTGTCATATTTCTCATCGAAATACTGCTTGAGATTGCTCAGCGCAACTGCGCTTATGTTGGTGTACTTCTCGGCAAGCTCATCGTCGCCGTCAACAAAAACGGCATACTCCGGGTGAATCTGGTTACCAAAGGTCTTGTAGGTACAGCCGTCAACAACGCAAGCCTCTGTGTCCATAAATGCACTTGCCGCAGCCGTGGACACGATCTCGCCGATTCTTCCGAGTTCGCTGCACGAAATAATCGTACCGGTTTCATCAATAATTCCTATGGTTCTGTCGATTGCGCTCCTCATCTGATGGATAACGCCCTGAAAAAGTCTGTTTGACATATTATCTCTCCTCACGCTTGTTTTTCACTTCATCATTAGCACTTTTAAATGACCGACAGGATCATTTTAGGCAGGTTTATACAAAATGCCAATCTAAACATATACATTTTACACAATTCAGAAGAATTTTTCAACCCTTTTGAGCATATTTTTTGAAAAATCTTTTCAAAATGAGGTTGATTAAAAAATTATTTTATCAAAAATGACGAAGTAAAACTAATTTTTTCCATCATTACCCCTTGTGAAAAATCACCAAATATTGATAAAAACAGCATCGGAAAGGCTCGCAAACACTATATTTTGGAAATCTGTTGTCATTTTAACCAAAGGAAAGGAGCCCGGCAAAATCCGAACTCCTCCGTAATGTGTTTTTCGGTTTTATTAATATCCGCTGCCGAAGAACTGACCCCAATCGTAGTCATTCTGCTGCTGATTCTGGGTTGTTGTTTCGGTTTCGCTCGATGTACCCGTGTCCTCGACGAGGGTTGCCTCAACCGTAAATGTGTCGACCGAGTAATCCGAATTGATCCTGCAAATCTCGAGCTTCAGCTTATCGCCGACCTTGCCGTTCTCGATCTTGTCAAGGAGAACATCTGCAGTATCGAGCTTTTCACCGTTAACACCGATGATAAGGTCGCCGACCTTTGCCTTGCTGTTTGCAAGGGAGCTGTCGCTGTTGATTGATGCGATTACAAGAGAACCGCTCGGAAGATCCTTGAGCTTAACTACCATTGCGTACTGCTGATATTTTTCAGCCGCCGCATATGAGATGCCGAGCTTCGGTCTGTCCGTGACATAACCGTTTGCTATAATATCGTCAATTATTTCCTTGGCGTCCGAAATTGGAATTGCGAATGCCATTCCCTCGTAGCCTGTGCTGACAATCTTTGAAGAGTTGATACCGATAACCTGACCAAATTCGTTCATCAGGGCTCCGCCCGAGTTGCCCGAGTTGATCGGAGTTGTGTGCTGAATACATTTCATTTCATATCCGCTCTCACTGCTGATCGGTCTGTCGATTGCGGAAACCATACCCTTTGTAAACGAGCCGAAGAACTCGGAGCCGCCGGGATTACCGATAGCGTAAACCGTCTGACCCTTTTTCAGAGTTGTTGAATCGCCGAACTCTGCGGCGGTAAGACCGGTTTTCTGAATCTTGATAACACCGACATCCGTTTTTGAGTCATAGCCGACGAGAATACCGTCATAATTGTTGCCCTCGTAATCGGTAACGGTCATTGTATAGCCCGAGGTTTTAACCTCGCTGATAACGTGTGCGCAGGTGACAATATAGGTATATTTCTTTGAGCTGTCCTCGCCCATTATGATACCCGAGCCCTCGCCGACAAGAGAATTTTTCGATGACGACGAGAAGATCGACTGTGACTGACCGTAGAGCTTGATGCCGACGTTGAATTTCTCCGCCTTTGCGGCAATATCCTCACTCGAGGGTACGTTAGAGGTGTTCTTAGCCGTCGGTGTTTCACTGAGCGTAAGCTGTGTTGAATCTCCGGATTCGGTTGTCTTGCTGCTGCTCTTTTTAACCAGCGGGTAAACGCCGAGAACAATCGCTACGCATACAACAACCGCAACAAGTGCAATCACAAAGCCCTTGAAGCCCTTGCTCTTTTTCTTTGCGGGAACCTCGTTCATTGTCTTTGCGTACTGCTGACTGTAATAATCATTCGCCTGCTGAGCATTGTTCGTTTTGTTTTCCTCATAGGGCTGTGAGTTGTAAGGGCTGTACGGCGATTCCTTCTGTGAATCGTCAACGCTGTCGTTGTATCTGCTGAAATCGTTATAATTACCGTATGTCGACCGGTTACCGTTGTCTACCGGCTCGCCGTATACCTTTTCGGGTTCACTCTGCGTGTTTTCCGCCGAGCTGTTTTCGGCAGATTCGGGATTTTCCTGTGTTCCGTAATATCTGTTTTCGTCACTCATAAATTATTCCTCCTGTTACGGATTAAACATCCGATCACTGATTTTTTCGCTTAACCGATCGGTGTTTCCTTATGTTGCTTACAGTATAAACTCCGCTTTTTAAGACGGTTTTTATAAATTGTAAACAAAAATTAAACGTTTGGAAGCCAGAATACAAATTCCGTATACTCGTTTACCTTGCTGTCGCAGACGATCTGACCGCCGTGAAGCTCAATAATGCTCTTCACAAGGTAAAGTCCGAGACCTGCACCCTTGACATCGTAGCTTCTTGACTTGTCGATCTTATAAAATCTCTCAAATATTTTGTCCGCTTCCTCACGCTCAATACCTGCGCCGCTGTTTTTGATGCTGACAAAGAGCTTTTCCTTATCACGATAGGTTTTGAACTCGATGTAGCCGTTCTGCGGAGTAAACTTGACAGCATTGTCAATAAGATTATAGATTACCTGCATCATCATATCCTCGTCGGCGCTGACGGTCATACTCTCCATCTTGTCAAGTCCGACAATCTCGATGCTCTTATCGTTAATCTTTCTCTCAAACGAAAGCAGGGTTTTGAAAATATCCGCACTGATATCGAACTGCTTCATATTTATCTGCATTTCGCCCGCCTCGAGCTTCGACATATTTAACATACCGGTTACAAGCCTTGAAAGACGCTTCACCTCATCGGAAACAATTCTGAGATAATAATCGTATTTGTCCTGACTGATCGTTCCGTCAAGCATACCGTCTATGAATCCGCCGATTGAGGTCATCGGTGTTTTCAGCTCGTGTGAAACATTGGCAACAAAGCTCCTGCGTGAGCTTTCGAGCGCCGAAAGTGACATCGCCATCGTGTTGAAAGCCTCCGAGAGCTGTGCGACCTCGTCGTGTCCCCGCACCTTAACCTTATAGCTGAAATCACCCTGAGCGTAATGCTCCGTCGCCGTCGCCATATCCCTGAGAGGACGTGTCAGTCTGTAACTGAGATAATAAACCGCCATAAAAGAAAGAACCAGTGAGAACAGCACCGCAACAAGGAAGATTTGCAGCATACGCTTTGCGTAGCTGTACCAGCTTGCGGTTATCTTCTCCGTTGCGATAACAATTGCAACGGTTTTGTTGTTGATCTTGATCGGGGATGCGGCTGTAAGCTGCGTCCTGACAAAAGTATTGCCCAGTCTGCCGACCTCGGTGTAGTCCTTATCGGTCGCCTGGCTGATGATCGACTGATCAATCTTATAACCGCCGTGCACAACGCAGGTTGCGTTTGAATCAAAGCGAAATCTGTCGCTCATCATTTCCTTACATACAACGACCTCACCGTTCATATTAATAATAAATATGTCGGCATCCAACGCCGCAGACATATTATTGATCGTGTTACAGATCATTGAAAGCGGAGAGATGTCAACTTCCTCTCCGCTGTCGTATTTCCCGGAAAATTGGCTGAGAATTTTCTCGGAGTTTTTCGAGATAATCGTAGTATTTCGTTCAAGCGTCGCAAGCTGCTCCTCGTTGCGGTATTTTGAAGCAATTCCGAGATATGTCGAGCATACAATTAAGACGCTGAACAGGCTGACCAAGGTTATGATGGAAAGATATTTATAAAAAAGTTTTTTATTTTTGGGTTCGCAATTTCTTTTTCTGCCCATGGATCATCAGTCCTTGGTTTCAAATTTATATCCGACGCTCCAGACGGTCTTGATCTCCCATTTATCCGAAACGCCCTCTAATTTCTCACGGATGCGCTTGACGTGAACGTCAACGGTTCTGCTGTCGCCGTAGTAGTCAAAGCCCCATACCTCGTCAAGAAGCTGATCCCTTGTGAAAACTCTGTTCGGATTGCTTGCGAGGTGATAGAGAAGTTCAAGCTCCTTCGGCGGAGCGTCGACCTTTTCGCCCTTGACTCTGAGCTCATAGTTTGTGAGATTGATTGACAGGTTGTCGTATGAAACCTGCTTTATGTTGCTTTCCGCTTCTGGTGCGGATGCGTTTGATGTTCTGCGCAGAACCGCCTTGATTCTTGCAAGAACCTCCTTAGCCTCAAACGGCTTTGTAATATAGTCGTCCGCTCCGAGCTCAAGACCGAGCACCTTATCAAAGGTCTCGCCCTTTGCCGTGAGCATAATTATCGGCTTATTGGAATATTTCCTTACCTCTCTGCAAACCTGCCAGCCGTCAAGCTCGGGCAGCATTATGTCAAGAAGCATAAGATCGGGCTGATGCTCGGCGAAGAGCTTAACCGCCTGCATTCCCGAGTTAGCGATCGTAACGCTGTAACCCTCTTTTTCAAGATAAAGTCTGAGAAGCTCACATATATTGGTGTCGTCATCGACTACAAGAATTTTTTCCGTTGCCATATAAATTCCTCCGTTTCAATAAGACCCTTTAATTGTCGTCTTTATCTTAATTATACTTTTTAATTTGTCCATTTTGTGAACTAATCAAAAATATTCTTTAAAATACATTTATTTCAAAGATTGTTTTCGACTTATACTCCTCGCCCGCCTTGAATGTGCACTGCGGGAACTCGGGATGGTTCGGCGTGTCGGGATAATACTGAGTTTCAAGGCAGAAGCCGGCGTGCTGAACAAGCGGGAGTCCGCCCTTGCCGATTATTGTACCGTCAAGGAAATTGCCCGTATAGAACTGAACGCCGGGAAGATCGGTATAAACCTTGAGCTGTCTGCCGCTGACAGGCTCGTAAACAGTTGCGTCCGCCTCGCCCTCAACGTGGTCAAGGCAGAAATTGTGATCATAGCCCCTGCACATCATAAGCTGGGCATCCCTATCGTGGATTCGCTTGCCGATTGAGGTCGGATTTGTAAAATCAAACGGCGTACCGAAAACCGAACGGAGCTGACCCGTAGGTATACTGTCCTCATCCGTCGGGGTGAATTTCTTCGCATTGAGCTTAAGAACGTGGCCGAGGACATCGCTCATTGCACAGCCGCTGAGATTGAAATATGTATGATTGGTAAAGTTGATAACCGTGTCCTTGTCGCTCACTGCACTGTACTCGATCTCAACCCTGTTGTTGTCCGTAAGGGTGTATCTGACCTTTGCGTCCATTTTTCCCTCATATCCGCTCGTTCCGTCGGGGCTTGTATAGGAAAGCTCGACTGCATTGTCGCCGACAATCTCTGCGTCCCATACCGCATTTGAAAACTCGCCCGCACTGTGCAGGCAGGTCTTGCCCTTTTCGTTTTGAGTTAGCTGAATCTTTTTACCGTTCATCATAAACGAGCCGTTAGCGATTCTGTTGGCATATCTGCCGACAACCTTGCCCTGATAATCGGTGAAATTCAGGTGACCGTAAAGGCTGTCAAAGCCGACCGTTATATCGCTCAGTCTGCCGTACTTGTCTGATGTGTAAAGAGCCTGAAGCGTTGCGCCGAGAGTGATTACCTGAAGAATTATTCCGTTGGAATTTGTTATTGTGAAAAGCCTGACCTCTTTACCGTCGGACATATTTCCGAAAAATGAGCTGTTAACTGACATATTATCTCTCCTTTTACATTGTGTCGGATGACGAAAGAAAAACGTGAAGCGGGAGCCACTGCTGTACGCTTGCAGGGAATTTTTCCCTGTCCGCAGGCAGGTTGGAGAAAAACGCTCTTGTTGCCTCGTGATGGCTCAGCTCATATTCCGCCTCGCCGTCAAATTTTTCAACCTTGACTTCGTTATTCATAACCTCGATGCGGAGGCTTTCGTCACCGTACTTGCCGTGGATAAGCACCGTAACCGCACCGTCGCAGAGCTTTGCATAGCTTGCCTTTGCCTTGAGGTATGCACGGATAACCTTTTCAAAATTATAAACGAGAATCATCTCGCATCCGTCAATGTTGAATCCGTCCGAATTTTCGGTGAAGAATTTCATCTTTTCGGATTCAAACGGAGCAACGACAAAGCCGATATGATATTCTTCGCAGTTTTCCAATGCGGCGGCAACAAGATTCGGGAAATACTTCGGATCAACAACGTCAAATTCGCAAACATTATGCTTGAAGAAATCGAAGATAAAATATCCGACAAACTCGCCGTCCTTTTTAAGTATATATGGGCGGTCTCTCCACGAGCGCAGGATATCATAATAGCTCTCGGGCTTACGGTTTGATCTGATCGGGAGTCTCGAATAGAGCTTGTCAATCTGCGCCATACTCTCGCTGTCGTCGGATCTGAGCTCCTCAACATCAAGTCCGCATGGCATAGCCTTGAGTGCGTGTCTGTATGCGCTTCTGCTGAAGTTGAAACGGTATACGGTTCCAGAGGTTTCAAAGCCGAAGTAGCCGTAGCGCTGGCGCTGACCGCCGAGATATGCGACATCGACTCCGTTCCTGCCCATATCCTCAACCGACATATCCATAAGCTCAATCATATAGCCCATTGATCTGTAATTTTTGCCGACGGCAACGTTGCCTATACAGCAAGCCTTGATCGGTTCGCCGCCGACCGTCATATCGTTATAAAAGCTGCCTATCGCCGAACGAAATTCGCCGTTCTCGTCCTGAACGACAAAGTTGTTGTAGGCTGGTCTGTACTGATCCTTATAGCATTTCGGGAGAAGATTATAGAAATCCCTTCCCTCCGGGTCATCGGTAAAGAAAACCTCATCCAGAAAAGCAATCAGCTTTTTATTATCCTCGTCCTTGCCTCTTCCGTAATATAATTTATTAGCCATTTCTTTGTCCTTTCATTTTTTATAACCGTAACCTGTTTTCAATATCCGAATGCTTCTTCGTTCTTCACGAGCTTAACGATTCTGCTCGTTCCGAGCCTGTCCGCACCGAGCTTAATAAAATCCTCGGCGTCCGCAATTGATGCGATTCCGCCTGCGGCTTTGATTTTCGTGCCGTTTGAAACGTGCTTTGCGAAAAGAGCCACGTCCTCACGTGTTGCTCCGCCGGTTGAAAAACCTGTCGATGTCTTGATAAAATCCGCATCCGATTCGGAAACGATCTCACACATCTTGACCTTTTCTTCATCGGTCAGCAGGCAGGTCTCGATAATAACCTTGAGCAGCTTTCCGTGGCAGGCTTTCTTAACGGCATTTATCTCGTCAAGCATAAAATCGTACTTTTTGTCCTTGAGCGCACCGATATTTATAACCATATCAATCTCTTCTGCGCCGTTCTTCACTGCGTCCTCAGCCTCAAAGCACTTCGCCGCAGTTGTCGAATAGCCGTTCGGGAAGCCGATAACCGTACACACAGGAATCTTTCCGTCAACGTATTCCGCCGCCTGTTTAACATAGCTTGCGGGAATACATACCGAGGCACAGCCGTATTTTATTCCGTCGTCACAAATTCTTTTAATCTCATCCCAGGTTGCCGCCTGAGAGAGCAGTGTGTGATCGACCTTTGAAAGTATATCCTTAATATCCATACTTCTTTCCTTTCTTAAACAACTTCGCCGGTTTGAACGTTCACAAGATTCTGAAACAGCGCAATCTGAGTTGCCGAGACAAACTTGTCCTCGTGCAGACTGCCGAAAAACCAGCGCTTGTAATCGCAGTTTGAGCTGAGCTCCTGCAAATAGGCGTTAAGTCCCGAAACGGTCAGTGGTTCATTATCCTTGAGCCTGAGAAAATTCTTTATCTTCTGCGACGGCTCGTGGGTAATTATGTAATCCACCTTGTATTTATATCGTTCGAGATTCTCAGCGCCCTCACGCATTTCCTCCTGGGTCGGGAGTTCCGCCCTCGACCAGGTGTCGTGCTCAAGTCTCATATCGGCATCGGGACTTTCTCCGCCGCCCATGGTGAAGTATTTTTCGCCCTCGATTTCAAAGATCTGACCACGCATCAGGTGATAGATATTATCCCTTATTTTGTGCGCCTTTCCGCCTGCAAAATTGACGATCGGATATCTCGCAAGCAGATCGAAATTCTCGTGAGTACCGTCAACAAAAAGAATTTTATATTTCTTTCTTTCGAGCTTATCAAGAATTTTTTTCTCTTTTGAATCGCCGCGCCATATAAATCCGAAATCTCCGCAGACAATAAGCGTGTCGCCCTCTTTGAGGTTTTTGAATTTCTTCTGTGAGAAGAGTGCATAATCGCCGTGCATATCTCCCGTTGCGTAAACCATTATCGGATCACTCCCCAAAATGTGATAAAAATTTTTAAAATTCGTATTTATTTTTATAACTCTATCTGTTATAATATTTCATAATATATAATACTACAAATTCGGGTGTCTTGTCTATGAAAAAATTTATTATTTTTATATGTTGCGCCGCTTTACTTACAGTTTCACTCATTATGCCTGCCTCAGCGACCGATTATGCAACAGATGTTGAACTTTATTCCAAAATCGACCTGCTGATAAATACGGACAGCAACACCGTTATCATCGACCGAAACGGTGATCAGACCGCCGACCCGTCGGGACTTACGAAGATTATGACGGCGCTCGTCGTTCTTCAGAATGAAAAGGACCTCAGCCGTAAAATCACTGTCTCCGGCACTTCCTTTGAAAGCCTTTACGGCACTGGAAGCATTATGTCGGGACTTCAGGACGGTGAGGTAATCAGCGTTCACGACCTGCTCTGCTGTATGCTTATCCCGGGCGGAAACGATGCGGCACTTGTGCTTGCCGACACATACGGCAAGGGTATTCCGAACTTTGTCAGCAAGATGAACGCCGCCGCCAAGAAGCTCGGCTGTTCAAAGACGAAATTTACCGATCCTCACGGTCTTGACGATAAAAACCAAAAATCGACGGCAAAGGATCTTGCAAAAATTGCCGCTGCCGCAATGAAGTATTCGGTTTTTGAGACGATAGTAAAAAGTCTGACATACGACGTTCCGCAGACCAACAAGAACGAGGCAAGAACGATAGTTTCAACAAACTATATGCTGAATTACGGTTTCCCCGACTATTACTACTCCGACTGTAAGGGAATCAAAACGGGTGCGAGCGACGCCGAAGGACAGAGTATGATCTCCTACGCCTCACGCAACGGCTACACCTATCTTGCGGTCTCTCTCGGCGGACCGTATAAGGACACCGACAGTGACGGCGACACGGAAAATCAGGCAATTCTCGATGTTGTGCGTATGTTTGAATGGGCTTTTGACAACCTCAGCTATGAGATTGTCACCAAGGAATCTCAGTTTGTAACGACGATTCCCGTCAACTACTGTTGGGATATGGACAACGTCCGTCTCGTTGCCAAGAATGAGGTTCTCGCACTTGTCCCAGAGGGAAACGGTTCGGAAAGCGTCAGCTTTGAGCCGATTGATATGCCGGACGCCTTAAACGCTCCGTTCAAAAAAGGTGACACGGTCTGCAAGGCAAAAATAATGTTCGCCGATCAGCAGATAGGCACTGTCGAGCTTGTAGTTGCCGAAAACGCAAATATGAGTATGCTTCTCTACCTCAAGGCGGCGTTTAAAAGAATGACCGCCAGCACGGTGTTTAAAATACTCGTAATACTCGTTGTTCTCGCCGCCGGAGCTTATATTGCTCTTTATATCAGGGCAAACCGCAGACGAAAGAAGAACCGTGAACTGAAAATGTTTAAATACAGTGATTTGCAGAATAAAACTAAGAATAAAAAATAAAAATTTCAGATCGGGTCCTTTCGACTCGATCTGCATTTTTTCGACTTTCGCCCTATTCGAGATAAACAAAATAAAAGAATAACCTTAAAAATTGTTATTTAATTTCACATTTTTATTGACAATTAGATTTTTCTGTATTATAATATAAAACGTTCGAAAATTTCACTTTGTGGGCGAGAGAGTATGAATATTGAATATTTTATAACAGAAAAAAGTATCAACCTTGACGGCTGTCGGTTCAGCACCTACGGCATCTCGGCTGTCGATAAAATGTCAAGAGAGGAAAAATCCGAATTTGTCGATGTTTCCCTTGACAAAGCATTTGTCGCAGAACTTGTTAACCTTCTAAATTCGGCGGAGGTTGAACTGTGCCATTTCAACGATGTTGTTATAGATGAACTGAATAAATAACACTTGGCAAAACCCTGACCGCTGCGAATTTTTTCGCCCGGTTTAGTATACTACGCTCTTAAATATAATCATAAAAACGGCGGAATGAAAACGAACCATTCCGCCGCATTTTTATTTTGTAATAACTTCCTTTTCCTTTTCGCTGCCGTTTGCCTCAATTTCTGCATTGACGTCAAACTTCTTTCCGTGGTGATACGGGAAAATTTTGAGAAAAATCCACGCAGCCACCGCGCCGATAGAGTTCAGAATTATGTCGCCCATTGTGTCCATAAGCGGCCATCTGCCGATGTCTTTCGGATCGAAGAGAGTGGCCTCTTTCGGAGTTCCCTTTGCGAGCGCATAGCACCAGTGCTGAGCATCGCCGATCGTTCCCTTTGCCGGGTTCGTCATAACCTGATCCATCGTGAACTCAACAAGCTCCCAACAGGTTGAGACAAAAAACGAAAAGCAAAGCGCACAGAGCAAGGCAACGGGAATTGAAACGGGTTTCTTGTCCCTTTTCTGCATTGCAACGACAATTTCATAGCCGAGCAGAACGCAAAGTCCTCCGCTGAGCAGGTGCATTCCCGAATCCCAGAATCTTGAGTCATAATAGAAATTGAGGAATTTTCCGCAGAACGATGCGGCAAAAATCATCACTATCGAGAAGTCCTGAATCAGCGACGGCAAATGTCTGACAAAGCATTTTTCGGGGAAGATCATAAAAATTTCCCATGCGAACATCGCTATGAAATTTGCACCGACCTGAAGCGGATCGGATATATCGAACGGAGTCCTGAAAAATCCTGCAACAAACGCATAGATCATCAGTGCTCTGAAAATCCACCAGAAAACGAGCTCCCAGGTCTTGCAATTCGACCTGATGCGGTGTATGTATTCTTTCATCAAATCACCTTTTTAATATTCATTGGATATGTGCGTTCTTCCATAATACGACAAAGCAATCGTTTTGTCAATATTTTATTCAAGCTCGTCCTCATAATCTTCCTTTGAGAAATCAAAATTTTCGTCAATCTCAACCCTGCCGAACTTTCTGCGTTTTGACGCCCCTGCGCCTGTCCGTCTGTAAATTGTCTCATTAAAGCAGGTGCTGTGCGATCCGTTGTGGTGGCAGACGTGACCCTTTTGCTGTACGCTCATAAGCAGTGCGTCACAGCCGCAGTCCACCTCAAGCGCCATCAAACGCTGTGAGTTTCCCTTTTCCTCACCGAATTTGTATACCGCTTTCGTCTGCGGCGAATAATAATAGGCTCTGTGGGTTTTGAGCGTGTAGGCAAAAGCCTCCTTGTTCATATAACCGAGCATAAGAACCTTGCCCGTGCCGTATTCAACGGTAATTACGGGCATTGTTTCCCTATCCTCCCAGAGCTTGTATAAATCAATCATTCTCTTTTCCTCCGTTATATCAGAATCCGAAAAAGCTCATCTGTGTGCTCTGCGGCAAGCCCTCAAGAGCTCCGCAGGCGTCGAGAGTTTCCATAACCGACTTGCTGACTCCCGCACGCTGCTGAAGATCGTCACGTGACATATATTCTCCCTCGCCGTCGTCTCTCGCTTTCATCAGTGCGACCGCCGCAGATTCTCCCGTTCCCGCCATTGACATAAACGGAAGTCTTATTTTTCCGTCCTCAATTTTGTAAACGGTTGCGTGCGACTTATAGAGGTCGATCGGCAAAAATTCAACGCCTCTTGCCATCATCTCATTGACAACCTGCATCGCAACATACATATTTTCTTCCTTTGCGGTTGCGTCGTGACCCTTGTTTATGATCGAGTTCATAAGCTGTTTGACAGCTCCCCTGCCCTCAAGTATGGCAACGGTATCAAGATCCTCGCCACGGACGGTCATATAGGTTGCGTAATATTCGGTCGGCTTATACACCTTGTACCAAGCCAGACGCATTGCGGCGCTTACGTATGCCGCCGCATGGGCTTTCGGGAACATATACTTGATCTTCATACACGAGTCGATATACCAATCGGGAACATTGTGTTCCTTCATCGCCTTGATATGCGCTTCCGTCAGGAGCTTTGTTGCGTTGCCCTTACGGACAATCTCCATTATTTTAAATGCCATATCGGGTTCAAGGCCCTTGTGCATAAGGTAAACCATTATATTATCACGTGTTCCGATAACCTCGGAAATCGTGCAGGTACCGTTTTTGATAAGCTCCTGAGCATTGCCGAGCCAAACGTCCGTACCGTGTGAAAGTCCCGAAATCTGAAGCATATCGGAAAAGTTCTTTGGCTTTGCCTCCATCAACATTCCCCGTACAAACGGCGTACCGAGTTCGGGAAGAGAAAGCGTACCGGTTTCACAGCCGATTTCCTCCGCCGTTACGCCGAGCGGTTCGGGAGAGGTCAGAAGCTCATACAGCTTCGGGTCGCAGATATCAACATCGAAAACATTGATTCCCGTCGAATCCTCAAGGTGACGGTAAAGCGTCGGCACATCGTGGCCGAGGTTATCGAGCTTGAGTATCGTATCGTGGAGCGAATGGAAGTCGAAGTGAGTTGTTCTCAGTCCGCCGGAAACATCGTCCGCCGGGTGCTGAATCGGGGTAAAGTCCTCGGCATCATTGCTTGCCGGGACAACAACCATTCCGCCGGGGTGCTGACCAGTCGTCCTCTTAACTCCCGTGCAACCCTTTGTCAGCCTGTCCTCCTCGGCACGGTTAACGGTGATACCCTTAACCTCAAGCCATTTTTTTACAAATCCGTATGCGGTTTTATCGGCAATTGTACCGATTGTACCAGCCTTGAATGTATGGTCAATACCGAAAAGCTCCTCGGTATATCTGTGAGCGTAGAACTGATATTCACCGCTGAAGTTAAGGTCGATATCGGGCTGTTTGTCTCCCTTGAAGCCAAGGAATGTTTCAAACGGGATATCGTGACCGTCACGGTGCATCGGGATTCCGCAGTTCGGGCAGTCCTTCGGCGGCAGGTCATAGCCCGAGCCGACAGAACCGTCCATAAAGAACTCGCTGTGTTTGCATTTTGTGCATATATAGTGCGGCGGAAGAGGGTTAACCTCGGAAATACCTGCCGCATGGGCAACGAACGACGAACCGACAGATCCTCTCGAGCCGACGTAATAGCCGTGCTCCTCGGAGTTCTGAACGAGCTTCTGAGCGATCATATAAAGAACGCCGAATCCGTTTGAAATAATTGATTTCAGTTCCTTTTCAAGTCGCTGAGCAACATTCTCGGGCACAGGATCGCCGTAATCTCTCTTGGTTCTCTCCCAACAGATTCTTGTCAGATCCTCGTCTGCGCCCTCAAGGCTCGGCGGGAATGTGCCCCTCGGGAACGGCGTCATTCCGCTCTCGCAGAGGTCGGCAATCTTATTCGGATTGGTGATGACAACTTCCTTTGCCGTCTCCTCACCGAGGTATGCAAACTCGGCAAGCATCTCGTCAGTTGTTCTGAAATAGAGCGGAGCCTGCTGTGACGCATCGGAGAATCCCATCGACGTCATAAGAATTTCACGGAAAACGGCATTGCCCGGGTCAATGAAATGAACGTCGCAGGTGGCAACAACCATTTTGCCGAGCTTGTCCGCAATGTGAATAATCTGCCTGTCTACATTTTCAAGATCCTCAACCGTCTTGAAACGCTCGTAACGCTCATCCTGACTGCGAAGCATAAAGGCGTTGTTTCCGTTCGGCTGAATTTCAAGATAATCATAGAAAGATGCGATTCTGAGGACATCCTCATCACTCTTCTGATCGACAAGAGCACGGTAAAGCTCGCCCGCCTCGCAGGCGCTTCCGATTATAAGACCCTCACGCAATTGCATAAGCCTGTGACGGGGGATTCTCGGTCTGCGCTTGAAAAATTTCAGGTTTGAATCGGTGATTAACTTATAGAGATTTTTAAGTCCCTGTGTGTTTTTCGCAATTATAATTATGTGGTATGTCTTTTCGGCACGAACTTTCTCGATATATTCGGCAGGGATTTCGTCGTCGGCGCCGAATCCGTAATCGTCATAGAAAGCGTCGTCGTCAACGAGGTAGCCCTCCATACCGTAGATAATCTTTATTCCCGCCTTTGCGGCTGTGTTGCAAGCCTCGGGGAAAGCCTGAACAACACCGTGATCGGTAATCGCAATAGCCTTGTGACCCCACGCTATCGCACGGCTGACAAGCTCCTTTGCGCTCGTCATACCGTCCATCGCCGACATATTTGTATGCAGGTGAAGCTCGACCCTCTTTTCGGGAGCGTTATCCTGCTTCTCGATCTTTTCAATTTCCGTGACGGCACGTGCATTTATGAGATAGGTGTGCATATACGTATCCATATTGATTGCGCCACGTACAAGAACGGTCTTGCCGTCCTTGAGATTTGCAACGAGATCCTCGCACTTCTTTTTCTCACCGAAAACCTTAACGGGATATGACGAGGTGTAGTCGGTGATATTAAAATTGATTATGCTGTAACGTCCGTCCTTCGACTCCCTCGTTTCAAGTGAGAACACTTCGCCCCATACGACAACCTCGCCGTCCTCTGGCAGGCACTCCTTGATCGGCTTCGGCTTGCCCTTGACAAGCGTACCGAAAAGCGGCTTTGCATTCGTGATTGAAATCGGCAGGTCGTCATAGGTCTTTTCTTTCGGCTTTTTCTGAACCGGCGCCTTTGATGCGGCGACGGGATTCACCATCGGCGGAGCGACTGCTATCTTCTGATTTTCTTTTTTCTGAAGCTCCTCAAGAACCTTTATATCATCCTGAGCCGAAACGTTGCTGACAAATTCAACATTGATCAGTCTTTCAAATCGGCGGTCAATCGTCTGACGAATAAATTTGTCGCATCCGAGATTGACAAGAACGTCCTTGCCGTTTGCCGCAAGCTCAACTGTCAGCTTATCGCCGCTGATATTGTAGACTGCGCCCTCAAGAATGGTTCTTGACGCAGGAAAATGCTCGTAAACTTCCTTTACAAAGCCCGTCATATAATTTATATCAAAGGTCTCGGGAGGGAAATGTATTCCGAGGTCAAGTCGGTGCAGATTCATCACACGGATAAGCTCTGCCCTCGCCTTTTTGATGACGGCGGAATCTATGGGCGCAGGAAAGCTGACGAGCATACTGACGCTTCGTTCAGCAAGGCTCGCCTCAATGCTTTCGACCGTTGCGGAATCAAAATAAGCCGCAACGCTGTGATCTATGTATTCGCCGAAAAGGCTGAGAAAACTAACCGCTTTCAAATTTACACTCCCAAATTACATCTTATCTATTTCAGCCAGCAGTTCGCTGACAATATCTTCTTCTTTAATTTTTCTGATTATTTCGCCCTTTTTAATGAGAACGGCACATCCGTCTCCGCCGGCAATACCGATATCGGCTTCCTTAGCCTCGCCCGGTCCGTTGACCACACAGCCCATTACGGCAACCTTGAGCCGCTTATGGCAATCTCTGAGTGCATTCTCAACCTCGCCTGCAACCTTGATAAGGTCAATTTTCGTTCTTCCGCAGGTCGGGCAAGACACAATCTGTACGCAGTCGGTACGCAGATCAAGCGCCTTGAGAATATCAATTCCGGCATAAACCTCCTGAATCGGGTCGGCGGTCAGCGACACACGGATCGTATCTCCTATTCCGTGCATAAGCAGACTTCCGATGCCTGCGCTCGATTTTATCAGACCCATACGCTGAGTGCCTGCCTCGGTAACGCCGAGATGGAGCGGGTAATCGCATCTTTCGGCAACGGTTTCGTATGCCTTTATCATATTCTCTACATTGGATGATTTGATTGAAATAACAATATCGTCAAAATCAAATTTTTCGAGCAGCGAGGCGTGGTACATTGCGCTCTCCGCCATAGCCTCGGGGGTCGGAGCACCGTATTTTGCAAGAATCTCTTTTTCAACCGAGCCCGAGTTTACACCTATTCGGATCGGGATATTCTTCGATCGGCACGCCTCAACGACCTTTTTAACCCTGTCGTCCGAGCCGATGTTGCCCGGATTTATACGCACTTTGTCAACGCCCGCCGCAACCGCTTCGATCGCAAGACGGTAATCGAAATGAATGTCCGCAACGATCGGCACACTCACCGCTTCTTTAAGAGCAGGGATGAGCTTCACGGCGTCCATATCGGGAATTGCGCCACGGATTATCTGACAGCCCGCCTTTTCAAGCTCGACCGCCTGTTTAACGCTCGCCTCGATATCGTGAGCAGGTTTGTTGAGCATCGACTGAACCGTTATGGGTGCGTCGCCTCCGATATATGTGTTTCCGACTTTTATTTTTTTCGTTTTTCTTCGTTCCATTTTAATACCTCGGTTCGGTTAAAATGTTTTTCTGTTTTTCTTCATCCCCTCCGCCGCTTTTCGGCACCTCCCAATGGTAATATCGTCAATTAAACTTTTATTTGTTGAAAGAATTGACTAAGGCTTCCCCCTTGAGGGGAAGCTCCGTCGTAAGACGGTGATGAGGTGGAAAAGTTCAAGTTTGATTTTATCAAAAGGGGAGATAAAAAATCTCCACCTCATCCGAGCGGCGCAATCCGCCGCCCACCTTCCCCTCAAGGGGAAGGCTGAAAAAGACAGCAGATAAAATGAACTTATGTTAAAAAATATCAATGTAAAGAATTATTTCACAATCAACGAGTAGATGTCCTTAAACGTAATCGCCGCCATAAACAGCAGGAGAATTACCATACCGATCGCATGAACAAGAGATTCATACCTCTGCTTTATCGGCTTTCTTCTGACAAGCTCGATAAGCAGGAAGAAAAGGCGTCCGCCGTCAAGTGCGGGAATCGGCAGGAGATTGAACACACCGATATTTATCGTAATGAGCGCCATTATGCTGAGCAGTCCCGTGTAGTCCGCCGTTTTAACCGACTCCTGTGCCGCATCGGAAACATAATCGACAACGCCGACAGGTCCCGAGACATCCTTTACGGAGTATTTGCCCGTCACAAGGTCAAAGAGACTCAGCCAAACCATTCTGAACATACTGACAGACTCCTTGAACGTATCCTTGAACACGGTTCCGGCTGTCTTGTCAACGCCGACCATAACGATCTTTGAATACGGCATTTCAACGCCGTTAATTTCAACCTTTTTGCCGTCTCTCTCGACCAGAAGATCTGCGGTCGAGCCCTCGTCACGGCTGAGAAGATACGGAACATCGGTGTAATAATACACTCTTTTTCCGTCAATTTTCAATATTTTGTCCTTTGCCCTGAGCCCGTTATATTCGGCAACCTGTTTTCCGTTATCCGTAAAGAAATTTACATAGCTTGTACCGGAAAGGTTGTCTGTCACGCCGAGCATTATAGCAATTATTATAAGGCCGAGGATAATGTTGACGAGTGCGCCCGCAACAACGATAACTATCCTCTGCCAGCAGGGCTTATTGTTGAACGCACGTTCGTCGGTGCTGTCCTCATCCTCGCCCTCCATACTGACAAAGCCGCCGATCGGCAGAAGCCTCCACGAATACTGCGTTTCGCCCTTTTTCTTTTTTATAAGGGTCGGTCCCATACCGAGGGAAAATTCATTTACCTTTACGCCGAAAATTTTTGCAAAAGTGAAGTGTCCCGCCTCGTGCACCATAATTATTATGCCGAAGAATATTATCGCAAGCAGAATCGTCCATTTGCTTGCCAGTACAGATAAGAATCCTATTTTAATCGCCTCTTTCTTGGGTCTGATACCGTTCAAAAGGTGGTGTTTAAACACTTGATAAGATAAAACAATTATTTCTTATCACTTCCACCGCAAGCGGCCCCCTCCCCTTACCATAAGGGGAGGCTGATATTTTCGGTATTCAGCCCGTTATTTTTTCTTTCACATAACCCCTTGCCCAGTTATACATATCCAGCACATCATCGAGCTTATATGTGTCAAAACGCCGAGCATTCTCAACGGTCTCCCTGACCAGTTCCTCAATTTGTAAAAATTTAATTTTGCCCTGTCTGAAAGCGAGGTTAGCCTCCTCGTTCGCCGCATTTGCGCAGGCAGGGAAAAGTCCGCCGTCGTCAATCGCCTTTCGGCAGACATTGATAAGTCCGAATGTTTCGTAATCGGGCTTATCAAAAGTAAGCGTTCCGTAATCCGTCAACGAAAGTTCCTTAACGGGTGACGGTATCCTATTCGGATACGTAAGCGCATACTGTATCGGGATCCTCATATCGGGAACTCCGAGCTGAGCGATAACGGAATTGTCACAGAACTCAACGAGCGAATGAATAACGCTCTGACGGTGAACAACGATGTCGATATCTTTCGGATCCATCGAGAAAAGCCATACAGCCTCAATCAGCTCAAGGCCCTTGTTCATCATTGAAGCGGAGTCAATCGTAATTTTCGCTCCCATACTCCAATTCGGATGGTTCAGTGCCTCTTTGACCGTAACATCAACAAGCTCGTCACGCTTTCTGCCGAAGAACGGACCGCCCGATGCGGTAAGAATAAGTTTTTTTATCTCTTTTTTATCACGGCATCCCTGCATAGACTGAAAAATCGCCGAGTGCTCACTGTCAACGGGCAAAATGCTGACGCCTTTTTCTTTCGCAAGGTTCATAACAAGCTGACCGCCCGCAACAAGCGTTTCCTTGTTTGCAAGGGCAAGCTCACTGCCTGCATTTATTGCGGCAATCGTCGGCTCCAGTCCTGCCATACCGACTATGCTGTTGAGAACATAATCTGCCCCGAGTGATGCGCACTCACAGATACCCTTAACGCCCGAAAGTACGACAGTATCGGTATCCGCAACCTTAATTTTCAGCTCTGCCGCCGCCTTTTCATCCGCCATTGCGGCGTATTTCGGCTTAAATTTTCTGATCTGTTTTTCAATTATTTCCGTGTTAACTCCTGCGGTCAGCGCCGTGACCTCATAGCCCTGCATTTCAATAACCTCGAGAGCCTGAGTTCCGATTGAGCCCGTAGAGCCGAGAACAGTAACGGTTTTACTCATAGTATCACCCTAAATTTTACTTTTAAAATGTCTCGATTATGCTCAATATTCCGTACATAATCGGGAAAACAAACAATGTGCTGTCAAATCTGTCCATAATTCCGCCGTGACCCGGGATCAGCTTGCCGTAATCCTTGACACCGTAGTTTCTCTTGATAACCGAAGCAGAGAGATCGCCGAAGATGCTGATTACAGAAAGGACAAGCGAAATCGGAATGACTGCCCACCAATCCCAGAGGAAAAAGTGTCCGTCGGGGAAGAATTTCTTTGCAAAAACAAAGTACAAGCCGACATTCAGCGCCGCTGTAAGAAATACGCCGCCGATTGCACCCTCCCATGTCTTTTTCGGACTGACAACGGGGGTCATCTTATGCTTGCCGAAGAACACACCGGTGAAATAGGCAAACATATCGGTTAGCCATGCACAGAAAACAGTGAACAGGATAAGATAGACCACGTTCGCTTGGGTGTATCTTGCATCGGCAAGCTGAAGATCGTTGATTCTGATCCAGCAGCCGAGCGATTCAGGAACAGCGATTGAGCAAAGAACGGAGATTGCGACCTGTTCAAACTTGACTTCACCGTGCCACTTGACCATCATTATGAGCATAGCGATAATGTAGACCGCAAGAGCGGCAAATACGGTGACGTGAATTTTTTCAAGGAAATGATATCTGATCTCAATCGGAATATATGCTCCGACGATAATTGACGGAATCGCAAGCGGGAGCTTGACCTTTGCGACGTGATTAAGCTCATAGACCGCAACGCCACAGATGAAAGCCATCAGTATCGGCAGCGCCGCAGTGTTCATAAAAAACATTACAGCAATAATGATCAGGGAATAGGACACTCCCGAAATAATTCTTGTTTTCATATGTTTTATCCTTTCGAATGTCGAAAAAACTTTTGTCAGTAATCAACATTTCATATGTCTTTCACGGCACGATGTGGGCATCGTGCCCTACGTACCGAATGTAAAATTTTATATGCTATATTGTCGCACTGCATAGAGCGAAAAATCGGTTGTGGGAATTAACCTATGAATAAGTTTGTCAGAAAATCGTTCACAGCGCTTTTTTCAGCTTGTAAGCTGTACTAAGGTACTGCTGCGAACAGATGCAATTTCAAACAAACTTTTGAAATTGAGGAAAATTTTTTCACAGGCGATTTTGCAGGTCGGGTGCTGTGCTGTTGCACTGCCCCGGGCGAAAAATCGGTTGTGGAGAAATTTAACCAATCTCAAACGCCGCCGAAACGACGGTTGCGCTTATTATAATCGTCTATCGCCTTATCAAGATCGGCAGGAGTAAAGTCCGGCCAAAGAATGTCGGAGAACCAAAGCTCGGAATATGCCGACTGCCATGTGAGAAAGTTTGAGAGACGGTACTCTCCGCTGGGACGAATTATAAGGTCGGGATCGCTCTGTCCTGCGGTGTAGAGATGAGACGAAATGTCAGCTTCTGTTATATCGGCAGGGTCAAGCTCGCCTGATTTAATCTTCTCGCCGAGCTGTTTGACGGCGTCGACAATTTCGAGTCTGCCGCCGTAATTGATAGCGATATTAACATCGTATTTATCGGCGTCTTTCGACTCCTCCTCTGAGGTATCAAAAAGATTGAGAAGATCCTCGGGAATACCCTCACGGTGTCCGATGAAATGCATTCTCATTCCCTTTTGAAGGTTTTCCGCCTTTCGATCCTCAGCCTCGTGCATATACTCACGAAAAAGATCCATAAGTGAGGAAACCTCCTCGGGCGGACGTTTCCAATTTTCGGTTGAGAAAGCATAAAACGTAATATATTTTATACCGATTTCTCCGGCATAATCACAGATCTGCTTAAACACCTTGGCACCTGCCTTGTGTCCCTCGGAACGGGGCAAGCCTCTCTGCTTTGCCCAGCGACCGTTTCCGTCCATAATTATACCGATATGCTCGGGAACATTTCTGTTTTCCATAGAAGGGTCTCCTTTACTATTAACAACAGGCAGACCGTGAAGCCTGCCTGTAAGTATTCACGATTATATTGACATAACTTCCTTTTCCTTTACAGAAGCGGCGCTGTCGATTTCTTTGATAAACTCATCGGTTATCTTCTGGAGTTCTTCTTCACCGTTCTTGAGGTCGTCCTCTGTGATCTCGGATGCTTTCTGCATCTTCTTAATCTTGTCGATTGCATCACGGCGGATAGAGCGGATCGCAACCTTTGAATCCTCTGCCATCTTCTTGATGTCCTTAACAAGTTCCTTACGTCTGTCCTCGGTAAGCTGAGGGAAAGTCATACGGATAACCGAACCGTCGTTCTGAGGATTGATGCCGATATCGGAAGCCTGAATTGCCTTGTAGATCGGGGTGAGAGTTGACTTATCCCACGGCTGAATAACAAGAATACGAGCTTCGGAAACCGAAATTGCCGCCATCTGGTTGATCGGCGTCGGAACTCCGTAATAATCAACAAGCACCTTGTCAAGCACACCGGGATTTGCACGTCCGGCTCTGATTGCGGCATAGTCCTTGCCGAGAACGGAAACAGTCTTTGTCATTTTTTCTCTGGTATTGCTGTAAACTTCTTTCATAAAAAATCTCCTCACAAATATATTTTATTCTTTAACGAGTGTACCTATATTTTCGCCCTTAACGGCTCTGATAATATTCTCGGGATCCTCAAGATTGAATACAAGAATAGCGATTGAATTATCCCTGCAAAGCGAAGCCGCAGTGCTGTCCATTACCTTGAGGCCTTTTGCAAGCACCTCTGAATGAGTAAGCGTGTCATACTTGACGGCATCGTCAAATTTATTCGGATCCTTGTCGAAAACGCCGTCAACATTTGTTGCTTTGAAAATAACGTCTGCCTCAATTTCCGCCGCCCTGAGAGCTGCCGTCGTATCGGTTGAGAAGAACGGACAGCCTGTGCCGCAGCCGAAAATCACAACCTCGCCGTCATTAAGATGAGCAACCGCATCACGTGCAACATACTGCTCGGCGATCGGCTGCATACCGACTGAGGACATAACCCTTGCCTTTACTCCGAGCTGCTCGAGAGCCTCACAAAGTGCAAGCGAGTTCATAACCGTTGCAAGCATTCCCATATTGTCCGCTCTCGTGCGGTTCATTGTGCCGCTGCTTCTGCCTCTCCAAAAATTTCCGCCGCCGACAACAAGTCCGATCTGAACTCCCATATCGGCAACCTTTTTGACGTATGTGCAAACATTTGTCACCATATCAAAATCTATTCCGTGTCCCTGCTCTCCGGCAAGAACCTCTCCGCTGAGCTTCAGCAAGATTCTTTTATACATTGGAATACCCCCACTACCCTGAATATCATTTATATTTTACTGTAAAACGGCTGTTCTGTAAAGTAGAAAATACAATTTTTAATGAAAAATTCAAAATTATTTTTTAAGGTATGCCGTACAAATTATCTTAAACATAAAAAACGGATCGTTTTCACGACCCGTTGAAATCCTATTAAATTAACCGAACAATCCAAAAGCAATGGTTCCGACTATCAGTCCTGCAATCAGAACGCCCAAAGCAATCATCGGAAGCGACTTCTTGATTTTAATATCCATTATTTCGGCAACAAGTGCGCCTGTCCAGCCGCCTGTGCCGGGTAGTGGAATAGCAACGAGAACCAAAAGTCCCCACGTGCCGTACTTCTCGATGGTGTGTCTGTGTTTCTCGGCTTTTTTCTCCATCTTATTGACAATTTTGCCGAGCCCCTTAGATTTTTTCATCAGCTCAAAAATCTTTTTCAGGAAAAGTAAAATGAAAGGAATCGGAAGCATATTGCCGAGGTAGCAGATGATAAACGCCCTCATAACGTCCATATTTAAGAGCCTTGCAGCTATCAATCCGCCTCTGAGCTCCAATACCGGGAGCAGAGAAATAATAAAAACCGTAATTTCATTTGGAATTTTATCCTGAAAAAAAGTTACTATGGACTGAATCAGTTGATCTGTCATCTTTTTTACTCCGTTATAATCTTTTTATTTTGAAGATAAGCGTAGGCCTTGGAAAGGATGTTTCGGTCATTGTCAAACCTCAGCTTGTTAAGAGCCTTTTCATATCCGAGCCAAATATAATCTTCTATCTCTTCCTTTTGAATAATCGTCTGAGTATCCTGAGTTGCGGCGAGGAAAATATTTACATTTTTCTCGACCTTGCCCTGAATTGTGTACTGACTTTTCGTAACAAAATCGGGATGAATATTTATCCTGATACCCGTTTCCTCAAGAACCTCACGGTACGCAGTCTGAAAATCATTCTCGCCCTGCTCGACGTGACCCTTCGGGAATCCCCAGTGGGCGCTCCGTCTGTTCTTGATCAGCAGGAAGCGAATCATTCCGCCGATGTTTCTGTAAACAACGGCTCCGCACGAACGCTCATAAAGACATTCAAGCGTGTGTTTCTTGTTTTTTACCGCAAAGTCAATACCGTTTGCGATGTCGATGTTAATGAATCTTGTACTTTTCGGTGCAACTACCCAATCTGTTTCATTACTGCCGTCATATCTGACGATTCCAACAACTCTTCCGTCAAAACTGCGCACGGGATGATTGATTCCCATAATAAATGCGCCTTTAACAGAGGCGTTGAACTGTTTTGCTCCCTCGACCTCACCGTAATTAAGCTCATAGGTGAAGCCCTGCTCATTGCTGTAAGAGTGGATCGGATGAGTCACCTTGATACGAACATATTTACCAAGCACGTTTCTAACTCCTCCACCATACGCCGAATGCGCACGGATTTACCGCAGACGCAACAAAATACATTGTTTTTTCGTCCGCATTCAATTTACCGTTCCATTATACATACATTTTGTTTAAATTACAATAGGAAATTCAAAAAATACGAAAAAAAGAAAACGAGGGTCCGCCGCGTTCAGTGCAGACCCCCGCAAATTATATTATTCCTTTTTCAAGTGCCGATTCGATAAACTCGGCAAAAATCGAATTTGACCACGCAAACCACGGACGTGTAAACTTTGCCGCATCGTCGGCGCAGAAGCCCTCGTGCATATATCCGGTATACGCATCGGTCGAAACAAGAGTTTCGATAAGACTCTTTATCTCCTCCGGATCGGTGGATGTAAGTCCCTGCATCGAGAGAGCTATGTGCCAGATATATCCCTCCGGCGTGTGCGGACTGCCGACACCCGACGCCGCCTTTCCCGTATAATAGAACGGGTTGTCACTGCTGAGAATAAATTTTCTCGTGTTGACATAGACCGGATCGTTAACATCGCAGAATCCGAGATAAGGTGCGCTCAAAAGGCTCGGTACGTTTGCGTCATCCGCAAGAATATGATTGCCGAAGCCATCTGTCTCGCAGGCAAAAATTCTACCGTATTTCGGGTGAATAACAGTACCGTAGGTTTTGATTCCGTATTCGATCTCGTCACGGAGATTTCTGAGCTTTGCAAGAAAATCACCGTCGTCAATATTCATCTCGGTGAATATCTCATCAATATATCTGAGAACAACAGCGGCAAACATATTCGATGCAATAAGATATCCGAATGTGCAGCTGTCGTCACTCGGTCTGAATCCGCTCCATGTCATTCCCGTGAAGTTTACGGGGTAGCCCATGCCGCCGTTGTGGAGAGTATCAATCCAGCGGCATCCGAAGCGCTGAAACGTGTAAGGCGACTTTTCAAAATGGTGCTGTTCGGTTATCCAGAGATCGACAACCGTTTTTGCCGTGGCAATAAAGTTTTCGTCAATTATCGACTTGTCGCCCGACTGTTTATAGTAAAGATACGCCAACCTGAACGGATAACAGAGCGAATCAATCTCATACTTGCGCTCCCAAACCCACGGATCATTCAGCGGAAGATCGTCGGTGTGACCGTGCCCGTTTTTCTCAATATTAAATGCGTTTGCATACGGATCAATTCTTATGTACTCGAGCTGACGGACAATCAGTCCACGAATTATCGAGCGAATTTCGGGATCATTCTTAGCCAGCGGAAGATAGTGCGTGACCTGCGCCGTCGAATCTCTGAGCCACATCGCAGGGATGTCGCCCGTATAAAGAAATGTCGAGCCGTCGGGAAGAATCTCCGCCGTTGTCTCCAGGGTATTCGGATAGCAATTGCGGTAGAGCTTTTCGAGCTTCGGATATTTTTTGAGTTTTTCGGCAACCTCGTCAATATGTGACTTAACCGATTCCGGAATATTTTTCATTGATATGCTCCTTCTTAAAACTGTGTATAAACTTCGGAATATTTTTCAAGCAATTCTTTTGCAACCTCAACGGTGTCCTCTTCCTCAATTCCGTTCTTGTTCGGAATGTAGTTCTCAAGGAAATTGTTTTCAAAAAGCGCAAGACGCTTTGCCTGATACGAACCGTTGTATTCATTTCTGTCAAGTGGCTGTTTCTTTGAATTGTCTTTCAGTTTTTTCGGGTTGTCAAAGTAAGCGGCGAGCGAGCGGTAATACATATGCCATCTCGCCTCGTAGTAATCCTTAACAAGTCCGCCCCATTCATTCCAGACCGTATCGTAAAGAATCGAATGATCGAACGGTCCCCAGATTGTATGAAGCAAAAGGAAATTTATTTGCAAAGATTCCTTCTCTTCCTTACTGCTGCCGAGCTCCTGAGCCTCAACATATTTTGTGCAAAAATTCGTCTCCGATCTTGTTCTCAAAAGTCGGTCAATATCCTCACATATTTCGAGGAAAAGATTGCTTGCCTGTTCAAAATTTCTGACATTTTTTTCTCTGAAAAATTCAGTCGCTTTTATATATATCGGATAGGCGAGATCCGAAAGAAATTGACGTACAATCGACTGAAGATCCGCACGCATTGCATCAACCTTTTTCGCATCGGAATCAACAATTTTTTTCGCAATATCATAGAGCTTATGAAAATCATAGCTTCTTTCGACCGTATCAAACGGCGCCGTATGCTTTACGTTTGTGCACGGGCGTGCGCAGATTATCGAACCGCAGCATTCGTCGCTGTCGCAAAGATCGACGAGGTCTGTTATATCCTGCGAGAAAGCGTCTGTCTTGTATCTCTTTTTGCAGAAATCCTTTATAAATTCGTCACGGTCAAATTTTCCGTCCGCAGTGATTGATTTGAGAGCCGCCGCACAGTAAACGGGGTTGATATCAAACGTATCAAACGACAGTGCTCCGCCAAGCTCGGAATCGGCAAACGGATCGTCGCAAATCTTTTGCACGTTTCCGTAGATTCCCGTTCTTCCGTAGCGGTTGCCGCTGAGCTCTGTGATAAATTTCTTTCCGCCCAGTATATCGGAATTTTTGTTCATATCGCAGTTGTCGAGAAAAATATATCTTTCGCCCGAACAATTTTTGAAGAAATCGGAATTGATCGAGCTCGTATGCATATAGCAAACGGCGTCCCCGTCAAATTCGCCAAGCATTTCTTCAAGCGCTTTTCCGAGATCGGCAAGATGGGAATTGTAGCCCTTCTTGTCCGATTCGTATATCGCCTCGAACATATAGCTGTGAGTTTCGCCGAGCGCCTCACGCTGAATCGTCAGGAATTTTTTATTAAAAACCGAGAAGAAAGCGTTCTTAGGTCTGATGAAAAATATCGGAGGGAAATTGTACCACATCGGCGCCTTGAAAATATCCATCTTGATATATTTTTTCCTCAGGCTGAACGGTACACTCGGAATTGCGGCAGGAAAAATCGGCTCGATTCCGAGGCTTCTCTCACGGTCGCTTATGAGCTTGCCGACGGTGATTTTTCTTTCAAGATATTCCTTGCTGTTGACCGAATTTGTTCCGGCGATGTTGCCCGTCAGCTGATTGATCAGGAAAGCGGGACCGGATGAAAATTCAAGGCAGAAATTTTCCGGCATTCCGATTTCCGTCAGCGTTCTGAAGAGCACTCCGTCAAATCCGACCGGCTGAAAGGCTCTGTTGATTCCGTGCATCGCCATAAAATCTATTTCCTTTTCCCAGCGATCGAATCCACGGAAATTTCCGCTGAGCGAGAAGCTCTCATAGCTTGTCATTGCCCTGATTTTTTTCTTAACGGTTCGTGTGATTTTCTCTTCCGGCAGAGGTGCGGATGAAATTGTTGAAATATCATAGTCGCCATTCGTTATCACAACACCGTGGAACCTGCCAAGATAGTCATAGTAAGCCATCGCCTGACTGAGCGGAGAGTTGCCCGCAAGAACAACCTTTTTATCCTCGGCATATATTTCATAATTATCATATCCATTGTCGTCGCTTATTGTTTTAAGAATGAACTGATCGGCAATCCTCGGAGTATTTCTTTTTATAAGATCAAGCATTACACCGTCTCCTTATTGATTATACAAATAATATTATACTCTATAACTCCGACAAAATAAAGCAAATTTTTTATGAATTTATTTTTGAACGCAAAAAAGAAGGACGGTCGAAACCGTCCTTCAATGATTCATATTAACTTATTTTGTAAGGAACGAATCAAGAACCTCAAGGATCGTAATGAAGAAGCTTACGAAGAGGTGACCCTGAGCCTTAGCCCAAGTTGTGAGTCTCTCCTTCCATGTCGGAACATACGGAGTATGGTAGAAGCAAGCTGTATCATAAACGATATCGTCATCGGGTGTGCCCGGAGTCTCGATTACCGAGAATGTGCCGTCTGCAAGAATGAAGCCTGCGGACTGACCGATTTCGGGATACTGCTCACCGAGTGTGTAGTTCAAGTCATATGTACCGTCAAAGTAGAGCTGACCGAAATCAACGCCGTACTCCTCCGGAAGATTATCGTTTACAACGATGTCGATGTAAGCGATGATGATGCCCTCATCGGAAGTTGAAAGATACTCGTTGAAGTGAGCCTTATCAATACCGAATGCCATATAGCCGAGTTCTGTCGGATCATATGAGGCTTCAACCTTCTCCAGAGAAACGCCGTCTGCAAATCTGATCTCCTTGAGTTCTGCATACTCTGTCTTCATATCGCCTGCAAGGTCGATACCTGCTGCACCGATGTAGAGCTTCTCAGCATCGGCAGGAACCTTTGAAAGGTAGTCTGCATAAAGTCTGACAGGAATTGAGTACTCCTTGGAAGCCTCAATGTAAGTGTTCTCGATTGAAAGAACGATCTTACCTGCCTCTTTACCGATGTTATTCGGCATATCAGCCGGTGTCTCTTCGCCCTCAGCAAAAGCAATGATGCCGAAAGAGAACAACATGATAACCGAAAGAAGGATTGCTAAAAACTTTTTCATGTGGAATCTCTCCTTTTTAATTTGTCGCATTTTATGCGTTTTTGCAAAGAGCCCTGCGGACACTTCGCTTTTTTATTATAATAGCACGAAAAAGATTTTTATAGTTCTGTTTTAGAATTATAATTACTTTTTCATAAAATTTTTCTGATTATTTTTTCGTTTTAGTATAGTTTGTTTCAGCGATCACAATATATTGTATCAACCGCAAACTTCCTGCATAACTTCATTGACGACCTCGCCGGCAACGGAAAGTCCCGATCCTGATTTTTCAACAACGCAGACCACCGCATACGGTGCATCCTCACGCTGAGAGAATCCGACAAACCATGCGTGCGAGCCGCCCTCAACCTCGGCGGTTCCCGTCTTTCCGCACATCTTAAGTCCCGGGAATGTGGAGTCGGAATAATAGTTCACAACATTGGATCGCAGCAGCTTCTTCATCTGCTCGGCAATCTGCGGACTGACATTAACCGTCTTATTAACCTCGGTTTTGCCGATAACCGTTGTCTTGCCGTCGGGAGCGACCATATTCTGAACAAAATACGGCTTTGTCGCAACGCCGTTGTTTGCAATTGCACCCATCAGCGTCAGCATATGATACGGGTTGACCATCGTCGTGTACTGTCCGATGCCTGCCCAGCCGAGATCGGTTTTTGTTGTTTTGCTGACATCAAATTTGCTTGCGGAGACGGTGATCTGATCCATATCCTCCTTGGTGTTAAATCCGAGCTCGCCCGCTGTTTTCATCAGCTTCGACTGACCGAGTTCAATGGCAATCTGCGCAAATGCGGAGTTGCAGGAATGGTTGAGTGCCTCCTCAAAATCTACCGTGCCGTGCACACCGTTACAGATTATTTTTCCGTCGCCGGTTGCGTATTCGCCTGTGCACTCAAAGGTCTGAGAATAAATATCGGGAATGTTTTCGATCGCCGAAATTGCCGTAACAACCTTGAAGATCGAACCCGGAGTATACAGTCCCGAGATGAAACGGTTCAGATAAACGCCCTCGTATTTATCGGGATTATCGTCGATATCGTCGGGCTTGTCCTGCGGATCGTATGACGGGGTGGAAACCATACAAACCATCGCACCCGTTTTGTAATTATAAACGGCAATTGTGCCCTTTCTGCCGTCCATCGCCTCGTAAGCGGTTTTGCATATATCAGCGTCAAGAGTAAGATTTATATCATTTCCACGGTTATATTTTTTCAGATTATAGACGCCGTTAACAAAATCGTATCCCGAGAGCTTTGAACTGTAAACATACTGCACTCCCGTTGCGATGAACGACGAGTTGTCGCCGACGGCGTGGAGCATCGCTTTGCGGACGGTTCTGTCCTCATTATATATACGGACGCCGTCCTCGCTGTAAACGAGCTTTGTTCCGTTGCGGTCATAGACCGTGCCTGCGCTTGAGATCTCACCGTTTTTGTATATATGCTGATTCACAAGGTTTGAGGTCCATTCGGATCCGTGGACATAAAAGCTATACATCATAAATCCGAGACCGCCGAAAAAGGCAACTATAACAAAATACAGGACAAAGGCTCTTCTTGTGGTATTTCTCATTTCTTAGCCCTCCCGTTCTTTGATATCGGAATATCCTTGGGCTTTTGCTGTGTGGATGTTCTCTTTTTGCTGATAGGGATATCCTTGCTCGGTGCGGAAGTTGTTTTCTTTCTGCTGACGGGTATATCAGCCGCCGAGCTTTTAACCTTAACGGGCTTGTTGACAACGGGCGGAATATATACCTGCCGTTTTCCCCTCTTGCCGATCATAATATTCGGCGGATAGAGCGGATGGTCGGGAAGTATCGTCTTTGAGAGCTTCGGATAGGTTCTGATATCCGCCGACTTGATAAGAGCGAGCATACCCCACGAGGAGATGATGCTTGATCCGCCTCGGCTGATAAACGGGAGCGTAACTCCCGTAAAAGGAAGAATATCCGTAACTCCGAAAATATTAAGGCTTGTCTGGAACAGAAGAAGTCCCGCAGCCGCGCAGGCGGCAATTGCATAGAATGCAGAACGGGTGTTTCTCGCAACCTTGATTGCATAGAGTAAAATGAACGCATAGGTAATAACTATCGTCAGAGCGACTATCATTCCCCACTCCTCGCATATCATTCCGAAAGCGAGATCGGTCTCGGCGAACACAACATTTCTGAGCTCGCCCTTGCCGATTCCGAGTCCGAATAAGCCGCCGCTTGCCGAATAGATAAGCGTTCTCGTCTGCTGCATACCCTCGTCATTGATGAGTTCCCAGATGTGTCTGTACGCCTTGAAACGGGCGGCAACGTGCGGTTTAAAATAGACTATCATCAGTCCTCCGAGAATTGCGCCGACTATGACAAGCGCAATCGTTCTCACATCGCCCGAGCGCATAAACGCAATCACAATGAATGTGAAGAAGAATATGAGCGCCGCACCGAAATCTTTCATCAGGAAGAGAGCACCGACACAGCCGAACGAAAAGATAAGATATTTTGTAATGCTTCGTGCGTTCTGGAGCTTGTCGAGTGACGCCGCACCAACGAAAATAAACGCAATTTTGACAAATTCCGACGGCTGAACGGACAGTCCGCCGATTGTTATCCAGTTGAGCGCACCGTTAGTATACTTTGCGAGCGCAAGGTTGGCAACGAGCAAGCCGACTGCCGCAAACGCAACGGGCATTCTCAGCTTCATAACAATATCCGTCCGCCTCATTATCACAAGCAGTGCTATGAAAAATATCAGACCGAGTACAACCGCAACCGCCTGTTTGAGCGCATAATCCTCATAGACCGTTGCAACATTCGTCAAACCTATTCCCGAGAACAGGAATCCGATTATCTCGAGCTCAAAATTATTCTGTCCGCAGAAAATCGAGGCAACGATAAAATATGCCCACTCAAGAATTATGTATCCCGCATAGATCACAAACAGCTTACTGCTGAATCCGTTCGCCGTTACGGCGACCGTACCCGTAAGCACCTGGAATATAGTAACGAGGATTAAGGCAAATCCCCAGTGAAATTTATTGTTCAGCTTTTCGCCGCTCACGTAATTCCCCCTTTGTGAATATTTTGATTCAGTTTATTATAACCTATCCAACGAAAAATCTCAATACATTTGATATTTTTTTACATTTATGCTATAATTTCAATACAATTTATATGGGAAGTGATAGCGTGGACGAGGAAAAAATCAACAGGCTCGCTCAGCTCATAAATGATTCGCAAAAGACGGTTTTCTTCGGCGGTGCGGGCGTTTCGACCGAGAGCGGAGTCAAGGACTACCGCAGTGAGGACGGGCTTTACAACACCGTGCGTGAATACGGCGTTTCGCCCGAGACGATTCTCAGCCACAGCTTTTTCGTTTCAAATCCCGAAACATTCTACGATTTCTATTATAAATATTTTTTGGAGATCGACGTCTTGCCGAACACGGCACACAGGGTTCTTGCCGAGATGGAGAAAAAAGGCAAGCTCTCCTCGGTGATAACGCAGAACATTGACGGGCTTCATCAGAAAGCAGGCAGTAAAAATGTTCTTGAACTGCACGGAACAACCGCCGTTCACTACTGTATGGAATGCGGCAAGCCGTATCCTCTCGAAAAGCTGAAAGCGCTCAAGGGCAAGGTTCCTCACTGCGAAAAATGCGGCGGTCTTGTCCGTCCGGAGGTTGTGCTCTATGAGGAGCCGCTCAATGAAGATACGGTTGAAAAGGCGATCGAAGAAATTGCAGCGGCGGAGCTTCTGATTATCGGCGGAACCTCGCTTGCGGTTTATCCTGCGGCGATGTATATACGTTATTTCAGAGGGTCGCACATTGTTCTTATCAACAAGGGCAAAACCGACCTTGACTCGAATGCGGATCTCGTTTTCAGAGACAGTATCGGTCAGGTGCTCGGAAGTATAGAAAATAAAATATAAGGCGGTGTTAATTTGTTCAGAGAAATGAGAAGAATCAACCAGCAGCTTACGCAGGAGGAATGTGAAAAAATTCTTGAGTGCGGAAAAACGGGAGTGCTTGCCGTTCTCGGTGACGACGGCTATCCCTACACTGTGCCGATCAACTATTACTACACGGACGGCAAAATCTATCTTCACTGCGCAAAGTCGGGACACAAGCTCGACGCAATAAGGATCAACCCTAAGGTTTCGTTCTGCGTTGTTGACCGTGACGACATATTGCAGGAAAAATTCACGACCCTGTTCAAAAGCGTTGTCGCCTTCGGAAAAGCGGAAATTCTCACCGACGAGGAGGAGATGCGTTCGTCGGTCACTGCGCTTGCCGAAAAATACTGTCCCGACTTTCTTGACGGAATCCCCGCAGAGGTTGAGCGTGAGTTTGGCATACTTTGTATGATAAAAATTAACATTGAGCATCTCACAGGCAAACAGGGAAAAGAATTAATGAAATAATGAGGGAGGAAATCCGATGAAAAATAAAGTTATCAGGTTAACTTCATTTATTCTGACGATCATCATCGCAATGAGCACAATTTTTTACACTTCGGCATTTGACGAATCGGGACAAATAAAAATCAATGAGCCGACGCCGCTCCTGAAAGAGGACGGCAGTCTCACCCAGCCCGGATACTGTTTCTCGGAGCTTTATCAATACGACCGCAGTGCGATCAAGGCGAACAAGACCCGCATCAAGGAATGGGACTTTTATCAGATATCCAACAGCCGTTATGTTATGCAGGTCACAATGGCGGATATTTCCCTCGGCGGAGCGGCTAACGTAACCCTCTTCGATATGCAGACGGGCAAAAGTTACAGTGCGGTTTCTCTCCGGCTTCTGAGCTTCGGCAGATTCGGTCTTTCCGAGACAGCTATGTCTCCTCAGACTTTTTCACGCCACAAGCTCGGCTTCAATCTCGACGTTGATGTGACCGAGACAAAGCGCACGATCAAATTCGACGGACGCACGGGCGGCAAACCTTTCACCGTTGACATTTCAATGGATATGTTCCCGAATCACGAGTATCTCGCAATGGCTCTCCCGTTCGGCGAGAGGGACAGCAAAAAATTCTACTACAATCAGAAAATCAACTGTATGCCCGTCACGGGAACAGTCAGAATCGGCGATATGACAGTCGAATTTGACCCATCGGATACGTTCTGCGTTCTTGACTGGGGACGCGGGGTCTGGCCGTACCATACCAACTGGTACTGGGGCAACGGCAGCACCGAGCTTCCGAACGGCGACATTTTCGGATTTGAAATCGGCTGGGGCTTCGGCGATATGAGCGCCGCAACGGAAAACACGCTTTTCCTCAACGGCAAGGCTCACAAAATCGGCGAAATCTACCTTGAAAAAGATGAAAACGACTGGATGAAGCCTTGGAAATTCACATCGTCGGACGGCCGCTTTGAAATGACGATGACTCCGTTCTACGACAACTACACAAAGTCGAGAGTTATATTTATCGGCAATATCTGCCACCAGGTTTTCGGCAAATGGAACGGCACAGTCACGCTGGACGACGGCACTGTTCTTGAGATCAAGGATATGGTTGCATTCTGCGAAAACTCGGACAATATGTGGTAAAATCAAATAATAAAAGTGAGTCGATGCACAAAGCACTGTGCAAGCGGCTCACTTTTTATCTTTAAATGCTGTGGAAATCACTTAAATCAATGGCGTTTATCCCAACTCCGTAAGCAGAATTTCCTTTATTTCTCTGCCGTCAAGCGGGACATATACCGTCTTGAACTCCTGCGGGCGGAAATTCAGCACTGCCTTTCTGCCGATGAATTTCAGATCGAGCGTTGCCGTGCATGGCTTTCCGCCTGTCTCAATCGCACGAAGCACATATCCGCTGTCATCCTCTGCGATTTTAACCGTCTGAACAATTACATTGTCGGTATCGACGCTCATTCCGCAGTAGCTCGGCGGAAGCGTTCCCTTATGATGAGTTTCCTGATAGAGCCTGAGCGGACTGTTGAGGACTTCCGCCTCACGCACGAGCTCCGAATAATTGCCGCTCTTGTATGTCATAAACGCATATGTAAACTCAAGCTCGTCACGGTCAAGCATCTCCATATTGGTGTCACGTGTTTTCTGACCGTAATGATCAAGATATGCGCACGCTCTGGCGGCGATCATTCTCATCTCGTTTCCTATTGCACAGAAGCTGTAACGTCCGTTGTTGATCAGTGCAAAGCCGTCTGTGCCGTCCTCAAGAGCCGTCCAGCCCTGAGCAGGCTCTTCCTCACCGTTTGTCGACTTCTTTATAAATCCGAACGGCATTGAATAAACCGCAGTCGGCTTGTTTACGGCGATCGGGAATGTCAGCTTGAGAACCTTATAGTCCTCTCTGAACTGTGTTTTGCACCTTACCTCAACCTTGTCGCTGTCCTTGTAAAGCGTGTAATACTGAGTCAGCTCGGAATCATTGTAATGTGTTTTGACCTTGAGTGTCGCACGGAGCGTTCCTGTTTCGGCAATTTCAAATTCCGCATTGCCGAAAGCTCCGACATCCTTGTTGAAATCGAACACAAGATGGCCCCACGTGTCGCTGTCCCTGTCCTCGCAGACGACTGCACCCATCGGTCTGTCGCAAAACTCCTTGTTCTTTTTCTTATTAAAATATGAGATGATGCGTCCGTCATCGTCAAATTCAAGGCGCACAACGCTATTCTCAATAAATCTTTCACCGATTGAAAATTGATTTTCTCTTTTCTGCGGAACATAGTTCTGCTCGTCCTTAAAGATGAAATATGTTGCATATCCGTATGCAGGAATCTCAACCTCGAAGAGGCATCTGTTTACGCTCCGACCGTCGGTATACGGTGCTCTTACCATCTGAAATTCAACGTCATTGTTATTCTCATCAACAACGCCCGATACCCAATGCTCGCCGAAGCTCGCTGTTCCTTTGACGGGGAACGAATGGGGATTGAACACAACCATCGGAGCGCCCTCGCCTTTTCTGATCCAAAGGCGGCCTCTTATGCCCGACGGCTCGGCGTCAAAGAATTTTGTCGTGTTAACTCTCCACGAGATTCTCTCAGCCGCAAAGCTGCCGATCTCCAATGCCGTTTCCTTTGCGTAGCCGAAGCCTGCATATGCATCGTCGTAGGCGGGCTTGATCGAACAGCCTGCAAGGATGTCGTGGAACTGATTGAACATCACACGTTCCCACGCCTTTTCGATCTCTGCGCTTTTCGGCTGAGCCTTTGTCAGAACCGAGGAAAGAACGTCAATCTTTTCCGCATATATAAGCTCGTTTTCCGTTTCACGGTTGAGCTTTTTTATTTTTGAATTTGCACTGTAACAGCCGCTTGCGTGGTGCTGAAGATCCTCATTAACAATCGGAATATTTTCGTTCTCATTTTCACGGATATAATTGAAATATCCATCAACCCCCGAATAAAGCGCATTGCCTTTTTCGATGATCTTTTCGGCGCTGTTCAGGTGCTCCCTTGTCGGTCCGCCGCCGTGATTGCCGACGCCGTAAAAAAGCATCTGAGAATGAGCGTATTTTTCCAGCCTTTCAACACGCTCGTCGGGAATCTCTCCGCCGTATCCGTCAGGAATACGGTAAGCGAGAACCGAGCTTCCGTCGGGACTTTTCCAATAGTGAACGGGGCTTTCGGGCAGATTCTTCTTCTCGGTGTCACGGCTCGGGCGGTGATAGACATAGTTATCCATACCCGCTTTTTTAAAAAGCTGAGGCAGCATTCCGTTGTGCCCGAACGAGTCGACATTGTAACCCGAATGAGCAATATCGCCGAAATTTTCCTTAAAAAATCTCTGAGAATAAAGCAGATGGCGTGCAAACGATTCGCCGCAGGGAATATTGCAGTCCGGCTGAACCCACATTCCGCCCGTATACTGCCAGCGACCCTCTTTGATTCTCTGTTTTATCTCCTCAAACATTTCGGGCTCGCTGAGCTTGATCCATTTATAGTAGGAAGCGCACGCAGAAGTGAAAACGTAATTCGGGTACTCAATCATTCTGTCAAGCGCCGAACGGAAGGTTGATTTCACAACGGCAAGTCCCTCCGGCACGCACCACTGCCACACAGGATCGATATGGGCGTTTCCGATCATAAATATCTTTTTGTTCATTCAGATTCTCCTTTCGGGAGTGATTTTATATCCTGCCACGGCGAGTGCGTCAACAGCCTTTCCGAGGTCTTTTTTCTTGACAAAAATATAATCCGTGTTATAAGTTGAAACAGCGGCAATGCCGATTTTTGCATCTGCAAGAACGGTAAGAATCCCCGAAAGAATCCCGATCAAGGAAAAATCGAGAATGCCCTTGATTCTCATTGCCCGCCAGCAGTCAATACGCTCGGTTACATTGGCAGGAACATTTTCCGTCAGGCAGATCAGCGAATTTTCTTCATCGCTCACGCCTGTAAATGTATACTTTCCCGACAGATCAACTCCGCTGAAATCGGCAGCCTTGCAAACAGAAAAGGAGCCGTCAACGACTTCGATCTCCATTCTTCGACAACTCCTTTCGTTTTTGTTTAATTTTAAAGCTCCGCAAAAATTTTTGTTCCCTTTTTCTTCAGCCACGAGTGAAGAGCAAGGCATAAAAGTCCGGTGACTGCGGCTGCCCCGATGAGATAAATCTCACTTGAAATTATTCCGCTCAACGGGTAATATGCAAACATAATCAATATCGAATAAATCCATCCGCCGAACATCGACACAAAGACGCTCATACTCTGCTTGATCGGCGTGATCTCATTCGTCCATTTAAGGTTCGGATATTTGAGATTGAGCGCAAGACCGATCATCGAGAAAAACAGGACGAAAACAAGCGGCATTACAATCATCATAACCGCACCGAGAACCGTAGGCTTCAAAGCAATCACGGCACAGACGCTGCAAATGAGCGTCGGCACACAGGTAAGCAGGAGGTGGCAGTTCCTCTTCGCCTTAATCGCCTGCCACGAGGTGACGGGCAGTGACTGAGCAATCCAAATATTCTTTCCCTCAAGCGAAATTGACGGGGCGGACATATCGTTCATTGAGGCGATGAGACAGATCAGCGCAGACGCAATAACACAGACGAAATTATCACTGCCGAAAATATTTGTTATACCGCCGAGAAGCCAGCTGCTCTTGATAAGCACAAACACCCCTGCTCCGATAAGAATCAGTATACCGAGTCCGCAATTGAGAATATAGTTCGGGCTTGAGAGGAACCGCTGAAGCTCCTTGCCGAGCAAAGCGGAATCCGCACTTTTTGTCTTAACCCTTTTCTCCGTGTATCTTTTCTTTGAAACATTCTGCGACGCTGTTGCAATTTTGATAAAACTGCGGGCAATAACATAGTAGGTCAGCGCACACAAAGCTCCGACAATGACGAGCACGATCAGGTTTGCGGCAATATCCCCCGCTCCTGCTCTGCCGAAGAAATAAAGCGGATAAGCCGAGCCCCTTATCTTGTCGCCGTATACCTCGGCGTTAGCGATAATCGACCTGATTATTTCATTCGCCTTGAAATAGAAAACATAGTATATCGCAAGAAAAACAAGCGAGACAAAAACTGTCATAATGCTTTTATTTTTCAGCTTGCTGTTTATTTTTGCAACCACCCAGCCAAGCGCACAGGAAAGAATCATAACGATCAGCGAAATAATTATAACAAAAAGTATCGCACAGATCAGAGCCTTTGCGCTGAAAGGAACGTGCAGAAGATAAACTATAATCGCAGGAATAATGACGAGTGCCGAATAAAGCGTGCCCATAAGATAAACGCCGAGAAGCCTTGACGCCATAATGTATCCGACGGGGATCGGCATCGAAATCAGAAAATCATTATCCTTAGCCAGATAGAGACCCGAATATGTATTGAAAATACTGCCGAATGCGCCCATCGCAACTGCAACAATTCCCATAAAGCAGAAGAACATCCAGCCGTAGCCCCTGTCGACAATCGGGAGCATACTGTAAGCAAAAAATGAAAACATTGCGCCGAAAATTCCGCAGATCATCACAAAATATCCGACGATCATCATTATGCTTGAGGCTTTTGAACGTCCTTTGTTTTTCTTTCGGTCAACAAAGAAGTTCTGAAATATTTCAAGCAGCTGTTTTTTCAGAAGTTGTTTCAGCATTATTCTTCCTCCAGTTCAAGGAAAACTTCTTCAAGGCTGTCGTCGCCCTTGACCTCTTCCATTGTGCCCGAACGAATCAGCTTGCCCTCTTTTATAATCGCAATTTTATCGCAGAGCTTTTCCGCAACCTCAAGAACGTGAGTGGAGAAGAAAATCGCACCGCCGTTGTCGCAGACCTCACGCATCATACCCTTGAGGAGATGCGCCGCTTTCGGGTCAAGTCCGACAAACGGTTCATCCATAATGATGAGCTTCGGGCTGTGAATCCAAGCGGAAATTATGGCAAGTTTCTGCTTCATTCCGTGGGAGTAGGTTGAAATCGGCTGAGCGAGATCCGCCGTCAGCTCGAACATATCGGCATACTTCCTGATTTTTTCCTGTCTGTCATCCGCTCCGACGCCGAAAACATCACCGACAAAATTAAGATATTTTATTCCCGTCATAAACTCATAGATGTCCGGATTGTCGGGAATGTATGCAAGCTCCTTTTTGCACTTCAGCGGATCACTTTTTACCGACGTACCGTTAACGTATATCTCTCCCTCATCGAACTGAAGAATGCCGACAACGGACTTCAGCGTTGTTGTTTTTCCGGCTCCGTTGTGACCGATGAAGCCGTAAATTTCACCCGGTGCGATATGAAGCGACAGATTATCCACCGCTTTATGTTCACCGTATTTTTTTGTAAGATGTTCAATTCTGAGCATTGGCTCTCCTCTTTTCCTTGCCGATAATAAACGGACAAATTTTTTCAATTATAAACCCGACGCCGAGACACATTGCAACAGTCAGCGCCGAAAATAAAATTCCGATAAAAATATTTTCCGACAGTCCCGGAATTGAAATAAGCGAATAAAAAACTATCGGGAACTTGTGCATAACAAGAATTGTCATAGTGTTGTTGCCGACATATTCGACCGCCTTCGACTTGAAAAGTCCCGAAAAAAGACACCAGCCGAAAACGCTCAGCACCGCCGACAGCGTATAAATCCAGAGATTGCCGAACTGATTGTAAGAAAATCCGACAAACGTTGTGTTGCGCAAATTGACAAACGCACCTGCGGCAATGAGCACGGCGCACAGCGCAATTCTCCATCCGATTTTCAGTTTGATTTTTTCTCCGCAGCCGTCCGTAACCTGCCTCGTCAAAATGCCGAGTATAAAGAACGGTGAAGCGCTCGCCGCCTGAGTCAGTCCGAACGGAAGCACAGGAAAATAATTAACGTACAGCATCTTTCTGAACATTAAGAAGCAAATTATCAGCGAAACTATCGTAAAGACGATATTGTCGCTGTTGCGGAAAGCGAACCGTCTTATAAGATAAGCGATCACGAGCAGCGAAAACAGACACGGCAAAAACCACAGCGGTCTGTTCCAGCTCATAAAGCCGTTGCCCCGTGCGCCGTAAAGCATACCGTAGATACACTGCCTGAGACTGAGCATATAGTCGGTTCCCTCGAGCTTATTTGCGGCAACCCTGCCGAAAACGAGGTAAACAAAAATACTTATCAACGAAAAAATCCAGTAAGGGACAAGTATTCTCTTAACCTTTTTCTTCAGAAAAACAAGCGGCTTATCCTTTGCGCTGAACGTAAGCCCCGAGATAAAAAAGAAAAGCGGAACGTGAAATGAATTGAGATAAGTGCAGAACTGTCCGCTGACATTTATATGCCCGAGGACAATGAAAAATATTGCAATCGCCCTTGCATTATCTATCCAGGCAATGCGTTTTTTCCGCAAAGTTTCTCCCATATTTTTCTCCGTTTCGCTACTGTCTTGATTAAAGATTACCATACCGTAAAAGCGATGTCAAGAAAACAATTACCTGCTCTTTCCGAATCTTCCTTCACGGCAGTAAAAACTCGTCAGCTTTGTATGTTTTATCCCGAGCAGTCCGTCCATCTCCTCGGCGGCGTTTTTGTAATCGCTTTTGTTGTGGTGAACAAGTATGTAGTCAGCCTCTTTGATTTTTCCGTGCGCCTGTTTGCAAAATGAGCGCATCGGAGCCGCAAGATTGAACACCCAGATCGGTGAGCAGACCGTAACGTGATCGAACCTTGAAAGATCGACCGTAATCGGTTCAATCGGCATCTCCCAGCGGTGCATTCCGTAACGTCCGCACCACCAAAAGCCCTTTGTTCCCTCGGTCAATTCAGTCGATTTGACCTCATAAATTTCTGCACCCGTGCGGTCGGCCTCCTCAAGCGCTTTTGTTTTCACGTAGCCCATTCTTGAGAAATAGACAACAAGGCGATTCTTATTTGTCCCGATATTTTTATATTTGCTTTCGTCAACGATAAAATTCTCCTGAGTGTAAAACACCCACGCCGCATAGCCTGTCACGGCCTGCAAAAATCCGAAGATAAAATAGATCGTGGACATAAAATTCAGCGGAAACATATAGAACTGAATACATATCCACAGCATAAGCGTCACGCCGAAAATCCCGCCGCAGTAAATGCCTGCTTTCCTATTTTTAAAAAGCAAAAGCGCCGCCGTCAGATTTGTAATTCCGTTGACGATGAGCAATGCAAATCCTGAGAAAAGATAATCCTGAAAAACATATTCGGCAAACGGGAGCTTTTGAAAATAAGGAAGCATTGCATCCATTCCCATTGTTTTGCCCGTGGTGTCAACAAACATCATTGTTGCTCCAAGAACTGCGCCTATGCCGATAAACAGCGTCCAGAAAATTAAAATTCTTCTCGCAATTTTGTATCTTGATTTCATAAAACTCACTTCTTTTTCTTAGGTTTCGGCAGAGGAACAATCTCGCCGAGAAGCGGAATGATCCTATCCAAAAGTCCATCGTTTTCAATATCGAGAATATAGCTCTCCTTTGCGCCCTCATACGGGAATCCGCATTCTGCGTCTTTCATCATCTCCGCAAGCTCGGGCAGCTTTTTCACAAAAACCGTGTTGTCGCAAACCGTAAGGATCGGTCTGTCCCTATAATAAACCATATACTCTCCGAACATTTTTCTTGTGCGGATTTCGCTGAATTTATTCAGGCGCTCACACACAAATTCAATATAATCAGCCGATGTCGCCATTGTCCCACCTCATTTCAAAACCGCTTTAATATAATTTATATGCTCAAATGCTTTGATGTCCGAACCCGATGGGTCGATAATTTCGGATTGAATGTCGTGCGGCATAAGAATTTCGTAAATCAAAAATCCGTTGTCGGAAAGCAGCTTTTCAATGCTCATATAGTCAAAGCACGAACGCATTTCCTCGCCGCCTGCCTTTGCCATCGCAAGCATATTTTTTACTCTCTTTTCGTCCGCAACGAAAAGATCTGCATCGGCATAGTCAAAAACAATTTCACTTCCCTCTGCACCGAGTTTCGCAAGCTCGCCGAACAGATTTTTTATCTCATTGTAATAAAGATAATAGCTCACTCCGAGCCACGAGAAAAAAGTTTTTTTGCTCGTGTCAAAGCCTGCCTCAAGCAATTTATCCGAGAGACTGTCTTTTGTAAAATCAACGCCGACAAAATTAAGATTCTTCGGCACCTCCAAATCGGCACGTTCAATGCGGTTGATTTTATCCGCCTGCGTCAAGGGATGATCGACTTCAAAAACTTTATATTTTTGAATAAATTTCTTTTCACGCAGAGCGAATGTGTCAAATCCTGCACCGAGAATAACGAACTGTTCCGTGCCCGTCATTGCCGCAGTTTTTATTGCCCTCTCGCAATACGCCGCACGGCACAGAGGCGTCGGTGCAAGCTGAGTGTTGACAATGTATCGCACGGCTTCGGTGTCGCTTGCAAAAATGTTTTTCTTTTCGGGTGCAAAAAAATCAACGCCACCGAGAATGTATTTTTCAATCATTTTGTATTCTTCATCGGTCATCAATCTTTTAGCGAGTGTGTCCGCAAAAACGGGATGCTCCTCATTTTCGGCGTGAAATGTACGGGCAAAAGATGACATAAGGGCGGTTATACTTGCTTTGTTTTCCATATTTATTTCCTTTCGGACAGTTTCTTAATATCTCCGCTTTGAATTAAAGAAATATTTTGCTTGATTTTTTCTTCGTCCCAGTCCCACCAGCGTATGCGCTCAAGCTCGGCGATCGTTTCGTCGTCAAATCTTTTGCGGATCGGTTTTGCGGGGATTCCGCCGACTATCGTGTACGGCTCAACGTCCTTTGTAACCAAAGCTCTCGTACCGATGATGGCACCGTCGCCGATCGTTACACCTGCACGGATGATTGCGTCGTAGCCGATCCAGACGTCGTTGCCGATGATTATATCACCCTTGTTTTCCCACGCATTCGAAATGGCTTTTACGTCAGTTTCAAGCCCCCATTCCTCAAAGAAAACGGGGAATGGGAAATTGCAAAGGCTGTTCATATCGTGATTGGCTGAATTGAAAATAAACTTTGTGCCGCAGCCGATCGAGCAGAATTTGCCTATCACAAGCCGCTCGGGATTGCACTCGGGATAATGATAAAGAACGTTGTTCTTCTGAAAATCTCTCGGGTCGTTTTCAAAGTCATCGTAGTATGTGTAGTCGCCCACCTCGATTGTGGGATCCGTTATTATATTTTTTAAATAAACCGTATCCTTTGACTGGGAGCGGGGATAAATTTTCCATGTCGGAATCATATTGTTGCCTCCGAAATTTTTGCTGATTTATTTTTTTCTTCCGAGATAGCGGAAGGTTTTCTTTTTATAATCCACATATTCCCGACCGAACGTTGCTTCCATATATTTTTCCTCCTGAAGAATCTGGAGATGAAGCATTATCATCGGGAAAAGAGAGAATATCAGACTAACGGGGTTAAAATACATCAACAGAACGCCGACGTACATTAAATCAAAGCCGAAAAATGCAGGATTACGGCTGTACTTGTAGATTCCGCCCGTAACGAGCTTTGTCTTGTCGCTCTCGGGGATTCCCGCACGCCAGCTGTCTTTCATACATATTACCGACACGAGAAAGACAAGATCGCCGATCATTCCGATGCAAAATCCCGTAAAGCGTGCGCTTGACGGCATATAATTCCAGTCAAAGGCGATCGACAAAAGCTGTGCGATAACAACACTTCCCGTTGCAAGCGACATCAGCTTTTCAACCGTGTGCAGTCCTTTTTCTTTTCGCTTTCCTATCTGTCGTGTTTGTATTCCATGCTTTTTCTGCACGAACATTTTTGTAAAATATATTCCGTAAAAGATTGCGAGAACGACAAGTCCCAAGACAAAAAACAGAAGTCTTTCTTCAAACGGTCTGTTCATATTTTCCCTCCGTTGCTTTTGCGTTTTTGTAGCTGATTATTATGTGACACGGTGCAAAAATCAGCGATAAAATAATGAGCGGAAAATTCAGCGACAGCAGTCCGCTCTCAATAAACAGTAGCGACGGTATAATTGAAAGAGCGAGTGATTTTCTGATGCTGTTTTCCTTTCCGAAAATAATCCAGCCGAGACAGTACAAAGCAACCAAAACCGCACCTGTTATTATGTATGCTGTTTTTGCTCCGTTTATTTTGAATCCGAGATTGAGAAACGGCGGAGTCAGGAACATTGTTATAAAGCATCCGAACCGTCCGATCTGCTCAAAGATTTCAACAAATTTATTGTGATAAAAATTCTGGAAGCCGTCTTTGTTTTTTGCCGCAAAAATTATGTTAGGTATCAAAATTACAGCAACAAAAATTAAGCCGATAAAATTAAACCAAGACATTTATTTCACCTCAAAGAATCAATTATTTTTTCAAACTTTTTCTCGGATTGTATTTCGTGTGTGATAAATTTTCCGTTGTAAAAAAGTGAAAAAGTTGTGAAAGGACAGGGCGATTTTTTTCCTGCTCAAGCGTTGTAACTCATATCAATTCCATATCAATTTCCCTCACGGATTCATTTCCGGAAATTCGGCAACAAAATCCTTTTCTTTAATATTTCCATCGAACATTTTCTGTGAAATTTTTTCGTCAAGTCCCATAATAATGTTCACTGTTTTTCTCATATCGTCCGTCGAGGCGTCAACCCAATCCGAGTCCTCGTGCAGGATCACGCTGCCGACCCCGTGGGAAAGAAAGATCGCCATTGTGTGCGGATCCATCGTAGGTTTTGCGCCGTAACCGATGAGAATATTAATGATTCGCTCAATGTAAGGCTCAATTACCGTCAGCGTCTGCTCCCTGATTGCCCAGCGCACCGTGCGGTGAATTTTTCCCTCGTATTTTTTTCGGAATGCTTTTGTGCTTTGCTTCACATATTCAAAAAATCTCAGCAGTGCACGGTACGGTCTGTTTTCCGCCTCAACCGTGATTCTTTCAAAATCCTCCTTGTACGGTGCGAAGAAATTATCGAGCACATCCTCAAAAAGCTCGTCCTTTGATTTGTAGTAATAATAAAAAGCGCCGACATCCGCACCGACCTCTTTCATAATCTCACGGATTCCCGTTGAATCGAATCCCTTTGCGAAGAAAAGATCGCTTCCGACCTCAAGTATTCTGTTTTTTGTGCCGCCCTCAAATTTTTGTTTTCTTGCCAAAACCGCACCTCTTTTCAATTTCTGAACATTGTTGAATAATTATATCATTTCGTTTTAAAAGAGTCAACTCAAGCCTGTAAAAAAACTGTCACAATTTTGTAACTGTGACAGTTTTCATCTTTATTTTATGCCAGAATTTTTGCCGTCGCCTCGTCCTCATACTGACGTGTATAGAGGTCGAAGTAATAGCCACGGCTGTTTATCAGTTCGCTGTGCGTTCCCCTTTCGACGATCACTCCGTCCTTGACGACAAGAATAATATCGGCGTTGCGGACAGTTGAAAGCCTGTGGGCAATCATTATTGAGGTTCTTCCCTGCGTAACCGTATCCATCGCCGCCTGAATTTTTGCCTCGGTCATTGTGTCTACCGATGCGGTCGCCTCGTCGAGAATGAGTATCTTCGGATCGGCAAGCACCGCACGTGCAAAGGAAATAAGCTGTTTTTCGCCTGTCGAGAGCAGGTCTCCGCCCTCTCCGACATCGGTGTCAAGTCCGTTTTCAAGCCGAGCTACCACCTCATCGGCGGAAACGAGCTTAAGAGCACGGTTAATCTCTTCGTCGCTTGCGTTCGACTTGCCCATCAGCAGGTTATCCCTTACCGTGCCGGAGAAAAGATGCGGCGTCTGAAGAACGTATCCGATTGAGGAATGGAGCCAGAGCTGCGAACGCTCACGTGCGTCCCTGCCGTCGATGAGCACCTGTCCCTTTGTCGGCTCATAGAATCGGCAGGCAAGGTTGACAAGAGTGGATTTTCCCGCACCCGTTTCGCCGACGATTGCGAGATGCGTTCCGAACGGAACATTCAGCGAGAAATGCTCAAGCACATTCACCTCTCCGTCGGGATATCTGAACGTCACATCCTTGAACTCGATATCACCCTTGACCGGCTCCCAGTTTTCCTTTTTCGGATTGAGGGTATCACCGTATTTTTTCACAACCTCATCGGAGTCTTTAACGTCGGACTGCTCCTCAAGAAGATTTGTAAATCGCTCGATATTGACTCGGATTGCGATAAGCTCCGAAATAACATTTACAAGCCAGCGCACGGGCTCCATCATTCCCTGAGCATAGGACATAAACGCCGCAAACATTCCGACCTCGTCCTCGGCAAGATATCCGCCCTTGAAGAGGACAACCGCCAGTGCGATCGACGAAGCAAAATTCATCGCCGCGCCGAATGCGCCCCGAAGCCGTGAAATATAAACCGACTTCGATTTCATTTTTGCCGTTTCTTCGACGAAGTTTTCGGATATTTTATCCTCGATCGCAAGTGACTTGATCGTCTTTGCGCCTGCGATTCCCTCATTGAAATTTCCCGTTATTCTCGAATTGATCTCCCTGACCTCACGGTTTGCCGTGATGAGCTTTTTCTGGAAAAATCCGACGATTATCATCAGCACGGGAAGTATAGTCAGAACAAGCAGAGCGAGCTTCACGTTCATCATCAGCATCATCACCGCCGAGCCGACGAGATATGCAAGGTACCAGATTCCGTTTATCAGCGTCCACGAAACAAGCGTGCCGATTTTTTCCGTATCACTCATCAGTCTTGCGTGGATGTAGCCGACGCTGTTCTGATTGAAATATGCGAACGAGAGCGTCTGCAGGTGAACGAATCCGACATCACGCAATTTCTGATGCACCCTCACCTCCGTTATTGCGGCGGTGGTGTTCGCATAGTAATTAAAAAGTCCGGCAAGCAAAATTGCAAGCGCATACATAACGACAAACACGCCGAGATGACTGAGCGTGCCTTTGCCGACGAAGCTGTCAAGAGCGTAACGGTGGAACTGAGGAAATGTGATTTCAATTCCGCTGGCGATAATGCTGAAAACGATCATTATCACAAATTCACGCTTAAAGTTCTTCACATATGGAATGATTCTGCCGATTCCGAAAAAGCGAATTTTTTTATTTTCCATTTATATCGCCTCCCCGGTACCGCTTTGAGTTTCATAAATTTTCTGATAGATTCCGCCTGCCGACTTCAGTTCGTTGTGCGTTCCCTCCTCGGCAATTCTGCCGTGATCGAGAACAATGATCTTATCCGCCGACGAGAGCGTTGTTATTCGGTGCGAGATCAGAATTACGCTCGATTTTCCGAAACGTTTGCCGATTGCTTTCCTGATTTTTGCATCGGTCTGAGTATCGACCGCAGAAAGCGAATCGTCAAAGATCATTATCGGATAATCGCCGATCAGCATTCTCGCTATTGCAGTCCTCTGTTTCTGACCGCCCGAAAGGGTCACTCCACGTTCGCCGACAAGGGTGTCGTAGGCTTTCGGGAATGAGGTTATACTCTCGTCAAGAGCGGCGGCTCTTGCGGCGGCACGCACATCGTCAAGAGTTAAGGAATCGTCCGCAAATCCGATATTTTCAAACACCGTTCTCGAGAAAAGAAACGGCTCCTGCAAAACTATGCCGATATTTTTTCTGAGGTACTCCGTTTTAATTTTTCTCAGATCGGTTCCGCCTATCGTTATTCTTCCATCCTCCTGCGGCAGGTCGTAGAGCTTGTCGAGGAGGAGCATCATCGTCGACTTTCCGCTTCCCGTTCCGCCGAGTATTCCGAGCGTCGATCCCGCTTTCATTTCAAAGGAAATATTGTGCAGAAGCTCCGGAGAATTTTCATAGCCGAAGCTGACGTTTTCAAATTTAATATCACCGTCCATCGGCGCCTCGATCGCATCGGGAGCGTCCTCTTCAACGGGAGAATCCATAATGTAGAATATTCTGTCGATTGATACCGTCGCTCTGCTGAAGTCGGAAATCATTCTGCCGAGCTGTCTGAACGGTCCGGCAAGAATCGCATTGTAGGAGATGAAAGCAATGTACTCACCGTTTGACATTCCCCTCTTCACGCAGAGAACCGCCCCGGCAACAACGACGATCATAACCTGTATTCCCGATATAACATCCGAAAGCGTCCAGAACCGTCCCATCAGCTTTGACATCTTTACCCAAAGCTCGGTATAAAAACGGTTTTGCTTTTTAAATTTGTCAATTTCGTTACACTCCTGTCCGAACGCGCGGACAACACGCACTCCCGTGAGATTCTCCTGCGCCATTGCAGAGAGCTTGCCCTCGTTTTCGTCACACTCTCTGAACGCCTTGTGCATTTTCCTATGAAACAAAAATGAAAAGGCTACGATGAACGGCATCGGAATCAGCGCAATTAATGTGAGCGTCGGATTCATTGAAATCATAAAGCTGATCGAAAGAACAAGCATAAGAATGATTCTGAAAATTGAGGTAAGCTGTTCCAACAAAAAGTTTTTCGTCGTCTCGATATCCGAGGTACAACGCTGAATTATATCGCCTGTTTTATTCTGCATAAACCACGAAAACGGCAGATGCTCGATGTGAGTAAAGACCCTGTCACGCATATTTTTAACAAGCGTTTCCGACGCCTTCGTGTTGTAAACCCTGTTGGAGTACTGCGAGAATATCTGCACCGCCGCAACAATGACAACGGCAAGCGCAGGGATCCATATGTGTTCCTTTAAATATCCGAAGCCTCCGAATCTGCCGATCATTCCATTAACCCATTCGGGAAACTCCGACGGCTTGCCCTCGATGACATTATCGACCGTTGCACGGATAATCTGCGGCTGGATCATATCCGCAAGCGCAGTTACGCCTGCGAAAAGTATTGTCAGAACAAAATACTTTACCGTTCCTTTCAGGAAAGAACCCAGCAGCTTTGTTTTCTTGTTTTTATTTTTGTTCGCCATATTTTTCTCCGATTAGTCTGTTTCGATTTTTTCAATTTCTTCTTTCAATATTTCGTGCTCACGTTTTCTCAGGGCAACAAATTTTTCACGCTCTTCGTCGGTCATAAAGGCAATTGCCTTTTCCTCTGCGCCGATCAGCGGAACAATATATTTCCGGCAAAAGTCCATACCCCGATCGGTAAGCCTGAGCGCCTTGTGCGTCCTCGTTCCGCAGATGTGTTCAAGCGTGAGCAGTCCGTTTTTCTCGAGCTGCTTTACCGTCGAATTTACCGTCTGTTTTGAATAGCACCACAAGCCGCACAAGCTGTTCTGCGTAAACACCTCGTCCGAATCGCAGATCGCATACAATATCCACAACGCAGAATCCGACAGCCCGATCGCCGCCGCATAGCTGTGATAAAGCTCGTCGTTCTCCTTGCACAGTCGGTTTAAAATGACGTGCGTTTCCTTTATATTATTCATAGCTTCTCCTTTGAAGTCCGAAAACGGATTTTTAATATTATATTCCTGTTTTTTCCGTCTGTCAAGAAAAAATATGCGGACCGCCGCAGTCAGATGCAGCAGTCCGTATGATATGTAGTTTTCAGTCCCAATCGGGATGTCTCGGATCGGTAGGCTTGAGATAAGCCTTACTGCCGTATCCAACCTGCTTGAATACCTGATCCGGCTTCGGATTATACATAAAGAAGCCCGATTCGTGCTGAGGATACATCAAAATGCAAAGTCTTGCAAGGAGCGGAAAAATCAGATACGGAACAAACTTTCCGAGAACGATATCCCACGTTGTGAATGCGGAAAAACTGCAATTGAGAAGATATGTCCAAATTCCGTTGCGTGTGATCTGCCAGCTCATCTTTGAAAGCTGTTCCTCGGTAACGTTCTTTTTCAGGCAGACAAAATCGTCCCATTTGAGGATATTGTATCTGTAACTCTCTATATTATAGTATAATCCCCTGCCGTCACGCACAAGAGTTCCGAATGTTCCGACGGAAACGCCCTGACCTTTCGGGAGCGGATAAACTCCGACTGTGATTGTGTGATTTGTGAGATTCTTAAAATAAAGCCAGGTGTGACCGTTCAGGTAATAGGACGTAGCCCTCTGGCAAACATAGACCGTTGCGACGTATTCCTTTTCTTCATCGTTCTTTGCCGAGACCACAAAAGAGAAGCTGCAAAAAACAAGCACAACAGCCATAACAACAGCGATTATCTTCTTTATGCTTTTCATCGAAAGCGCCTCCTTGAATTTAAACCTTGTAGAGTATACCACCATATAATCCATATGTCAATTAAGAATTTAATATATATTGTGATGACCGCACGTCATCAAAAATCGGGTCTCATTTTTATCTATTGTTCCGATTTACTTAAATTTCCGTATATGTTATAATATTTTTATACTATGTTTTGAGGTGATGCCCGTGAATATCAAAGAAAAGGCCTCCACACTCTGCGACGATCTCAGAGTATACTGGAAGAAGCCGCCGATGGGACGTTATATGTCCTTTAAAGAGATCGTCTCCCTTGCTGTCGGCGGTCTCGGTATTCAGTTCGTTGTTTTCTGTGCTCAGAATATGATTATCAGCATCGGAAACACCCTCATCAGCAACACTATCGGAATTGCGCCGAAACCGCTTTACATAATCTACATCCTCAGCGTTATCCTCAGTTTTCCGCTGACGGCTCTGCGCGGCAAAATAATTGACTCGTCAAGGAGCAAGAAGGGACGTTACCGCCCGTTCATTCTCTCGATGGGTCTGCCGACGGCGATTCTTGCAATCGCCTTTGTCTATATGCCGTACGAACGGATGTCAATGCTTGCAAAGTGTTTGACCGTTTTACTTTTCAACATCGGTTTGCAGTTCTTTTATATGTTCTATTACGATGTCGACCAAAGTATTATCAACGTTCTTTCGCCGAATACATATGAACGAAGCGACGTAACGTCGATAAAATCGGTTGTCAACTCAATGGCTCCGACCTTGGGCAACATAATTCTTCCGCTTGTCGCAAGAGCGATCACGGGAGAGAACACACTCGTCGACATAAGAATTTACAGAGCGTTCTATCCGCCGATGATTATTTTCGGATTTATCCTCGGACTTCTCGTGTATTTCAATACCGAGGAAAAAATTGTTCAGGCAAAGACGCACACGGTTAAAATTAAATTCATGGACGCATTCCGTGCTGTTGTCCGCAACAAATATTTTTGGATTATTTCACTCGCAGGCTGGATCGGATTCCTCGAAAATGCGGTTCAGAATATTATGGACTGGCTTTACAGCTATCAGGACGCTTGCAGTCCCGCCGAGTATTCGCTTATAGTCACAATCCGAGGAAATGCGTCGCTTTGGCCGATGCTGTTCATCCCGTTCCTCATCCGTGCCCTCGGCAAGAGGAAAATTCTCGTTGTCAGCAACATTATCAACGTCATTTTCATTATCCTGATGCTGCCGATAATCAGGCTCGGCGACCCGTCGCAGATTATATGGCCGCTGATGTTCTGCTTCTTCTTTAACTATATGGCGGCTTATGCCGTAACACTGCTGACTCCGGGCGTAAACGGCGATATCAGGGACTACCAGCAGTATATAACAGGCGAGCGAATCGATGGTATGTTTGTTGCCGTCGGCGCTATCGGAAGCATTGTAACTCTTATCACGAACTCGGCTCTCCCCGAGCTTTATGACCGTTCGGGTCTCAACGAGGAGGTTGCAAGAAGTCTCGGCTTTGACGGCAGTAATGTTTATGAGGTTCTCTCCGACCCGTGGTATTTCAAAAATATTTGCAGCGTCCTTATCATCGCCGCAACGATCGGCGCAACCTTGAACGTTATTCCGTATTGCTTCTACGATCTGACAGAGATCAAGCAGAAAGCAATGGTCACGGTTCTCAAAATCCGTGCACTGTTTGAGGATTACGGCAACGGAGTTCTCTCCGACGCCTCTCTTGTCGAAGCGATTGATATTATCGAAGAGGCAAACCTATATTACGGCAAGGAAATTGTCAAGCCGACTAAGGATAAGATCAAGGCGGCAAAAAAGATAAAAAATAAAGACGAGAGAAAAGCCGCAGTCAAGGCGGCAAAGCAGGAATATAAGGATCTTAAGGCGGACAACGAAAAGATTGAGATCGCCCGGTATGTTGTCAAGGAGCTCAACAAATTTGACACGGACGCAGGCAAGGCTCAGCTTGCCGAGGCGCAGAAAATATATGACTCGGGACTTGAGGGACTTTATTCGCTCGAAATTCCGTCAATGAAAGTGGCAAAGGCTCTTCCGAAATCCACCGAGGATGAAAAGGAGCTGCGCCGCAATGCGATAAACAGAGTCCGTATGATCAAGGATTCAAAGAAAGTTCTTGCGAAGAAGTATTCAGACGGAATAGAAAAATTTGACGTAAAAGTTTTTGAACAGCTCTTTGAAAAAGAGGATGAGCTCGACGCACAGATCAAGGAAGCGGTAAACGAGCTTCGCTCCGCCGCAAAGAAAAAGAACAAGGATGCGGAAAAAGCGGCAAACGAAAAAATTAAGAAGCTCAGAAAAGACCGTGAAGAAATCCGCAAAAAGATTAAATCCGCAACAGATGAAAATTCAATCTACACCCGTGCCGCAAAGCCGTATATTGAGGCTGAAAAAATCCTCAGGCAGAGAGAAAATTATCTTCATTACGAGGATATCAAGGCAGGCTATGAGGAATCGAAAATGAGGCACGAGGAAGAGATCAAGCGCCGCAAGGCAGAGGAAGAAGAGCTCAGAGCAAAGCGCAGAGAATACGCCGCAAAGGCAAAGGAACAGCGCAGGAACAAAGGAGGCAAAAATGGATAAATTAACAGTTAAAGGCACCCGAATTGTCGATTCACACGGCCGTGAGCGAATTCTCACCGGTCTCAATGTCTGCGACAAAGGAAAATATGTTGAGGGTCAGCGCAGAGTTTACGGCACGATGTGGAACAAAGGTCTTGCCGCCGATATGAAAGCTCACGGAATGGATCTTATCCGCCTCGGAATGACATGGGATGCGATTGAGCCTCAGCCGGGTGAATATAACAATGAATTTCTCGACTCTATCGGAGACATTCTCGATGAGTGCAAGGACGCAGGTGTTTACGTCTATCTCGATATGCACCAGGATCTTTTCTCTGGCACAGATCTCAACTGCGGCGACGGTGCGCCTAAATGGGCAACAATGACCCGAAAATATAAATATCAGCCGACCAAAATCGTCTGGGCAGAAGGCTACTTCTGGGGCAGAGCCGTTCACAGTGCGTTCGACTCTTTCTGGGATAATGCCGAGCTCAACGGCAAAGGATTGCAGACTTACTTCGAGGAAATGTGGACATATGTAATCAACCGATTCAAGGATCATCCGGCGGTAATCGGCTTTGACTTTTTCAATGAGCCGTTCCCCGGCAAGAGCGGCGGCAAGGCGTTCCGTGAGATCATCGCACGCCTTGTCTCGACGACGGTTTTTGATAAGACAATTTCCAAGAAAAAGCTCATTGAGCTTGCGACAAAGAGCGATGACCCCGCAAGAGTTCTCGATCTTTACAGCGGAAAGCACCTCAGAAAAATCACAAGCGCCGCCGACGATATAATCAAAACCTTTGACACAAAAAAATATTTCCCGTTCATTAATAAAATGACGAGAGCGGCACGCCGCTGCGGCAGTGATAAGCTCGTATTCCTTGAGAACAGCTACTATTCAAATCTCGGAATCCCCTATTCCTGTCCCCGTCCCGTTCTCTCGGGCAAGACCGAAAACAACGTGATCTTTTCTCCGCACGCCTATGATTTTATGGTCGATACGCCGTCGTATAAATACGCAAGCAACGACCGTGTCGGTTCGATCTTCGCCGAGCACAGGCGCTCCCAGATGCGTCTCGGAGTTCCCGTTATCGTCGGCGAATGGGGTGGCTTCACCGAGGGTGATGAATGGTTCCCGCACATTGAGTACCTGCTCGATCTTTTTGATTCATATAAGTGGAGCAATACCTACTGGACATACTTCGGCGGCTTCACCGAAACCGAGGTTTACCAAAACGTCCTGACAAGACCTCATCCGATTGCGGTCACGGGTGAAATCGACTGCTACGGCTATGACCGTGAGAAAAAGGAATTTCACCTTGAGTTTACTCAGAACGACGAGACTAAGGCGAAAACGGAAATTTTCGTCCCGTCTGTTCCAAAATATGCGGAGCTCGACGGCGAGGAAATCTCAATCAAACGCAAGGGTGTTTTCCGCTTCTCCACCACACCCGGCAAGCACGAAATTAAAGTTATATATAAATAAGTTAAGGGTTTGTTGCAGTTAATGCAGCAAACCCTCGATTTTACCATTTTATCAGAAGATATCCGTCCTTTACTCCGACGGTTGCGGTGTCGGAATCAAATTTATTGCTGACTCCGAGAGGAAAGAACGGTGAAAGCGTAAGATCGTCCGCTTCATAGACCGAGCCTTTCAGCGAAACGCCGTTTGCCGTTCCGCCGTAAGCGAACACGGAAAGAGTTTTGCCCTTTTCCGAATGAAGAGTGACCGAAGAATTTTTTATCATCGTAAATATTTCGGTTTCTCCGACGAGAAAGCCTTGTCCGCCGTGGTCTGCAATAAACGCAAGCGACTGGATATTGGCAACGGTATGGTCGGTGCGCTCTCCTCCGAGACCGCCGTAGATCTCAAACCGTTTGTACCCTTTTTCAAAGCCGTATCTGATTGCAAGCATTGTGTCCGTATCGTCCTTGAGAACCGGAAATGTTTTTATCGGAGTGTCCGTCACAGGCTTTTCCGAGGAATCAAAATCGCCGATTATGATATCGGGAGTCAGTCCCGCTCTTTTAACATTCAAATATCCTGCGTCAGCCGCTATAATGAGATCGCCCTTATTCGGCCTCGGGAAATTATTCTTCACTTTGACTGCGGAAAAAATATAGCACGTTTTCATCGTTTCACCAATCCTTGATCAATTACGTTTACAGTTCAATCCCTGCGGTTTTGAGGGAATTGGAGAGCTGAACGTCGGGGCGCAGATAATTTTGATAGTACCTGCGGTTATTTTTTTTCATTTCGTATATTTTATCGGGATTTTTCATAAGTAAATCAATACGGCTCATACACTCATCGACACTGCCGAATTCAAGAAAATTCTTGCCGATTTCAAAGTCGCCCGTAACCTCATAGTTCATCTTTTCGCTTACAATTGCTCTGGACGCCGCAACATACTCACCTGTTTTCCATCCGATTGAACCGTGCAGTCCCGTGCTGGCGATGCAAATATCCGCAGATTTCATAGTTTCGAGATATCGGCTGCGAATTGTTTCTCCGCTCGGAAGAATCAATTCGGGGCAAATTTTTCTTGCAGGGAGCCCGTCATATATTCCGCTCACGGAGTTATTCGAATATTCCTTTCTCAGCGTTTTAACCAGCTCAATGCGCATTGAATTAATTCCGTCAAGATTTTTTTCGGATGTCTGCGACCGATCCCACAGCCTTGTCATAAACAAAATTTTCGGTTTGCCGCTGTAATCGGGTTCTTTTTCAAATTTATCGTATGTAAAGTATTTCAGCGGCTTTCTTCCCCTGAAGAGATTTACCGTCTCAATCAGCTTTTTGTCGGGGTCGTTATTGAAATAATTGTTTCCGTCGCAGGTTGTCAGGTAATTAAAGCCCCATCTGTATATTTTATTATTGTTCGTCGGAAAAATCTTCCCGTTAAGCTCCGTAGAAAAACTGCGCTTAAAAAAGTAATCGCAGATTTCAAGATAAGCGTTAATTTCCTGCTCGGAGGTGTAGTTATAGCCGTCAAGCATATCATAGGCGAGACGTTTTCCGTCAATCAGGACTTCCATAAGTCCTTTCATCGGCAAATCGGCGCCGCTGTTTATTTTCAGCTTAAGTACGCCCTGCTTTTCGAGCATAACAAAACCCGTCAGAACACTGCACAAATGCGGCGTTCTTGCAGGAATATTTATAACAGCAGTTTTCATACCTTCGCCTCCTGACGTGAAAATTATAGCATATTTTTTATTCCTGTTCAAATGAAAGTTTCGGTAAAAAATAAAGACCACGAAAAAATCGTGGTCTTTATTTTTGGCAGCGGAATAGGGATTCGAACCCCAACAAACAGAGTCAGAGTCTGTCGTGCTACCGTTACACAATTCCGCTAAAGAACGTTTGATATTATACATCAGCAAATGGGCTTTGTCAATATGTTTTGCAAAAAAACTTTAAAAATTATCCCATCGCAACATCCAGCAGCATCATCAGGGCAAATCCGACTGCCGTTCCCGCCGTTCCGATTCGGCTTTTCGCCTCGGGAATAAGCTCCTGCGAAACAACATATATCATTGCACCTGCGGCAAACGACAGCACAAACGGAAGTATCGGCGCAACAAGCCACGTCAGAAGCACCGTTATGATCGATGCAACAGGCTCAACCGCACCCGAAAGCACTCCGTAAGCGAACGCTTTTCGCTTGTTCATTCCATCCGTCACGAGAGGAGCCGAAATGATGGTTCCCTCCGGGAAATTTTGCACGGAAATTCCGATTGACAGAGTTAATGCCTCCGAAATCGGCAGAACTCCGCTTATCGCTCCCGCAAAGGCAACACCGACTGCCATTCCCTCGGGTATATTGTGCAGTGTCACGGCAATAAAAAGCAAAAGATTTTCGCCGAGCTTCGGTTCTTTGTTCGGTTCGGGTGTCGGAACGACCGCATCAAGTGCAGTCATTGCCGCAGTGCCGACGAGAAATCCCGTCACGGCAGGTATCCACGATCCCGCCGACTCAATTGACGGGATCAGCAACGACCATACGGACGCCGCAGTCATAACGCCCGCCGCAAAACCGAGCATAGCTCTGTGAAAGCGAGGGTTGCTCTGATTTTTCATAAAGAATACTGTCGCCGCCCCGACGGTTGTTCCGACAAACGGCAGTAATATTCCAATGACCGTCTCGGTCAAAAAATTCATAGAAAATCACCGATTTCAAAATAATATTCCTACTATCAGAAATATTCGGCGGCTCAATAAATGTTCGTCAATACTGTTGTTTTTTTCTTTGCCGTGTATTATAATATTCACCGTAAAGGAGGGAACACAATGGAAGAAAGCCGCTTCAACGCATTTTGTAAAAAATCCGCCGACAAATCATATTCTTTTCTTTGCCGCACCGATAATACTCTTTCATCAAAGCGAAAGCTGAACATCGGAATCATTGCGGCTGTTTCGGCGATACTTTTCGGCGTTATGCTTTTTCTCAACATCTGTACCCCCTATCTCAATGACGACTATATATATTTCAATATCTTCTCCGAAAACGGGATCGGCGATTTTATTCTCCTGTCGATAAAGGATCAGAAAGTTTCAAATATTTCCGACATCGTCGAGTCGATGAAAGCGCACTACAACGTGATGAACGGACGAATTGTTATTCACTCCGTCGTTCAGCTTATTCTCCTTTTGCCTAAAGGCGTTTTCAATGTTTTAAATTCTGCGGCATATGTTGCGCTTATGCTCCTTATTTATAAGCACTGTAAGGGCGCCGAGAAAGATGACCGTGCGGTTCTGTTTATTCTCATCTGCCTTGCCTGCTGGACATTTTTGCCCGATTTCGGCAAGACAGCCCTTTGGCTCACGGGAAGCATAAATTATCTTTGGAGCTCGGTTTTCCGCCTTGCGGTTCTTCTCCCATTCAGGCTCTATGCCGACGGCAGGGAAGATAAAATTCCTTGGCTTAAAGCCGTAATAATGACGGTTGCCTGCACATTGGCAGGTGCAACGAATGAAAACACAAGCGCCGCCTTTATCGGTGTTACTGTTCTGTTTATGATCTACTGCCGCCTGCATAAAAGAAAGCTCCCGATATGGTCTTTCACCGGTCTGATCGGCGCCCTCTGCGGATTTTTCTTTATGGTTTCGGCTCCCGGAAATTCAAGACGTGTCGATATCGGCGACGAGGTCGGCAATTCCGTCCTTTCAAGACTCACCAATATACCCGGAAATATGATTCTTTCTCTTTCCGTTTTTGCGGGAGCGTTTGTTATCTGCGCCGTCATTCTTTATATCTATGACCGAAAAAACGGCAACAAGGAAACAGGCGCCGCCTTTATCGCATTTCTCGGCGCAATCGGCGCCGCAGTCGTTATGATCGCCTCGCCCCAGTTCCCGACGAGAGCATGGTTCGGCATTTATGTTTACGCTATGACAGCCGTCGGAATCCTTGTTTACCGTATTATGCTGAACGAAAATTCCGCACGCAAGCTCATTCTGATCACCGTTGCGTTCTGGTCAATCTGGAGCGCTATGTCATACGTCCACACGGCTCAGGATATGAATAATCTCCGAACGTTCAACGTCAAGCGTGACGCATATATCGAGGAGCAAAAGGAGCTCGGAAATTACGATCTTGAGCTTGAAAAATACTACACCACCGATAAGCACGCGCCGCCAATGGACAGCGCCGATATAACGGAAAATCCGGAACATTGGCGCAACATTACCTTTGCGATGCACTACGGTCTTAAAAGCGTTAAAACAAAGCAGTAAAAAGATCCCGAGGGGAGTTACCGATATGAAAATCACAGAAATTCTCAACAATGGAAAAATGTCGCTGTCGTTCGAGGTTTTTCCTCCGAAAACCGACACTGCATTTGAAAGTGTCCACCGTGCAACGCACGAAATTGCAAAGCTGCGTCCTGCGTATATGAGCATAACCTACGGTGCAGGCGGCGGAACCAGCCGCTACACTCTTGATATTGCCGAGGACATTATGAACGAATACGGTGTGCCGACGCTTGCGCATTTAACCTGCGTTTCTTCGTCTAAAGAAACCGTTCACGAGCGAATTGTCGAGATGAACCGCAGAAATATAAAGAACGTTCTTGCTCTCAGGGGCGATATTCCCGCTGAAATGATGGATGAGGACAGAAGCAAATGGGATCACCGCTATGCCGTTGACCTCATACGTGAGATTAAGGAAAGCGGATATGATTTCTGCATCGGCGGCGCCTGCTATCCTGAAATTCACCCCGAAAGCCCCAATCAGAAAGAGGACATCAAGCATCTTAAGGAAAAGGTTGACGCAGGCTGTGAATTTCTCACCACGCAGATGTTCTTTGACAATAATCTGCTCTACAACTTCCTTTATAAAATCCGTGAGGCAGGAATAACCGTGCCGATTGTTGCGGGAATTATGCCGATCACCAATGCAAAGCAGGTTGACAGGGCAATCAAGCTCTCGGGCTCGTTTATGCCGCAGAGATTCAAAAGCCTTGTTGACAAATTCGGTTCCGATCCGCTTGCAATGAAGCAGGCAGGCATCGCATACGCAACCGATCAGATAATCGATCTCTACGCAAACGGCATTGAAAATGTTCACGTATATTCGATGAACAAGCCCGACGTTGCGGAGAAGATACAGTCAAACCTTTCTGATATTTTGGGAAAATAAGATGAACACGGTATACACATCATTCTTTGCAGAGCCTGCGGTCAACAAAAAAGAAATACTACGATATATGTCCTCGGTCGGCGGAGAAAAGGATCTTGATTCCTTGATGGATGAATGTATCGAGGAGGCTCGCAGTGTTCTTGAATACAAGGTCTGCTATTGTATTTTACCGCTGAGCATCGACGCAACCGGAATAATTCTGCCCTGCGGCGAAATAACAAGCGACAATCTCGCAAAAAATCTCCGTGACTGCAAGGAAGTTATTGTCTTTGCGGCAACTGTCGGCGTGGGAATAGATCGGCTTATTGCAAAATATTCAAGGCTATCCCCTGCCAAGGCTTTCTGTTTTCAGGCTCTCGGTGCGGAGCGTGTTGAAGCGCTCTGCGATGACTTTTGTTCGGAAATGGGCAAGAACAGACATCTGCGTCCGAGATTCAGTCCCGGCTACGGGGATCTTCCGCTTGAGACACAGAAAATGATCTTCCCCCTGCTCGACTGTCCGAAGAGAATCGGCGTTTCTCTCGGCGATTCCCTGCTGATGTCGCCGTCAAAATCCGTAACCGCATTTGTCGGTATACAACAGGAAGTGGTTCAATGAACATTCGTGATTTTATAAAAAATAATATTGTTTATCTCGACGGAGGTATGGGAACGCTCCTGCAAAAGAGCGGATTACAGCCCGGAGAGCTTCCCGAAAAATGGAACATATCACATCCCGAAATAATTTGTGACATTCATAAGAGCTACTATGACAGTGGCAGTAATGTTGTCAACACCAACACGTTCGGTGCAAACATTCTGAAATTCAGCCGTGAAGAGCTCGACGAAATTATCCGTCACGCAGTTGAGAATGCCGCAAAGGCAAAGGAGCTTTCCTCCGGAACGCAGGAAAAATTTATCGCTCTCGACGTCGGCCCGACAGGCAAGCTGCTCAAGCCGCTCGGCGATCTCGACTTTGACAAGGCGGTCGAAATATTCTCAGAAACAATTAAAATCGGCGCAAAATACGGGGTCGATCTTATAACAATAGAAACGATGAACGACAGCTACGAAACAAAGGCGGCGGTGCTTGCCGCCAAGGAGAGCTGTGACTTGCCGATTCTCGTAACCAATGCTTACGGCGAAAACGGACGGCTTATGACGGGTGCAGATCCCGCCGTTATGGTTGCAACGCTTGAGGGAATGGGTGTTGACGCAATCGGTGCAAACTGCTCCCTCGGTCCGAAACAGCTTGCCGGCGTTATGGACGAGCTTCTGAAATACAGCTCCGTGCCTGTCGTTTTCAAGCCGAACGCAGGTCTGCCGAAGAGTGAAAACGGAGTTACTTTCTATGATGTCGGCGCCGATGAATTTGCCGAGGATATAAAAAAATCCGTTGAAAACGGAGTAAGAATAGTCGGCGGATGCTGCGGCACAACACCCGAATATATTAAAAAGGTTCACGAACTCACCTGTGACCTGAAACCGAAACCGATTGAAAAGAAAAATTATTCGGTCGTAACCTCATACAATAAAGCTGTTTTCTTCGGCACAAAGCCCGTTCTGATCGGAGAAAGAATCAATCCGACCGGTAAAAAGCGTTTCAAGCAGGCTCTTGCCGAAAAGGATATCGGATATATTTTGCAGGAAGCCGTCAATCAGCAGGCAAAAGGTGTTCACGTTCTCGACGTCAATGTCGGACTTCCCGGAATTGATGAAAAGGCGATGCTCGCCGACTCGGTATGTGAACTACAATGCGTAACCGATCTTCCGCTTCAGCTCGATTCCTCCGATCCCGGTGCGATGGAAAGCGCACTTCGCCGATACAACGGTAAGGCGATGGTCAACTCTGTCAACGGCAAGGAAGAGAGTATGCGTGCGGTCTTTCCGCTTGTCAAAAAATACGGCGGATTTACCGTTGCGCTGACGCTCGACGAGAGCGGAATCCCCTCCACGGTTGAGGGCAGAATGGAAATTGCCAAAAAAATTCTTGCGACTGCGGCGGAATACGGAATTGATAAAAAGGATATTATTTTCGATCCGCTTGCAATGACCGTCAGTGCGGACAAAATGTCGGCGGTCACAACACTCGAAACCGTCAAGAGAATAACGGAAGAGCTCGGATGCAACACGTCGCTCGGCGTTTCAAACGTTTCATTCGGTCTGCCGTCAAGAGAGCTCGTCAACGCATCGTTCTTCACCGCCGCAATGGAAAACGGACTTTCTGCGGCGATTATGAATCCGTATTCCGAGCGTATGCTTGAGGCGTATTACAGCTTCAACGTCATCAAGGGTCTTGACGACAACTGTATGGATTTTATTAATTTCACCGCAAACCGTGAGACTGTCACAGCCGCTAAGCCGGAGACAAATCTCACCCTCAAGGGCGCAATAGAAAAAGGTCTGAAAGAAAAGGCGGCGGAAATAACGGCGGCGATGCTTTCCGACAATGCGCCGCTTGATATAGTCAATCTTCACGTTATTCCGGCACTCGACGAGGTCGGAAAAGGCTTTGAAACAAAAAAGCTCTTCCTTCCCCAGCTTCTGATGAGCGCAGAGGCAGCAAAGGCAGCGTTTGAGGTTATAAAATCTCATATGGCAACCGACGGTGAAAGCGTAAAAAAAGGCTCAGTCGTCATTGCCACAGTATACGGCGATATCCACGATATCGGCAAAAACATTGTAAAGCTGCTTCTTGAAAACTACGGCTACAATGTTATCGACCTCGGCAAAAACGTTCCGCCCGAGGACGTTTTGGAGGCTGTTGTCAGGGAGCACGCTCCGCTTGCGGGTCTAAGTGCGCTGATGACAACAACCGTCCCTGCAATGGAGACTACGGTAAAGCTCCTCAACGAAAAGGCGCCGTGGTGCAAAACCGTTGTCGGCGGTGCGGTGCTGACGCAGGAATACGCCGATAAAATAGGCGCCGACAAGTATTCTGCCGACGCGATGGAAACCGTCCGCTATGCGGAAGAGGTTATAGGATAATCATTTTAAGCGGCGGTTGATCCGTCGCTTTTTTCGTGCAAGCCGGATCAAGCGGTTCGGGAAAATCTCTTGTATAATTATCTCAACAGTTGAAAGAGGTGGCACAATGTACGACTGGTACAAGAACATTCAGACTATCGTTGACGAAATTGAATTTTGCATAAAAAGACGGGATGACGAGGCGCTGACGCTCACCCATCTTTCCGAAAGGCTCGGATATTCCGAATTTTATGTCTCACGAAAATTCAGAGAGCTTTCGGGAATGTCACTGCGTGACTATATGCGCTACCGCCGTCTGGCATTCGCTCTCAAGGAGGTGCGTGATTCCGACCGAGGATTGCTTGACATTGCTCTTGATCACGGCTTTTCCTCCCACGAGGCGTTCACGAGAGCCTTCCGTGAGGCATACGGAACCACACCGAGCGCTTACCGCAGGAATCCCACGCCCGTCGTTCTGCGCACCGTCATCCGCCCATTCGACTGTTACTTACTTGAAACAGGAGGATTTACTATGACAAGCACGAATAAAGAAGTAAAAACTTATTTCATCACTATCCCGGCGCACAAGTTTCTTCACATCAGGAATTATGAGAGCATAGGCTACTGGGATTTTTGGCAGAAGCAGAATCAAATTCCCGGGCAGGACTGTGAAACGATCTGCGGACTGCTCGACAGTATAAAGGGCAAGCTCGACGATGTCGGCGGAGATAGCCAGGACAGCGGAAGCGGTCAGGTAATGGCATTCATCAACGAACCGAGCGGCAGAATTTGCAGCTGGGGTATTCCGCTTGCAGAATGTTACGGAGTAAGACTGCCTGCCGATTATGACGGAGAAGTTCCGCCGCAGATGATTCTTATGGATGTGCCCGAGGGCGAATATATCGTCTTTGAACACGGTCCGTTTGATTTTGCAACAGAGAACGCCGCTGTCGAGCAGAAGATCGAACAGGCAATGAAAGACTTCGACTATGCCGCATCGGGCTATGAGCTTGACACCTCGCAGGGCAGAGTTTTTTATTTCTACCACGACTGCAAGCGTTTCTGGAAATATATTCGCCCGGTACGCAGGGTGTAAAAAATAACATATAAAATTGGGGCTGACGCTTTAATCGTCAGCCCCGTTGTTTTATTTCTTTGCGGTAAAGAATACCCTCGGCATTTTAAGAATTATTGAGCCGTTCTCACGTCTCGGAAAATTTTCCGAAATCATCTCACTGAGATCCGCAAGAAATCTCGGTTTCTCCTCGTCGCTGAGCATATCGAGATACGGGCGCAGTCCGCTGCCCTTGTACCATTCAATCACTCCGTCGTGCGATGAAACAGTGTGATAGTACGTTGTTTCCCATATATTGAAACTCTCGCTCAATCCGCTGAGAATATCATAGTATTCCTCGGGGAAAAGATTGTGAAAATTATGAATAACCGATAACTTTTTCCACTCTCCCGTATCCACAAGAAGATTCAGGAGACGGTAAAAGGGCGCTTTCTGAATATACGGAATCTGCACCGCAAGAGTGCCGCCCTCACTTAGTTTGTCAAAAATTGCAGGGATCAGCTTCCTATGATCGGGAATCCAGTGAATACAGGCGTTTGAAAAAATAAGATCAAACTTTCCGCCGAGCTTATCGAGGTCATCGGGGACAGAGCTTCTCTCAAACTTCAGCTCGGGATAAGTCGCTCTCGCCTTTTCCAGCATATCCTCCGAATAATCAATGCCGAGAATGTCCGCATCGCTGAAACGCTCCGCCAGCTTTTTGGTGCTGTTTCCGGGCCCACAGCCGAGATCAAGAATACGGCTCGGTGAAATCGAACCGAGACGGTTAACAAGATCAGCGGACGGCTGAGTGCGCTCCGCTCCGAATTTCATATATTGATTTGAGTTCCAGTCAGACATAATCATTCCTCCTTCAGGCGCATCGTAAAGCATTGCCTTAAAATAATTATATCAAAAATGTCAAGTATAATATCAGGTCATTTTCTCTTGCTTAACCTTGTGGTCGATTATGTGGCGGGAAGCAAGCTCACGGTGAACATCCTCAACCGATATACCCATCTCGACCATAAGCACCATTGCGTGATAAGCGAGATCGGCAAGCTCGTAGATCGTCTCTTTCTTATCATCCGCCTTGCCTGCGATTATAACCTCGGTGCACTCCTCGCCGACCTTTTTCAGGATCTTGTCAATTCCCTTTTCAAAAAGGTAGGTTGTATATGAACCCTCCGGTTTCTCCTCTTTCCTGCCGACAAGCAGGTCATAAAGTCCCTGCAAGCTAAATTCCTGCAAATCATCGCTCTGATAAACCGGCTTTGTAAAGCAGGAATCACTGCCCGTATGACACGCAGGACCGTCCTTTTCAACGACAACAACAAGTGCGTCATTGTCGCAGTCGGCGGTGATGCTGACAATGTGCTGATAATTACCGCTGGTTTCGCCCTTGAGCCAAAGCTCCTGCCTCGATCTGCTCCAGAAACAGGTCAAGCCCTTTTTCATTGAGATTTTAAGGCTCTCTTTGTTCATATATGCAACGGTCAGCACCTTTTTCGTTATCGAATCAACGACAACTGCAGGAATAAGACCCTTTTCATCAAATTTAAGCTCATCTATATTCAGCATAATCATAACCTCACTGTGATATTATTTTTTCTCAATTCCTTTTTCAGGTCGGGAATCGAAACCTCGCCGAAGTGGAAGATTGAAGCGGCAAGTCCTGCGTCAATATCGGGAATCTCTCGGAACAGATCAACAAAATCGCCTATTCCGCCTGCTCCGCCCGAAGCAATAACAGGCACATTAACGGCGTTGCAAACCGCCTTGAGCATCTCGATATCAAATCCCTTTTTCACACCGTCGGTATCAATCGAATTGACTACCGCCTCGCCTGCCCCGAGGTCAACGCACCGCTTTATCCAGCCGATCGCTTCCATTCCCGTGTCCTCACGTCCGCCCTTGGCGAACACGTGAAACTCACCGTTAACCCGCTTTACATCGGCGGAAATAACAACGCACTGATTGCCGTAGCGCTCCGCCGCCTCACGAATAAGCTCCGGATTCTTGATTGCTCCCGAGTTCACGCTGACCTTGTCGGCACCGCATTTGAGCACCCTGTCGAAATCATCAACGGTGTTTATTCCGCCGCCGACCGTCAGCGGAATGAAAATTTGGCTTGCAACCTCACGGAGAATGTCCGTAAAAAGTTTCCTTTCCTCAAACGACGCCGTTATGTCGTAAAAAACAAGCTCGTCGGCACCGTTGTCGGAATAGTATTTTGCAAGCTCGACGGGTGAAGAAACATCGGAAAGCCCCTTGAAATTCACGCCCTTGACAACCCTGCCGTTTTTAACATCAAGGCAGGGAATAATTCTTTTCGTAATCATCTTGCCACCTCGATCGCTTCTTTAAGGTCGACAGCTCCCGTGTAATACGCCTTGCCGATTATTGCGCCGTAAAGGTTCATTCTACGGAGCTCTCTGACATCATCAATGCTTGAAACTCCGCCCGAGGCGGTGATATCGAGCGAATACCTTGCGGAAAGCTCACGGTAAAGCTCAAGGTTTGTTCCCCTCATTGCTCCGTCACGTGAAATATCCGTGCAGATTATATTCTTAACACCGAGCTTCTGCATCTTCATAAAGAACTCATCAAGGGTAACGTCGGACTGCTCAAGCCAGCCCTTGACCGCAATTTTACCGTCCTTGACATCTGCGCCAACGGCAATTTTTTCTCCGTAGGTTCTGATCGCCTCTTTCAAAAAGTCCTCGTCGCAGATCGCCGCCGTGCCGAGAATGACACGTGACACGCCCGAGCCGATGTATTCTTTTACGGTATCCATACTGCGGATTCCGCCGCCGATTTCAACAAACAGCCCCGTTTTTTCGGCAACCTCGGCAACAATATCCATATTCGGAGTCGTGCCGTATTTTGCGCCGTCAAGATCGACCATATGAATATAATTTGCGCCGAGTGATTTGAATTTTTCGGCAACCTCAAGCGGCGAATCGCTGTAAACCGTCACCTGATTGTAGTCGCCTTTTAACAGTCTGACCGCCTTGCGGCCAAGCAAATCTATTGCAGGAAGTATTATCATCTGTATAACCGTTCCTTTCCGAACCCGTTTTATCCCTCGCAAAAAGCTCTGAGGATTGCCAGACCGACCTTGCCGCTCTTCTCGGGGTGAAACTGACATCCCTTGATGTTGCCGAGCTCCACGGCGGCGGTCATTTCCTTTCCGTACTCCGTTGTGGCGATCACGCTGTCGTCGCAGTCTGTCGCATAATAGGAATGGACGAAATAAACACAATCGTTTTCATTGATATATTTAAAAAGTCCGCTCGGCTTTGCAAAATGCAATGCATTCCAGCCGATATGCGGTATTTTCAGTCTTTCGGGGATTGTTCCCTCCATCGGAATGACCGAGCCCTTGAGCAATCCGAGACCTTGATGTTCGCCGTACTCATAGCTTTTTTCAAAAAGGAGCTGCATTCCGAGGCAGATTCCCATAATGTCCTTGCCTGCCGCCGCTTGCTCCTTTACAACCTTTTCCATGCCGCTGTCACGGAGCTTCTGCGCCGCATCGGCAAATGCGCCGACACCCGGAAGAATGAGCTTGTCGGCAGATTTTATTGTTTCAATGTCGGAGGTTACAACCGCCTGCGCCCCTATGCTTGCCAATGACGAGCACAAGGAAAAAAGGTTGCCTACTCCGTAGTCAATTATCGCTATCATCAAAGCAACCCCTTTGTTGACGGAATTTCATCGGCAAATTTTCTGTCGATGCTTACAGCCGTGCGCAGACTTCTTGCAACCGATTTAAACGAACCCTCAATGATATGATGAGAGTTACTGCCTGCAAGTCGGCGAATATGAAGCGTTATACCTGCATCGCAGGCAAAGGCACGCCAAAATTCCTCGACAAGCTCGGTATCAAAATCACCGACCTTCTCAGTCGGAATTTCAAGAGAATAATAAAGTCCGCCCCTGCCCGAAATATCAACGGCAGAGAGAATCAGCGACTCGTCCATCGGCAGAGCCGTATCACCGTAACGAACTATGCCTTTTTTGTCGCCGAGAGCCTCTTTGAATGCCTTGCCGAGACTTATTCCGATATCCTCAACCGTGTGGTGATAGTCAACATAAGTGTCTCCGACACATTTCACCGCAAGGTCAAATCTGCCGTGACGGGCAAAAAGGTTCAGCATATGGTCAAGGAAGCCGCAGCCCGTTGCAACGTCTGCCTTGCCGCTTCCGTCAAGGTCAATACTCAGGCGGATATCCGTTTCATTTGTTTTTCTGTCGATATTTCCCGTTCTCATCCGAAAACATCCTTTCTGTTTTTTCAATACCCTTTTTCAGGATCATCAATTCGTCCGTCGCTATGCAGTTTTTAAATTTGTTATTTAAAACTCCGTCAATGCACTCGTCAAAGGGAATCCATTTTACGCTTTCAAGCTCTTCCTTTTGAAGTGTAAATTGATCCTCTTCCATATCCCTCCAAAGAAGAAATACTCTCGAAAACTGGTTGTCGTGGAACGGCTTTCCGGAGAAAACATCGTCACACTGCACCTTTCTGTCGCCGCAGTAAATCAGCTCGCTTTCGTCCGCCTTTACACCGAGCTCCTCTCGAAGCTCACGGACTGCCGATTCTTCAAACCCGTCGCCTGCCGGAATATGACCTGCGCTTGAAATGTCGTAGCAGCCGGGATATGAATCCTTATTTTCGGCTCGCTTTTGCATAAGTATTTCTACCCTGCCGTTTCTTTTTCTTGCCAGCCATACGTGGGAGGTTCTGTGCCGTATTCCCTCGGCGTGCGCCTTTTTTCTTTCGACCGTCTTGCCTGTCGGCTCGCCGTTTTCATCAACAATATCTAAAAATTCAAGCATTTTCAACCAACGATTTCCTTTACCGCATCAACAAAAATTTTCATCTGCTCGGACGTGCCTATTGTTATTCTATTATAATCGCAAATGCGTTCCTTTGTAAAGTGGCGGATAAGGATTCCCTTTTCCTTGAGCGTTAAATAAAGCTCCTCACCGCTGATTTTGTCCGACCTTGCAAAGATGAAATTTGCCATTGACGGGAGAACGGTGAATCCGAGCTTTTCAAGCTCCGCCGTTGTCCAAGCTCTGTTTTCCTGAATTTTCTTACAATTATTCATATAATAACCGTTATCCTCAAGTGCGGCAATTCCCGCAACCGCTGTCAGCCGGTTGACATTATACGGATTTGTCGAATACTTGACCGTATTCAGATCTGCAATCAGCTTTGCATTGCCGATGCCGAAGCCGAGCCTTGCGCCTGCCATTGAGCGTGACTTTGAAAATGTACCCGTGACAAGCAGGTTGTCGTATTTTTTCGTGAGCGGCACTGCGCTCCGACCTCCGAAGTCAATATACGCCTCGTCGATGATGACAATATTGTCGGGATTGCTCTTCACAATCTCTTCAATGGTTTCAAGACTGAGAGCGAGCCCCGTCGGCGCATTGGGATTGGCAATCACAACGGTTTCATTGACTGCCGTGTAATCGTTCGGATCAATCGAAAAATCCTCTTTAAGCGGAACCTCCGTATACGGGATGTGGTTAAGCTCGGCAAACACGGGATAAAATCCGTAGGTGATATCTGCAAAACGGAGCGGATTTTTTTCGTCCGCAAATGCCATAAATGCGAAGTTAAGCACCTCGTCCGAGCCGTTTGTCATAATTATTTCATCGTCATTTATTCCGAAAACCTCTGCCGCCTTTTTTCTCAGGGCGACGCACTCGGGATCGGAGTAAAGCTGAAGTCTGCCAGCCTCTGCCCCGACCGCATCCGAAACCGCCTGCGACGGTGGGAACGGGGACTCATTCGTGTTGAGCTTTATATATTTTTTATCCTGCGGCTGTTCGCCGGGAGTGTAAGGAACAAGTGAAGAATATTTCTCCGAAAAAAATCTGCTCATTATTTTTCAAAACGCACCGTTGCGCTCTTGCCGTGTGCGCTCAGTCCCTCCTTATTTGCAAAGTAAGATATCTTGTCCGCCACCTTTTCGAGTGCGACAGAAGAATAATATGTAAACTGCGATTTTTTAACGAAATCATCAACCGAAAGCGGTGAAGAAAATCTTGCCGTTCCGCTCGTCGGAAGAGTATGGTTCGGACCTGCGAAATAGTCGCCGAGCGCCTCGGGACAATTCTTGCCCATAAAAATTGAACCTGCGTGCTTTACTTTATCAAGATAGTCAAACGGATTATCTACGCAAAGCTCGAGGTGCTCGGGGGCAATCTCATTGGCAATGTCAATCGCAAGCAAAAGATTGTTTTCGGCAACGATTATTTTGCCGTTATTGTCAATTGACGCCCTTGCAATTTCCTCACGCGGAAGAAGCGGAATCTGCTTTTCAAGCTCGTCGCTTACAGCCTGAGCAAACTCCTTGCTGTCCGTTACAAGAACTGCGCTTGCCATCTTATCGTGTTCCGCCTGAGAGAGAAGATCGGCGGCAACAAATTTCGGGTTGCAGGTTGAGTCGGCAACGACAAGAATCTCGCTCGGACCTGCAATCATATCAATCGAAACCTTACCGAAAACCTGTTTTTTCGCCTCGGCTACAAAAGCGTTGCCCGGACCCACGATTTTATCAACCCTCGGCACGCTCTCGGTTCCGTAAGCGAGTGCGGCAATTGCCTGAGCTCCGCCGACCTTAAAAATACGGTCAACGCCTGCGATTGACGCTGCGGCAAGAATTACGGGATTGACCTTTCCGTCCTGCTTCGGAGGAGTTACCATAACGATCTCGGGGCAGCCTGCAATCTTTGCAGGAATGCTGTCCATCAGAACCGTTGACGGATAAGCCGCCGTGCCGCCCGGGACATAAAGTCCGACCTTTTCAATCGGCATAACCTTTTGACCGATTACAACGCCTTCCTTATCGTTGATTACAAAGCTCGTGCGAACCTGTTTTTCGTGAAAGGCACGAATATTCTGTGCAGCCTCTGTCATTATGGAGATAAATTCGGGATCAACAATGCTCAAAGCCTCGTCAATTTCATCCTCTGTGACCTCAAGATTTGCAAGCTCCGCCTTGTCGAATTTTTTTGAATATGCAAAGAGTGCCTCGTCTCCGTTTTTCCTGACATCCGAGATTATGTCGGCAACTATGTCCTCAACGTTCGCCGAGATGTTCTCCCTTGCAAAGATCTCACTGTTCGGCACCTCGCCGTAGTTATATATCTTAATCATTTTCAATCTGCTCCTTTATGCTCGCAACGATATTTTCGATCTGCTCACGTTTGAAATTATACGCCGATTTATTGGCAATCAATCTTGCGCTGATCGGGAGGAACTTCGTCTTGACCTCAAGATTATTTTCCTTAAGCGTTGTTCCTGTCTCGACAATATCAACTATCACATCCGAAAGTCCGAGGATCGGGGCGATCTCAATTGAACCGTTCAGCTTGATAATATCAATATCACGTCCGATGCTGTCGTAATAATTCGACGCAATATTCGTGAATTTTGTTGCAACTCTCAGCGTGCGTGTGCCGTCGTCATTAAAATTCTTCGGACCCGCAACCGCCATATGACATTTGCCGATGTTCAGGTCAAGCAATTCATAAACATTCGGCTCGTATTCAAGCAAAATATCCTTTCCTGCAACGCCGATATCCGCCGCTCCTCTTTCAACGTAAATTGAAACGTCGGAGGGCTTGACCCAGAAATATCTCACCTGTTTTTCTTCATTTTCAAAGATGAGCTTTCTGTTGTTTTCCTTTATCGAGGGACATTCAAAGCCTGCCGCCTCAAACATCGCATAAACCTTTTCGCCGAGACGGCCTTTCGGCAGAGCCACATTAAGCATTTGAATCCCTCCTTAAATCAATCTTTTCTTTATATCTGAGCTTTTCAGGAACCGTTTTCTGTGCGCTTACCGTTTTGCCCGAGTTTATGAGCTCGCCGACCTTATCCGCAACCGCCTTGCACTCGGTTTCGTCATCGTAAATCAGCAGAACATCTACGTCATATTCTGCGTTTTCCGTTTTAAGCTGTTCGAGCAGGTCAAGGTAAAGTGCAAATCCGATTGCCCCGGACTTTCTGCCCATTTTTTTCATCATTCTGTCGTACTGACCGCCTGCAAGAACGCCGTCGCATATTCCGTCAACAAAACCTCTGAAAACAAATCCGCTGTAATAATTCATATTGTTGACAACGGAAAAGTCAAAAAGAATCTTATCGGAGAACCGAGAATCATCCAGCATTTTTGAAATTGCTTTCAGCTCGGCAATTTCATCCTCGGAACAGATTTCCTCAAGCTGAGAAAGAACCGCATTGCGCTCGCCGCTTGTTCCGACAAGCGTTGTGAGAACCTTTGTCTTATCCTCGCCGACACCGTATTCGCTGCAAAGCCTGATAAGATCGTGGCTGTTCTTTTCTTCAATCAGCTTTATCGCCCTTTCCGAAAATCCGATTTCCGGACTGATTTCGCCGAGAATTTTCTGTAAGATTCCGAGGTGCGATACGTTGAGAACAAAGCGATCGGAGATCTGCGCCAGTGTCTCGGCGGCAAGACTGATAACCTCGTAAATGTCGTAAAAACTGAGATCGCCTATGCACTCCAGACCCGCCTGCATAATCTCCTTATAGCGATGCGTGTTCTTTGAAATTCGGTAAACATTCTCGTTATAAAAGACCTTTTTCTTTTCATTCGGCGCATCGTCGCTGTTCTTTATAATTGAAAGCGTAACATCGGGCTTCAGCGCCATCAGCTTACCGTTTGTATCGTTAAAGGTGATTACCCTGTCGCTGACAAGGAAGTCCTTATTCCTGACATAGAGTTCGTATTCTTCAAATTTGCTCATTTTGAACGGAGCGTAGCCGTATTTTCGATAGAGCGAGCGGAGATTGAATATCGCTCTCTCATCATTTTTCAAAAGTTTTTCGTCAATCATTCTTTTCAACCTCTCCGAGTCTTTCAATTACCGTTTTGTAGCCGCCGTTGCCGTATTCGATACACTTGCTTATGCGGCTGATCGTAGCTGTGCTGACGCCCGTCTGCTGAGAAATCTGCGCATAGCTCATACCCTTGCTCAAAAGTTTTGCAACAGAAAGTCTCTGCGACATTTCAAGGATCTCCTTGATCGTACAGATATCCTCAAGAAATGCGTAACATTCCTCCTTGCTCTTTAATGAAAGGAAAGCCTCGCAAAGCTCATCCGTTGAATTGTTATGCCAATTGCACATATGTCTCCCTCGCTTTAGCGTGTTACTATGCTAACATAATAGCACGGTGATGTAGTAAAGTCAAGAGCAGAACATAAAAAGTGTTAAATTAAATTACATACAGTGGCAAAAAAAGAGCCGAATCCGGCGGATCCGACTCCTTGATTTTATTTACAGGGGCAGTGATTGGTTGCAACAATATCAATTCCGGTACCGCAGATGTTTTCAACGAGAACATCTCCGAGCTTAACTGGTGCCTTGACCTCAACCTTGGCAATAGCCTCCATACAGTCCATAATCTTCTCTTTCGGAAGAGCTCCCTTTGACTTACAGGGAACGACATTATGAACTCCGCCGCTTACCTTAACTGTTGTCGCAAGACTTCTGACGGGGTGAGTACATTCGGTTCTTGCGTAGGCGTCGCCACGCTTGCAGGTGTTGCCCTTTACCGAAATTACTTCGCCGTTGTCGCTGAGATCAACGGTAATTCCGCAGCCCATAGGGCAGGAAACGCAAATAATATTCTTCTGCATAAATCAACCCTCCACCGAAATTTCAATTACGCCGTCGTGCTCAAAGCCCTTGAGAACGTCGTGCTTGATAACAACGTTTTCCATCTCACCGGGAGCAAGTCTCGGCTTCTTGCGGCTGAGTATTTCCTCGCCGTTATACTTAACGACGATCTTTGCATTTTTATAGGTCTGACCCACTCTGAAGAAGAGCTTGACGTCATTTTCATTCTTGATATCGACCTTTTGAGGAACAATATAGCGAACGCCGCTGACGCCCTTGGTCTTTACGTATTCGTGACTGCTTGTCTTGCCGAGGACGTATCTTGCCGCTCCCTCGCCCGCTGTCTGGCTTTCGAGTGTAACATAGTCAACAAGATCGTGGACGTGAAGCACGTTGCCGCAGGCAAAAACGCCCTTGTGAGAGGTCTCTCTGAACTCGTTTACGACTGCGCCGTTCGTCACGGGATCAAGCTCGATTCCGACCGCTCTTGTAAGCTCGTTTTCGGGAATAAGACCGACCGAAAGCATAAGCGTGTCGCACTCAATGTACTGCTCCGTACCCTTGATCGGGCGGCGGTTTTCGTCAACGTCGGCGATCGTAACGCCCTCAACTCTGTCCTTGCCGTGAACCTCGATAACGGTACAGCTCAGGCGAAGAGGAATGTTGAAATCATCAAGACACTGAACAATATTTCTTGTAAGTCCGCTTGAATAAGGCATAAGCTCGCAGACGACCTTGACCTCTGCGCCCTCAAGCGTCATACGTCTTGCCATAATAAGACCGATATCGCCCGAACCGAGGATAACAACCTTTTTTCCGGGCATATAGCCGTCGATGTTGACGTATTTCTGTGCGGTACCTGCCGTCATAACGCCCGAAGCTCTTGTTCCGGCGATATTCAGCGCACCCCTCGGTCTCTCACGGCAGCCCATTGCAAGAATGATCGCCTTTGCCTGAATTTCAAGCAGACCGTCCTCCTTGTTAACCGCATAAACAACGTTGCTGTCAGTTATCTCAAGCGCCATTGTATCCGTCTTGTATTCAATTCCTTTTTCGTTGACAAGCTGAATAAATCTGTCGGCATATTCGGGTCCCGAAAGCTCCTCGCCGAAATAATGGAGACCGAAGCCTGTATGTATGCACTGCTCAAGAATACCGCCGAGGGTCTCGGCTCTTTCAAGAACAAGGATGCTGTCAACTCCGCACTCCTTTGCTTTAATTGCGGCTGCCATTCCGGCAGGACCTCCGCCGATTACAACTATATCATAATTAAGCATAATTCCCGCCTCACTTTGTTCTGTCATAAAGAATTTTCGACTCGCCGCCGAATTTTGTTATTTCATTGATCTCAACGCCGAGCTCACGGGCAAGCAGTTCAACAACCTTCGAACCGCAAAAACCGCCCTGGCAACGACCCATACCGGCTCTCGTTCTGCGCTTAACGCCGTCGACATCCCTTGCGCCTGCGGGAGCGTGAATGGCGTCGAGAATTTCGCCCTCCGTTACCGTCTCACATCGGCAGATGATTCTTCCGTAAGCGGGGTTCTTCTTAACAAGTTCCCTGCGCTCTTCATTACTCATATTTCTGAAGCGAACCGGTGCCTCTCTCTCGGGAACGAAATCTGCCTTTGCCTGTGCACCGAGGTACTCGGCAACCGTCTGTCCGACATACTCCGCAATAGCGGGAGCGGCGGAAAGACCGGGGGATTCGATTCCTGCAACATTGAAGAAACGGTCGTTCTTCTTGCTCGGTTCAATGATAAAATCGTCGTTTGTGCTGTGCGCTCTCAGACCTGCGAAAGATGTAATAACAGCTCTCGTTGAAACGGTAGGAACAGACTTCTGAGCGGCCTTGAGAACATCCGCAAGCTCACTCGCCGTTGTCGAAACATCCGTCTTGTCCTCAATATCAAGTGCACTCGGACCGATAAGCAGGTTACCGTCAACCGTCGGTGTAACGAGGATACCCTTACCCATCTTGGACGGGCACTGGAATATCGTGTGCTTTGCAAGCGATCCGACCGACTTGTCGCAAAGCATATATTCGCCCTTTCTCGGGATAATCTTTATTGAATCGTCGCCGATGAGTGCGGCAATTTCGTCGCTGTAAACACCTGCGGCATTGATAACATACTTCGTCTTGATTGTTTTCTCGCCGTCGGCAAGGGTAAATACATTGCCGTCAAAATCAATTTTCTCAACAGCATAGTTGCGTATAAATTCAACTCCGTTAACCACTGCATTCTCCACAGCGGCAACTGTCAACTCGTAGGGGCAGACAATACCTGCCGTTGGCGCCCAGAGAGCGCCTTTTGCCTCATCGCTGATGCTCGGCTCAACCTCACGGAGCTTGTCCGCATCATAGATTTCAAGATTCGGGACACCGTTCGCCTTGCCTCTTTCAAGCAAAACATTTAATGTTTCTGTCTCCTCATCGGAAAAAGCAACAACAAGCGAACCTATATTTTTAAACGGCACATTCAGCGTCTTGCAAACCTCAGGCATAAGCTCGGTTCCTCTGACGTTGAAACGGGCTTTCAGCGTACCCGGCATTGCATCGAATCCTGCATGAACGATAGCGCTGTTCGCCTTTGAAGTTCCCATCGCCATATCGTTGCACTTTTCGATAAGAGCAACGCTGAGATTGTAGCGGCTCAGTTCCCTTGCGATAAGCGAACCGATAACGCCTGCGCCCACAACGGCAACATCGTAATTCATTGATAAACCCCCATATACAATCGTAGTAGTTTATATTATATCACAGTAGTTTTCTTAAAACAACAGCTTGAAGAAGATTGTACCACAAAATAAATATTTTTGACGAAAGAGCCAAAATATTCCCGAAAAAATACAATTTGCGAACCGATTTATAGAATAACAGCCGTTATGTATAATTCTAAAACAGAGCAAAAACGAAAAAGACCAAGTCATACGACTTGATCTTTTTCTTGGCGGAGAAGGGGAGACTCGAACTCCCGCGCCGGTTACCCGACCTACGCCCTTAGCAGGGGCGCCTCGTCACCAACTTGAGTACTTCTCCATTGGTAACAAAACAGTTACTATTTTGTTGTTACAGGACCTCCGAATCGGAAGTCCTGCAAAGTGGCGGAGAGAGTGGGATTCGAACCCACGGTACGTTGCCGTACGACGGTTTTCAAGACCGTTCCGTTATAACCACTTCGGTATCTCTCCTAATGCTCGGATATTTTATCATAAATCGCCGTCAATGTCAATATAAAAATTAAATTTAGTGTAGACTTTTTTCTTTTCTTATTATATAATCTAATTCAGCATTTGAAAAAGGAGGGCTTTTGCATTGCTTTCGGCTGAAGAAAGAAGCGTTGCGGCATATGTTATCTCACTTGTTGCCGCAGTGATCAACGGTACAAATCCGCCCGAAAACGACGGGATCAATTGGGCTTCAATCATTGAGTTTGCTCAGCGGCAAAGTGTTCTGAACATCGTCTCGTATGCCGCAGAGGAACTTGAGCATAAGCCCGAAGGCAAAACAATGACCTATCTGCGTGAATTTCGTATGCAGAAAATGGTCGTTGAGGCTCAGCAGGAGCTTGCCGCATCGGACGCCTGCCAAAAGCTCGACGGTATGGGAGTCCGTTATATGCTCCTCAAAGGCTCTGTGATGAAAAACCTCTATCCCTCCCCCGATATGCGAACAATGGGCGACATTGACATTCTCGTCGATGCCGAACACTGCGACGATGTTATCAATGCTTTTCTTGCCGACGGTTTCAGCTTTGTCGGAGAGGGCGATCTTCATTCAAACGTCAAAAAAGGCAACGCATATATTGAATTTCACCGTTCAATGGTTGACCCATGCCACAAGGTGCTTTCCGCATATTACGGCGACGGCTTTCGGCTGCCGAAAAAAAACGGCGATTATGAGTACAGACTCTCCGACGAGGATTTTTATGTTTTTCTCATCGCTCACATTGCCAAGCATTACCGATTCGGCGGAACGGGAATCCGATCCCTCCTTGATCTTTATGTTTATGAAAAATCACTTACCGCTCTCGATTTTAAATACATTGAGGGTGAGCTTGAAAAAATCGGGCTGCTTGTTTTTTATAAAAAAATCAGAGCAATCGCCTTTAACTGGTATTCGGGCTGCTTTGACGGTGAGTTCGGCACAATGTCGGAATATATCGTGTCGGGCGGAGTTTACGGAATAGAAGACACATCGATGCAGAACAGCTATATTTTCGACCACATCGACGAAAATATTCGTTTTCAAAAAATCAAGACTCTGTTCAAAATAATTTTTCCGTGCTATGACGAATTAAAAATCCGATATCCGTCGATTGAGGGCAAAAAATTTCTTCTTCCGCTGTTTTGGATAATCAGATTTTTTGACACGGTTTTCCGCAATCCGGACAACGCTGCTCAGCGTTTCAGGGATTCAAAGAAAATTATTGACATTGACGACAAAATGGTGGAAATACAAAAGATTTCAGGAATAGAAAAGTTGTGAATTTAATTGGTAGGTCTCGGCACAATAATTAATTCGGCGGCAATCGTCGTCGGAGGAGTTTTCGGACTTCTGTTCGGAAAATTTATGAAAGAAAGAATACAGGACACTCTCCTCAAGGCGTGCGGCGTGTGCGTTCTCTTCATCGGAATTGCGGGCGCAATGGAAGGTATGCTGAAAATCTCGGGTTCGTCTCTTTCGTCAGGCCGTTCGATGTTCATCGTTGCGAGCATAGCTCTCGGCGCTGTCATCGGTGAGATTCTTAACATCGAGCACGGATTTGAGCGTTTCGGCGAGTGGCTTAAGATAAAAACAGGCAACGCAAAGGACAAGGGCTTTGTGAACGGCTTTGTCACGGCGTCACTGACCGTCTGCATCGGAGCAATGGCTGTTGTCGGCGCTATCCGTGACGGTATCTCGGGCGATTACTCGATCCTCGTTACAAAAGCAATTCTCGATATGATAATTATAATGGTAATGACCTGCTCGCTCGGCAAGGGCTGCATATTTTCGGCGATTCCCGTTTTCGTTTTTCAGGGAGTCATAACGGCGCTGGCAAGGCTCATCAAGCCGCTTATGACAACGGCGGCGCTGGCGAATCTTTCGCTTGTCGGCTCGATTCTCATTTTCTGCATCGGTTTAAACATCGTCTGGGACAAGAAAATCAAGGTTGCGAACCTCCTGCCCTCTCTCGTTTTTGCCGTTGCAATCGCCTTTCTGCCGTTTGATCTTTAATAAAAAGGGTGAGGTAATTCAATGTACGAAAAATTTGATCCGATAAACAGCGCAAAACTTGTTCATCATTATATCACTAATATGTGCGATCCTGCTTACGACAATTTGCCGTACTGGCTTCTGCTGCCTAATAAAAAGCCTGCCGAGGCGGCTCACTGCCGTGTTGACGACGCTGAGCTTGTAGGCTCGTGGTATGAGGGTCTGACGAGCGCTATGTGTATGCTCGGCACAACAGACGGTGACGATGTTAAGCAATCTCTGCGCCGTCACCTTATGAAATCGTGGGGCGAGCACGGACTGCGTTTCTGTGAAAAATATCCGTGGACGCATACGGTTCACGCCTCTTTTCACGAGATGGGGTATATCCTCCCGGCTATGAATCTGATAACCGAAGAATATCCCGACGACGAGGAGGCGGAAAAGCGAACATCCGAGCTCGTGAGAGGTATGCGTTCGCTTGTTATTGAGCGCAAGGTGTGCACCTTTTGGTCGGGCGATTATGACGAGGACGAACCGATCTACGAATTTCCGAATGACGTCTATCTAAAAGACGGCGGATTTGACCTCACCCGCCACACAGGCAGAGGTGAACAGGCAATCAGAAATGCCGTCTCGCTTCAGGCTCTTGTTCGCCGCTATGAATTAAAGGGCGATGAGGTTGCGCTCGACCTTGCAAGAGGACTTGCCAACTATGTTCTTGACACATCAAAATATTTTAACTATAAAATGGAATTTTTCGGACACGTTCATTCGGCTATGTGGTTTGCCTGCGGAATTGTAAAGCTCGGTAGACTTACCGACGAAGAAAGCTACATTGAAAGAGGCAAGGCGATCTACGATTATGTCCGTTCGCTTTCCTCGGACTTCGGCTGGGTTCCCGAATATGCACAGTGGCACCCCGTTGAAGAGGAGCACTGCGAAACCTGCTGTATCAGGGATATGATTGTCTGCGCCGACGAGCTTATCAAATGCGGATACAAGGAATATTGGAACGATATGAACCTTTTTGCCCGCAATCAGCTTATTGAAAATCAGGTCAGATACTCCGGCTATGTCGAGTGCGATAATTCGAGACCCGACAGTGACGGAATAACCTATCACGACATAGACAAACGAATGATCGGCGGTTTTACAGGCGGAAGCGAGCCCAATTCAATTTCGCTTACCCGTTTTCGCTCGATCGCAGGCTGCTGTGTCGGCACGGCTCCCGTTGCGCTGAAAACCGTATGGGACGACGCAATAACAGATGATGACGGCATACTGACGGTCAATATTCCCTGCGACAAGGAAACCGATGAAATAAAAATGGAATCTTTCATTCCGAATGAGGGCAGGATTCGTCTGACGGCAAAGAAAAGCTGTGCGGCAGGCTTCCGCATATATGACTGGATGCTTGACTATACAGCATATCTGAACGGCAAAGAGATTAATAAAACTTCGGCTCAGCTGAACAAAGACGATGTTCTCGAACTCAAATTTGACATAAGCACTGTTGAAAAAAAGGAAACTGTGCGTGGAATTGACTTTACCGTCTGCTGGCGCGGATGCGATGTTGTTGATCTGACGCCTAAAGGAGCACACGTCAGACTTTATCAGCGTGATCTCTCCAAGCCGAAATATTATCCCACTCCCGACGACGTGGATTATACCGGTGCCGCAAACTACGGTCCGACTCAGCAAAAGAAATAACAGAAAATCCGTGTTTCGCTCTGTTGCAAAACACGGATATATTATTGCACTAAAAACAATATTTCTGTCAAAAATTTATAAAAACTATTGATTTTTATTGCAAAATACGTTATAAATTACTTAGGGAATATTTTACCCGAAATTAATCAGGAGGAGAAAATCTATGAAAAAATTACTCAGCGTTGCGCTTGCGATTGTTATGATGTTTTCTATCTCGATAATCGCTTTTGCGGCAGACAAGCCGGCAATCGAGCTTGGCAAGGAGTACACGGTTACTCTCGACAACACCACATTGGAATACACATTAACCATACCCGAGGACGGAGCATACCGTCTCAGCGGTTCACTCCTTGACCAAAAAGGTGACATGGGAATGGCGAGCGTCACTGTTTCCGATGACAACAGCTCTTTTTCACTCGTCAGCTTATATTATTGGAACGATCCCGAATTTGCTGATATGCCTATTTTCCACAACACGGAAGATGAAGATATATTTATGGCTAAAAAGGGCAGTAAGCTGACCGTTTCCGTTGGATCGGGAGAACCGCTTTTTGATTCCGATGAAGAGATTAAATTCCCCGAGGTAACCGTTAAATTTAAAATTGCAAGTGTAACCGACCTGCGTGAGATCAAGATCGGTGAATCCTACACCGTAAACGGCGAAGAATATTTCCTCTTCAAACCGACCGAGAACGGATTTATCGACATTTGGTCACATCAATGCCAAAATATTTCGGTTATGGATACGGACGGAAGCATTTACACGGGTTACAGCGGTGCCGACGGTTTCCCCGTAGATCTTTTCTTTGAGTATAAAGCAGGCGAGATTTACGGCATCTGCGTTGAAAGCAATTTTGACGAAAACGGTAATAATCTGGATTCCGTATTCCACGTTGTTGATGCAAAGACGATTCAGCCGGATATCATTGATCTTGAGGATATTACGGTAATATGGGGCGATTATGAGTATGTCAGCCCTGATATCTATCCCCTCGGTTCATTCTACAACTGCAGCGAGCTTGAATACACGATTGAAAACGAAAAAGTCGCAACTGTTGAATACGATGCCGAATCGGATATGTATGTAATTCACGGTAACCGCCCGGGCAAGACAACCCTCACCGTAACCGAACCCAATTCAGGCATTACAAGAGAGGTCGAGGTTGAGGTTATTACAAGAACAACCTCTTTCTTTAGATCAATTTTTGAATTTATCAGCAACATCTTCAATTTTGTTTTCGGGAGATAACTTTCTCCTATTCTTATAGTATAAATAACTTTCAAAGCCGTTGTCAGTATCCTAAAATGCAAGCAACTGCTTTTAGTTTAGGAAAATTATTGAGGAGGAATAGTAAATGAAAAAAGTTTTAAGTATTCTTTTGGTTGTGGTTACGGCATTTTCAATTTCCGTAGTTGCTTTTGCAGCGAACGGCTCGGTAAAGCTCGAAGAGACTGTAACGGTTAATGCTGAGTTTACCGTTGAAAAGTTTGATGCGCCGGCAGCAAAAATCGGCAGTAATGAAGTTGAAAAGGGCGGCAGTTATTTCCTTTTTGTTCCCGAAAACAGCGGCAAATACAATTTCCGCTCAATAGCTCCGGATACGATTGATCCGAGAATTGAAGTCTATGACGAAAACGGGCTTATAGGCGAAAATGACAATAACGGATACGAAAAGGATAAAAACTTTGATCTGACGCTGACGCTTGAAAAAGGGAAAATCTACGGAATCAAATGCGAAGCTGATAAGGGATATAACTTCTTGATTTCATATAATGCCGAAATAAAACCCGAGGAAATTGTGATTGACGGAGGAAACAGAGTTTTTCAGCTCATCAAAGGTGAGCAATGCGTCGCTTCGGTAAGTGTTATCCCGAACGGGGCAAAGGCATATGCAAACTATACCGTTAAATCCTCTGACGAAAGTGTTGCTTCTGTGACGGTAAATGATGACGGAGATTTGGTTATCACTTCACATAAAAAGGGCGTGGCAGAAATTACACTGACCGACAAAAGCGGCATAAGCTCAAAATGTCTTGTATTGGTAATTCCGCAATGGATGGCAGCAGCCGAAGGAATAGCCGCAGTTAGTTTTATTAACTCTGTATTTACGTTTTTCTTTATTTTGATATACGGCGGTTTGCCTCTTATCGGATGGATCAGTTCGCTTAAATAATGAGAAACAATTTTTAAAAGGGGATAATTTCAATGAACAGAATTTTTAAAAAATTTCTATCCTTGGCAATAGCTCTTGTGATGGTTTTCCCTGTACTGACTGTTAACGGCTTTGCGGCTAACAACACAGACGCATTAAAATATTCCGTTAAAAACGGTGAAGTGACGATAATCGGATGCGATAACTCTGTTAAAGGTGACCTGGTAATTCCGTCGGAGATAAAAGGATATCCCGTAACAAGTATCGGCGACGGTGCTTTTTACAGATGTATGGGACTTCTGAATGTAACAATACCGAACAGCGTAGTAAGTATCGGTGAAAGTGCATTCATAAAGTGCTCGGGTCTTAAAAAGGTAACAATGTCCGATAAGGTGACGAAGATTGACGATTATGCATTCAGTGAATGTACGTCACTTGACGGTATTGTAATTCCTGACAGCGTGACAAGCCTCGGAATCGGTATTTTCAGCGGATGTGCCGCACTCCAAAACGTAACATTGTCAAAGAATATAAACAGTATTCCCGACAATATGTTTTTCGGGTGTAAAGAGCTTGTAGGCTTGTCGATACCGAACGGTATAACAACGATTAAGGGCAGTGCATTTTCGGGCTGTTCTGCGATTGAAAGTATAAATGTGCCGAATAGCGTTACAAGCATTGAGTCTTATGCATTTTCAAAGTGCAGTAATCTTAAAAAAATTAAACTGCCTGACGGTATAACAAAGCTTTCCTGGGGCATTTTTTCAGAATGTACCTCACTTCAGAGTATAGAGATTCCGAAAAATGTAACAAGTATTGAAGCAGAGTCTTTTCGTGGATGTGAAAGTCTTACAAGCGTTGTTATTCCGAGTTACGTAACGACCGTTAGCAAAAAAGCATTTGAAGACTGCAAGGCACTGAACAGTGTAACTGTTCCCGACGTAGTAACAAGTTTTGATGATTATGCCTTTAACGGCTGCCGAATGCTTAAAGAAATCAATGTTCCCGAGAGCCTGACAAGTATTGGCAGAGGGACATTCAAGGATTGTTCCGCACTCAAAGAGGTAATGCTTCCCGAAAGTGTAACAAAAATCGGCGGTGAGGCTTTTGAAAATTGCGGAATTACAAGCATAAAAATACCCGATGCAATAACGGATATCGAAAACGGAACATTTAAGAATTGCGATTGGCTGGGAAGCGTTGAGTTTGGCAATAATTTAAAGAAAATTAAAGAGTTTACTTTTGCCGGTTGCCATAGCCTTAAAAGCCTGAAAATTCCTAATGGCGTGACATACATCGGAATGTTAGCGTTTAATTCTTGCACCGAGCTTAAAAGCGTATTCATACCGAGCAGTGTTACCGCTATTCTTGACAATGCCTTTACAAATTGCCCCGATATGAATATTTATTATTCGGGAAGCCGGGAACAGTGGAACAGCATTACCCTCGGATATACAGAGGAAAGCTTCGACCCGGGAAATACAATTCACTTCAATTCTTTCGGAATACCCGAAAAAAAGTCTGCAATCAATGTAACCGTGAATGGAAATATAATTTCCGACCATTATTATGCCAAGCTCAAAGGGGCTCAATCGTACAGAGCGGTTTCCTTAGACATGGGCTTTGATACGGATATTGATTATGCAAAGGCAAAGTGGACAAGCAAAAACTCCAAATATATGCAGATAAGCGAAAACGGTCATGTTACCAATAAAAAATTCTTTGGCAGAAGCTCTGATATGACGGTTACGCTTTTTGACAGTAATAATAGTGCGATTGCTCAAAAGACAGTAAGATTGGTGTTGTACCGCAGGGAGTCGCATTTGGATATTCTGTGCCACGGTGGTGCAAATCACATACCGTTTATGCAATTGATACTTGATATTTTCGGCTTTTAAAAGGTCATTACGAGCTATTTGCAAAAGTAATAATACAAAAAAAGTCAAAACCGCCGGGTTCATCAACCGACGGTTTTAACTATTCTTATTTATCAGAACAGACCTGTAATTTTTCCGTTCTCGTCAACGTCGATTCTTTCGGCTGCGGGGGATTTCGGGAGGCCGGGCATAGTGAGAATATCGCCTGTCAGGACAACAACGAAGCCTGCACCTGCGGAAACCTTAACATTTTTGACCGTTACGGTGAAATGCTCGGGAGCGCCGAGCTTGGTCGGATCGTCGGAAAAGCTGTACTGCGTTTTTGCAATGCAGACGGGGCAATTACCGAATCCGAGAGCCTCAAGCTGTGCAATTTGCTTCTTTGCGTTCGGCATAATATTGATTCCGTCGCCGCCGTAGACCTTTTTAACAATCGCTTCAATCTTCTCGGCGATCGTCATATCGGTGTCATATGAGAAGGTGAAATTGCCCTTCTCCTCTTTGCAGAGACGTACAACCTCCTTTGCAAGAGCCTCGCCGCCCTTGCCGCCCTCAGCCCATACGGTTGAAAGCACTGTGTTTACGCCGAGTTCCTTGCACTTTTTGATAATGAAATCAATTTCGGCATCCGTGTCCGTCGGGAATCGGTTGACCGCAACAACACACGGGAGCTTGTAAACATTCTTGATATTTGAAACGTGGCGGAGAAGATTCGGAATACCTCTTTCGAGTGCGCCGAGATCCTCGGTGTCGAGCTGTTTTTTGTCAAGTCCGCCGTGCATCTTGAGCGCACGAACCGTTGCGACGATAACAACCGCATCGGGAGTGAGGCCTGCCATTCTGCACTTTATATCGAGGAACTTTTCAGCGCCGAGATCAGCTCCGAAGCCTGCTTCGGTGACAGCGTAATCGCCCATTTTAAGCGCCATTTTTGTTGCCATTACGGAGTTGCAGCCGTGCGCAATGTTTGCAAACGGTCCGCCGTGAACAAATGCAGGCGTACCCTCAAGCGTCTGAACAAGGTTCGGCTTGATTGCATCCTTAAGAAGTGCTGTCATAGCGCCCTGAGCCTTGAGCTGACCGCAGGTTACGGGCTTGTCATCATATGTGTATCCGACAATAATTTTTGAAAGTCTCTCCTTGAGGTCGGAGATCGAGGTTGCAAGGCAGAGAACAGCCATAATCTCGGATGCAACGGTGATGTCAAATCCGTCCTCACGGGGAACGCCGTTTGCCTTGCCGCCCATACCGTCAACAATAAAACGGAGCTGGCGGTCATTCATATCGACGCAGCGCTTCCACGTTATTTTGCGAACATCAATTCCGAGAGCATTGCCCTGCTGGATGTGGTTGTCAAGCATTGCGGCAAGCAGATTGTTCGCCGCACCGATAGCGTGAAAATCGCCCGTAAAATGGAGATTGATATCCTCCATCGGAACAACCTGGGCGTATCCGCCGCCTGCCGCACCGCCCTTGATTCCGAAAACGGGTCCGAGCGACGGCTCACGCAGAGCAACAACGGCATCCTTGCCGATTCTTCTCAGACCGTCGGCAAGACCGATGGTCGTTGTGGTTTTGCCCTCGCCTGCCGGAGTGGGCGTAATTGCGGTTACAAGAATGAGCTTGCCGTCCTTTTTGTCGGTCTCGCTGAGCAGAGAAAGGTCAATTTTTGCCTTGTGATTACCGTATTGCTCAATGTATTTTTCGTCAACGTGAGCGGTTGCGGCAATTTCCCTGATGTGCTTCATCTTGCAGCCCTGTGCGATTTCAATGTCGGTCAGATAAGCCATAGTGTTGCTCCTTTATTTGGTTATTTTTTATATAATACAGTCTCCCGAGCCGTGTGTCAAGGGAGGACTGTGATTTTTGCTAATACTATACCTCCCCTTGAATCAAGGAGAGGTAAATTTAAATTATTTTTCAGCCTGCTTCTTCAATGCAGCCTCAATAAAGCCCTTGAAGAGCGGATGTGCCTTGTTCGGTCTGGACTTGAACTCGGGATGATACTGAACGCCGACATAGAACGGGCGGTCGCTGAGCTCGACTGTCTCGACAAGTCTGCCGTCGGGCGATTTGCCCGAAAGCACAAGTCCGTTTTCAGTGAGAATGTCACGATAGTCATTGTTGAACTCATAACGGTGACGGTGTCTCTCGGAGATCTCATTTGTGCCGTAGCAGCGCTCCATCGTTGTGCCCTCGGCGATTATGCAGGGGTATGCTCCGAGACGGAGTGTGCCGCCCTTGTCGATATTCTCGCTCTGACCGGGCATAAAGTCGATAACCTTATTCTTGCAGATCTCGTCAAACTCGCCTGAATGAGCGTCGGCAATTCCGCAGACGTGTCTTGCGTATTCAATAACAGCAATCTGCATACCGAGGCAGATTCCGAAATACGGGAGCTTGTTCTCCCTTGCATACTTAGCGGCAAGAATCATACCCTCAATTCCTCTGCCGCCGAAGCCGCCGGGAACGATAATTCCGTCAAGATCCTTGAGCATATCCTCGTATGTTTCCTTGGTGAGCTGTTCGGAGTCGATCCAGTTGATATCAATATCCGTGTCAAGAGTGTAGCCGGCGTGACGCATAGCCTCGGCAACGGAAAGATAAGCGTCGTGAAGCTGAACGTATTTGCCGACAAGTCCGATATGTACCACGTGCTGACGGTTTTTGATTCTCTCAACAAGGCTTGTCCACTCGGTGAGATCCGGCGCAGGAGCGTCGATATTGAGCTCACGGCAAACAACGGAGGAGAAATTTGCCTTTTCAAGCATAAGCGGTGCCTCGTAAAGATAAGGAATCGTGATATTTTCGATTACGCAGTCCGGCTTAACATTGCAGAACATTGAAATCTTCTTGAAAATTGATTCCTCAAGCGGTTCGTCACAGCGAAGAACGATAATGTCGGGACGGATACCCATTCCCTGAAGCTCCTTGACGGAGTGCTGGGTGGGCTTTGATTTATGCTCGTCCGAACCGCGCAGGAACGGAACGAGGGTAACGTGGATGAAAAGGCTGTTTTCCTTGCCTACTTCAAGTGAAATCTGTCTTACCGCCTCGAGGAACGGCTGGCTTTCGATATCACCGATTGTGCCGCCGATCTCGGTGATAACAACATCGGCGTCGGTCTTTTTACCGACACGGTAAACGAAATCCTTGATCTCGTTGGTGATGTGAGGAATTACCTGAACGGTCGAGCCGAGGTACTCGCCACGGCGCTCCTTGTTGAGGACGTTCCAGTAAACCTTACCTGTTGTGAGGTTTGAATATTTGTTAAGGTTTTCGTCGATGAATCTCTCATAGTGACCGAGGTCAAGGTCGGTCTCTGCGCCGTCCTCCGTGACATAAACCTCGCCGTGCTGATACGGGCTCATCGTGCCCGGGTCAACGTTGATGTATGGGTCGAGCTTCTGTGCGGCAACCTTGAGTCCGCGTGCTTTAAGAAGTCGTCCGAGCGAAGCCGCCGTAATTCCCTTGCCGAGACCGGAAACAACGCCGCCCGTTACAAAGATGTATTTTGTCATAATTTGTCCCTCCGTTTATTTATAAGTCAAAATAATATTTTCCGCTATTGTCCGTCGGGTGACGCATCTGTCCATAGCCTGTTTTTCTATGTATCTGTGCGCCTCCGACTCAGTCATTTTAAGCTGTTCTATCAAAAGGCATTTTGCCCTGTTTATAATTCTTATCTCCTCGATTTTTTCCTCGACCGAGGCGTTTTTCTTTTCCATTATCCTCAGCCGCTCTCTCGTTGAGCAAAGCATCTGAACGGATTGCATAATCATCGACGGTGAGGTTGGCTTGGAAATTGTCAGAACTCCGTACTGCATAACCTTTGACGTTATGTCGGAATAATGCTCCGACTTGACAAAGAGCAGAACGCCCGCACTGCTTTTCTGGCAGATATCGAGCGCAAGCCTTGTGCCGAACTCATCTCTCAGGGGCGTGTTGATGATAACGATATCAAACTCCCTTTCAAGCATCTTTCGCCTTGCCTGCGCAACGTCGGTCGCCGTCTCCACGGGATCAAACATCTTTTCGGGGAGCATATCAAGCATCGGTCGGACAAATTTTTCCGACGACGAAACTATCAGAACTTTGTATGCGTGCGGTGCAAAATCCATTCGGCTCCCCTCCTTTTTGTTTATTTTAAGGCAATCTCCTTATTTGCAGTAATTATCTATAATTGATTCGGGCAGATGCTCCTTCACAAAATCGCTCTCTCTTGCCGCCTTGCCTGCGCTGAATATGTCGCTCGGCAAAGTCTTAAATTTCTTCGTTACTTCCTCGGGCGCACTGAAAAGGTTGATGTCCGCCATCTCGGGAAGCTGTGCTTTTTTCCTTATTCCGTCAAGACCCGCATAGATGATAAGCGCAAAGGCAAGATACGGGTTGCACATCGGATCGGGTGAACGGAGCTCAGCTCTCCTGTATTCGCCGTCTGCGGCGGGAATACGCACAAGCTGGGAGCGGTTCTCGCTCGACCACGATATATATTTCGGCGCCTTATTGCTTCCGAAACGCTTGTAGGAATCCGAGGTCGTATTGAGGAAAGCGGTTATCTCCGAGATATGCTCAAGGATACCTGCAATAGCATACGGCATAATTTCTTTGCCGTCCTCGGACTTCGCCGAGAAATTGATGTGCATTCCGTTGCCGGGCATCGACTCAAGCGGCTTCGGTGAGAAATCGGCTTTCAGTCCGTTCCTTGCGGCAATTGTATTGACTACCGCCTTGAACGTTACCGCATTGTCTGCGGCGGTGAGCGGTTCGGAATATCTGAAGTCTATCTCATTCTGTCCGGGACCCTCCTCGTGGTGGGAGCTCTCGGGTCTGATACCCATTCTTTCAAGTGTCAGGCAAACCTCACGGCGGACATTCTCGCCCTTATCGTCGGGAGCGATGTCCATATATCCTGCATTATCATACGGAATCTTCGTCGGCTTTCCGTCCTCGTCACAGGTGAAAAGATAAAATTCCATCTCGGGACCGAAAGCAAAGCTGATTCCCTCTTTTTTTGCATCGGCAATTGCTTTTTTGAGAATTGCCCTCGTATCCGAACCGAACGGCGTGCCGTCAAGACGGGTGATTGAGCAGAACATTCTGACAACCCTGCCGTGATCGGGTCTCCACGGGAGAACGGCGATCGTTGACGGATCGGGATGAAGCAGTAAATCGGAATGAACGTCGCAGCCGAAGCCTGAAATTGCGGAAGCGTCAATCGCAATTCCGTAGTGGAAAGCACGCTCCAGCTCATCGGGCATAACGGAAATGTTCTTCTGCTTGCCGTAGATATCCGTAAATGCAAGACGAATGAACTTGACATCCTCTTCTTCAATATATTGCATTATTTCATCGGGTGAATATTTCATAACAGTTACCTACCTTTATCAGTTTGCAACGTACATCTGTTTATACGGTTTTCCGCTGTCGGGAGTGATCACCGTAAACGGCTCATCCGTCAGCTCGTCTATATCAAGATTGAAGTATTCGCAGTATTTTTTAAGGAACGGCATAATCTCCGCCATATCCCCGTCGGATGCGGCTCTGAGCGTTACCTGACTCGGGAATTTTATTCCGTCAACCGAGCCTCTGAGAACCATCTTGCCGCCGTGCATTCCCGTGCATGGGAAGTTGCCGACCGTCGGCTTCCCATCGGTGTTCCTGCCGAGGACAATTATCAGACCGCCTGCCTGATACTCGCCGAGGAAACTGCCTGTCCTGCCGCCGATGACGATCACCGGCTTTTTGCCACGGTATTCCTTCATATGGATTCCCGCCCGGTAACCCGCATTTTTCTCAACGTAAATTTCGCCGCCTCGCATTGCGTAGCCTGCCGTATCGCCGATACTTCCGTGAACAATGATTTTTCCGCCGTTCATCGTATCTCCGACCGCATCCTGCGCATTGCCGTTGACGGTAATCTGTGCTCCGTTGAGATAGGCTCCGAGCGCATTTCCCGGTATACCGTTTATCCTGACTTCGCCGCCTCCGAGGCCGTCGGCAATAAATCTCTGCCCAAGGCAATTGTCTATCTCGCAGTCGCCGTCCGAGCCTTTTATAATCTCATTGAGCGCAGTAAAATCAAGACCCTTTGCATCTATTAACATATTATATCACACCTTTTATTCCAATTTAAAGTATTTGTAAAAATTTTTTTGATTTTCGGAGCGTAAACTTACTCTCCTGCGTGTGATATCCCGAGAATTTCAAGCTCTTTCTCGGTCAAGCCTATTCCCCTGAGCATCAGACGGTTACCCTTGAGCGCCTCAATTGAGTTAATGCCCATACCGCCCATAATCTCTTTCATCTCTCTCTGCCACGCTGTCATCAGATTGACAAGATTTCCGCAAGCCGTTTGAGGATCGAGCCTTTCGACAAGCTCCGGCTCCTGGGTTGCGATGCCCCAGTTGCACTTGCCGGACTGGCAGTTGCGGCAAAGGTGACAGCCCATTGCAATAAGGGCGGCGGTTGCAATATAGCAGGCATCCGCACCGAGGGCTATTGCCTTGACAACATCTGCGGCGCTCCTGATACTTCCGCCGGCAATCAGCGAAACGCTGTTCCTGATACCCTCATCCCTGAGCCGCTGATCGACTGCGGCAAGCGCAAGCTCGATCGGTATTCCGACGTTGTCACGGATTCTCGTGGGAGCCGCTCCCGTGCCGCCTCTGAAACCGTCGATAGCGATTATATCCGCTCCGCTTCGTGCGATTCCGCTTGCTATTGCGGCGATGTTATGAACTGCGGCAACCTTAACAATGATCGGCTTTTTATAATTTGTAGCCTCCTTGAGCGAATAGACAAGCTGTCGGAGATCCTCAATTGAGTATATATCGTGGTGCGGAGCAGGTGAAATGGCGTCCGAGCCCTCGGGAATCATTCGTGTGCAGGCGATATCGCCGACGGTCTTTGTGCCGGGCAAATGTCCGCCTATACCGGGCTTTGCGCCCTGACCCATTTTGATCTCTATTGCCGCTCCTGCGTTGAGATAGCCCTCGTGAACACCGAAACGACCCGAGGCAACCTGAACGACGGTGTTTTCGCCGTAGCAGTAAAAATCCTCGTGCAGTCCGCCCTCGCCCGTGTTATAGCAGATACCGAGCTGTTCCGCCGCCTTTGCAAGACCTTTATGCGCATTGTAGCTGATTGAACCGTAGCTCATTGCCGAAAACATCACCGGCATTGCAAGCTCAAGCTGCGGCGGCAAACTTGTGTCAAGCGTTCCGTCCGCTTTTCTCCTGATCTCCGACGGCTTCTTGCCGAGGAAAACCTTTGTCTCCATCGGCTCACGCAGGGGATCAATCGGAGGATTCGTAACCTGCGATGCGTTTATGAGGATTCGATCCCAGTAAACCGGCAAGGGCTTCGGATTTCCCATTGACGAGAGCAAAACTCCGCCGCTGTCCGCCTGCTTGTATATTTCCTTTATCGTTTCGCTTTTCCAGTTTTCGTTTTCCCTGAAACAGCAGTCATTTCTGACAATTTTCAGCGCCCTTGTCGGGCAATACGTTACGCATCTCAGGCAGTCGACGCACTTTGTTTCGTCGCTGACCATCATTTTAAGGTCTGCGCTGTATGAATGAACTCCGTTTGCACACTGCTTTTCACAAATTCGGCAGTTGGTACAGCGGGACGGGTTTCTGACAACCTCAAAATCAGATGTAAGATATGACGGAAACATCAGTAAGCACCCTCCTTTACCCTGATTATAACGGGTTCGCCGCCTGCGGGTGAATATATTTCGCCTGCGTCGGGAGCCATCGCTCGGATTGCCGCCTCTTCGCTGGCAATATACACCTTATCATCCTTTTCGGCAGTAACCATCGAACGCAGTTTCAGTCTGTCATTGAGAGCCATAAGGCCGCCCTCAAATCCCAATATAATGGAAAACGGACCCGTGATCAGAAGACCCGAATACATTTTTCTGAGATATGCATGCTCCTCCGCCTCTTTTTCGTCCATTCCCTCAATCGTGCTCCAAAACGGAGCGGCGATAACAGATGCGGTTTCCTCGAGAGAAAGCCCCTGCCGCCTGAGAAGGTAGTCGGCAATATAGGTTATGACCTCGGTATCGGTCTGGAGCGTGCATTTGTAGCCAAACATCTCGATGTAACGGCGGTTAGCGTCGTAGGACGAGATTTCGCCGTTGTGAACAACGGAAAAATCAAGCAGGGAAAACGGGTGAGCACCGCCCCACCAGCCGGGAGTGTTTGTCGGATATCTGCCGTGAGCCGTCCACGAATATCCCTCATACTCCTCCAATCGGTAAAATCTGCCGACGTCTTCGGGAAATCCCACCGCCTTAAAGCATCCCATATTCTTGCCGCTTGAAAAGACATATGCGCCCTTGATTCGGGTATTGATATCCATAACCGTCCTTGCAACATAGGTTTTTTCGTCAAGCTGGAGACGTGAAAGCACCGAGGCAAACGGCGCAACAAAATAGCGCCATATATACGGGACATCGGTTATCTCGGGAATTTTCCTTATCGGAACCGACTCCGCCTTGACAATCTCAAAATTTTCTTTCAGAAAGCGTTCACATTCCACCCTTGAATCATTGCTGTCAAAGAAAATGTGGAAAGCGTAAAAGTCACGGTATTCGGGATAAATGCCGTATCCCGCAAATCCGCCGCCCAGTCCGTTGGAACGGTCGTGCATCGGGATCATACTTTTGATAACATCCTCACCCGTCATAAGATTTCCGTCACGTGATATCACGGCGGAAACGGCACAGCCCGACGGTATGCGGATTTCTCCCTCTCTTTTCATATGAGATCTTCCTTTCTTTTGAAATAAAAAAGACGCCCATTCCGACAGGGGTCGGTTGACCCATGCCCGAATGAACGCCTTTGCTCATTGATACGGCATTTTACCATATTATAAGTTTTTTGTCAATGTTATTGAGGTTGCAAAGACTCTGCAAACCGCCGAAAAAACAGACGGATTCTTTATGACATTTATTGATATTGACTTTAATAATTATTTAATGAACCGAGGTGACATATATTAATGAAAAAATGTGCGCTGATTGTTATATTTTTGACTGCGTTTATTTTGTCCTCGTGCGCCGAGAGCCGAACAGCAAGCACAACGGTCGGCGATCCCCCGATCCTCACGGCATATAAAAAGCGTTTGATCGAGAACATTTACCGCTATCGGAATAACCGTCCCGACACCCTGCCGACATACGCACTTTTTGACTTCGACGACGACGGCACGGCGGAACTGATAGTTTGGGGCAAGCGCACTTCGTCGGCGTCATACCGTGATATTTATGTTTACCGTTTCAATCCGATAACGGGAAAAGCCGATCACATCGGAACAATGACAGACTTTTCGGGTCACTCACGAATCACCTGCGGCAGGGACGGAATAATTATTGCAATCGGCGGCTCGGAGCGTGACAGGATAACGAGGTACGCTTACTTAGACGGCAGACTGATTCCCGATATTATTGCCGAGCGTACAGACGAAAGTTCACAGAAATGGAACAAGATTATGGAAGATTATTCCGATGGGGTGTCACTCGAAACCGCAGAAACATATGATAAGGTAGAAAAAGAATTTCGGGAAAAATTATTTTAAAAAATTTGTAAAAAAGGGTTGACAAAATAAATTTCTGCGTTATAATGACGGCATAAAGGCAAAGGCGTCTGAGAGTAATGGAGCTCTCTGACGCCTTTTTTAATTTCTTACAGCACGCCGCTTTCGGCGTTGAAACATTGCAAAAAATTCACAACAGTATATTTAACGGGGCAATGGAGTCTTGATGTGATATTATCACAGGCTTACTGCCCCGTTTTTAATTTTTATTTAAAGGAGTGTTGGTTATGAAAACCGTACCGGAGTATTTCGGAAGTCTTGTTTTTGACGACAGGGTGATGAAAGCTAATTTGTCAACAAGCGTTTACCGTTCACTGAAGAGAACCATTGACGAGGGCAGAAGCCTTAATCCCGAAGTTGCAAACGCAGTCGCAGAAGCAATGAAAGACTGGGCGGTCGCACACGGTGCAACTCATTTCACACACTGGTTCCAGCCGCTTACGGGTATCACGGCTGAGAAGCACGACAGCTTTATCTCTCCCGCTCCCGACGGCAGAGTAATTATGGAATTTTCGGGCAAGGAGCTTATCAAGGGCGAGCCCGACGCATCTTCTTTCCCCTCAGGCGGACTTCGTGCCACTTTCGAGGCAAGAGGCTATACCGCATGGGATCCCACATCATATGCATTTATCAAGGATAAAACCCTTTGCATTCCCACCGCTTTCTGCTCATACGGCGGCGAGGCGCTCGATAAGAAAACCCCGCTTCTTCGTTCAATGCAGGCTCTTAACAAGCAGGCAATGAGAATCCTCAAGCTCTTCGGTAACGAAGATGTAAAGTGCGTTCGCACCTCGGTCGGTCCGGAGCAGGAATATTTCCTTGTTGATAAGGAAATGTATGAGAAGCGTAAGGATCTTAAATTCACAGGCAGAACCCTTTTCGGTGCAAAGCCGCCTAAGGGTCAGGAAATGGACGATCACTATTTCGGCGTTATCAAGCCGAGAGTTGCCGAATATATGGCAGACCTTAACGAGGAACTCTGGAAGCTCGGCATCCTTGCAAAGACAGAGCACAACGAGGTTGCTCCCGCTCAGCACGAGCTTGCACCGATATATTCAACAACCAACATTGCTACGGATCACAACCAGATCACAATGGAGATTATGCAGAAAGTCGCCGCAAAACACGGCCTTGTCTGTCTCCTTCACGAGAAGCCGTTCGCAGGCGTAAACGGCAGCGGAAAGCACAACAACTGGTCAATGGCAACCGACACCGGTGTTAATCTCCTCACTCCCGGTGAAACTCCTTATGAAAATGCTCAATTTTTGCTTTTCCTCTGCGCTGTAATCAAGGCGGTTGATGATTATCAGGATCTTCTCCGTCTCTCCGTCGCAACCGCAGGCAACGATCACAGACTCGGTGCAAACGAAGCTCCTCCGGCAGTTGTCTCCATCTTCCTCGGTGACGAGCTTACAGAAGTTCTTGAGGCTATCGAAAGCGACAAGCCGTACAGCGGAGCGGAAAAGACCGTTATGAAGCTCGGTGTTCACGTTCTTCCGAAGTTCTTCAGAGACACAACGGACAGAAACCGTACTTCACCGTTTGCGTTCACAGGCAACAAGTTTGAGTTCCGTATGCTCGGCTCGGCAAACAGCATCGCCTGCACAAACATTATGCTCAACGCCGCAGTTGCAGAGAGCCTTAAAATCTACGCAGACCGTCTTGAGGGCGTTGATGATTTTGAGACAGCCCTCCACGATATGATTAAAAAGACGATCAAGGATCATAAGAGAATCATCTTCAACGGCAACGGCTACGATGACGCTTGGATCAAGGAAGCAACGGAGAAGAGAGGACTTCTTAACCTCCGTACAACTCCCGACGCACTTCCCGCTCTTCTCGAGAAGAAGAATGTCGATATGCTCACCGCTCACAAGATCTTCTCACCTGCCGAGATCGTATCACGTTACGAGATCACCCTTGAAAACTACTGCAAGACGGTTAACATCGAGGGCAACACAATGGTCGATATGGCAAGGAAAGAAATCATTCCCGCCGTTGAGAAGTATGTTTCCGATATTGCAACCGCTTACAGTGCAAAGAAGAACTCTGTTGCAGGCATTTCAGTAAAGTATGAGGAGGATATGCTCAAGAAGCTCTCCGTTCTTGTTGACGAAATGGACGCCGCAACAAAGGAGCTTGAAACCGCACTTGTTAAGTACAACACCATCAAGGATATCACCGAGGCTTCCGAGGCTATCCGTGACGATGTTCTTCCGAAGATGTCCGTTCTTCGTATCGCCTGCGACGAGGCGGAGACGATCACGGCAGAGAGCTACTGGCCGTTCCCGACCTACGGCGATCTCCTCTTCGGCGTTAAATAATTTAGCTTTCCCCTTTTATTTATCCTTTCTCATTTATGGCTTTGCGTTGCCGCAGAGGGTAAAACCGATGCGGCAGCCAAGGCACATAAAAAGGATATTAATTTAATAATAACTATCGGCGTTTGAGTCGGAAGAAGTAAGGCAGAGGTTCACTCTCAGAGAGTGCGGAACGGTGAAAGCCGCACAGCGGAATCTGCCCGAATAACATCCGACGAGCCTCGATCCGAAAGATTTTCAAGTAGGTGAGACGGATGTCAACCGTTACAGTGACAGGATCTTGACTGAGATCCCAAAGACAAAAAATAGGTGGCACAGCGGGTTACGGCACCTGCCCTATTCTATGCTGAAAAAAATTCACGGAGGATTTTATTATGTGTTCAATTATGGGTTACTGCGACAGCTGTGACGATTTTGAGGAATTTAAAAAAGGATTTGAAAAGACGGTATCCAGAGGACCCGATGACAGCCGTATCGTTGATACGGGCAAGGGTCTTTTAGGCTTTCACCGTCTTTCTATTATGGGTCTCACTCCCGACGGAATGCAGCCGTTTGAGCTTGACGGAAGCTACGCAATTTGCAACGGCGAGCTTTACGGCTTTGAGAAGATGAAAGATGAACTCAGCAAAAAATACTCGTTCAAGAGCGGCTCCGACTGTGAGATCATTCTTCCGATGTACCGTGAGTACGGCGTTGATATGTTCAAGATGCTTGACGCCGAGTTTGCAATGATTATCTACGACGGTGAAACAGGCGAATACATTGCCGCAAGAGATCCGATCGGTATCAGACCTCTTTACTACGGTCACGACAAAAAGGGTACGGTTGTTTTTGCAAGCGAGGCAAAGAACCTTGTAGAAATGTGCAAGGATATTATGCCGTTCCCTCCGGGACACTATTACAAGGACGGCGAATTTCATTGCTACTGCGATATTGCCGCAGTTGATGAAGTCAGCTACGATTCGCTTGACGAGATCTGCTCAAAGATTCACGACAAACTTGTTGCAGGCGTTGAAAAAAGACTTGTTGCCGACGCAAAGGTTGGATTCCTCCTTTCGGGCGGACTTGATTCTTCTCTTGTTTGTGCAATCGCTCAGAAAAAGAGTGCTAAGCCGATCCGTACATTTGCAATCGGTATGAGCGAGGATGCAATCGACCTCAAGTATGCAAAGCAGGTTGCGGATTACATTGGCAGCGATCATACCGAGGTTATTATGACAAAGCAGCAGGTTCTCGACTCGCTCGACGATGTTATTCATCTCCTCGGAACCTTTGACATTACAACGATCCGTGCCTCGATGGGTATGTATCTTCTCTGCAAATGGATTCATGAGAACACGGATATCAGAGTTCTTCTGACAGGTGAGATTTCCGATGAGCTTTTCGGCTATAAGTACACGGACTTTGCTCCGTCAGCCGAGGAGTTCCAGAAAGAATCACAGAAGAGAATCCGTGAGCTTCATATGTACGATGTTCTTCGTGCCGACCGTTGCATTTCGGTAAACAGCCTTGAGGCACGTGTTCCGTTCGGCGATCTTGATTTTGTAAAATACGTTATGTCCGTTGATCCCGAGAAAAAGCTCAACAAGTACGGCAAGGGCAAGTACCTTCTCCGTCACGCATTTGAGGGAGATTATCTTCCGCACGACATTCTTTACCGTGAAAAAGCGGCATTTTCCGACGCTGTCGGTCATTCAATGGTCGATTACCTCAAGGAGTTTGCAAGCACATACTATACCGACGAGGAGTTTGCCGAGAAATGCGAGAAGTACGATCACGCAAAGCCGTTTACAAAGGAATCTCTTCTTTACAGAGAGATTTTTGAAAAGTATTATCCCGGTCAGTCACAGATGATTGTTGACTTCTGGATGCCGAACAAGAGCTGGGAGGGCTGCGACGTTAACGACCCGTCCGCAAGAGTTCTCTCCAACTACGGCGACAGCGGTAAATAAACAGCAAAGCAGGCGGTTCAGTGAACCGCCTGTTTTACTGTTTATTATACCCGTGCCGATCGAGGCACTAATCACTTTTAACCCTGTCTTTATTTTCTCTGTCTCTTAAAGGCACGCCATCATAAACAATTCATAAAAAACCAAGCCGAGACGCTGCGACTGAACAAGTCCATAAAAAATGG
>DKDP01000018.1 GCA_002449395.1 Ruminococcaceae bacterium UBA6845 | reverse complement strand
ACCGGACTGTCATTCACTACCGTGTCGACACTACGCTACCCTAAAGGGGCGCCTAAGAAAATTCTGCCGACACTTCGCTACCCTAAAAGGGAGCCGAGAATATTTTTTGTATATTCAATTCTTTACATCGGACTTGAAAGCCACAGATATCCGAGGACGGCTGTTCCGATAACTATAAATGCTGTTACACCGACAAACATTGTCCATTCGTGACATTTGATTCCTATAAACAACGCTGAAAAATCAAGTAAAAAAAGGAATAAATATATGATTGCGAGAATACACGTGAATGACATTATGCCGATCTTATCCCTTTCTGTATTCGAGAATATCGCCCGGTTCGCAGTCAAGAGCCTCACAGATTTTGTCAAGGGTCTGAATTTTAATTGCCTTGGCTTTTCCGTTTTTGAGAATCGAGATATTTGCCATAGTTATGCCGACCCGCTCCGAAAGCTCGGTAACGCTCATTTTCCTTTTGGCAAGCATAACGTCAATGTTTACTATAATCATTTTGTCACCTCATATTGTAAGCTCGGTTTCTTCCTGTAACTCGGCGGCGTTGCGAATGAGCTGTGAAAGTCCCATAGCTGCAATGAAAATTGCTATTCCGACAAGCACGATAACGCACGAGAAAAGAAGAACGGACGGGTGGCTGATGTCAAGAAGCAGATATACAATGTTGCCGACCAGAACAAGTGCTGCGTCGCTGATCGAGCTGATAGCAATGTTTTTCAGGTTCTTCGCATTGTCGAGACAAAAGGCTTTGTTTTTACCGATGTTTGACGCTGTTTTCCAAGAGTAGATAAGTGCCGGGATCATCGGAATTGCCGTTGACCAGAGAAAAGCCATCCAAGGGATTCTGATTGCGTCGATTTCTTCGGCGTCCGAGACGATGAGCATAAGCGAAATTACGCTTTGAATCGCAAAGGCGCAGAGACCCATTGCAACAATGATAAACTTAAGGCTTCCTGCAATTGTTTTGAGAGAAATTTTCTTTGACATAATTTACCTCCGAATGTTTTGTTGAGTGCATTATAGCATTAGTGTATGCGAAAGTCAATAGAAATTTATCGTAAATCAATAAAAATTTTTTGAAAAATAAAAACTCCCCTTGAGAATAAGAGGAGTTTTTTAGCTGTATTTTTATTATGCTTATGACTTTTTCTTTTCGGCAGTGCCCTCGGAATTTCTGAAAACAACGAATTTGTCATAGATAAATTCCGTAATCATATTTGTAAGCATTGTCACAATAAGAACTATGTAGTCAATTCCGAACGCTCCGGCATATTTTGCGGTGAAGTAATTTCCCGCAATTGTCGAAAGGGGAGTGAACACTGCGTAAAAAGCAAGAACCTTAAGCATTGCAATCGGAATATTGTTAGCCGATTTGAACGTAAATTTTCTGTTAAACGTAAAGTTCCAGATAACGGAAAGAATGAGAGCGATAAGGTACATCGGCCCGTACTCGTTATTCATTATTCTTGCAAAGCCCTCGTGCTCAAGCATAAGATTTTGAAAGAATGTCAGCTTAATAATAACCTCTTTCATCAGGGTAAAGCTGCCGAACTGAATTATTCCTGCTGAGGCGGAGAACAGCGCAAACTTAATGAATTGCAGTATGTCCTTTTTTGATTTCTTTTCACTCATAAAATCACCTGATTTCACTTTTCTTTAATAATACAACTGTTTTGATGATTTTTCAAGTAAAAATTTATTTTTATAACTACATAGATAAATTATATGAATTGGATTAATCCTTGACATATCCGAACTGATGATGTAATATAAAATTATATTGAGGGTATGGAAACTGAACGCACAATAAAATGAAAATTTTTGGAGCCGATGTGCAGGTTTACGCTGTACTCGGCATTTTTTTGTTACATTACCTTGAAAAGCAGGAGGAAGGTCAATGAAAAGTATGTTGAAAAGAATTTTGACCGCATTTTTAATTGTGGCAATATTTATCGGTATCACACCGATGAGCGGAGTGAATTTTACCCCTAAGGCGAGTGCACAGGGCATCGACTCAAGCAAGGTCGGCGATATAATAACATTCGGTTCGTATCCGCAGAGCAGTGTAACAGACAGTTCGTTGATTTCGAAACTTGAAAAAGCGTCTGAGAGCTATTGGTGGGCGTCATATGACTATTATTCGGGCACAGACCATTTGTACGATGGAGAGGCAACGCCTGATAACGATATGATGTATTTCAAAGATATATCATACGAGGGAAATATGTATCGTGCAGTGTGGATTAATAAGTACAGACCGATGCAAACCGATCAAAGCTCTTCTGAGGGGTACACATATCAGGATAATAACGGTTACAATGCAGAGAATGTATATTACTTCAAATACGAGCCTCTGACATGGCGTGTGCTTGATCCGTCGGAGGGATACGTTATGTGCACAAAAGCTGTTGATTCACAGGCGTATCAGAACCTTGTATATTACAATAACAACGCATATTACAACAGTAAAGGATGTGCAAAATTTGCATCTGATTGGTCAACCAGCTCGTTAAGACAGTGGTTGAATGAGGATTTTTACAGAACTGCTTTTACAGATTCGGAAAAATCTCAAATCGGCACGTCACATATTGAAAATATGAGCACTTTTTCACCGCAATATAACGGTGTAGATACAAATGATAAAATCTTTCTTCTTTCAGTAGGTGATGTGTTAAACGGCGAATACGGCTTCGATCCATCATACACATATGACTCGGCTAAGAAGATTGAAGCAACAGACTATGCACAGAGTCAGGGCTGCTACATAAATTCCGAAAATAACTCTTGGTGGTGGCTGCGTGCACCCGCAGATTCAATTGATGCGAACGGAGTCGGAGAAGACGGTTGGGCGTCATATAACTATATCGTCAACAATACTTACGGCGGAGTTGTCCCGGCCTTTAAATTCAATCCGAAATCTACGGGTCCGGAAACCAAAACATTTGAAATGACTAATTCCGAGGTGGCAATGACTTGTGAATTTGAGTATAGCGATGATTATTTCAATCAGTCTGCCTATACCTACAATCACAAACTCGCATTAGCTTCGTGCTGCTTTGCAACCTCGGCGATGGTAAAGGACGGCGCACCGTTTAATAATCCGGAATCCGCAAAATCAATGCTTAACGCCATAGGATTCGGAAGCGGTGACGGCGAAGCGTTAAATTATTACGGATATCAAAAAAGTCCGACGATGAATTCGATCGCTTGCGTGATTTCAAATAAAAATGTCGGTGACACTTCAATTATTGCAGTAGCCGTCCGTGGCGGCGGATATGAGGGCGAATGGGCCGGTAATTTCAATGTCGGCTCAGGCACAAATCACGCAGGCTTTGACATTGCCAAGCAACAGGTCTGCGACAATATCATTAATTTTATTAATCAGGACAGCGTTACTCTCAATAATAATCTCAAATTCTGGATAACAGGATATTCCCGTGCCGCCGCAACTGCCAATCTTCTTGCCGCAGATATAGACGGCAAAATACTGAACGGTACGGAAATGTGTTATAATTTAAATGATTATAATTATAATGCTGACGATGTTTTTGCCTATTGCTTTGAAACTCCGAGAAACACAAGAAATGAAAATGCGAAAAATGCGGCGTATAACAATATCTTTAATATTGTAAACAGAATTGATCCTGTGCCGAGAGTTGCTCCTGCTGCGTGGAACTATATAAGGTACGGAAAGGACTGCTATCTTCCGTCAAAGGAAACCTGTAATCCTCAGGCATACAGCTCCCTTCTCGGCAAGGTCAGTTATAATTTTGATGAGATATATACGGGCAACAAAGATAAATCATACAAAGAAGACTATTCTTTTTATGAAATAAAGCTCGGCATATCTCCGAAAATTGTAAAAAACGAATCAATTTCTCAAGGCGTATTTTTCGACAATCTTATAAAATATATTGCCGAGGGATTTAAGTCTCCGGAATACTACACAGCTAATTTTCAAAACGGAGTTACTAAGGCTGTTTACAAGCTGATGGGCAATATTAAGTATGATGAAATTCTTCAGCAGCGAGATTTTTGGGACTATCTTTATGACCAGCTTTCGGTGAAGTATATCCTTAAACATATTTCTATTACCGACAATATTTTGAAAAACCTGATAACGGAATCGTTAATTGCGTTTTTTGCGGATTCCGGTATGACAAGAACGGATGCAACTGAAATTGCTGAGTCACTTGGCGGAGTGCTTGCTAAGCTGGGTTCTCATCCGAATTACTTGCTTACGGCAATCAAAAACGGTGATCAGTTGTTTATCCCTCACTATACAGAAACAACTCTTGCGTGGCTTAAAACATTGAACGGAGATTACAGTGAGGCAAATTCAGCTCTTTCAAAAATGCTTACAGGCGGCGAAAAATACAGAGTAGCGACGGTAAACTGCCCGGTTAATGTAAATGTTTATGACTCAAACGGAAATCTCTGCGGTTCAATTGTAGATAATGAGGTTCGGTATATTGAAAACGGAGTCACCGTTTATATAAATGACAACGGTGAAAAATGCTTCTGTTTACCCGAGGATGAGGAGTTTAGATTTGAATATACGGGTTATGATAACGGAACGCTGAATTGCTCATTTGCAGAGATTGATGCAGCAACCGGTGAAAAGCTCATAAGCAAAAATTATTACGGTATGCCGCTGTCGGATGGGGCATTATACACCGGCATTCTTGAAGAAAAGGCCGATGAAAATATTAAATCACATATCTTTGATAATAATGAGAATGAAATATCTGTGTCGGAGGTTGTTGATTATAACACTGCAAAGGCTTATACAGTAACGGCTGTTGCAGTAGATAAAAACGGTACAGTCAGCGGCGGAGGAGAGTTCCGTAAGGGTGAGTTTGTTCAGCTTGTTGCAACGCCTGCAGACGGCTGCCTTTTTGTCGGATGGTATAACGGCGAAAATCTTGTTTCAACCGAGCCGATATATAGGTTTATGGTTTCGGAAGATTCAACTCTTATTGCGAAATTTAAGCGTCAAAAGACCGACAATAGGGTGCACGGAGTGAAAATAGACGATATTTCCCTGAATTACAAAAGTTCAGCGACACTTAAGCCGCAAATTGATGCTGACAATGGTGCAAAATACACTGTCAAGTATTCGACCTCGAATGCAAAGGTTGCAACCGTTGATAAGAACGGCAAAGTGACTGCCGTAAAACGTGGCTCCGGTACGGCGACGATTACCTGTACCGTTACCGATTCATACGGCAATGTCGTAAAGGATACCTGTAAGGTAAAAGTTAGTCTTTCTTTTGTTCAAATTCTGATTGTTTATGTTCTCTTTGGTTGGATTTGGTATTAAAGTTTAATAGGATTAAAAACGCTCCCTGAAGATTTATTCTTCAGGGAGCGGATATTTACTCTAAAAAGTATTATGGAGTTTTCGTGACATTATTATTCGCCGAAATATCTCTTAAGAAGACCTGCAAAAGCTCTGCCGTGACGAGCTTCGTCTCTTGCCATTTCGTGAACTGTGTCGTGGATAGCGTCGAGGTTAGCTTCCTTAGCTCTCTTTGCAAGGTCAAACTTACCTGCGGTTGCGCCGTTTTCAGCGGCAACTCTCATTTCGAGATTCTTCTTCGTTGAATCGGTGATAACCTCGCCGAGAAGCTCAGCAAACTTTGCGGCGTGCTCTGCCTCTTCGTAAGCTGCCTTTTCCCAGTAAAGACCGATCTCGGGATAGCCCTCTCTGTGAGCAACTCTTGCCATTGCAAGATACATACCAACCTCTGAGCACTCGCCGTTGAAGTTAGCTCTGAGATCCTCGAGAATATCCTCGGAAACACCCTGTGCGACGCCTACAACGTGCTCTGCTGCCCAGGACATACCCTCGTCCTGCTTGTTGAACTTTGATGCCGGAGCGTTACATACCGGGCACTTCTCCGGAGGAGTGTCGCCCTCGTGAACATAACCGCATACTGAACATACCCATTTTGCCATAATTAATTACCTCCAAAAAAATTTTAGTCAGCCTTGAGACATTTATCACAGACACCGCTGAAAATAAGCTCGTGTGTGTCGATCCGACCCTTGGCATATGCTTGCGCTTTTGAATTAATATCATTGAACGGGGGCATATCGACATCAGTAACACATCCGCATTCAAGACACTGAAAATGATAGTGAAGCTCCTTGTTTCCGTCGTAACGGTCGGCGCCCTCAAAGCTGATTTTGAGGATTACTCCGTCGGAAGCGAGCATATTGAGGTTTCTGTATACCGTACCGAGGCTGAGATTCGGCATCTCCGCCTTGAGAGTAAGGTAAAGATCCTCGGCTGTGGGATGATCCTTCCTTGAACGAAGCTCCGCCAGAATAGCTTCTCTTTGCTTTGAATGCTTTACTGTTGCCATATTTCCTCCTGATCAATAATAGTAATTGTTACTGTTATTATAACCGATATTTTTTAAATGTCAATAGTTATTTAAAAATTTTTTGACAAAATTATTTCTATGCTGTAATATACTGTTTGTAATAAAATCGAACATATACGATATAGGGAGGTTTGTACTTGAAAAAGATATTTTTTATTATTCCGATTATATGTATTATTATGCTTTGTTCCTGCTCGGCGGCTTCCGATGAAACACCGAATGAGGGAACTGCCACCGAGGTTACAAATCCGAAGCCGTATACGACCGTTATTGACGGAAAGAAATATACGGCTCAAAAGATTGTCTCGGGCAATAACGACTACCAGATCGGTTATTACGACGAAAGCGGCAGGGGAGTCAGACTTGATTATTACAAGGACGGAAAGCTCAGCTACTACTATATTTCATCGGATTTTGATGAGAACGGAAATGACACGGTGCAGAAATATTATGATAAAAACGGAAAATTAATTGCAACCGTTGACCCCGACGGATTCTACGATGCAGACGGCAGGAGTATTTCCGAAACGGAGCTTGATGCACTCCTTCCGTCATAAAGCAATTTTATTGTAACCTATTGTAAACTGTCTTAACTTGACAAAAATCCCTGTAAATGTTATCATAACCTAAAGAAATCTGAGTTTTCGGAAGAAGGTATAAGATGATCAATTCAGATAATTTGTGTATGAGCTGTATGAAGGATATCGGAACTGAAAAGCAGTGTCCTTACTGCGGTTTTCATGCGGATTCAAAGCAGATCGAGCCATATCTGCCGATAAGGACGGTTCTCGGCAACAGATATCTTGTCGGAAAGCTGCTTGAGTATAACGGTGACGGTGCCACCTATATGGGTCTTGATCTTTCGACAAGAGAGTCTGTCAATATCCGTGAATATTTCCCCGAGGGCATTGCTCAGCGTGATTCAAAAACGCTTGAGGTCAGCGCTCTGCCGGGCAGCGAAAACATATATAACGAGTGCTTGCAGAGCTTTATCGAGATGTGGAGAAAGCTGATGCGTCTCAGCGGTCTTTCTGCTCTTATCAAGGTTAAGGACGCTCTTGAGGGCAACGGCACGTGCTACGCCATTACCGAGAATATTGACGGTATTACACTCAGAGAATATCTTCTCAGAAACAATGTCGGATATATTTCCTGGGAAAAGGCAAGACCATTGCTTATGCCCGTCCTTTCAACTCTCGGAACACTTCACGCTTCGGGTATAATTCACAGAGGAATTTCTCCGTCAACGCTTGTTGTTGCGCCTGACGGAAAGATCAGAATTACGGGATTCAGCATCAGCCAGGTAAGATCCGCAAGGAGCGAGCTTAAATGTCAGCTCTTTAACGGCTATGCCGCCTTTGAACAGTACGGATTTGACGGCAGACAGGGCACCTGGACTGATATCTACGGCTTTGGCGCCGTTCTTTACAGAACCCTTATCGGTACGGATCCGATTGACGCTACGGAGCGTGTTACAAACGACAGACTGATGGTTCCCGGCAAATTTGCCGAGCAGCTTCCTGCATATGTTATAAACGGACTTGTCAATGCTCTTCAGATTCTTCCTGAGGACAGAACAAGAACCGTTGAGGAGCTCAGAGCGGAGCTTTCGGCTTCTCCGAGCGCTGCGGCAGGTTCGGGTATGGACTTTGAACCTGTTGTTCCCGTTAACGTCAAAAAGCCCGTTGCGCAGAGAATTGTAGACGAAGAGGACGAGGAAGATTACACTTACAACAAGCGTGAAGCTGCGAAAAAGCGCCACACCCGTTCGTCCGTTGTAATTGTAATTGCGGCGGTTGTGATTGTCCTTGCAATTGCATTTGTTGTCCTTTGGCAGACGGGTGTTGTCAATATTGACAGTAAACCAACAACAACGGCGGCGTCCGATCTTGTCGAGGTTCCGAACTTTGTCGGAAAACCGTATGATGAAATTATTGATGACAGCTATAACAGCAAGAACTTCAAGTTCGAGAAGAGTGAGGTCTATGACTCAACAGTCGAAGAGGGCTACGTTATCGAGCAGAGTATTGATGTTAACGAAAAGGTTTCTGTCGGCACGACTATCAAGCTGGTTGTCAGCAAGGGCAAGCAGAGCATTGTTTTCCCGACATCCGGAATTGTCGGAATGAAATATGAGGAAGCACGAGATATGCTTACGAAGATAGGATTCACTGTTGAGAAGTCTGTTAAGCTCAATACCGACGGAGAGCAGGAGGGCACTGTTCAGGGAGCATCACTTGAAGAGGGCGCTTCATATGAAAAGGGCACAACCGTATTTCTCTTTGTTTGGGGTGAACCCGTAACAGAGGAGCAGACAACCGAAGAGCCGACCTCCGAGGAGGAGACAAGCGAGGATGACAATACTCCCGAATCTCCGCTTGACAGACTTATGAATTTAAGATAAGCAATAAAAATTAAGCAGTAAGGTTCAAAACGAACTTTACTGCTTTTTACTATTTAACGATTATATCCGCTGTTTTGCCGCGGACAAAGTTGATTATGTCATTCGGTGCAAGCTCAACCTGACTGCCGACACGTCCGGCGCTGAGCGTAACCGTTTCGAGGGAAAGTATGTCCTCGTGAAAGGTGGTTTTAAAGCTCTTCTTCATTCCGATCGGACTGCAGCCACCGTGAATATAGCCGGTGAGGGGAAGAAGCTCACTTTGCTTTATCATTTCAATCGACTTTTCGCCGACTGATTTTGCCGCTTTTTTAAGGTCAAGATGTTCGGCAACAGGCACTACGAAAACATAGTAATTCTTTGATGCGGAACGTGTAACGAGCGTTTTGTATACCGTTGCGGGATCCTTGCCGAGAAACTCGGCAATCGTTATTCCGTCGGTCGGGATGTCGTCGCCGTGAGGATAAAAATGCGGCGTGTAGTTTATTTTTTTCTTGTCAAGCAAGCGCATAACATTTGTTTTAACTTCTGCCATAAAATCACTCTAAATAATCAACGATTTTGACGGTTCTGCCGCCTCTTGTGTAAACCCTCGGAACACGTCGGGTAATACAGCAAAGAAATTCATAGTTGAAACGACCCGAAAGATCGCCTATTTCCTCACAGGTAATTTCTTCATCGCCGTCTTTGCCGATAAGCGTTACAGCATCGCCGATTGAAACCCCGGGAATATCGGTAACATCAACCATAAACTGATCCATACAGATCATTCCGACGATTTTTGCACGTCTGCCGTGAATCAGAACACTGCCTTTGTTTGAAAGCAGGCGAGGATATCCGTCGGCATAGCCCACGGGAATTGTTGCGATAACGGTTGGTTTGGTTGCAACGTAGGTTGAACCGTAGCTTACGGTGTCACCCTTGTGTATTGTTTTGACATTGATAACAAGGCTGTGAAGCTCCATTGCAGGCTCAATATGGAGATTTTCCTTGTGAACAAATTGGGACGGATACAGACCGTAGGTTATGATTCCGCTCCTGACCATATTAAGAAAATCGTTATTTGTGTCGATTATTGCCGCACTGTTGCATACGTGCTTGATCGGTATATTGATACCGATTTCTTCAAGCCTTTTTACAAAGTCCTCAAATTTTTTGAACTGGTTGTTCATCGAAGTTTTGTCAGCCTCGTCCGCACAGGCAAAATGAGTGAAAATGCCGTCAATTTCAACATTCGGAAGCTGGGAAATTCTGCGGATTTCGTCAATGCTCTCATCATCCGGGATAAATCCGATTCTGCCCATTCCCGTGTCAACCTTAATATGAATGTGAGCCGTCGTACCCATCTGTTCGGCGGCTTCGTTGAGCTCCTTTGCGATTTCGTAACGGAAAATTGTGAGCATAATATCGTTGCGTATTATTGTTTCAAACTGATTCGGGAAAACAAAGTCGAGGATAAGGATCGGCTTCGTTATACCTGCACGGCGAAGAGCAAGAGCCTCGCCGACGGTTGCGACAGCAAAGCCGTAGGTGCCGATTTCGCTGAGCGCCTTTGTAACCTCAATCGCACCGTGACCGTATGCGTCGGCTTTTACAACAGCCATTACCTTGGTGTCCCTGCCGACCTTGTTCATAACTTCCTTTATGTTATTACAGATTTTATCAAGGTCAATTTTCAGATAAACTCTGTTGAGATAGTCAAGATTATTGCTCAAAATTACACCTCTCAGTCAATTACCTTAATTGTTTCAATTACAGGCTGCTGATCTGCGGGAATACAGTTGCTTTCGGGAACGGTACTGCATATTTTATCTATAACATCCAAGCCTTCCGTTATTTTGCCGAAAGCCGCATACTGTCCGTCAAGGTCGGATGCGTATGTACTCTTGAGGCAGATAAAGAACTGCGATGAAGCCGAGTCATAGTCAAACTGATTCCTCGCCATTGAAATTACGCCGCGCTTGTGCTTGATTGTATTTTTTACTCCGTTTGCGGAAAATTCGCCCTTAATACTGCTTTCACAGCCGCCGAGACCCGTTCCCTCGGGGTCGCCGCCCTGAAGAACAAAATCTTTAACATAGCGGTGGAAAGTCAAACCGTCGTAAAATCCCTCGTTACAGAGCTTAACAAAGTTGCCGACGGTGAGAGGCGCCTGATCTCCGTCAAGCTCAATTTTAACCGTTCCGTAATCCTTAATAACCATTTCAACGTGGTGCTTGCCCTTCAGTCCGCCCGACGAACCGCAGGATGTAAGACATAAAAGCATTAATATCGCAGTTGTAAATAAAGCGACTGCTCTTTTCATAACAATTTACCTCACTTTATCTCGTGTTTTACTCAGTAATTATATCACATATATAAAGTATAGACAAGTAGAAAATTTGTGTTATAATTATTATATTAATGATTAATAAGGTGTCGGGATGTTTATTTGTAATCAGTGTCCGAGGCGCTGCGGTGCCGACAGAGACATTAAAACAGGCGTGTGCGGCGTAAATACGGGATATAAGGTTGCCAGGGCGGCTCTGCATTATTGGGAGGAGCCGTGCATAAGCGGCGAAAACGGCAGCGGAACGGTTTTCTTTTCTGGCTGTTCATTAAAATGCGTTTACTGCCAGAATTACAGAATCAGCAGTGAATGCTACGGTAAGGAGATAACCGAAGATCGGCTGATTGAAATTTTTAAAGAGCTTGAAGAGCAGGGAGCTAATAATATTAACCTTGTAAATCCAACGCACTATGCCGTTCAGCTCGCTTCCACGCTTTCAAAATATAAGCCGTCGGTTCCCGTGGTGTATAACACGGGCGGATATGACAGTGTTGAATCGCTGAAAATGCTTGACGGACTTGTCGATATATATCTTACGGATATGAAATATGTCAGCTCGTCAGTATCACTGAAGTACAGCAAGGCGGCGGATTATTTTGACGTTTGTTCGGCGGCTGTCAGGGAGATGAAACGGCAGCAGGGGACAGATGTCTTTGAAAACGGACTGATAAAAAAAGGACTGATAATCCGTCATCTTGTTCTTCCGGGCAATGTCAGTCAGGCGATGCGTACTCTTGATTGGATAAAGGATAACCTGCCGATTGACACTGTTATCAGCCTGATGGGGCAGTATATGCCGTGCGCAAAAGCCGCCGAATATCCGACGATTAACCGCAAACTCAGCGAAAAAGAGTATAATATTGTGCTTGATTATGCAGAAAAGCTCGGCTTTGAAAATGTTTATATTCAGGAGCTTGATTCCTCGTCCGAGGAGTTTATTCCGGATTTTGATCTCAGCGGAGTTTGACAAAATCGAATAAATAAGTTATAATAATAAAAAACTACGGAGGAACCGGTTATGAAGAAAATTCATCGTATTATAGCGGCGCTGACGGCAATTCTTGTTGCAATCACCTGTTCGGGTTTTGCATCACTTGTTTCTGCCTCGGCGGCGGCAACCGTAACAAGTGTTAAAATTATTAAATATCCTGCGAGAACCGAATTTCTTAAGGGTGCCGACTGGGATTTCGGATACTATGACGTTCCTGATAACGGATTCGGAACCTTTGTTTCGGGCGGCGATAAGGTCGCTTTTAAGCACTACGGCGGCTATCACACAAGATATGAGGATCTCGGAATGCTCGATATGAACGGACTTGTTGTCAGAGTTACGTATTCCGACGGCAAAACAGCCGATATCGCATACAAGGAGACTGTTTCGGGCATAAGCGTTTATCAGAATATTTATGCTTCGTTCAGGAAGAAGGTTAAGCCGGGAATCAATTCTGTTGAGGTTTACTTCAAGCCTTATAACGGTGTCAGTGATTTCTATGACATCAACCTTGTCACAACCGCAACCGAAAAGGGAGATGTTAATCACGACGGCAAGGTAAATTCTGCCGACGCACTTATCGTTCTTCAGCACGTTGTTGCGATAAAGCTCCTCAATGCGGTTGATTACAATATCGGAGATATGAATACCGACGGCTCAATCAACAGCTTTGACGCACTTCTTATTCTTCGCAAGGCGGTTGCATAAATTAATTTTTTATCAAATCGGGACGGCTTAATGCCGTCCTTTTTGTATTTTAAACGCATAAATGAGAATACTGTAATTGAAATTATTTAGGCGGGAGAATACAAAATGAAAATATCAAATAAACAATACGACGAAATGGTTAAAAAGGCGTCGCCAAATTCACCGATTTTACTCGACTGCGTGAAAGCGTTTCTGATCGGCGGAGCGATCTGCTGCTTCGGTCAGCTTCTGTTCTATATTTTTTCAAAGAACGGAATGAGCACAGATGAAAGCAGGTCGCTTGTGTCAATTTTCCTGATTGTTATCACGGCGGTTTTGACGGGAATAGGCGTTTTTGACAAAATTGCCAAGCACGCAGGAGCAGGTACAATTGTACCGATAACTGGATTCGCAAATTCCGTTGTTTCTCCGGCACTCGAGTTTAAAAGCGAGGGTTTTATTATGGGTACGGGCGCCAGTATATTCAAGATTGCGGGACCTGTTATTCTGTATGGTACATCGGCGGCATCGCTTTACGGATTGATTTACTTTATTGTCGAAAAGGTGATGGGCAAATGAGCGGAAGAATTATTGAATTTAATAACAAGCCGGTTGTTGATTGCTGGGCGTCCGTTGCAGGTAAAAAGGAGGGCGCAGGACCTCTCGGAAAAGAATTTGATATGGTACTCAGTGACGACAGGTGCGGACTTGACACGTGGGAAAAGGCTGAAAGCCACATCCAAAAGATTGCGGTCGGGCTTGTTCTTGACAAATCGGGACATAAATCTGAGGATATCAACGGTATTTTTGCAGGCGATCTGATAAATCAATGCACAGGCTCAGCATTCGGAATCCGTGAATTTGGGATACCGTATTTCGGCGTATACGGAGCTTGTTCAACCTCTGTTCTTGCGATGATAAATGCCGCCGTATATGTTGACTCCGAAAAAATGGACTATGCGATTTCATCAACATCATCACATTTCTGCTCGGCGGAAAAGCAATTCAGATTTCCTCTTGAATACGGAGGTCAGCGTCCGCCCACGGCACAGTGGACGGTAACGGGAGCGGGTGCGGCTTTGATAACCTCCAAGTCGGCGAAGAACGGACCTGTAATCGAAAAGGCGATTCTCGGTAAAATGGTTGATAAGAATATCACGGACGCTAATAATATGGGTGCGGCTATGGCGCCCGCCGCCGCAGACACAATTGCGGCTTTTCTTACAGAAACGCACACATCGCCCGATCAATATGACCTGATACTCACGGGCGATCTCGGAAAGGTCGGATCGGCGCTTTTGTATGAGCTCCTTGAAAAGGAGTATTCTGTTAATATACGGGAAAAGCACAACGACACAGGGCTGATGATGTATTATATGGATAAGCAGGATGTGCACGCAGGCGCAAGCGGCTGTGGTTGCTGCGGTAGTGTTCTGTGCTCAAAGATTCTCAATGAGCTTGCAAGCGGTAAAATGAATCGTGTCCTTGTCGTGGCAACGGGAGCTCTTTTATCGGCGGTTTCTCCGTTTCAGGGGGAGAGTATTCCGGGAATTGCCCATGGAATTTTATTGACGGACGGGAGGTAAGATTTATGGATAAATCAAAGTACGCAAAGGTCTTTATGAAGATGGCAAGGTACGACTGTATGATGCTGACAGTTTTAAAGGCGGCAAAATGCGTGTTGACCGCCGCAGTTGTCATTAATACAATTCTGTCGGGTATATATATAGTTTCTGCGGTTAAAAAATAAAATTACCCTTGTAAAATGCAATTCCATATGTTAAAATAGGTAAAAACAAGGGGGATTGCACAATGAAAGGTTTAAAACTCAACGCTTATAAAATTGATGAAATTCAGTTTGTAAATAAAATTAAGGCGAATACAAAAATTGAGCTGAAAAACAGTTACGCATATAACGTAAGGTATACCAATAACAATATTTGCGAGGGCAGGTTCACCGTTACGATTACCGACAAGGAAAATCCCGAGATTTTCTCGGTCAAGCTTGTTCTTGCGGGAATCTTCAACTATCCCGAGGGACTGGAAAGGGAGATTATTCATATTCAGACCTACAAGGAGCTTTTCCCGTATGCGAGAGCGTTCATAACAACGATCACCGCAAATGCAGGTATTCAGCCGATTATGATTCCCGATATGGATATCGAAAACCGTGAGATTTACCGTTTCGATAATCCAAACAAGCAAAACTGAATATTTTAAAGCGACTGGTAATCGGTCGCTTTTTTAATAAATATAATTTGCGAATAAATCGCATATTGACAAATTTTAAATAGTAGTGTATAATGATTTGCGAAAGGGTTGCAAATTGGAGGCAAAGTTAATGGCGAAATATATAACGAAGCAAAGAGAAATTCTTCTCTCGTTTCTGTCCGCTCATACTGATGAACAGATGACGGCACGGCAAATCGCCGACGCCTTACCGCAGGATTCAATCAGCTTGAGTGCGGTATATAGAAATTTATCGGATCTTGAAAAGGAAGGGCTTTTAAAGCGCAGTGTTCACGAAGGATCGAGAGAGGTTTATTTTCAATACATAGCCTCCGAAAAATGTAAAGAAAGTATGCATTTATCCTGCCGCGTTTGCGGAAAAAGCATACATATGTCGGATTCCGATGCGGAACAGCTCCTTTTCAACACATTAAAAAATACGGGATTTCAAATAGTCAAATCGGAAACAGTACTTTACGGCGTTTGCGCCGATTGCAGAAAATAAAGGCAGGTGAGCATAATGACAAATAAGAAAAGACGTTTGGTTGCAATAATTCTTGCGGCTGCCGTTTTGTTTGTTATGCTCTTCTCAGCGGTTTTCATAGCGGAAGAAGCCGGACATGATTGTATCGGTGAAAACTGTCCTGTCTGCTGCCAAATAAACGCTTGCAGAAATGTTCTTGAAAATCTTTCTCTTGCCGTTTGTGTTTTTGCCTTTATTGCTGCTGTTAAGTTTACTCTGCAAAAAGTTGTTTCTTCTCTCAGAGAGAACATTCAAAATCAAACACCTGTAAATCTTAAAGTAAAACTTTCGGATTAAAAATACGATTTAACAAGGGTGAAGTCTGTCCTTTTTGGATGGGCTTTTAAGGCATTGCCGTTACCCTTGGTTTTTTATGTCTATTTTTAATTACGGAGGTTTTTTTATGAAGAAAATAATTGCGTTGTCATTAGCATTAATAATGATGATTGGTCTTTTTGCTGCTTGCACAAAGCAGAATAATTCTGAGAAAAAGGATAAACTCAGTATCGTTACAACTATTTTCCCCGAGTATGACTGGGTCAAGCAAATCCTTGGTGACAAGGCTGACAATGCCGAAATCACAATGCTGCTTGACA
>DKDP01000005.1 GCA_002449395.1 Ruminococcaceae bacterium UBA6845 | reverse complement strand
TGACCCTCTGCTTGTAAGGCAGATGCTCCCCCAGCTGAGCTATGCTCCCATTCGCCATATTTTCTTGTTGTACGCAGCCTTATTGGCTGAGAACGTATGTTATTATACCACAGAATTTGAGAAATGCAAGTATTTTTTTGAAATTTTTTAAATTATTTTATCATCTCTCGGAACTCGTCCTCGCTGATAACTTTTATACCGAGATCGTTCGCCTTTTGCAGCTTACTGCCGGCATCCTCGCCTGCCAGAACAAAATCCGTTTTCTTTGAAACAGACGACGCAGTTTTACCGCCGAAGCTCTCGATAATACCTGCCGCCTCGCTCCTCTTATAGGTCGGCAAGGTGCCTGTCAGGACAAACGTCTTGCCCGCAAAGCGCATATCCTTAACTTCCTTAAGCGACTTCATATTGAGTCCCGCCGCCATCAGCTTGTCGATCAGTTCAAGGCTCTCGGGCATATTGAAATAGTCGGCAACGCTCTTTGCCATTATTGCTCCGAATCCGTCTATTGTCATTATATCGTCATAGCTTGCATTCATCAGAGCCGTCATTGTGCCGAAACGTTCAGAGAGGAGCTTTGCGGCTTTTTGACCAATGTGACGTATACCGAGTGCAAAAACGAGCTTTGAAAGATCATTTTTCTTCGATTCGTTTATTGCGGCTATGAGGTTATTAGCCGACTGCTCCGCCATACGCTCAAGCGGTACAATCTGCTCCGCCTCAAGATGATAAATATCCGCAGGGTTCTTGATCAGACCCGAATTAACGAACAGCTCAATATTGCTCTCACCCAGTCCCTCAATGTCCATTGCGTCACGTGAGCAGAAATGAATAAGATTCCTCAGAAGCTGAGCCGGACAATCCGTGTTCAGACAGCGGAGAGCCGCCTCGCCCTCCTCACGCACAACCCTTGCGCCGCACGACGGGCAAAGTTCGGGCATAACATACGGAAGCGACGAGCCCGAATGTTCAACAACATTCAGCACCTCGGGAATGATGTCGCCCGCCTTTCGGATTGTCACAGTATCTCCGATTCGAATATCCTTTTCGGTTATAAAATCCTGATTATGGAGCGTTGCACGGCTGATAAGAGAGCCGGCAACCATAACCGGTTCAAATACGGCTGTCGGCGTCAGAACGCCTGTCCTGCCGACGTTTATTTCAATATCGACAACCTTCGTCTGCTTTTCCTCGGGCGGATATTTAAAGGCTATTGCCCATTTCGGAAACTTCGACGTGCTTCCGAGCGCCTCACGCTGTTCAAAGCTGTCGACCTTTATAACAGCACCGTCGATATCAAAGGGCAGAGTTCCCCTTATTTCTCCGATGCGCTCAACCTCTTTTATTGCGTCCTCGATATTATCGCAGGGGGTATAGAACGGGATAGTCTTGAACCCAAGTTCCTTGATGTAATCAAGCGACTGCTTATGACCCGTCAGCACCTTGCCGCTGATACGCTGTATGTTAAAGACGAAAATGTCAAGGTGTCTCTTTGCCGTAATCTTCGGATCTTTCTGTCTGAGGGATCCTGCGGCGGCATTTCGGGGATTTTTAAAGGGCTTTTCTTCATTATTTTCCTGCTGTTCAACGAGCTTAAGGAAAACCTCACGGGGCATATAGACCTCTCCCCTGACCTCAATCTCGTCAAGCTCTCTTTTAAGGTGAAGCGGAATTGAGCCGACCGTGCAGAGATTTGCACTGACGTTCTCACCGATCGTACCGTCGCCACGGGTCGAACCTCTTTTGAAAATGCCGTTTTCATATTCAAGCGACACCGAAAGACCGTCGATCTTCGGCTCAACAACATATGTTGCGTTCGGCTCGGTCTCCCTCACCCGTTTGTCAAAGGCTCTGAGCTCGTCCAGACTGAAAGCGTCTTGTAAGCTCTCCATATGAACAGCGTGCTCAACGGGCTCAAACTGACCGTCGGCACTGCCGCCGACTCGTCTTGTCGGCGAATCGGGTGTGACAAGCTCGGGGAACTTATCCTCGATATCGGAAAGCTCCCTCATAAGTCTGTCATATTCAAAATCCTCAATTTCGGGATTGTCCTCGACATAATATTTGTGGCTATGGTAGTTGAGGAGATCCCTCAGCTCCTTTGCACGCTCGCTTGCTCTTTCAAATTCACTCATAATGACACTCCATAATGGATTTTAGATAGCTGATTTTCAAAATCCGCAAAATATAATTAAGATCACTTTTTGATTATTATACCAAATTCACGCACCGTTTACAACTTTTATCTCATAATTTCCGCAAAAGTTTGCGGTGTGATTCCGACAACAATGCTCTCGGCAACGCAAACATTGGTTTCATACGGCACAACGATAACATTGCCCGAATAAATGACATAGGTATTGATTTTTATATTCAGCATTATTCTGTGATGCGTCTGATTGACGCCTGCCGCCGTAAATTCGTTTTCAAAATCGGTAGTCGTGATCCCCGTCATAACAAATATCACGGGCATCTTCGGACCTCTGCCGTTAATGAATTGTTCGCTGAAAAGCACGCTCACGGGAATTTTCAGAACATACGACTTCATCTCATTGATCTGCTTATCCACCTCATCTCCGATATTGTTGCCGATTTTGTTAAGGTAATAAGCGTCGGTCGAGACGGAGACAATATTGCCGTTCCGATCACGTCCGAATTTGACAAGGTCGGCATATCTGACCCTATCAGTTTCAAGCGATTTTTCTATTCCGACCGTTGCCGCCGCCGATGCCGCATTTTTTGCCGCATAGCTGATCAGCTTTCCTCTGACGTTGGATATTCTTATTTCCGCCGATATAAGCAAGACCCCGACCGCAACGACAAGAATTATCGCAACGATCGGGGCAATTTTTCTTTTGCGTTTCAATTTTCTCACCGCCTACTTTATACTATGCAGTGAGCTGCGGCGCAGTAACCGTTAAAAAGAGAATTTTGCAATGTAGGTTGACGTTCCCTTTTCGGTAGTTTTGTCGGTTTTTCCGTTCTTCTGTTTCATATTGAAAACAGAATCGTAGGGAGTTTTTACGGTAAGCTCGGTCACTCTGCCGCTGTTGTCAATAACGGCTTTGATCTCGGTTCCCGTGTATGTTACACTGCCCGAGGTGTAGTCCTTGAGCTCCGTGCCGTCAATGCTTGATTCAAACGGGAAACCGCCTGCGGCATTGTAAACGGAATCCTTTTTGACATCGACCTTTTCCGGCTTTATCACCATTCTGATCTCATAGCTGTGGCTGTTCTTAATAAACGCAACGGAGTTGAGCATATTCTCGGTGAGTTTTGTATCGGGGCCGTATGCGCTGACAGGAAAATCGTCCTCATCCAAGCCGTTCACAAACTCCGCCTCGGTCTCAATCGGATCGGAACCGAAAACGGTCTTTTCTCCGTTGAAGGTATATGTGCAAATCTCATCGGTAACAATCTTGACCTTTTTCGCCTGAGAATAGGTCTTGTTGAGCGCAGTGTTGTAGAAATCGACAATTTCCTTTTCGGATGTCGGTGTATCATCCATCGTCTCAAGTCCGACGGAAACCTTAAGTATCTTCAATGCGTCAACGGAATTGATTGAACCGTCCTTGTTGACATCGGCGTTCGCCTTGATAAATCCTTTTTCGCCGATTCCGACGCTGTATTTGAGCACCGAAAGAGCGTCGGCGGAGTTTATCTTTCCGTCGCCGTTAACATCGCCGAGATTCGCCGCCGATGATCCGACTGCAAGCGCTGCCATAAGCGAAAGTGCGGAAAGAACCGCAATTATTTTTTTCATTATCAGTCACCTCTTATTTTTATACCAATATGTCTATGTAATGCTGTCTGCGTCCGACTTCCTTTATATCGCTGTGATAAACTTCTCCGTCATAGCTGTACTCAATATATGAGTTGGTTGTATACGGAACATCGACATAAAACGATTCAATGTAGCCCTGCCGATCAATAGTGGCAACAACGTGTGTTGCAGGATAATTCGTCGAGCAGAGGACATAGTCAAATTCATCGTTGCTGACATAGATTATCGGCATACCGCCTGCGATCTGATAATTGAAATCATCCATATAATCCGTGTTTTCGTCCTTTATCGTCAATTCAACGACATAACCGTCAGCTCTCTTTCTCATCCTGATATCGCTCAGCATACTCAAATCCAATTCCGAGTTGGGTGCATAGGCATACGGAGTGTAGCCGTCCTCGTCGGCACCGTCGGTGAAATAGACTTCGTATTTGTCGGAAACATCCTTGATATGCTCTGTTTCGTTATCGTCAAAGGTATAGTCGTATTCATCATCAATGGAAAATGTTATTTTCTTTGCTTTTGCATAGGTTTTGTCAATTGTTTCGTTGTAGTATTTCAATATTTCCTCTTTATCCGAAAGAATTGTTTCGGCATTTGAAATACCGACCGACACATTGAGAACCGTCAGGGCGTCTGAGGAATTGATATTTCCGTCGCCGTTGACATCTGCCAAGTCCTCGTCAAAATTTTTAACCTCAAAGCCGACGCTGTGTTTCAATATTGAAAGCGCATCTACCGAGTTGAGACTGCCGTCCTTATCTACATCTCCCAGGTACGCCGCCGATGATCCGACCGTGAGAGCCGCAGCCAATGTGATTGCCGATAAAACCGTAATAAACTTCTTCATTCTTTTCTTTCTCCTTTACATAAATCTTTCAACCGTATCACGGATTGTATCAAGAACCGCTTCGTCAATTGCACTTTCAATTTCAAAAAGAGGTCCGTGAAGGTCACATTCAAGTTTTGCCATTTATTCTCTCCTTTTTCTCTTCGATTTTTCTTATAAGATTCCTGCCGATTTCGTGCAGGAGCTTATATGCAGTCGGGAAAATTTCATCGGGATAGTTTATCATAAACTCGTCCGCCTCAAAGGTGAAATCTCCTTTATAATCTATATCCGCCAGCGCCTGAGTGATCTCCTCCCAGTCAAGATCATAGAAATACGGCGGGCAATGCCTGTCCTCGAGATAATCGTTGTCGTGCACGTGCAGACAGCCGACATAATCGCGACCGAGCGTCCTCAGCATCTCGGGAGCAGTCGTTCCGACGAGCCCTGCATGACCGATATCAACGCAGGCGGTGAAATACTTCGGATCAAGCATTTCCATCATCGCCCTGAACTCCTCTCCGACACTGCAAATATTCGGCACAATGCAGTCTCTTCGGTGATCTCTTCCGAACATATTTTCACAGGCAATTTTTATATTATATTCCTTACACAGCGGAATGAGAGCATTATAAAATTCTGCGTTCTTTTCAAGATTTGTCCTGCTGTCCTTGCAGTAATATGTAGGATGTATAACGATATTTTTCGCCCCGAGAATGCCTGCAATTTCAATCGAACGCTTGATTTTTTCAAGTATAACCGTGTTGTATGTATCGTCCCCCACCCGATAGCTCGGGAAAGGGGCGTGCGCCTGATTGAAAAATTTGCCGTAGCTTTCGACAATGTCCCTGATTTCCGTCACGTGCTTACGGTAATCGGACTTATTGAGAATATCGTCGTCATTCTGCATGCGGAACATCGAGTAATCAAGCGCGTCAAAACCTGCCTCGCAGATCATACAGACGTTGTCCTCGTCGCCGAAACGCATTGAACCGACGGCAGTCTGAGTTGATAATATCATTTCATCAAATCCTTTCGATTTTTGTCACAGAGTACGCAGATAAACAACCTTAAAAATTTCCTGATGACTTTGTGCGTGATTTTATTCTCCTGCCTTAACGCCCTTTATACAAAATGCGAAAGAATAATTTCCGTTGTGCATCTTATAAGGCTCGTGGAGGCAGGCGGTACCGGGCATATCTCCGCCGACGCCCCTTTGCCTTGCGTCGATACTCAGTGAGAGATATTCATCCTCGCAAAGCTCGTGCAGGTGCATTGCCTTTTCGATCTTCTCCTGAGAATATTTCTGAACCTGGAACTCAAACGGGAAATCCGAGCTGACGGAGAATCCGTTGCCGTCCTTATCTGTTATTTCAAACGAGCGCACATCGGTTCTGTTGCCGTTCTCCTGCGGACGCATATAGCGATGTGAGAACTCGTCAATACCGCTTTCAAACCGTGCGATTCTCTGACCTGTTTTTCTGTCGCAATATGTCTCTTCGGGGCCTCTTCCGTACCATTTGATATTTTTAAATTCCTTGCTTATTCCGAGTCTCACGCCTGCCCTGAGCATAGGAAGAATCGGGCTGTTCATATTCTGACCGATATTCACGCTGCCGTCGCTGTTGACGATTATATCGGTTTCGACGTGACCTGCAAACGGTGCAAACCAGTGAATATTCACTATGCACGAGCCGCAGAACGGGAAGATGACAAAGCTCTTAACCGTGACCGCACGGCTTGTGATGTCCCAGAGATAGAGTGGATTAAGCCGCTTGAACATCGGAGCAAAATTGAAATAATTTGTGTCATTATCGGTCAGCGGACGGAAGAAATTCGGTCTTAAGAAAAGAGAATTGTCAAGAATATTTCCCTTGCCGAAGTCTATACCGTACAGCTTTTTATCCTTGAAGGTAACAGTCGTTGAGCCGGCAACTATCCTGTGCACACTGCCCTTTGAAAGAATCTTTACCATACCCTCTCTCGGCTTGGGGTCGGCCTTTTCATTGCTGAGGGTAAACTGATTAAAGCTGATCTCGTCACCCGACTTGTGCCACTCGTTCGCCGTTTTATATCTGTAAGAAAGAGTGAGAATATACTCGCCCGTTTTAAAGTCGGCGGAATAGGGAATTGTCACCGTCTTTGCTGTCTGCGGAGCGATTCCGTCAAGTGAAATCTTTCCGCTCTCGGTCGGTACTCCGTCCCTTGTCACCGTCCATTCGAGACAGCAGTAATCCAGCGGAACAAAATAGTTTTTATTCTTTATCCTAACTCTTTTTCTCTCAACGTCGAGCTCCTCCGCCGAAATGTTTGAATAGACCTGTTTAACCTCGTAATATGCGGGGTGCGGGGTGCGGTCGGCGGCAATTATGCCGTTGGCGCAGAAATAGAAGCTCGACCAGCCCTCATTGAAATCTCCGCCGTAGAGCCATTTACCGTCCTTGTGTATCGCCTGATCGACAAAGTCCCAGATAAAGCCTCCCGTCATATGATCGTATTTTTCAAAGTCGTCGACATATTCCTTGAAGTTGCCGAGACTGTTTTCCATACTGTGAGCATACTCGCAGTAGATAACGGGATGATCGTCAAACGCAGACTTCGGAACATCCTTGTTGTCGGCGGCAAGAGCGTTTGCGATATTGTCAAACAGGGTTGCCGTGATTGCCTCTTTATGAACGAGCTTATCGACCACATTCTCCATCGGGTACATTCGGCTGATAAAGTCGGACTTTGTGAGATCAAAATCGCCCTCGTAATGTATCGGATAAAGGTCGCAGAGTTTCAAGATTGCCTTTTTCATCTCGGCAAAGTTTGTGCCGTCGCCTGCCTCGTTACCGAGAGACCAGAAGCAGATACAAGCGTGACTTCTGTCCCTGAGCACCATCATCTCCGCTCGGTCAATGACCGCCGATGTCCAGAGCGGATTATCCCCGGGCACGTTCTTCCTGCGGACGCCGTGGCTCTCCACATCGCACTCATCCATAACATAAAATCCAAGCTCGTCGCAAAGCTCATAGAAAAACGGATCGTCGGGATAGTGACTGGTTCTTATTGCGTTGATATTCGCCTGTTTCATCAGGTAAAGGTCCTGATAGTATCTCTCCCTCGGCACAGCCCAGCCGTGGTCAGGATCGTAATCGTGGCGGTTAACACCCTTGATAATAACCTTTTGACCGTTAACATAATAGACGTTACCCTTTATTTCAACTCGCTTAAAGCCGATTCTGATTTCTTTCTTCACCGTACAACGGCTGTCCTCATAGAGGTTTACCGTCAAGGTGTAAAGCTCGGGGGTTTCGGCGCTCCACCTGCGGCAGTTTTTCACAATATGGCTGATTTTCAGCTCGCCGCCTGCCTTGCCCTTAAATATCTCTTTTTTGTCAAGGCTCACCTTGCAGGTGACCTCCTTGCCCGTGCTGAAGCTGAGCGTCAGATCAAGTATTCCGTCGGTATAACCGTCGTCAAGAGTTGTTCTCGCATAGATGTCCTCAACCGTAGTTTCAGGCTCGGCAACAAGGTATACCTCACGGTAAATTCCCGAGAACTGCCACATATCCTGATTTTCGAGATAGGTGGCGTCGCTGAAGCGCATAACCTTTGCCGCAAGCGTATTTTCGCCCTCGCAGATCATATCCGTTATGTCGAACTCGGCAGGAGTCATCGAGCCCTGCGAATAGCCGACATATTTGCCGTTTACATAGACATAAAGGGCAGACTTCGCCGCACCGAAATGCAGAATAATTCTTCTGCCGTCAAAGCTCTCGGGCAGAGTGAATTTACGGCGGTAAAAGCCGATCTCGTTCTTTTCGTGGCTGATTTTCGGAATCTGCGATTCAACCGTAGAGACCTGCGGCGGCATTGATGAGCAGAGATAAATCGGCTTGCCGTAGCCCTGCATCTGCCACACCGACGGAACGCTTACGCTGTCCCACTCGCCGTCATTGAAGTCAGGGCAGAAGAAGTCCTGCGGCTGATTTGCTACTCCCATCTGCCACTTGAATTTCCATTCGCCGTTCAGCGACATCTTGTATTTTGACTCGCCGTAAACAACCTTGTCCCTTGCGCCGTATGGCAGAGCAAGATTGTGTCCGTCGAGCTTGTTCTCACGGAAAAACAACGGATTTTCCCATTTATGAAGCGGTTTTTTCAAAAAAATCAACTCCTATCTATACTGATTATATCTGTACTTATGCCTCAAGTCAAATAAAATCAAATTATTTTTTGTCAAAATCCGCTTAAAATACAAAATGTATATGAAAAATTAAAAATTTACCTAAATATTATTGTAAAAAATTGCGTGAGGTATTATAATGAATCGAATAGTGCAAATTATGAGGTGTTGGTGTTGAAAAAAATCGGTTTTGATAACGAAAAATATGTCAAGATGCAATCCGAGCATATCAAGGAGAGAATCGGCAAGTTCGGCGGCAAGCTCTATCTTGAGTTCGGCGGCAAGCTCTTTGACGACTATCATGCGTCGAGAGTCCTCCCCGGCTTTGCTCCCGACAGCAAGGTAAAAATGCTTTTACAGCTCAAGGATCAGGCGGAGATCGTTATTGTCGTTAACGCATCGGATATTGAAAAGAACAAGATAAGAGGAGATCTCGGTATTACCTACGATCTGGATGTTCTCAGACTTATTGACGCATTCAGAGGCATAGGGCTTCTTGTCGGCAGTGTTGTTATGACACGTTACAGCGCTCAGCCTGCGGCAGACGCTTTCTGCAAGAGGCTTGAGAATCTCGGCATCAAGGTCTATCATCATTATACAATTGCAGGATATCCGTCAGACGTTGACAGGATCGTCAGCGACGACGGCTTCGGAAAGAACGAATACATCGAGACCTCACGCTCGCTCGTCGTTATCACGGCTCCGGGTCCGGGAAGCGGAAAAATGGCAACCTGCCTTTCTCAGCTCTATCACGAGCATAAGCGTGGAATCAGCGCAGGATACGCAAAATTTGAGACGTTCCCGATCTGGAATCTTCCGCTCAATCACCCCGTTAATCTCGCCTATGAGGCGGCAACCGCAGACCTCAACGATGTAAATATGATCGACCCGTTCCACCTTGAGGCATACGGCGAAATGACCGTCAACTATAACCGTGACGTTGAAATTTTCCCTGTTCTTGCGGCAACTTTCGATCAAATCTACGGCGAATGTCCGTACAAATCACCCACCGATATGGGAGTCAATATGGCAGGAAACTGCATCATTGACGATGAAATATGCTGTGAAGCGTCAAGGCAGGAGATTATCCGCCGTTTCTTTGCCGAACAGTGCTCGGTTAAAAAAGGCCTCGGCAACCCCGAAAGCGTTGATAAAATCAAGCTGATTATGAAGAAAACAGGAATCTCCCTCTCCGAGCGCCCGGTAATTGCGGCGGCGAAAGCAAAGGCTGAGCAGACCGGAGAGCCCGCAATGGCGATCGAAACAGGTGAAAACACTCTTGTTACAGGCAAGACCTCACTTCTCATGGGTGCAGGTGCGGCGGCAATGCTCAACGCTCTCAAAAATCTTGCAGGAATAAGCGACGATATTCATCTCCTTTCCCCCGCTGTTATTGAACCGGTTCAGGAGCTTAAGGTTAAATATATGGGCAACCACAATCCGAGACTTCACGTCGACGAGGTGCTCATTGCCCTTTCCGTTTCGGCGGCAACGAATCCTCTTGCCAAGCTCGCACTTCAGCAGATCCCCAAGCTCAGAGGTATGGAAGCTCACGCAACCGTTATACTCAAGGATCAGGATGAATCCGTATTCAAGAAATTCGGAATCAACATCACAAGCGAGCCGCAATATCAGACAAAGAAGCTCTATCACAAATAAGGAGAACGTTATGGGTAAAATTGTTGCAATCGGCGGAGGCCGTTACAGCGACGGCGAAATAATAAATATTTTTGAAAAAATCGTATCCCTTGCAAAGAAAGAAAATCCGAAAGTTCTCTTTCTTCCGACGGCGGGCTACGACGATATAAACGGCGACGAAGATATTCAGCGCAGCTTTGAAAAATTCGGCTGTCAATATGATATTCTCTACCTCACGGACGAGAAACGCACCGCTGACGATATTCGTTCGGTAATCCTCGGCGCCGATATTATCTATGTCGGCGGCGGCGACGTTCGCTTTATGATGGAGACGTGGAAAAAGACGGGCGCCGACAAGGCTCTTGTTGAGGCATACAACAGCGGTAAGGTTATGTCGGGTTACAGTGCAGGCGCCGTCTGCTGGTTTGACGTCGGCTATGACGACTGCGGACCCGATCACAGCTTCATGTTCTGCGACTGTCTTGGGATTTTGCCCTACTGCGCGTGTCCTCACTATGAATCCGATCACTGGCAGACATTCAAAAAGGCTATCCTCACAAGAACGGAACAGGGACTTGCTGTCGAGAACGGTGCGGCGCTGCTCTTTATCGACGGTATGATCGGCACGATCAGAGGCAGCGACGGCGGCGACGTGTGGATTCTTGACAAAAATAATGAACTGAATATCAGTGAAATTGTTGATAAAATGAACAGAAACGCCTAATCGTCGGTTGACTTTACGGTTAGGTTGTGCTAACATATATGCGAAAAATTTAATGGAGGGTGAAACTATGAAAAAAGTTTTATCAATCTTTTTAGCTGTTGTTATCCTCGTTTCGGGCGTTGTTTTTGCGTCCGCAAAGAGTAATGATCAGCTTAAGTTCGACGAGAACGGACAGTTCAAGATCCTCGTTCTTGCCGACATTCAGTCAGGCTTCCCTGTCGGCGAAGCACTCAAGGCATACATTGCCGAAGCAATCGACGCTTCAAATCCGAACCTTGTTGTTTTCCTCGGCGACAACATTATGAGCCCCGAGGACGGCACTGTTGAAAGCTACTGGAAAGGCTACGACGAGGTGTTCCCGATTCTCGAAGCAAAGGGCGTTCCGTTCACTTTCGTATTCGGCAACCACGACGACGAGTCCGCTCCGACAGTAACAAAGGAAGAAATGCTTAAGAAGTATCAGTCTTATGACGGATGCCTTGCTTATGACGCAGACCCGTCACTTCACGGCTGTGCAACACATAATCTTCCGATCCTCTCAAGCGACGGCAAGAAAGTTGCATACAACCTTTGGATGTTCGACAGCGGCGATTATGTCTACAATGAGGACGGCTCAAGAAGAGGCTATGACTGCGTTCGTGCCGACCAGATCGAGTGGTACAAGGCAGAAAGCGCAAAGCTCAAGGCAGCTAACGGCGGCGAGGTTGTTCCGTCACTTGCATTCGAGCACATCATTCCGCAGGAAGCAACTCAGGCAGTTATGTTCTCTCTTCCGTTCCAGCTCGGCAAGATTACAAAGAACTTCACCGACGGAACATCGGCAACATATCTTCCGAACTACTTTGCATTCGACGGAATCCTTTCCGAAGCTCCGTGCCCGTCACCCGATAACGAGGGTCAGTGGGACGCATTCGTTGAGACAGGCGACGTTAAGGCTTGCTTCTTCGGTCACGACCACGTTAACAACTTTAGCGTAGATGTTGACGGCGTTACGGCAGTCAGCGTTCCCGGTACAACATTCAAGTCATACAGCAGTGTTACCGATCAGGGCTCAATGGTTATCACTCTTGACGAGAAAGACCTTTCAACATACAGCACCGAGATCCTTTACACAAGCGACCTCGCTGTTAAGGACGGTTCCAACATCCCGAATCAGGAGCATTCAGAGACCGTTGCAACATACAAGTTCAGAACTGTACTTCGTTTCCTTGCACACGGTATTCTCACCGTTCTGAGAGGAATCTATGCTCAGATTCCCGCACCTCTCGGCAAATAATTTTTGACTGAAAAGTAAATATTTAAGGCAACGAGATCAAAACGATTTCGTTGCCTTTTTTATTCACTATAATTCTCGGCTTTTTCAATCCAAGGCTTCAAGGTCGGACGGTTCATAACGGTTGTGACCTTGTATGCTCTTTTTATATTTCCAGCATTTGATCGCATCCGCAAGACTTTTGCCTTTGTTGTCCTCGAAGAAATCACGGATATATGTGTTATATTCAAACTGCTTGCCGATTGTTGTTTTGTTCTTTTTCTTATCTTCCAGAATTTGATAATATGCTTCAATCGCTTCGGCATAGGTCTTGCCCGCATTAGATTTCAGCCACTTCTGAAACCCGACATTAAAAGAAAACCCCTTGCCGATTTTTTCTTCAAAAAACGTTCTGAGCTTTTCGGAAAATGCGATATTCGGTTCTATTACCGTACTCTCGGTAATTGTTCCGGCACTTGTTGTAGGTTTTGTTTTGGCTTGAATCTTCAAGACCTTTCCCGTGTCGAGGAAATATGCAATCCTGTCCGTAAGCTCCGGCTTTTTGCCCGAAACAGGCAGATTATTTTCACGGCAAAAACTGACTAATTCCTCTTTAAGATAATAATAACTGCGGAAAGTTTTTCCATCCAAATTTTTATTCAAATTCGGTCGTTCACTCATTTTCATTCTCCTGTAATCCGCTCACTTTGTCGGACTTATGTATATGTTACTCCACTGCTCGGGATTGTTCCTGTATTTTTCATCATATCTCGAAATTATGTAGTCGGGCGGTGTCATATACTCGTCGCGGCGCACCCATTTTCCGTTCTTATATTCAAAGCAATAGTCGCCGACATCGGCAGACTGCGTCCATATGTTGTAAGAATCCTTTTCCCAACATATTCCCCAGAAATCCATAGAACGTGCCGGAGAGAAGCTATCAACCTTTTTGTTTGTCTCGGAATCGTAAACCGTCACGATAATCATATTATCTTCAACGGTCTGAAGCGCATAATATTTATGATCATAGCTGTAAGTTTTATCGGCAGTATATGAACCCCAAAACTCGTCAAAATCCCGGCTTGTGCATGACACAAACAAAATCAAGGAACAGAATACCATTAGTAATGCAATAGCTTTTTTATTCATTTTCGTTCTCCGTTTTATTCATCAACTCGCTCAATCGGAAGCGAGTTACATTCCTCTACAGTCCATTCGGCATTAATCTTTATTTGTCCTTTTCGCCCTTATTCTTGGCAAATATCATAACAAGTCCTGCAATGCCGCTGATTATGCCGACCAAAGAGAACGGGAAATCATTCCAACTGCTCAAAAGAGTTTTGTTAATATCCGCACCGCCTATGCAGAGAAGTATGCCGAACAAAATCAAAGCGATGCCTTTTGCAATTTTACTATTCAAGGTGTTTTCCTCCCGAATTATACAATCTTTTCAAGTCCCGATTTGACGGGCTTGGTGACATAGACCTGTTTAACGATTGATTTCATGCTTTCTGCGGCACACTCGGCTTTCGACTCGTCGTCAAAAATTCCGTAGACGGTCGGACCGCTTCCGCTCATACAAGCCGCCAGCGCTCCGTTGCGGTTAAGAACCGACTTTATGGGCACACGCTCGGGCACCTCGATAAGCTGTTCAAAAATATTTTTACAACGGCGGCACATTTCGTAAAGATCGCCCTGCGATGCGGCGTACAACATTCCGCAGGTGTCGAGATGGCGTATATTCTGCGCCGTGTCAAAGGCGGAATAAGCCTCCTTGGTTGAGACTCCCCTCTCGGGCTTCGCAAGCACGATCCAGCAATCCGTCAGATCGGGAAGCGGAGAAAGAATTTCTCCGATATTCTGTGCGACGCATGTACCGCCCGTCAGGCAGAACGGAACGTCCGCACCGACCTTAACGCCAATCGCACAAAGCTCCTTTAAACTCAAGCCTGCCGAGAAAATATCGTTGAGTGCGGCAATGACCGCCGCACCGTCCGCACTGCCGCCTGCCATACCTGCGGCAAACGGAATGCTCTTTTCAATGTGAATTTTTATGCCCGTGTTTTTGATTTTTGTATAGTCAAAAAACGCCTGCGCCGCCTTGTATGCGATGTTCGATTTGTCGCACGGCAGAGCCGCTTCACTGCACGATATCGTGATTTTCTTGTCGTCCGTCGTCTCAACGCTCACCGTGTCGTAAAGTCCGACCGACTGCATTATCATAAACAGGCTGTGATATCCGTTGTCAAGCGTTCTCAGGATATCGAGCATTAGGTTTATTTTCGCTGCTGCCTTGTATTCTGCTTTCATATGTTCTTTCCTTTCGGGGAAGTTTAAGTCTATATTGCATCGGTTTTAATGCAAATTATTCTTGCCTCCCCTGCAGGGGAGGTGTTGAGCGGA
>DKDP01000022.1 GCA_002449395.1 Ruminococcaceae bacterium UBA6845 | reverse complement strand
ATTCCGAAACGGGATTGTATTACCTCAAGAGCAGGTACTATGACCCGGCGGTAAAGAGATTCTTGAATGTTGACGGATTAGTTTCAACAAGTGTTGAAGATGCAGCAAAAAATATGTACACTTATTGCTTGAATAATCCGGTGATTTATGCTGACCCGGAAGGGGATTCATTTGTTGATCTTCATAGGGCAATGTGGAAAATTTGCTGGTGGGGAATAAACACTATTAAAAACATTGTTTCTAACAGCAAAAAGCAAAATACGTCTTCGTACTATGACTATGCAAAAATGGAGGAAAAAGCATTTACTGCACTTGAAACGGTTGGCTTGTATTTTTCCGATCAATTATTTGAAAAACTATTACCCGAATTAGCAAAATCTGAACTTGGTAGACAAATATTTTTTGAGGGTAGCAGATATCTTTCAAATAGCATGGGCGCTGTTTCAGCACTTTTTCTGGGATTCCAAGTAATTTGGGATTTTGATGAATATGGCGGAAACACAAAGGATTATGTCCTTGCTGTTGGAATTGATGTTGGAAGCACTTTGGTTACGATAGGAATCGGTGCTTTGGCATTCTCTGGTGCGCCTGTAGCGATTGCTACTGCAGGTTCAATAGGTTTAGGATTTATTATTTCAAGTGTTGCAAATGAAATAAAGAATAAATATTTAAACTAAATTATAAGGAAGTGCTTAGACTATGACGAACTTTTTAAACAGTATACCTTATGAAATTTTGATTTTTTTCACAGTAATTATAATTGCGATAATCATTTGGGGATTTTTCAAAATGAAAAAAGAAAATCCCAATGATGTCTGTTCTCGAGTTGTAATTCTTCCAATTATTCCAGCAATGATTGCATGCACATTAAAAAGATATTGCAATCAAAAAAGTGTTAATACGGTCTTGAACACATTTTCTAATGTATTCTTTTGGCTAAGTTGTGCTGCAATTATAATTACGATCGCCGTAGCACTATTTATTTCATATAAACAAAAAGGGGAGTATTATGAGAGAATTAAATCAAATAAATCAATATTGATTTTTTGCGGAGTAGGTGCAATTATATGCGCTTTAGTAGTATTATACGCAAAATTATTCATGTAAAATGAATTGTTTATTAAATCATATGAATGAAGTACTGAAATTGAGCTGAAAAATCCTTTCTTATGTTTGAGGGGATAATACATTGCGACATTATCCCCTCAAAACAGCAAGCTGACGGCGTATGGCAGTATGGCGATAACCTACGATGCGATAGGCAATCCGCTGTCATACAGAGGCTACACGCTGACGTGGCAGAACGGCAGACAGCTTGCGTCAATGAGGTTCGGCACAGTAAATATCGGATTCACTTATGACGTTGACGGTCTGAGAACGTCAAAGACCGTTCATAATGTTGATCTGGAACACAAGTATTACTATGTCGGCAATCGCTTGCAGTATGAAGCGATCGGCGACAGCAGTGCTTTGTGGTATTTCTACGATGCGGACGGAAATCCGTCGGGAATCCGCTACAAAGACCATAACGGCACAGTAAACGATTACTACTTCGTCTGCAACTGGCGAGGCGATGTAATTCAAATTTACAATGCTTCGGGCGTTTTGGTGGCAACATACGATTATGACGCATGGGGCAGAGTAACCGAAAACTCAACGGATAAGGATACGCAAAACATCGCAGAAATTAACCCCATCCGTTACCGTGGCTATTACTATGATTCCGAAACGGGGATGTATTATGTAAACTCCCGTTATTATGATCCTGCGGTTAAACGTTTTGTTAATTCTGATGATGAGTTGCTTTCTGTAACATCGACACAGACCGTTACCAACAAAAATTTCTTTGCCTACTGCGATAATAACCCAGTAACTCGCACTGATAGTGAGGGTGAGGTTTGGCATATTATAATCGGTGCCGTAATTGGAGGTATTTCTTCTGCTGCTTCAGCAGTTATAACTGGAAAAGCGGAAAAAGATTTAAAATTGTCGCAAGTATTAGTTTCTGCAACATTTGGAGCAGCAACGGGAGCTTTGTGTGCCGCTTTCCCTGCAGCAGGTGTTGCGATTAGTGCATCTTCTGCAGCAATAGAAAGTGTTACAACTGATCTTATATTTAATCGTGATAGTAGTTTGGGAGAAATTGTAATTGGTGCAGCTGTATCGGCAGGTCTTGGTGCATTATCGGGATGTGCAGAAGGAGGCTCTGCGTTGTATAAAAAGACGGGCAGTGTATTGAAACAAATTACAAAAGTAACAAAGGGAAATCACCCTGTTGTAAAAAAAACAGCTCGGAAAACTATTAAATCATTTGTGAAAAAATCTTTACGAACAGCTATAAAAGAAACAGTTAACAATGTATTTCATTCGGTAATCTCGTGGGGAACTTCTTGGTTTGGGAAAAATTACTGGAAAAGAGTGAGAAAGTTTTGAAAAAAGATAAATCATTTTTTGCATTGTGGCTTTGTTTGCTCTTTTTAATATCAATTCCGCTTACTGGAGAACGGTTTTATTCCAAGAACGATCTACAATACATTACTATCGAAAATGCAACAATTAAATATCAGAATGGGAACAGATATGAACCTTCTTGTGCGATAATAAACGATAAATATTACCTGATTTTGCACGGTTATGGAGATAAAATTCATAAGGAATATGAAGACGTAAGCACACTTGTAAAATCAGAAAAAATAACCATTGGCGTAGTTGAAGATTTGAAATTTCAAATTCTTCGATTAAACCAAAACTGCAAACTTGTAATCACTTTAACGTCGGAAAGCGCACATCCGTATACACTTGAAGAATACAATAAAAGCACTAAAAAGGGATTGATTGTTGATATCTCAATTATAGCTGCGTATCTGCTTTTATCACTTGTTTTTGTTGTAATAATGTATTTACTCGGAGAAAGAAAATTTAGAAAAAAATGGAGAAAGTGGAAAAAGAAGAGAAAACTGCAAAAGAAATTTGGAAAGAAATAGATATATTGGCTATCAAGATTAATTTCAGTTATTGCGTTGAAGGGGATAATATATTGCGATATTATCCCCTCCGAAAAATCAATGATACCTATGTTCTCTCGATACCAACGCGGACATAGTATCATAAAGCCGTACACGGTTGCTGAAATTACGACTCCTTTCCAAACGTAACCTGCAACCGTGTGCGGCACCCCACACCATAGGCGCCCCTTTAGGGGAGCTGTCAGCGAAGCTGACTGAGGGGTTTTGTAAAGATTTTGCTAAAAAAGTTTAAACCCCTCCGACTTCGGCGCAAACCGCCGAAGCCACCTCCCCTAAAGGGGCGGCAAGGAAGATTAGCTCAATTTCCACGGTGCGATGTGGTCATCGCACCCTACAAAAGGCTCGATAAAGAAGCAAACCTGTATGGCACGATGCCTACATTGTGCCAAGGTCAGTGGGAAACTCTCTCGGTGTAGCCTGTGTGGCGGCACATCCAACTGAGGGGTTAAAAATCCGCAGAAATAAACCCAGCCTCCCTTTGATTTGATGTCAAGGGGAGGCTGGGTTTGTTTATTATCCCGGACAGCACGTGCCGCAGGGGGTATAGCCGGCATTAATTGCATCTGCTTTTGAAATTGGATGTGAACTCTTCAAATGTCTGCATCCTGCACGATGATACTTTGAACCTGTGTCCGTGATATATACTGTTTGCGAATTATTGTTATTCACTCTGGTTGTAGCTTTAGTGGTCTTTTTGGTCGTAGCTTTGGTTGTTGCTTTAGTGGTTCTTTTTGTTGTTGCTTTGGTTGTAACTTTAGCAGTTGCTTTGGTTGTAGCTTTGGTGTTTGCCTTAGCTGTAACTTTGGTGGTTGCTTTGCCGGTCTGTTTATCTCCAAGTACACTTGAACCGTCTGCATAATTAATCGTTACACCCGGTTGGATATTGTAACAATAAACATTAAAACAAACACCTGTTCCGTTATCTTCAACCGAATATGCTTCAATTTGAACACCGCGCGCAACAAGTTCTTTCCCGACAAATATAGGTGTTACTCTGTAAAGAACGTGATTGCCTGTCCTTTTTACATAGTCTGCAACCGTGTTTTCAAAAGGAAGTATGCCATTAACTGTCAAGTATCTGGTTGCGGTTATGATATCTTTATTGTTTGAATTTTCTGCCGAAAGCTGATAGCCAATCAGAAGGCAGCGATTGTATAATTGTTTGCCGTCAACAGTGTCGTATTTTACTGCCTGCCAACCGCTGGGGTTGATCGTTTCGGTTTCCTCTCTCGGTTTTGTAGGCATTGTTTCTTTACATACATTTGCATAGGCAAATCCACATCTTCCGAGGCTATCAAGACTGTTGTATTTTTCAAATGGCGAGAGACAATACATATCATCGTCGGGAAATGCGGGAACGTTGTTGTTTATCACGGAATATGCCTTGCCGCTGTATTTTGGCAAATTGCCGCTGTCAATGCTTTTTATTGCTGTTCCGCCACACGCAAGGATTGCGTTATTTGAATCGTATTTTGATGTGTGTGCAATTTCTGTGTCGTTATATAAAGATATTTCCAGCTCAGCGGTTGTTTGAATTAAATCATCAGTTGTTTGCTCATCAAATTGTGAAAGCGTGGTCGTTTTAAAGTCAGAATCATCATTTGATAATTTGCCGCAGGATGCAATTCCGATAATTATTGAAAGAATAATTATTATTCCGCATATTGAGCCGAGAGCAACCTTGCCTGTTTTGTTGCTGAGTGATTTTTTCTGCTTTTCAAGACCTTTTATTTTAGCTTCATCGGTAATAATAAGACTTTTAACTTCATAAATCTGTGATTTAATGTCATCTTTATCGTTGGCTTTTTGCTTAAACTCAAACCACTTATGGTTGTCTTTAACCTGTTTTTCTGAATTTTCAAGATTATCAAGCCTTGAACGGAGACCCGATATTTCACTTTCAAGCTCTGAAATTTGGTTATTAATACTTTGAATTCTTTGCTTTTTTGCTTCCTTTTTTTCACTCATTTTTATTTGTCTCCCTTGCATTTTTTTAGAAAGCCGCTCGTAAAATTATTTGAATAATTTGATATTTTACAAGTTGAAATCAAAAGATTACATCGGTCTGATACGAACTGCTCTAATGACAAATATTTATTTCGTTGACCGATTAAAACTGTAACACAAATAATACTGTTTCGTCAAGGAGAAATTGTCTATGCGATACAAATAAAATGAAACTTTCTATTGAAAAATGAAACATTGTGTGCTACAATACGAGCGAAGAGAGATGTATAAAAGATTAAGGTTGCTGAAAAGCGACTTTTTGAATATGCCGCAATTAGCATATGCTAACTAAAGCCGACGGAGGTCAATGATATGGCTGAAAAAATTAAACTTTCCGGTGTGCCGGAGACTATGCTGCAAACGGTTTATGCACGAGCCAAGGAAAGCAGGGGACGTGGAGCGATTCACGATAAAAAGGCTGAGGAGATTGTCGGTAAACTTGACTACGACTTCTCTCTTGCCGATAAGGACACAGCTATGCGCAGCGGGGTTATTGCCCGTACGATTGTGCTTGACAGATTGGCGAATGCATGGCTTGCCGAAAATTCCAATGCCGTGGTCGTCAATATAGCCTGCGGGCTTGATACAAGATGCTACCGTATGCAGGGATATTCGCACTGGTACAATCTTGACCTGCCGCAAACGATTGCCGTGCGTGAGAAAATTATGACGGAGAGCGGCTTGATTTCGCAGATCTCTATGTCCGCAATGGAGAACTGGGGCGATAAAATTACAGAAACCAATACTCACGCATTGATTATTATCGAGGGGCTGAGTATGTATCTAACCGAGGCGGAGGTCAAACAGATTTTTTCTGTGATTTCCAAAAGATTTGAAAAAGTAACCGTGTTTGTGGAGATAATGAATCCCACCGTCGTGAAAAGGTTCAAGGAAAAATCTATCGAGGGAAGCAAGGCTAAATTTACTTGGGGCATAAAGGACGGCAAAGCACTTGCCGAGCTTTTGCCAGATTTTCGATTTGTTGAGGAGCATTCTCTGACGGAGGGTATGGCGGCATTTATTCCGATCTATAAACTGCTCGGGAAGATACCGTTTGTCAGCAATATTTCAAATAAGATTGTTGTTCTTGAAAAAATATAAAACAGGAGATGGGGCTATGAGAATTTTGGTTTTCGGCGCAGGCGTACTCGGATGTAACCTTGCAAAAGATTTTTTCGGCTCGGGCAAAGATGTAACACTGCTCGCACGGGGAAAGTGGGCTGAGGAGATTAAAAAGAACGGACTGAGGGTAAAGGATAAGCTCTCTCTGCGAATGTCGGTCAGCCGTATTCCGACGGTTACGGAACTCAAACCGAATGACTTGTATGACGTGATTTTTGTAGCCGTTCGCTATACGCAGATTGAAGCGATTATCGACATTCTGCGGGCAAATCAAACGAAAAATATTGTTTTCGTCGGCAACAACGTTCGGGCTTCGGAGATTGCCGCACTTTTGCCGGATAAAAACGTTATGTTCGCCTTTACTTCTTCAGCGGGACACCGTGAAAGCGACCGCGTAGTCTCGGCAGATCTGCACAAGATTACGATCGGACAGCTCAGCGGTGCGCCGTCTAACGAAAAGCTGATCGGACAGATTTTTGCCGATACAAAGTATAAGGTTACCTATGAGCCGAATATGGGGGATTATCTCCTGTGCCACGCTGCATTTGTGCTTCCGGCGGCTTTTGCCTGCTATAAAACAGGAGGCAATCTGAAAAAGATAAAAAGGGACAACGATTATCTGAACAAAATGATTGACGCAAACATTGAGGGCTACCGTGCGATAAAAAATGCAGGGCATAAAATCCTGCCGACTGCGGACGAAAATTTTGAGGGTGCGGCGTACAGAAAAACCTGTTTCCGATTCTTTAAACTTATGTGTGCAACAAGCCTCGGAAAAATCTGTGTTTCCGATCACGCAATGAATGCGGTCGATGAAATGAACGCCCTGAACCGTGATCTGAAAAAATTCTTTGATGAGAACAATGCGGAATATCCTATATGGCAGGAACTTGAAAAGGAATGCGGAGGGTATATAAAGTGAAAAAACTGATTTTAGAAACAAAATTTATTCAACCGTAACACTTTTGGCGAGGTTGCGGGGCTTGTCGATCGGACAGCCACGGCTGAGCGCCGTGTAGTAGGCGAGGAGCTGCATCGGAATTATTTCAAGCATCGGAGTGAACAAATCCATTGTTTCGGGAATTATGATATCCGCATCGGAATCGGCGACCGTAATTATTTTGCCGCCTCTTGCTTTGACCTCGTTGACGTTGGAGACCGTTTTGCTTTTAAGCTCATTAAAGCCGCAGAGCGCAACGGTCAGACTGTCCTTGTCGATAAGCGATATTGTTCCGTGCTTCAGTTCCCCGGCGGCATATGCCTCGCAGGGGATATACGAAATCTCTTTCAATTTCAGCGACGCTTCCATTGCTGTGCAATAATCAAGACCTCTTCCGATAAAACAGATATAACCGGAGCTGTTCGCCGTCTCGGCAAACGGCTTTATTTTTTCGGTATCGGACAGCAGCATTTCGATTTTATCCGGAATCGTTTTAAGCTCATTGATGTATTTATCCGCCTCGGCTCGGCTTATATCGCCGGAGACCTCGGCAAGACGTATGACGAGAGTATATACAACCGTAAGCTGAGCGGAATATGCCTTCGTCGTGGCAACGGCGATCTCCTTGCCCGCACGCGTCATAATGACATTTCTGCATTCCTGAGCTATTGTACTGTTCTCAACATTAATGATACCGATAACTTTTGCACCGTTCTCTTCGGCAATTCGCATTGCCGCAAGCGTGTCGGCTGTTTCTCCGCTTTGGCTGATTATTACAACAAGGGTATTTTCATCAAGATGTGGGTGCATATAACGAAATTCGGAGGCTATAACGGCTTGTGAATGACGTTTAAACAGCCGCTCGCAGGTGTAGGCGCCGACAGCTCCGACGTGGTAAGCCGAACCGCAGGCAACGAATACAACGTGGTCAATATCCTCAATATCGTGTTTTGTAAGATGCAAGCCTTTAAATTTTATCCGTCCGTTTTCTCCGATGATATCCGAAAGGGTGCGCCTGATTGCGGCAGGCTGTTCCATAATCTCCTTGAGCATATAGTGCTTGTAGCCGCCCTTGTCGGAGTTGCGGTCGCAGGATTTGATCTTAATCTCACTTTTTCTGATTCTGCATCCGTCAAGATCGAAAATTTTCAGCCCGTCCTTTTTCAGAATGCCGATTTCACCGTCGTTTACTCTGAAGATTCGGTCGCTTTTTTCAGCGAGAGCGGAAACGTCGCTTGCAAGAAATACGCAATCGCTTGAAACTCCGACGAAGAGGGGACTGGACAGCTTGGCACAAACTATTGAATCGGGATAGTCACGGCAGAGTATACCGAGGGCATATGAGCCTTTCAGGCGTGACAGGACAGCGCTGACTGTGCCTTTGAGGTCGCCGCTGTAAAGATATTCAAGCATCTGGGCAATTACCTCGGTGTCGGTGTCGCTTTTAAAATCAAAGCCGTTTTCCGAAAGCTCCTTTTTCAGCTCCGCATAGTTTTCGATTATTCCGTTGTGAACAACGGTAAAAAGTCCGCTTTGGCTTGTGTGCGGATGCGCATTGTCAACGGTCGGAGCGCCGTGAGTAGCCCACCTTGTATGCCCGATTCCGATATGCCCCGTCAGATTTTTTGCCTCATCCCTGAGTCCCGACGGACTGCCGACGACCTTGGCAACCTTGATTTCTCCGCCGTTTTCAACGGCAAGACCTGCCGAATCGTACCCTCTGTATTCAAGCTCCTCAAGACCCGATATAATGATGTCGGCAGCATTTTCATCGCCGATGTAACCCATAATTCCGCACATAACAAAACCCTCTGTATAATAATAGATTTACTTCTATTTTATGCAGAGGGCGGTATTTTATCCTGTTTTATTTCAAATTACTTTCCGGTGTAACGTTTTCGTTGATATAATCCTCAACGATTTTTCCGTCGCTGATTCGTATAACACGGTGAGCGGTTTCGGCGATCGAATCATCGTGAGTGATGAGAATTATTGTTCTGCCCTCAGCCCACAGCTCGTTGATTATTCGCATAACCTCTTTGCCCGAGTTTGAATCAAGGTTTCCTGTCGGCTCATCGGCAAGAATAACCGGGGGTCTTGCCGCAACCGCACGTGCTATGGCAACTCGCTGCTGCTGACCGCCCGACATCTGGCTCGGCAGATGATCCATCCTTTTTTCAAGACCGACACGTTTTAATGCGGCCTGCGAAAGCTCGTGCCGCTGCTCGGCTTTCATACCCCTGTAAATCAGCGGAAGCTCAACATTTCCCTGAGCCGTGAGGCTCGGAATAAGGTTGAAGCCCTGAAAAATAAAACCGATTTCAAGATTCCTGATTCTGCTCAGCTCGTCGTCGTCCATATCGGAAACGTCTTTGCCGTTGAGAATGTATGTTCCGCTCGTCACCACGTCGAGCAGACCGAGCATATTCATAAGGGTCGATTTGCCCGATCCCGAGTGGCCGACGATGGCGACAAAATCACCTGAATCAATTTCAAGATCGACGCCGTCAAGCGCTCTGACCTCGTTTTCGCCCGGATTGTATATTTTGTATGCGTTTTTCAGTTCGATGAGATGTGACATAGCTTTACCTCGTATACAATTATATATTTTTACCACAGAACAATATCGTTTGATTAAAATTTGTCGCAGTTCTTTAAAGAAACCCCTCAGTCGGCTATGCCGCCAGCTCCCCTAAAGGGGCGCCCACAAAGTTCTACGGATTATGATAAGGTTGATAATAATTTCTAATCTTCTTTGCCGTCCCTTACAAAAAGAGAAAGCAAAAAGTCTAAGAAATTTACAAATCGCTTTAAATTATTTAAATTAATAATATTTTACCACACGACAGGATTTAATGCAATAAATACGGCGTTTACGGAATGTAAAAAATATGTGAATAAAAATTTAATAAAAATATTGTTGATAATAGACAAAAAGCATAGCAATAAGAGAAAAATGATTTGTTGTCGGATAGTGTTGACAAATGTTAATAATATGTTAAAATATAGTTGATGTCAGCGATATGACATCGCACATAATGCCGATATATTGCCGGATGAATGGCCCGGCAGTCTCTACGACAGTGCCGTAACTGTCACTATTGGTGGGTGATTTGCAGTGTTTCAATACGAGATATTGCGGATCGGTCTTACGGCAGTGGGAGAGCTTTATCCTGCTGCTTATTTTATTTTGGAGGACTTTGAAATGCAGCTTCTTGAAGAAAGAATCCTTAAAGACGGAAAAGTATTCCCGGGTAATGTTCTGAAAGTTGACAGTTTTCTTAACCACCAGGTAGACGTAGAGCTGATTAATGAAATCGGCAAGGAATTTTACAGACTTTTTAAAGACTGCGGAGTGAATAAGATCTTTACGATCGAGGCATCCGGAATCGGAATTGCCTGCATCACTGCGCAGTATTTTCATGTTCCTGTCGTCTTTGCTAAGAAAACATTGGGCAAGAATATCGCCGCCGATGTTTATTCGACCCCGATCAAGTCTTTTACCCACGGCAAGACATATGACGTTATCGTTTCACAGGAATTTCTTAACAAGGATGATAAAATTCTTATTATCGACGATTTCCTTGCGCAGGGTTGTGCGCTGAACGGGCTGATCGACCTCATCAAGTCGGCAGGTGCGGAAATTGTCGGAGCGGGAATAGTTATCGAGAAAGCATTTCAGCAGGGCGGAGATTTGATCCGCAGTGAGGGTATCCGTGTTGAATCGCTTGCAAGAGTCGCCTCTATGACGGACGACGGAAAGATAACTTTCTGCGATTAATTTCGGTAGCACAAATTGCTATATAAATTAAAATTTGGAGGAAGAACACATGAAAAAGATTCTCGCAATTCTCATGGCAATCGCAATGGTCTTTTCATTCGCTGCTTGCGGCACAAAGAAAGACGGCAACGACACTGAGAAGAAGCTCAAGGTAGGATTCATTTTCCTGCACGATGAGAACTCAACCTATGACAACAACTTTATGACAGGCGCTGAGGAAGCCTGCAAGAAGATGGGCGTTGAGATTCTTAAGAAGACAAATATTCCTGAGCAGAACGCTTGCTACGACGCAGCGGCTGACCTTGTTGATAAGGGATGCTCAATTGTTTTCGCTGACAGCTTCGGTCATGAGGATTTCATGATAAAGGCAGCTAAGGAGTTCCCGAACGTACAGTTCTGCCACGCAACAGGAACAAAGGCTCACACAGAGAAGCTCGCTAACTTCCACAACGCTTTCGCATCAATCTATGAGGGCCGTTACCTTGCAGGTGTTGCTGCAGGTCTCAAGCTCAACGAAATGATCGCAGCAGGTAAGTTCAAGGCTGAGGACGCTAAGATGGGTTACGTCGGCGCTTTCACATACGCAGAGGTTATCTCCGGCTATACTTCATTCTATCTCGGTGCAAAGTCAGTTTGCCCGACAGTTACAATGGATGTTCAGTTCACAGGTTCTTGGTACGATGAGGCTCTTGAGAAAGAGGCTGCAACAAAGCTCATCAACAACGGTTGTAAGCTTATCAGCCAGCACGCTGACTCAATGGGTGCTCCGACAGCTTGTGAGACAGCAGGTATCCCGAACGTTTCCTACAATGGAAGCACACTTTCAGCTTGCCCGAACACATTCATCGTTTCTTCCAGAATCAACTGGGAGCCGTACTTCGAGTATATGATCAAGTGCGTACAGGACGGTAAGGCAATCGACACAGACTGGACAGGTACTCTTCAGACAAGCTCTGTTGTTCTTACAGACGTAAACGGCAAGGCTGCTGCTAAGGATACACAGGCTGAGATGGATAAGGTTAAGGCTCAGCTTGAGGACGGTACACTCCACGTATTTGATACAAACAACTTCACAGTAACTGTTACTGCTGACAAGAACAAGAACGCTAAGGTTGACGCTAACGGCAAGCTCACAAGCTATATGGCTGACGTTGACACAGACGCTAACTTCACAGCAGATACAGAGGTTGTTAAGGACGGCTATTTCCACGAGTCAGAGTTCCGTTCAGCTCCGTACTTCGATGTACAGATCGACGGAATCAATCTCCTCAACGCAAAGTTCTAATCACATAGCACATTTTCAAGGCGGAGCCTTATCGCTCCGCCTTACTTTGATTTTTATAATTTGTATTTTATTTTGAAAAATGCGGTAAAGCGTTACACGATGGAAGGCTGCAGAAGCCATAATGGGCGCACCTTTAGGGCAGCGAAGTGTCGGCGCAGTAAGCAAAACCTTGGCTCCCTTTTAGGGGAGCTGTCACGACCTTGTGTCGTGACTGAGGGGTTTTGTTCAAAGCCTCGACAAATGTTAATTCCGAGACAAATATCCGTGGCCTCCCTCTTGAGGGAGGTGGCTTCGGCGGATTGCGCCGAAGTCGGAAGGAGTTTAAGTCTGAT
>DKDP01000029.1:5408-7586 GCA_002449395.1 Ruminococcaceae bacterium UBA6845 | reverse complement strand
GCACAACTTGGGGCAGTTCAATTATCACAGTCCTGTTAATTTTTTGCTTAAATTTCGGTTCAGTCGTTCTTCTGCCAGTAGCCGTCAAGGAAGTCGCCGATGTCACGGATAGCCTGAGCAATCTCATCCGGCTTCGGGAGCATAACGATTCTGAAGTGATCCGGCTCGTGCCAGTCAAAGCCTGAACCGGGAACGATGAAGATGTGCTTCTCGTGAAGAAGATCAAATGCAAACTTCTTATCGTTTGTGATGTTGAACTTCTTGACATCGAGCTTCGGAAATACGTAGAATGCACCGTGGTTCTTAACAACCGAAAGTCCGTCGATCTTGTCGATCTCACGGATAACGGCTTCTCTCTGCTCATAAAGTCTGCCGCCCGGAACAAGCATAGCCTGTGTGCTTGCGTTGTCCTCAAGAGCCGCAGGAATAACAAGCTGAGTAAGTGCGTTACCGCAAAGACGCATAGCGGCGATCTGGAAAATTCCTTCAACATAATCGTCAGCCTTACCCTTGTAGCCGCTGATGCACATCCAGCCGCAGCGAAAACCGCAGACGATGTGTGACTTTGAAAGTCCGTTCATTGTGATAACCATTCTGTCGGGAGCAAGAGCGGCTGTCGAATAGTGCTCAACGCCGTCCATAACAAGTCTGTCGTAAATCTCGTCGGAGAAGATGAGAAGATCATTGTCACGTGCGACCTGAATAATGTCCTCAAGAACCTCCTTCGGGTAAACGGCACCCGTCGGGTTGTTCGGGTTGATGATAACAATAGCCTTTGTCTTGGGCGTTACCTTGCTTCTCATATCGTCGATATCGGGATACCAATTGTTCTCTTCATTACATTTATAGAAAACGGGCTGACCGCCTGCGATATAGGTTGAGTTTGACCAGAGCGAATAGCTCGGGGAGGGCATAAGAACCTCGTCACCCTTGTTGAGGAGCGGAAGAAGAGCCATAAGAACAAGCTCACTTACGCCGTTACCGATATATATGTCGTCGGGGGTGATTCCCTGAACGCCCTTGCTCTTGTGGTAGTTGCAAATTGCCTCACGTGCATCGGGCATACCCTTAAGGTCGCAGTATGCAACCGCCTTGTCTGCATTGTTAAGGAGAGCATTTCTAACGCTGTCAGGCATTCCGAAGCCGAATGTTGCGGGGTTGCCCGTATTAAGACGAAGCACCTTGATGCCTTCCTTATTCATTCTCTGGCTTTCAAGATAAAGCGGACCTCTGATGTCGGAATGAACCGGCTGTAAATTTTCTGAACGTTTGATTTCCATAGCAAACTCCTATCCGCCGCAGATAAAAGGTGCGGCAATTTTTATCTCATACAATATAGCACAGTTCGGTGCATATTTCAAGAATAAAAATTAGCAAAAACTGAATAATATTGAATTTTACCAATTATATGCACAAAAAGGTGTTGAAACGTGTATATTATTACATCACGCAGATACTTTTCCGCAAATTGCAAAGGACTGCCGCATAAGCGACAGCCCATATTTCTTGAAGTGATTTTATTTTCTCTTTTTCTTCACGATCAAAACTATAACAATAATCACGACAGCGGCAATTGCAAGATAAGGACTTGCGCCGAGGATAAATACGCCGAGATTTTTGAAAAACTGTCCGATATTGTAAAGGCTTTCGGAAAATTTTTCGCTGATCTGTGAGCCGAAGCTCGTCGGAGCTTTTTTAACTCGGTCAACCTCAGAAATGCTGATTGAGACCTCGGAATAAGCTATGCGCTGATCATAGTTTTTCTTCTGTGCTCTGAGGGATTCAAGCTCACCTCTGACACTTGAAAGCCTTTCCTGAACATTTATTGTATCCTGAACCGTTTCACACTTTGCGAGTATGCCGAGCAGGGCTTTTTCCTCTGTTTCAAGCGCTGTGATCTGACTTTCCGTGTCGGTGTAACTGTCTGTCACGTCCGTTGTTTCGATGTTCTTCGAAGTGACTGTGCCCGATTTTTCAAGAAAATCAAGGAAACTGTCGAGCTTATCGGCAGGAACGCTGACATTTGTGTTGACGGCGATATATTCGTTTTGCTTATTCTGCGAAAGAGACGAGGTATAGCCGTTGAGCGATTTTACCTGTGAATTGATCTTCTTAATCAGCTCGTCGGCATTTTTTGTATCTATGCTTACATTTGCCTTTTTAATGAGCTTTTGAGTG
>DKDP01000029.1:836-5390 GCA_002449395.1 Ruminococcaceae bacterium UBA6845 | reverse complement strand
TTGTAGCCGCCATATTGTTGATGCTGTCGGCCTTGCCGTTCTCATTAGTTCCGTTTGAATCGTTATAGCTGTACGACCCGTTGTCTCCGATCTCAATTTCATTTGCGGATGATTTGTTCGCTGAAAGCGATGCGCCTGCGCCGTATGCTCCGCCGATCAGTACGGCAACGGCAAGACAGGCGGCGATTATGCCCGTGATTCTTTTGCTCTTTTTGAGCTTGGTTGTCGGGGTCGGCTTCAGCTCCGAAATTTTATCCTTGAGCGAATCGGGAGCGTGGAGCGCATCGACTTCTCTGATGTAATCCGATTTATTCATCGTCAAAACCTCCGATCATTTCTTCCTTAAGCATAGCTCTGCCTCGGCTGAGCCACGAAAGGACGGTGTTCGGCTTTGCGTCGAGAATTTTTCCGATCTCCTTTGCGGTATAACCCTCATAATAATGAAGGTAGATCGCATTGCGGTAGTTTTCGGGCAGTGCCCTGACCGCATCAAGAACGGAATCCTCTTTTTCAGCCGTATCTTTCGGCAAAGGAGATTCGCAAAGCACGATATTTGAGTTTTTCCTCAATTCGTCACGGCAAAGATTGATTGTGACACGGATAAGCCACGCCTTGAGGTGCTCGGTGCCTTTGAAAATTTTGTCACTTTCAAGGAGCTTGATGAACACACTTTGCGTTATATCCTCCGCATCGGCAGCTCTTGATGAATTGTGAACCGCAACACGGTAGACCGTGTCGGCAAACTGAGAGAACGCATATGGGAAAGCGTCCTTTCCCGATGTAAAAAATATCATGATATTGCCTCCTTTCACCTATAACACGTTTTGACGGTGTGAATTATTGCAAGGGGGGAATAATTATTATAATAAATTTATAAGTTCGGCGACTGTAAAATCATTATACATTGCGTCGTCGAGAATATCAAGGTTTATCTGAGAATATTCAACCTCTTTTGAGTAACCGTAAAATATGCGAACGCGGTCGTCAAAGCTCAGCTCGGAAACGCTGTCATAAAGCCTTTTTATGACGATGCAGGCGAAAATACCGTATTTTACCTTGGTCAGCAGATCAAGATCAAAGCAAGCGGTCATCATATATCGCATAAGATAGTATTTGAAAAGTCTTACAAAGTCCTCGGAATATTTTTCACTGTTGCGATAAACGGCTTTTTCGTCCGAGAGGGAGATAAGGCGCTTGCGGCGGCTGTCGCTGATATATTCCATCTTTTCAAGAACCCTTATACATTCCGAAAAAGGAATCGAGCTGTCACCGCCGAGCATATCCGCTTGGTCAATCTCGCTTTGAAATTCGGCGGCGGAGAAAAGAACGGCTGACAGCTTCATCTTCAGGTCAAATCGGCTGTTGTCAAGAACGGTGAAAAAATCGTTGCGCTTTTCCGAAAGCAGATTATAAATTCGATCTGGACTTTCAACGGTTTTGTCAAGGCTCACCTCCGTTTCCGGCGAAAGCAAAATTCTTGCCGTCTCGGGACAGCCAAGCCCGAGACCCGTTTCACGTATTTCGCCGTAATTGTCAAAATATCTCGGAAAAAGGCGGCAGGTATCGCAAAGAGCGCTTTCGCCCTTTTGAAGCTGTATTCTGCAAAGATTACTGCCGTCAAGCAGAGGACAGCGACCGTCGGTCAGAGAAAAAATATATCCGTCCTCATCCGTCGTGAGGTGCTTGTCAAAGTATTTTTTCAGCTCTCCGTTTTCTTCCTTGTATTTTTCAGCCGATTCGTCGTCGATCTCAACGTCCCAGCCCGCACAGCAGGTGTCGGGACAGCGGTCGGCTATACATCTGAAAGAATCGAAGAATTTTGGCTTTATAAGTTCCATAGATTTGATCTTCCGTTCCCGAAACAGCGAAAATACGCTGTTCTTTTTAAATTTGTTAATAAAATTGTAACACCTTGAGTGTAATTGTCAAGTATAATAATAAGCAGTAATAAAATACGAAAGCGTGTTTAATTCAAATGAACAACTTTATGCAAAAGCTCTACAATTTTATGTACGGCAGATACGGATTCGATAAGCTGACGGGATTCCTTATCCTGTTAAATCTTCTGCTCAACGGTATCGGATCGTTTATGCGCAACCGTATCGCATATTACATTTTCTATTTTGCGGCGCTTGCGATTTTCTGTTTTGCGGTGTTCCGTGTGCTGTCGAAAAATATTGAGAAAAGACGTCGTGAGGGAGATTGGTTCGACAGTCTGCTCGTCAGGACGAATTACACCGATAATGTCAGAAAAATGAAGCGTTGGTTTAAAAGGCAGAGCCTGAGGATCAAGTATTTCAAAACGCACAGGTTCAGAGTGTGTCCAAATTGCAAGGAGAATTTGCGGCTTTCCAAAAAGAGGGGCAAACGTAATGTAACCTGCCCGATCTGCGGAAACAAATTTACCGTCCATATACTTTTTTGAGGAAGTGAAATTTTGCTGGGGTATGTCAGGGCTTACAGGCCCGAAATGAAATTTAAGGATTACGATCTTTATAAGGGCGTTTACTGCTCGCTTTGCAAGTCGATCGGCAAGCGCTACGGCTTGATAGCCAGGCTGACGCTTTCGTATGACTTCACATTTCTTGCAATTCTGCGTATGGCAGTCAGAGAGAATAAGGTCTGTATGCGAAAATCTCATTGCTCATTTAACCCGATGAAAAAATGCTATGACTGCTCGGGTGACAGCGTGGATATCGCATACACCGCAGACGTGTCTATGCTGACCTTTTATTATAAGATCAGGGATAATATTGCCGACAGCAAATTTTTCAAAAAACTTCTTTGCAAAATGCTGATGCCGTATGCAAATCATATATATAAGAAAGCGAAAAGGAATAATCCCGAAATTGCCGAAAAGCTCGGTGCACTTATGGAAAAGCAGGCACAGGCAGAGAAAAACAACGCGGGGATTGACGAGGCGGCGGACGCAAGCGCAAGAATGCTTGCCGAGATGGTTTCAACTGACATTGAATCCTCGGATAATGCGGCACTTGAAAGGGTAGGATATTTCCTCGGTCGCTGGGTTTATCTCATTGATGCGGTTGACGACTGCGCCGATGATATAAAGACCGGCAGTTTCAACCCGCTGAAAAAACGCTTCAATTCGACTGATTTCAACACTTACAGCGAGGAAATTTTGTCGCTGACCGTCGGAGAAGCAATAAATAATTTAAAAAAGCTGAAAATTTACAGATTTTATGATATAATAAATAACGTTCTGATTTACGGAACCGAGTGTTCCGCAAAAAAAGTAATCTATAAGGAGGTCGGTCGTTGTGAAAAATCCGTATGAAGTGCTCGGCGTAACATCGTCGGCAAGTATGGATGAGATCAAAAAAGCATACCGTGACAAAGCACGCCTATACAGCGAGAATCAGACGAAGATGGACGAGCTGAACGACGCTTACGATTTTATAATCAACAATCTCAGCGGTAACCGCACCGACAGCTCCTATTCGGAAAATTCTTACGGCTCAGCTGCGGGTCAGACCTCGGAGTTCGGAGATATAAGGGCAAAGCTGAACAGCGGAAGAATTGACGATGCCGAAATGCTGCTCGACGGTATTCCTTATCAGCGCAGAAACGCCGAGTGGTATTACCTCAAGGGCACGATTCAGCACCGCAAGGGATGGCTTGAAAGCGCACTTGAGAGCTTCCGAAAAGCGAATGAGCTTGAACCGGGAAATGCCGAATATGAGGCGGCATATAATCAGCTCAAACGTGAATCCAAGGGAGACTTCAGAAAGAGCAGACAGGACGACGACAGCGACGGCTGCTGCAGTCCGTGCAATATCTGCTCCTCACTTATGTGCGCCGACTGCTGCTGCGAATGTATGGGCGGCGACTTAATAAGATGCTGTTGACGGTGATGATATGAAATATACTGTTAAAACTGCGCTCGGCGGAATGTGTATCGGACTTTCGGCGGCGCTGATGATGCTTGCCTCGGTCATCCCGTTTCTGACCTATGCGATACCGGCGATGGCGGCACTGCTTGTCCTCTTTATGAGGGTCGAATGTGACTGGAAATGGGCGCTCGGCGTCTATGTCGGTACCTCTGTTGTGAGTGCGCTTGTTGTGCCCGAGAAAGAAGCGGTTGCAATTTACATAGCTCTGATCGGCTACTATCCGCTTATTAAAGTCTTGCTCGACAAGCTGCCCAAGGTGATCGGATACATTGTAAAGGCTGTGTTCTTTACAGGCGTAATAATCGCAACATATTATATTATTATGCACGTGTTCGGCATATCGACGGAGCTGCTTGAGGATACGCAGGGATTTATGATTCCGTTGCTTATAGTCCTCGGACTGGCGGCGTTCATTATGTATGATGTAGCAATTGAAAAGTTAGAGCTTGCATACTACCGCAGATGGCAAAAAAAGTTCAGAAAATTATTCAAGAAGCACTGATTTTTCGGTGCTTCTTTTCATATGTGCCGACTTGTCCGCATAGTATTTCTCGGGAGGAATGAAGATGAAAAAGTATCTTGTGCTTTGCTCCGTGCTTATGGCGGCAATGATTCTTCTGCCGCTTACCGCAATGGATAAACG
>DKDP01000029.1:0-738 GCA_002449395.1 Ruminococcaceae bacterium UBA6845 | reverse complement strand
TGAAAAGCGAGAGCGGAAAGGTTGAAAAAACCGATATAAAGGAGTATACGGTAGGGGCTTTGGCGGCTGAAATGAGTATGGACAGTCACGATGAGGCGCTGAAAGCGCAGGCGGTTGCCTGCTACACATATGCGCTTTATTGCAGAGAGAAAGCGGACAAGGACGAACTGAACGGAGCGGACATATCCGACGATTCAAAGACACATCAGGGCTATCTCAACGAGGATGCACGCAGGAAAAAATGGGGCAATAAATTCGATGAGTACGAAAAAAAGGCGGAAAAACTTGTCGGTGAGGTGCTGGGAAAGAAAATAACATACAACGGCGAACCGATTCTTGCGGCTTATCACGATCTGTGCAGCGGAAGGACGGAGAGTGCAAAAACGGTATGGGGAGAGGAAATCCCGTATCTTCAATCCGTCACGAGCGACGGGGATAAGCTCTCGCCGAATCTCGAAAAAACGGTTGCGATGGATAAGGACAAATTCGGTTCCGCAATTGACGTTATCGACGGAATTGAGCTTCCCGACGATGCGGAGGACTGGCTCGGCAAGATTGACAAAACGGATTCGGGATTTGTGCGCTTCGTCGAAATCGGAGATACAAAGGTCGGCGGCAGCGATATCAAGAAGGCGCTGTCGCTCAGAAGCCGAAATTTTTCGATCACGTATTCAAACGGAAAATTTACCGTAAAAACGGTCGGAAACGGGCATATGGTTGGAATGAGTCAGTACGGAG
>DKDP01000012.1:316-10694 GCA_002449395.1 Ruminococcaceae bacterium UBA6845 | reverse complement strand
GACCACATCCATATGCTAGTAAGTATTCCACCACATATAAGTGTAGCACAGTTCATGGGATATCTCAAGGGAAAAAGCACTTTGATGATATTTGACAGACATGCGAATTTGAAATACAAGTATGGACGAAGGAACTTCTGGTGCAGAGGATATTATGTAGATACGGTAGGGCGAAATAAAAGGGTAATAGCAGAATACATAAAGAATCAGTTAGAGGACGATTTTGCAGCAGACCAAATAAGTTTCAAAGAGTACACAGACCCGTTCACGGGTGCCAAGAATAAGTAAGCAAAAATAAACAGCCGCACGTGAGCGGCTGCTGAGAATGTAATGCATTGCTATAAATCAGAAGCCCCTTTCAGGGGCAAAGCCAGTATTAACCCCTTTTTAGGGGTGGAGCAAACCGCCGGTTGAACCGGCGGTTTTGATTTTTGCAAAAAATCGTGTAAAATAGGGTTGACTCTGACGCAGCGTTATAGTGTATACTCCAATTCGTGAGGTGAAGATATGAAATTACAGATCAAAGAAATTGCCGTGCTTACCGGCGTCAGTGTGCGCACTCTGCATTACTATGACGATATCGGATTACTCAAGCCGAGTTTTGTGGTCAAGCAAAACGGTTACCGTTTTTATGATGAAACATCGCTGGAACGAATGCAGGAAATTTTGTTTTACCGTGAGTTGGATTTTTCGCTGAAAAGCATCGGGGAGATTCTTGCTTCGCCGAACTACGATAAGCAAAGAAAGTTTGCCGAGCAGAAAAGGTTGCTGACTATCAAGAAAGAACGGTTGGAACGGCTGATTGCAGCTCTGGAACAAGCGGCGAAAAAAGGAGAAATCACAATGAGTGCTTTTGACAACAGCGAATACGAAACCGCCCGTCAGCAGTACGAGGACGAGGCAAAACAGCGTTGGGGCGACACCGATGCCTACAAGGAGAGTCAGACAAAGACTGCCGGATACTCCAAAGAACAATGAAACGATGCGCTCGGCGGTATGAATGGAATTTTCGCTGAGTTCGCGGATTGCAAGAATTGCGGAGAGAGTGTCGACAGCGATACCGCGCAAAGATTTGTGAAGAAGTTGCAGAACTATATTACCGAACATTTTTATCACTGCACAGACGAAATCTTAGCAGGTCTCGGTCAGATGTACGTAGGCGACGGGCGGTTCAAAAACAACATCGACAAATGCGGCGAAGGTACCGCGGAATTTGTTTCCGAAGCCATCAAAATCTATTGCACGAAATAATACCAAACGCCATCGTAGATTTCAGTGGCGTTGAGTTTTTCACGGATTAAAACCTGTACCGCAGAAAACAAAGAAAACAGTATTCCCAAAAACGGCTGAAATATTCACTGAACCGCTCAAAACCTTGACAAAACTTTCGCTATGTGTTATACTTCAGACAGTTAAGGACAACTGAATAAGTAAAAATCCAATTTTGAGTTTCGGACTCGCACTTACATAATCGCCGATGCAATGTCGCATCGTGATTTGTAGTGCGGGTCTTTTTGTTTTGCAAAACAGCAGTCCTCTACATAACACGGCGAAAAACCGTGTGAATTTAACAGGAGGAAAAACCAATGAAAGAATCTGTTTACACCGCTTATGAGGATCTGCCGTTGTTCCTTAATGCTGAAACGGTAGCCAAGCTCCTCGGCATCTCCATCTCAAGCAGCTACGAGCTGATGCACGAGAAAGGATTTCCGTCGTTGCGTATCGGCTCACGGCTCATCGTACCGAAAGAAAAATTCCGCGCATGGGTCGAAGAAAAGACGGGAGGCAGCATTTGAAATTCACCCGATATCCAAAGCGTGATGCGATCCGGGATTATTTTCCTCTGCCGAATGAAAATTTCAGCTTGGGTCTCAGCACCGGTGAGATTGCAGTGTATGCGTATCTGATGTACTGCGAGGACAGGAAAACATTTCAGTGCCATCCGAGTTACAAAACTATCGGTAACGCTGTCGGTATGAGCAAAAACACCGTTAGAAATCATGTGGACGGTTTGACCAAAAAACGGTTGATCACAACCGAGCCGACCTCCGTGTACACGCAAAAAGGCGAAAAGCGCAACGGTAATTTGCGCTATACAATACGCCCGATTAGGGAAGCATTGGAGCAGTATTACGAGCAACAGCTGATACGGCTGCACGAAGAAGTTCGGCGTCAGGCGGCTTTGAAAAAACTCGCTGAATTTGACCGCAAACACGGGAAATCGGCGGTTTGACGGCAGTTTTACGGCTCGTCCGAAAATAAGCAGGAGAAAGCGAGGGGTTGCCTTGCTTTCCCCTCGCAGGGAACAGCGGACGGCAACGCCGACCGCGCAAGGGTTTGCAGGGCTTTTACGGATGGCAACAAAAACTGCGATTTAGGGGTTGCTCGAATTTTAACCTCGCTGATTTAGGAGTTGCGAATTTTACCGCAAATTTAGCTGGATATTCCGCCATGTATGTGGTATTGTGTGTTCGGCTGGCAAGAGCCGTGTGCGACACGCCTGACAAAAGTGAATTTTCCGTTAGGCTTTGGCTTGTCGCTTGCAATACCAAAAGTATTACCGCGCTCCTCGCCTTTGCCGAAACAAAAAAATTCTCAATTTGGCAGGTCGTAGAGTTTTCGGTGTAGAATTTTTCTGTTCAGTGAAGTGCACAGGGCGAAGCAAGGCTGGTGCCTTGCAAGAGCAAGCACAAAACTGTGCGGGAAAAGGCACAACGAAAACCGTATCGAACACGGCTCTTGCCAGCCCTGCAAGGAAGTGATACTATGGCAAAACGAAGACCGTCGGGAGACGGTATGGTGCGCAAGCGCGAATACGGAAGATGGGAAGGCCGCATCGTTGTCGGTCACAAAAAGAACGGCGATCCGATTCACCGCTATGTGCTTGTCCGAACACAAAAGGAGTTAATCGTAAAGCTCCACGACTGCATCGAGATGTACCGCGATGCCGACCTCACCGAGGATTCGAATATGACGCTCGGCGAATGGCTCGACCGATGGATCAATGAATATATGATCTTCACGATTCGCGAGAGCACGCTTGATTCTTACAAAGCGATGATTAAAAATCAAATCAAACCGTATCTCGGCGACAGACCTTTGTCGGCGCTGACCACGCAGGAACTTCAAAAATTCTATAACACCGTCAAAAAGAATGGTCGGGTGAAACCTGACAAGCTGCACGGCACAGAGCTTGCCGACAGTATGGTGCGCGGTATTCATATGATGCTGCACGAAGCGCTGGATGTGGCGGTGCGCCTACGGCTGATTGTTAAAAATCCAACGGTCGGCACAACGATTCCCAAAAACAATTATCCGCTTAAGCAGATACTCAATGACGAACAGCTTGACAGATTTATGAAACGCATTAGGCAGGATGGGCGGTGGTACGATTTCTTCTACACCGAGCTGACCACAGGACTGCGGCGGGGTGAAATCTGCGGACTGAAGTGGGAGGACTTCGATGCGGAAAACGGAAAGCTGAAAGTGAGGCGCTCGGTTGCTAAAAGGAAAGGCGGCGGATTGAATATCGGCGAAACCAAAACCGAGACGGGAACGCGCACGATTGTCCTGCCGCCGAGCACTGCGGAACTTTTGCGGAAGCGAAAAGAAACGGCAGTCAGCGAATGGATATTCCCGAATATCTATGAGCCCGAAAAACCGATGCAGGCTGTAAAAAGGTGCGCTTTCACGATTTGCGTCACACATTTGCGACCATGGCGCTGGAGCACGGTATGGATGTGAAAACTCTTTCGGCAACTATAGGTCATGTGTCATCAGCAACCACGCTGGATATTTACAGCCATATCACCGATACTATGCAAAGGCAGGCGGCGGTGCATATAGACCGCAAAATCGGCGGCACAGACGCCCAAATGCCGACGGCTCAGCTGTCGGCAAGGAAAGATATCGCCCCGGTCGAATTCACGCCGTACAAGCCCAAAGTACGCAAGCCCGGGACGGGCTGTGTCACGATGATAAACGACCACCTGTATGAGGGACGGTACACTCCGACCAACGCCTACGGAAAGCGGGAAAGTCACAACATCTACGCAAAAACAAGAGAAGAATGTGAAGAAAAACTGGCGGAAATGATTGCAGAGGTCAAGGCGCAAATCAAGGCGGAAAAAGAGAAAATGACAGGGTGACCGAAAAAGTCACTCTGTCAAAATTTGAGATGCAGTAGACAAAGAATAGACCGTTTTTCTTTTATTACACATGCACCAATAGATTTTATAAAAAAATCGCTATTGTCAAGTAAAATTAGATTTTACTTGACAATGGTCAGTTTTTCGCATATAATAATATCATGGAAATGTAAATAAGGAGGTTCAGAACAAATGAAAAACAATCCTGTTGTAAGAAATGCTCTTGCTGAATTTGAAGAAAATGAATTGATTATTGCAAGCAAGATTTATAAAGAAAAATTATTTGATCAGATTAGTGAGGCGGCTTATTATAAAACATTGCAAAGAATGTGTGAATCAGGCGAGCTTATTAAGATTGCAAAAGGCACATATCATTTACCAAAGGTAGGTAAATATGGAATAGTTCCGCCTTCGGAAAAAGAAATTATTGAGGCTTTTACTGAGAATGAGACAGGAACGGTTGTGGGTTACTCCTTATACAATGTATTAAATTTGACAACGCAGATATCCAAAACTATTACGGTTATGTCTTCTGCGATTGAGGGATTAACAAAGTCTATCCGAAATGTTGTAGTCTATCAAATGCCGTTGAAATTCTCTAAAGAAATTACGAGTATGATTCAGGGATTAGAGGTTCTGCAAAACTTCAATACGATACAAGATATTAACTACTCTGTATTTATAAAATATACAGAAGAATTGGCATCTTCATTTAATACAAACGCATTTGAAGAAATTATTTCAGCTAAAACCTATAAAAAATCAACCATATCATTTTTCCATGAAATACTAAACCACTATAGTGTACCAAATAATTTGAACGAGTATTTATCAACTCTTTCGGAATATAAGCACCCGAAAATGGAGGAATTATATGAAGCTGCACGAGTTTCCCAATGAGTTTAAAGACTTAATATCTATCGTAGCCGCAGATAAGCATTTGCCTGAGTCTGCCATAGAACGTGATTATTATATAGTATTGCTGTTAAAGAATTTAGCCGATAGTGAATATGTTGAGAAGTGCGTATTCAAAGGCGGCACATCGCTGAGTAAATGCTATCCCGGTTCTATTGAGCGTTTTTCTGAAGATATTGACCTGACATTCCTTGGCATGGACGAGAGTGATAAGGTCTGCGATAAGACGATCAAGAAAATTGAAAAGGTTATGACTGTTGGTGCTGATACAGAAAAAATTGATGCCGAACGGTCTAATCGCAGTAAAAGTATGTTTGTCTGGTTCGGTGATAAAAGGAACCGTGTAAAACTTGAAATCGGCAGCAGTGTTCGTCCTGATCCATATTCTAAGAAAACTCTTAAAACATATATTCAGGAGTTCCTTGAAGAACATGATGGAGCGGAAGACATAGCAAAATATGAACTTCAGGAAGTGACCTTGAATGTGCTGAATATAGAGCGCACCTTCGTCGATAAATTGATGTCTGTAAAACGCCATGCTATTTGCGGAACTATTGAAAAAAAGGTGCGTCATATTTACGATGTGGCAAGACTGCTCGCTCTGCCGGAAATCCAAGCTTTTCTTGAAGACAAAGACGAGCTGAAACGCTTGATTGATATTACAAAGCAGACGGATTCTTATTATCTTGAAAAGCGCAATATTAGTGAGGAATATGATCCTATCGGTGGGTACGATTTTGATTCTTGGAAACTTTATCTGAACGGGCGGGTTCGTTCAACTTATGAGAATCTGCATAAGGAATTGCTCTATACCGATAAGCAGCAAAGCTTCGATGACGCTTTGGGTGCGTTTGCTGAAATTAATGAGATATTAAAAGGCATAGGCGAATAGATATATGTCAAAATTTGGGATGCAGTAGACAAAGAAAAGGCTTAAAGGCATTAAAAATCCTCTGAAACCGTTTGGTTTCAGAGGAAAGGTGGTCGGAGTGAGGTGACTCGAACACCCGGCATCTTGCTCCCAAAGCAAGCGCGCTACCAACTGCGCTACACCCCGATAGTTATTAAATTGTGGTCGAGTAAGTGGTCAAATCTGTGGTCAAACACAGATTTGACTGCCTTTTATCATTTCCCGAACCGCCCGAAATCCGCACTGTTGAAGGGTTTTCGGCGGCTTTCGCTTTTGCACGGTGCGAACACCGTCTATGCTCCCAAACCAAGCACTCTACCAAACTGAGTTACGCCTCGGCGTTGCAAACACAACGTTGTTATTATATCATAAAAACGCCTTTTGTCAATATCTGAGTGACAAAAAGCGCTTTTGTTTTATTCATAAAATCTTCTTCTGATTTTTTCGATCTCTTGATCCGTTACTCCCGTAAGGCGGATGTAGTCAATAACCGAGCCGTATTTTTCCTTGACGTAAGCGATCAGCGAGCGCATTGTTTGGGGCAGGGAATAGTGCATTGCGGGATCGGTGTCCCAGAGCGTGTCGGCGTGAGTAAACATATAGCTTTCGAGATATGTATATGTCAGCTGATAGTCCGCAACGATGTCGTCCTCTCCGACGCCTGCAATCGTCAGCAAAAGCATCGAGAGAATACCGGTGCGGTCCTTACCGAGAAAGCAGTGGTACAGTACGGCTCCGTCGGGGGCCTCGGCAACGGTTTTCAGTGCTTTGCATATGTTTTCCTTGTAATTATCGACAATGTACCCATAGACCTCGGTGATTGTAATTTTCATACCTTTCGCCTCGGCAACATTCAGTTCATACAGTGAAACGTGGTTCACATTGTCTGTCAGTCTTTCCATACCGTTGGGCTGATTGTTAAACTCAAAATCACCTCTGAGGTCGATTACAGTCGAGATATTCAGCTCCTTGAGCGTGCTGATATCGCTTTCGGTCGGTCTGTCAACCGTTCCGCAGCGAATAAATCTGCCGAATTTTGTGCATCCGTACTTTGACGGATATCCGCCGAGGTCACGGCAATTTTCTATATTTTCAAGTATATAACGTCTTTGTGTGTTCATTTTGCCTCCGTTATTTTGTTGCGAAATAGGTGATAAGCACGATCGCACCGAGAATTATGCGGTAAATTCCGAATGCGGTGAAGGTGTGGTTCTTAATGTAATTCATCAGGAATCTGATAACGACAAGCGATACGGCAAATGCTGTTATCATTCCGACGAAGAGAATTACAAACTCGGTTACGGTGAAGCCGAAGCCGAATTTAATTATCTTGATGAGCGATGCGCCGAACATTGCGGGGACGGCAAGGAAAAATGTAAACTCGGACGCAACTCGTCTTGAATTGCCGAGCATAATACCGCCGAGGATTGTTGAGCCGGAACGTGATGTGCCGGGGATAAGAGAAAGAGCCTGGAAACAGCCGATAAAGAACGAATCCTTAAATGAAAGCTCTGTCAGCTTCCTTACTCTCGGCTTGCGGTGACGGTTGATTTGCTCCACAATTATAAAGAGCACGCCGTAAACAATAAGTGTGATTGCAACGGTGATGTAGTTGTAAAGGTATTTGTCAAGCAGGTCGTTGAAAATAATTCCGAGTATTCCCGCAGGGATCGAGCCGACGATTACCTTGAACCAAAGTTCGATAATTCTCGGTTTAACGGCAACCTTGCTTTTGCCGTTTTCAAGCTGTTTTCTTTTGAAAGGCCAGAGCTTGTTCCAGAACATTACAACAACGGCGATTATTGCACCGAGCTGAATAACGACGAGATACATCTCAAAGAAATTCGGCGAAACATCCTTAAACTTGCAAATTTTTTCAAGCAAGATCATATGACCCGTACTGCTGATCGGCAGCCATTCAGTTATGCCCTCGATAATGCCGAACAAAATTGACTTTAAAACATCAAGTATATACATAATGAACCTCCGCAGGTTGGATTCTTAAATAATTATATGCAACCGAAAAATATTATACAACATAAGGCGGATTAATTCAATCATAAAACAAAAAAATCGGAGCAGAAATTCTGCCCCGATAATTTTTGTGAAAATAACTTATGCAAGCTCTGCAAAGTACTTGATTGTACGAACCATCTGGCTTGTGTAAGAGTTCTCGTTGTCGTACCAAGAAACAACCTGAACCTCATAGAGATCGTCAGCGATCTTGGAAACCATTGTCTGAGTAGCATCGAAGAGTGAACCGTACTTCATACCGATAACGTCTGAAGAAACGATAGCGTCGGTGTTGTAGCCGAATGACTCTGAAGCAGCAGCCTTCATAGCAGCGTTGATGCCGTCAACTGTAACATCTGCACCCTTAACAACAGCTGTAAGGATTGTTGTTGAACCTGTCGGAACGGGAACACGCTGAGCAGAACCGATGAGCTTACCGTTGAGCTCGGGGATAACAAGGCCGATAGCCTTAGCAGCACCTGTTGAGTTCGGAACGATGTTAGCAGCACCTGCACGAGCACGGCGAAGGTCACCCTTTCTGTGAGGACCGTCGAGGATCATCTGATCGCCTGTGTAAGCGTGGATTGTTGACATAATACCGCTCTGGATAGGAGCATAGTCGTTAAGAGCCTTAGCCATAGGAGCAAGGCAGTTTGTTGTGCAGGAAGCAGCGGAAATGATCTTGTCCTCTGAAGTAAGAGTCTTTTCGTTTACGCTGTAAACGATTGTCGGAAGATCGTTGCCTGCCGGAGCAGAAATAACAACCTTCTTAGCGCCTGCATCAATATGAGCCTGAGCCTTTGCCTTTGAGCAATAGAAGCCTGTGCACTCAAGAACAACGTCTACGCCGATCTCGCCCCAAGGAAGCTCGGCAGCGTTAGCCTTAGCATAGATTGTAAGAGTCTTGCCGTCAACTGTGATTGTGCCTGCCTCATCATCAGCAGAAACAGTGTGAAGGCCCTCGCCGATTCTTCCGCAGTAGCCGCCCTGAGCTGTGTCGTACTTGAGAAGCTGAGCAAGCATGCTGGGCTTTGTGAGGTCGTTGATAGCAACAACATCGTAACCCTCTGCACCAAACATCTGTCTGAATGCAAGACGACCGATACGGCCGAATCCGTTAATAGCAACTTTTACTGACATTTGAATTACCTCCAAATTTTTAGGAAACAGCGACTCCGAAAGGCTCGTCCGATTTATAAAAATCAAACGAAAATCCGTTGCCGAAATTTCCTTAGTATTAAATTTTACCATTGATATTTTATAACGAAACGGTGAATTATGCAAGTGGTTTGTTATATTTTTAACCCATTTTTTAAACTTTTGTTATTATATACAAAATTCATCGGTTTATGCAAAAAAAGAGTATAAATCTGACTATATCTTATTTTGTCTTTTGTATTTTTGCTTGAATAATTTGTGAAATATTGTATAATATCAGCGGTGATATAATGAAGAGAACCATAAAATACACAATCCCGGAGGATTTTGACGGCAAAAAGGTGATAGCATACCTCAGAGGCGAGGCGAAAATCTCGGCTCGGCTTCTGAAAAGCCTGAAAAGGGTTGAGAACGGAATAACACTCAACGGCGAGCATATAAGAACGATAGATATTTTGCACACGGGAGACGAGCTAAAAATTGAAATTCCGTGTCCCGACGGTGAGATTGAGCCGATGGACATTCCGATTGACGTCATTTATGAGGACGACGACCTGATAGCGGTCAATAAATCGCCGTTTCTTGCCTGCCACCCGACGCATAATCACCAGGGGGACACGCTGGCGAATGCGCTCGCTTATCATTTAAAAAGCGAGGGTAAGCAGTCGGTTTTCAGAGCCGTCGGACGGCTTGACAAGGGCACGTCGGGAATAGTTATTTGCGCATTGAATAAGCACAGTGCGGCGAAGATTCCGAAAACGGCGGAGAAAGAATATCTTGCCGTTGTTTCGGGAAAAACGGAAAAGTTCGGCACGATCGACAAGCCGATTTACCGCCCCGATCCGATGAAAACGCTAAGGGCGGTCGGCGAGCAGGGCGACAGAGCCGTTACGCATTGGGAAACCGTGGCAACGGACGGAAAAATCTCGCTTGTGAGAGTGCGCCTTGAAACAGGCAGAACACATCAGATAAGGGTACATTTTGCGTCAATAGGTATGCCGCTTGTCGGCGACAGTATGTACGGCACGGACGAAATGAAGCTCGGACACCAACTCCTGCACTGCGCCAAGGTTAGCTTTGTCCATCCCGTAACAGGAGAGAGAATGACCCTCGAAGCTCCGATGCCGGAGGATATGAGAAGAATTGCAGATAAATGCTATCGTTAAGCGTGGGCTCCTCCGCCGGGGGAGCTGGCGCGTAAGCGACTGAGGTAGTAAGGTTTTATCAGACTTTA
>DKDP01000012.1:0-236 GCA_002449395.1 Ruminococcaceae bacterium UBA6845 | reverse complement strand
TCATCCAAGGGGAGGCTGAAATAGCTAAAGATAGCAGACATTAACCAAGGCTTCCCCTTGAGGGGAAGCTGGCGCGTATGCGACTGATGAGGTGGAAAATGTCGAGTTTGATATCATTAAATAAATTATGATAAAACTTGCCACCTCATCCGTCACGACACAAGGTCGCGCCACCTCCCTCAAGGGGAAGGCTGTAACAGTCAGCAGAAAATTCACATAGGCGCCCCTTTAGGGGA
>DKDP01000004.1:7957-27176 GCA_002449395.1 Ruminococcaceae bacterium UBA6845 | reverse complement strand
GTTTCTTTTCCCTTTCTTCAACCCTCCCGGGCGTTGCTATTTTCCCTTTCCGATCTTTCTGCCTCTATCTTGTTACTCTTCCTCTTCTCCCTACACTACATATTGTTTCTTCCTCTGTTTTCCTTTTTATTCCTCTATATGTTGGTGTGGTTTGTTAATTTATTCTCCCGTGCAGGGCAATGTCATTAACTTAAGGAATTGTGTTTCACATCATAATAAATGCAGTAGGATTCGGCGAAATGATAAGAGTATTATGTTATGCATTTTGTTCTTTTTCTTCACTTTATCGTAGGGGTCGATGACCACATCGACCCAAAAATTTTTGCAAAAAGCCTTAAGTTAATGACATTGCGTGCAAGGGAGGCAAGATAAAACTGATAAAACCTTACTCCCTCAGTCAGCTGCGCTGACAGCTCCCCCAGAGGAGGAGCCCACACTTAAAATAAATCTTTTCTGACTTTAAGAAAACCCCTCAGTCACGACACAAGGTCGTGACTGCTCCCCTAAAGGGGCGCCCATGTATGATTTCTTTGTCAAAACTAACCGTTATCGGATCTTTCGGTACGATGAGGACTGTTAAAAGTAATCCCATCCTAAATTAAAAAATTTCAGCCTCCACTTAAAGCATTTAAGGGGAGGTTGGGAAAGGTTATGTAAATACTATGTAAAAAGTTTACTGCGTGGATATGCTTTTTTTCGGTTTGAAAGTCATTATAAACCTATTGATATACTTTAACGGGAAGTTAAAAATATTCAGTGACAGGATAAATGTCAGCGCAACGCCGATACACATAACTATCAGCACTCCCCACCAATTTTCGATAAACTCTTCCATATTTATAATACGAAAGACTAGATACAGCATTGAATAGTGCCAGAAATAGACATTCACGGTGTTCCTGCCCATATATGAGATCAGCGGAATCTTTTCGGGCACAACAAAGAGTATCGCCGCTCCCGTAAGAAGTGTTATCGCATCCGTAAGCAGTCTGTAAATGAAGCCCAATCCGTGCGTTGATGCCGAAAACGGATTCCGTCCTGTGAAAAGGTGCGACAGGATCCCGATCTCAGAGGTCTTGACTATGCAAAGTATAAGCCAAACTGCAAGCAGGCAAACCGACGGCACAAAAAACCGCTTTTTCCATTTTCTGACAGTTGTCAGAAGCATATCACGGTCAAGCATCTTTCCGATCCAGAAGAACGGGAAGTAAACGAACATTCTTGACAGGCACAGGCAGTCGTTGATGCATCTGAAATATCCCGTGATAAGCGGTATAACAATAGACACAGCCAGAACTATACGTTTGTCAGCCCTTTTCAGCAGCCACGCAATCAGCGTGTACCAAGCGAGGACAAACATAAACCACGGCGTTCCTCCGTCATAGAACGGTGTGAACGTTGCCTTGCCGTTTATTAACAGGGATGAAAAATACGAATATACCTTAAGCAGACATCCTGCCGTAAAATAGAACAGCAGCTTTCTCAGCGTATTTTTTTCATTGTGGAAAACTCCGAATATGAACAGGAACATCGGCATATGAAACGTATAAATGAACAGGTTCAGCGGTATAAGCCCTTTTTCTCCGGCAAGCGTCATCCTTTCAATACAATGTCCGATAACAACCGCAAGTATCATCAGAAACTTCACGGTATCCCAGTACCATATTCTTTCCTTTTTCTCTTTCAAATTCACATTTCCCATTTTCTCTTTATTTTACGTCAGTGTAAAACTCCTTAATATACTCCTCGACATCGGCTCTCGTTCCCTTATACGGTCCGGGGACCTCCATCTTATTGGAAACCGTTGCGGTCGCATAGAGAAGAGCGTCTTTCATTGAGTGGTGAAGTCTTTCGGTCATATATGCCGCAAAGGTTGTGTCACCTCGTCCTGTACGTCCGCTGAGATTTCTTGCACGGATCGGGCACGAGCAGAACTCCTTGCCGTCATATGCGATAACCTCGGTGTTGTGAGTGATAACAACTTCCTTTGCTCCCCACGAATGAAGGAGCTTCGCCGCCTCATATCTATCCGTAAGGCCTGTAAGGATTTCAGCCTCGGCGGCATCTGTCTTGAGGTACTCGATATAAGGAAGAACCTCTTTTTTTTCTTTCCAATCCTCAAAGAACATTGTGTGATCCTCAAGGTTAACGTGGCGCAGGAGAGCCTGAACGTCAACTGCAACCTTGCCTCTCTTGGAAGCCTCGATAATCATTTCGTTTGTGAAATCTCCGTAGAGCAGTCCTGCAAAATGATAGATATCAGCCTCAACGTCCTCGGGAATATCATCAATCGTGAACGGAGTTCCGACGCTGATACACATACATTTTCTGCGTTCCTTGTCGGCGGTAAAATACTGATTATCCATCGTGCACGATGACTCGGACATAATGCAATAAATATCCTCTTTCGGAATTGTGAAATATGTAAGTCTCTCGCTGTCCGCAGGGTTGATCTTTGTCAAAGCGGCAACCTTGTGACCGAGAGCATAAGCCGATGCGGAGGAATAGATTACGGCGCCGCCGATAGCGAGTGTTTCGTTACCGAGATAGTCGGTGTCGTGATCCATTGTGATATGGCCGATAATAAGTGATTCGTAATGCTTCATTATTCTGCTCCTTTATCTTTGTCCTCATAGCTGAGGATTTCTTTTGCTATATAGATAGGTCTGTCCTTGACCTGCAAATATGTTCTTGCGAGATATTCACCGATGATTCCGAGGAAAAGCGAATTTAATCCGCTGAGGAAAAGAATCAGGGTGATTATTGCTATTGTCGCTGTGATCTCACCGACAACCGCACCGACAATCAGCGCAATTATAAGGTAGAGCACCGATATGCCCATCAGACCGACTCCGGCATAGGAAGCCGCCTTGAGAGGCAATGTCGAATAGCCGACTATTCCCTCAATCGCATATCTGAAGAGTTTCATAAACGACCATTTAGATGTACCCGCCGTACGCTCCTGAACCTCATAGGGAATATACTTTGTATTGTAGCCGACAAACGAGAAAATTCCCTTTGAGAATCGGCTGTATTCCGACATACTGAGCACGGAATCAAGCATCTGACGGCGCATAAGTCTGAAATCGCTTGCGCCCGGATAAAGCTCGACATCAGACAGCTTATTGATTATTTGGTAAAATTTATCCTTAAAGAAAACAAGCAGCTTGCTCTCCTTGCGCTCGCCCTGATATGCGGCAACGCAGTCAATGTCGGCGTTCTCATCGAGAATTTCTTTCATCTCGAGGACTACCTCGGGGCGCTGCTGAAGATCGGCGTCGATAACGCAGGTGTAATCTCCGCTCGACTGCCTGAGACCGGCGTAGATTGCCGCCTCCTTGCCGAAATTACGTGAGAAATTGACAACCTTGACGTTGTCGGCTCTCTCGTATATCGCCCTGAGTATCTCCGGGGTTTTGTCACGGCTTCCGTCGTTGACAAAGACAAGCTCATAGTCCTCAACCTTGTCCTTGAAAACACGTGTGACCTCGGTGTAGAAGTTTATAACGCTCTCCTCTTCGTTAAAGCAGGGCACAACAAGCGTCAGTTTCATATTATTCACCCAATTCTTTTAAATATCTTTTCAATGCATCCTGCCACGTCGGAAGTCTCTTTATTCCCGCATCGTCAAGGCATTTTTTGCTGAGCCTTGAATTATGCGGCCTTTCCGCCCTGACGGGATATTCCGACGACGGAACGGGATTGATTTTCGCCTTTCTTCCGCCGAGCTTCATAATTTCCGAAGCAAATTCCGCCCAGGAGCAATAGTTTTCATTAGTTCCGTGATATATGCCGTACTTATCCGTCACGATGAGATCGCAGATAAGCCGTGCAAGATCGGGAGTATAGGTCGGCGAGCCTATCTGGTCGCAAACAACGTTCAGCTCGTCCTTTTCATTTCCCAATCGGAGCATTGTCTTTACAAAATTGTTTCCGTTTATTCCGAAAACCCACGAGGTTCTGACGATGAAATATTTATCAAGGTGCTTCATAACAGCCCTTTCGCCGCCGAGCTTTGTAACTCCGTAAACATTTTTCGGCTGAGTCGCGTCGCTCGGTTCAAACGACTCGTCGCCTGCTCCGCCGTAAACGTAATCAGTGCTGACATATAGCATTTTTGCACCGAGCTTTTCGCAGGCAAAGGCAATGTTCTCCGTTCCGTCAACATTGACCCTGCGGCAATTTTCTTCATCGTCCTCCGCCCTGTCAACGGCAGTGTATGCCGCACAGTGGATCACCGCATCGGGAGCATAACCGCAAATATAATCAACGGTCTGCTCACAGTCGGTTATATCAAAATCTTCACGGTCAACGCCCTTGCATTCAATTGAGCGTGAGTTCAGCTCCTTAACAACATCGTAGCCGAGCTGACCGTTATATCCTGTAACAAGTATCTTCATCTTGAGCCCTCAAAAATCGAAGCTGACGTCGCTGTCCTTTAGAAGCGGTGCGGACAGATCTTTCTTTGAAAGAATGGGATTCTCAATACCCCAGTCAACACCGATCTCGGGATCGTCAAACTTAATACTTCTGTCATCCTCGGGGCAGTAGAACTCATCGACCTTATACATAACCTCAACGTCGTCCGTGAGGGTGACAAAGCCGTGCAAACAGCCCTTGGGAATAAAGAACGATTTCTTATTCTCTCCGCTGAGAATAACGGATGTCCACTTCATATATGTCGGCGAGCCCTTGCGGATATCGACCGCAACATCCATTATCTCGCCCCTGATACAGGTCAGCAGCTTGCTCTGAGATGTCGGATTAACCTGACAGTGGAGACCTCTCAGCGTGCCCTTTTCGGCAGAAAAGGATCTGTTATCCTGAACAAAATCAACGTCAATGCCGACCTCGGCGAGCTTTCTTTTTGAATATGATTCCATAAACCATCCACGGTTATCGCCGAAAACGTCCGGTTCAACAACGATTGCACCGCTGACTTCTGTTTCATATGCTTTCAATTCATTCATTCCTTTATCTTTACATTTTTTCCGTCGGGCACGGCGGCTCCTGCTCGGTTCCCCAGCGAGGACGCTCTCCCTGCTTGTCGGAATACATTATCTTGCCCTCGGCAACCCTCATAAGGTGCTGACCGTAGGTTGATTTTCCGTACTGCTGTGCGGATTCGATAAGAGTTTTCTTGGAAATCCAGCGCATATTGTATGCAATCTCCTCGGGCGCGGAAATCTGAATGCCCTGAAGCTGTTCGATTGTCTTGATAAAGTTTGCCGCCTCCATAAGCGAATCAACGGTTCCCGTATCAAGCCATGCAAAGCCACGGCCCATCAGCTTGATATCAAGGTCGCCGTTGTCAAGGTAAATCTGGTTGATATCGGTTATCTCCAGCTCACCTCTTGCCGACGGCTTGAGGCTCTTGGCATACTCGACGACTCTGTTGTCATAGAAATAAAGTCCCGTAATTGCGTAATTTGACTTAGGCTCTTTCGGCTTTTCTACAATCTTCTTGGGCTTGCCCTTTCTGTCGAACTCGACAACGCCGAACGCCTCGGGATTATCGACATAATAGCCGAAAACGGTAGCTCTGTCCTTGTTGAGAGCCGCCTGCCTGAGCATATGGCCGAAACCGCTTCCGTAGAAGATGTTATCGCCCAGAACCATCGCAACGCTGTCCTTACCGATGAATTTTTCACCGATTATGAACGCCTGTGCCAGTCCGTCCGGGTGCTCCTGTACGGCATACGAGAGCTTGAGTCCGAACTGATGTCCGTCCTTAAGCAAACGCTCGAATTTCGGAGTATCGTCAGGTGTTGAAATTATAAGTATCTCCCTGATGCCGGCAAGCATCAGCGTTGAAAGCGGATAGTAAATCATCGGCTTGTCGTAAACGGGAAGAAGCTGTTTACTTGTAACCGTTGTCAAGGGGTAAAGTCGTGTACCCGAGCCGCCTGCAAGTATTATACCTTTCATGGCTTTTAACCTCCGTAAAATATGTAAAAAATTATTTAAACAACGAACCCGAGTGACAGTCTATTCCGACTATCAGCGGGAATTTATCGAGAACAATTCTCTTGACGGACTCACAGCCGAGATCGAAAAACGCAATCTCTCTGCACTCCTTAACACACTTTGCGGCAAGAGCGCCTGCTCCGCCGACGGCGCAAAGATAGACCGCCTTGTTTCTTACTATTGCATCGCAGACCGCCTTGTCTCTGCCGCCCTTTCCGATCATCGCCGCAAGCCCCTTATCAAGAAGCAGCGGTGCAAATGGATCCATTCTGCCCGAGGTTGTCGGACCGCACGAGCCTATCGGCATTCCCTCGGGAGCGGGGGTCGGACCTGCGTAATAAATGCACGCCCCGTCAAGGTCAAACGGCAGCTCGCCGCCCTCCTCGATGAGCTTAACTATTCTTTTGTGAGCCGCATCACGTGATGTATAAACAACGCCCGAGAGAATAACCCTGTCTCCTGCGTGGAGCTCGGCGGCTTTCTCTTTAAGCTGTGACGCATCCAATATGTATTCTGCCATTAGCTCAACTCCTCGATAAGCTGCTGAATTATCTTTTTCGCCTTTTCGGGATCATCCTTTACCTTTTCGAGCTTTTTCACCGACCTCTTTATCTGCGACTGTGCGCCCTTGCGGAGCTTTGCAGCAGCCGCTTCAGCCGACTCAACGAGCTTATCGCAGCGTTCGATTGTTTCCTGAGCCGCCTTTTTGTCCGCCGACTCCTCCGCCTGCTTTTCAAGCATTTCACATTTTGCGCGCAGGCGCTTGGCGTTATCCTCCGCCTCGGCAAACTTCTCTCTGAGCTCGGCGGCATCCGTTTCCGCCCTTTCGGCTCTTGTTTTAAGCTCGGAGTTTTCCTCGGAAAGATTTTTTACAAGTCTGTCCTTGTCCGAAATTATATTTTTATATTCAAGCTGAGCCTTTTTAAGCTGCTGAATATAGTTTATTACCGATTCTCTGTCAAATCCGCCGAACGGAGTCTTTTTAAAAAGAACTTCCTCTTTCATAGCCGCATCATTCCTTTCCGTGTCGGGCTTCAATTAACCTATATACATTATCTGCGTAACACCGTATCCGCACTTAACGGCACCCTTTTCAAGGGAATAGCCGTAAAGTTCGCCGCTTCCGCTCTTATAATTCTTAATATAAGCAAAGGCTTTTCCGCTGTAAACAAAGTTATTCAGGCTCAGGTCGCCGTCGACCGTCGCAAAGCCCTTTCCGTCATATATTCCCACGGAAACAAGCTCGTCCGAATCGCTCTGCCTTGTGAGTATGATCACAAAATTATCACTGACCGCAAAATACGAATAAACGTTCTTGCAAGCCTCGGCTTTTCCTCCCTCGGGCGTGTATTTATATAGGCTCTTTGCCCCCGAGGAATCGAGCTTTTCATAATATACCATATCCGAAACCGCCGTGCAGTCGGAAACATTTGAATCAATCAGCCTCTTGGCGCTCATCTCGGAGTTTTCCGCCTTGCTGAAATAAAGCTCGGTATCGCTCACGGCATAAAGCTCGCCGCCGTCCGAAAAAACAAACTGGGTTTTGTCAAGGTCATAGTCATTGACCTCATACTCAAGCACCTTGTTTCCGTTGAACCACGAATAGAAGCAGCTGTCGCTGACATCATACGATCCCTGAACCGAATTGCGTACATAATCCATCGTTTTCTGGACATTGGATCTGCGTGTTATATCGACAAGATCATCCATATTGATCGTACTGCCGACGCCGATCACATTTTTTCTGTAAATCAGTCTCGGGTCGCCTTTCTTAGCGAACTCGATTATATTCTCAAGCGTCACTCCCGATGCCAGTCGGCGTGAGGTTCCGCCGCTGTATGCAAAGCAGGTATATTCGCTCTTTGCCGTGAGTCCGAGATCGAGCTTGTTCAGCTCTTCTCTTATTTCATCTCTGACGGCTTTCAGCTCATACTGATGCTTTGCGGCATTGTACTTTGTCGTGTCGAGCACCTGTCGCTTGAAAATGAAACCTTTTTCGACCATATAGTCGCTCTCAACCGGCTTTTGGATATTCATATCGCTTTCGTAATAATTATCAGTTATAAAATCCTGCCAATTGATATTTGAAGAGTTCTTGGTGAAATAATAAAGGTTGCCGTTGTAAACATAGTCGTCAAGGTAAACCTCGCTGACATTTTCACAGATGCTGACGGGAGAATCCGTATCCTTTACGGAGTAAATATTTACATCCGTGCCCTCGCCCGTCGGCTGAGTATAGATTATTTCATAATCGTCACTGTCGCAGGAATACTTCACGTGACTGATTCCGCTTGCGACATTTTCGCTGTTGTCGCCGTACTTGGCTCTGTGAAGCGAATAAATACTACCGCTCCTGCGTGTAAAGTAAACCGTGTTGCCGACCGACGGCGGGAAATATTCTTCAACCGAATCCGCAACCGTAACCGCCTTCTGTGCGTCTGCGCTGTACATATAACAGCTTGTTATATTCGACTTCGTGATTCCGTAGCACGCAAACTGTCCGTCCTTGGTTGTTTTCCAGCCCTCGTCGATTCCTTTTTCAATAAATTTTCCCTGCTTACTCAGGGACTTTTTGCTGGCAACCTCAATCATTCTCAGATCGTATTTGCCTGTTGCGGACGAGGTGTTTCTCGTAAACCAAAGGTACATTCCGTCCGTTGAAACGGAGATTTCCCTTGCCTCGCCGATATTGTAATCCGTTCCGTCTGCGAGTTTAACAATTGTGTTTTTGTCCGCCGTTTTGTATACCATTCTGACGGGAGAGTCATTGACATCCGACCGCTTTATTCCGAAATATGCTCCTGTTATTCCGCCGACAACAACAACTATCAGCGCAAGACAGGCGATGAATGTCTTTATTCTGAAATCCGATTTGACGGATATTTTTTTCTTTTTTATGTTTGATTTTTTGTCCGATCCTCTGTTTTCGGATCTTTTTTGATCAAAGTTAACATCTATTTCCTCGGGCTCCTCAATATCGTCAAGAGGCTGAATATCGCCCGAAAACCTCATTGCTTCATAAATTGGCAAAAGCTCAGACTGCTGAACTGCCTGAGCGTCATCATCATATTCTTCATTTGAAAGTCTTATTTTGTCGCTTTCTTTCATCATTTTCTCCTATTCCCGCTCCGCCCGAAAACGGGCGGAACAGGGATAATAATTCAAAAACAATTATTTCATTGAAATTGCTTTCTTAGCCTTTTCAACAATGTTTGATGCGCAAAGTCCGTAGATCTTGAGCATCTCAACTGCCGGACCCGAGCCGCCGAATTTATCTTCAACGCCGACTCTTACAACCGGAACGGGCTTGCCCTCGCAAACAACCTCAGTAACTGCCGAACCGAGACCGCCGATGATGCTGTGCTCCTCTGCGGTAACGATAGCGCCTGTCTCCTCAGCCGCCTTGAGAATGATATCCTTGTCGATCGGCTTGATTGTGTGGATATTGATAACTCTTGCGGAAATGCCCTCTTCCTTGAGCATATCCTTTGCGATCATAGCCTCATTTACCATAAGACCTGTTGCAACGATCGTTACGTCGCTGCCCTCTGCAAGCTCGATGCCCTTGCCGATCTCAAACTTGTATGTGTCGGGATCGTTGAAGCGCGGAACTGCGAGTCTGCCGAAGCGGAGATAAACCGGTCCCTCATACTCGGCAGCTGCAAAAACTGCCGCACGTGCCTCAACATCGTCAGCCGGGTTAATGATTGTCATACCCGGAATTGTTCTCATAAGTGCGATATCCTCGCAGCACTGATGGCTTGCGCCGTCCTCACCGACGGAAATACCTGCGTGAGTTGCGCCGAGCTTAACGTTGAGGTGGGGATAACCGATTGTGTTTCTTACCTGCTCAAAAGCACGGCCTGCAAGGAACATTGCAAATGAGCTTGCGAAAACAGTATGACCTGTTGTTGCAAGACCTGCCGCAACGCCAACCATATTGCACTCCGCAATACCTGCATCAAAGAATCTTTCGGGGAATGCTTTCTTGAACATACCCGTCTTTGTTGCTGCCGCAAGGTCGGCGTCCATAACGATAAGGCTTTCGTCCTTTTCGCCGAGCTCGACCAGAGCTTTACCGTAAGCCTCTCTTGTTGCTGTTTTGATTACGTCTGCCATATCTTTACGCCTCCAATTCCGCAAGTTTTGCTTTAAGCTCGCTCATTGCCTGCTCGTACTGCTCAGCGTTCGGAGCCGTACCGTGCCATGAGCACTGATCCTCCATAAAGGAGACGTCTTTGCCCTTAACCGTCTTTGCGATAATCGCTGTGGGCTTACCCTTGAACTCTTCCGCCGCCTTGAAGGCTGCGTCGATCTCGTCAAAGGAATGACCGTAGATCTCGATAACGTTCCAGCCGAATGCACGGAATTTCTCTGGGATCGGGTATGGGGAGTTAACCTCAGCGATCGAACCGTCGATCTGAAGATTGTTGTTGTCAACAACGGCGCAGAGATTGTCAAGTCCCTTTGCGGCGGCAAACATAGCTGCCTCCCAAACCTGACCTTCCTCGATTTCACCGTCGCCGAGAACGGTGTAAACTCTGTAATCTTTCTTATCAATCTTTCCGCCGAGAGCCATTCCGACTGCCGTGGAAATACCCTGACCGAGAGAGCCTGTGCTCATATCAACACCCGGAGTACGGTTCATACTCGGATGACCCTGAAGCATTGCGCCGGGTTTACGAAGATTTTTAAGCTCGGATACGGGGAAGAAGCCCTTATTTGCGAGAACCGCATAGAGAGCCGGAGCCGTATGTCCCTTTGAAAGAACAAATCTGTCTCTGTTCTCATCCTTGGGATTTTTCGGGTCAACATTCATATGGTCGAAATAAAGATATGTGAGAATATCCGCTACCGAGAGCGATCCGCCCGGGTGACCCGACTTTGCATTGAACACACCCTCGATCACGCCCATACGTACCGTACAAGCCTTGATCTGCAATTGTTTTTTAGTTACTGCGTCCAAAAGAACACCTCCAATTATTCGCTTAAATTTTGCTTTTTTAAAAACTCTTTGAAATACTCGGGGACATCTGCGCTGAACTCAAGATATCTTCCGTCTCTCGGGTGCTTGAACCCGATCAAACCTGCGTGCAGGCATTGTCCGTTGAGCGAGGTAACTCCGTTCTTGGGGCCGTAGATATTGTCCCCGGCAACAGGATGGCCGATATAAGCCATATGAACTCTTATCTGATGGGTTCTGCCTGTTTCAAGAGTAACCTTGATATATGCAAATTTCTCATTCTGATCAATAACCTCATAATGAGAAACGGCATCCTTGGAATTTTGGTAAATAACGCACATTTTCTTTCGGTCGTTCGGATTTCTGCCGATCGGTGCATTGACCGTTCCGCTCGGCTCCTTGAACCGGCCGTGAACAACCGCCCTGTATTGACGGGTAAAACTGTGCTCCTTGATCTGAGCGGCGAGCTTTTCGTGGGCAAAGTCGTTTTTTGCGACTATGAGAAGTCCGCTTGTGTTTTTATCAATACGGTGAACAATTCCTGGGCGGATAACTCCGTTTATTCCCGAAAGACTGCTTCCGCAGTGATAAAGGAGAGCGTTGACGAGAGTTCCGTCATAGTTGCCTGCCGCAGGGTGAACAACCATTCCCCTGGGCTTGTTGACAACAAGAAGGTCGTCGTCCTCATAGATTATGTCAAGCGGAATATTCTCGGGCTTAGCCTCAATCGTTTTAAGCTCGGGCATTGAAAAGCTGATCTCATCGCCGATTGTAAGCCTGAACGACTTGGCAACGGGCTTGCCGTTAACCTTGACCTCTCCGTCGTCGATTATGTGTTGGATGTGCGAACGGGTGAAATCGGAGCAGAGATCGGAAAGCGTTTTATCAATCCTCTCCCCTGCAAAGTCCGAATCAATACGGAAAAAGAAATCACTCATTTTTTCTCACCCGACTTTTTGCGATCCCTGAAAATATCAACGATAACATAGATCATCAATGCAATTGAGCCGACCGTTACAAGTATATCGGCAAAATTGAAAACGGCAAAATCCGTAAACTGAACGTCGATAAAATCGACGACATAGCCTCGGAATATTCTGTCAATAAGATTGCCCAAACCGCCCGATATAATCAGAACCGCACAGGTCAGATAAAACTTTGACTTGATTTTCTTCGTCGCTATGAGGATTATTCCCGCCAGAATCACCGCACCCGTAACAACCGTAAGCAGCGTTGTGCTCTGTGAAAAAGAGCCGAAAGCCGCTCCCGTATTACGTACATAATTCCAGCCGATGAATCCGTTGATAAATTCTGCCGTGCCGATCGGCTGTAAATTCCGCTCAACAACGAGCTTTATCAGCTGGTCGGCAGCGGTCAGAACCGCTATTGAAATAAAACTTATCAGTACACTCATTATTTTCTGAAAAATCCCTTGAGCTTGCCTGCGAATCCGCCGTCGTTACCGTCGTCGTCAAGATCATCGTCATCAAGATCGTCGAGGTAATTGTCATCGGAATCCGTGGCAGCGTATGAATCTATATTTTCAAACTTGAGCTTGAAGCCCTCTTTGTCGTCATTGTTTCTTCTCGGCTTAGTGAACATTATATCGGCAGGCTCCGACTTTGTCTCGGCGTCATAATCGTCAACAATCTTGTCAAGCTCCTCGTCGCTTGCCTCGTCAATATCGGGAACAACAAATTCGGCAGGCTCTGCGTCCTCAGCCGTCTCCGGCTCCTCCTCTTCCTCGTCAAAGGAATCGTCGGACTCTGCGTCGGTATCCTCGGTATCGTCGATCATCTGCTGAAGATGCTCAACGTCCATTGACTCTGCCTCTCTTGCCTCGGGAGCCTTTGCTTTCTCGGCAGGCTCCTCAAAAGGGGGCTCTGTCTTTTCGGGCTCCTGTGCCGGAGCTTCCTCGGTTACGGGCTCAGCCTTTTCTTCAGCAGGCTCTTCTGCCGGCTCTTCAACCGTTTCTTCAACGGGCTCTTCTGCGGGCTTTTCTGCCTCTTTCTGAGCCTCCATCTTCTCAATTACTACCTCAGGGAGCTTGTTTATAAGCTCAAGCTGTGCGGCATATTCGCCGAGGATCTGCTGCTTGAACTTTGTAACCTCCTGCTTCATTGTCTCGAGAGCGGCAAGCTCCTTGATCATATCGCTTCTTGCGTTTACCGAAGCCTCTTTCGAGTCTGTGACCGCCTTTTCAACGATCTCCTTAGCCTGCTTCTGTGCCTCTTCAACAATTGAATCCGCCTGATACTTTGCCTTTGTAAGGATTTCCTTAGCGGCGGCATCGAGCTTTTCGTTCTCGGTGTTTGTTCTCTCCGTTACCTCTGCAACGAGCTTATCAGCCTTTTCCTGTGCCTCTTTGGTGATCCTGTCCGCAGCTCTCTGAGCGGTCAGAAGTGCGTTGCGGATATTATCCTCGTCATTTCTGTATTCTTCAAGTCTCTGTGCAAGCAGATTGATCTTCTTGAACATCTCTCCGTTCTCACGGAACACCTGTTCGTAAGATTCTGCGACCTCTTTAATAAAGCTGTCAACGCTCTCTGCTTTATAAGCATTTCTTCCGGAGGCTTCAAAATGGTGATTTGTGATTTTTGCCGGTGTTAACATAGTTTTTTCCTCCTGTGTTTTAAACAATATGTTGCTTTAATCAATAATTGGAATGTTCAACCTCATCGAGCAATTCGCCCGTAAGAGGAACGTTGTACGGTGTAATAATATATGCTCTGCCCGCAACACGCTTGATGTCGCCGTTGTTTGCATATGCAACACCGCTGAGGAAGTCGATGATTCTTACCGTTGCGTCATTCGGGCAGGTCTCAAGGTTGAGGATAACGATCCTCTTCTCATTGAGAACATCCGCAACTGCGCCTACGTCCTCGTATCTGTCGAGCTTCTTGAAAACAACGTGAGCCTTTGAAGAAGCCGCCGCAGCCGCAGGAACCGATGAACGGATGTCAACGACCTTGTTGTCACGGTCACCCTTGTGGTTGAAAGAGAAGTTACTTCTCATATCACGTGAGTAGTCCTCTCTCTCGGGCTCTTCATCCTCGATATCGTTATCGTCAAGAAATTCCTCCTCCGACATATTGAACATATTCTTAAACTTGTCCATCATACCCATTATAAAAAATCCTCCTGAATTAATATACTCGTTTGCCGAAAAGCGACGAACCGACTCTTACCATCGTCGAGCCTTCCAGTATTGCTTCAACGTAATCTCCTGACATACCCATTGATAATATGTCCATACTAACATTATCTAATTTTTTTGCCTTTATGTCAAGAAACATTCGGTTCATATTCATAAAAAATTTACGAATTTCCGCACTGCTGTCGCAAATCGGGGGAATTGCCATCAATCCCTTGATACGAATCGACTCAATTTCCGACATTTCGCAGATTGTCTCGGTCAATTTCGAGGGATCAAGACCGAATTTGCTTGCCTCCTCGCCGATGTTGATTTCAACCAGGACGTCGGTAACGATACCCTTTCTTGCAGAAATCTTTCCGATTTCCTTGGCAACCTTAACGCTGTCCACACTGTCGATCATATCTACCTCGCCGACAATCTGTTTAACCTTATTCGTCTGCAAATGACCGATCAGGTGCTTTTCAACTCCGTCAAGGTGAAGCTCATCACGCTTGCCGAGATACTCCTGCACTCTGTTCTCGCCGATAAGGTCGATTCCGAGCGAAAGCGCATGGTTGATAAAGAGGCTGTCGACGGTTTTCGTAACGCCCATAAGGCGAACCGAATTTTCATCTCTGCCGCTTTCAATTGTCGCTTTCACGATATTTTCACGGATACGCTTGTAATTTTCTTCGATATCTCTGAAGCGTTCCTCAACTAATGCTTTTTCCGTCACTGAGATTCCTTCCTTTCACAATAACTTCATCATATCGCTTGATCGGGCGGAAGCCGTTCTTTGCCTCCGTATCCTCACTGACAACAACATAATCACCTGCGTCGTAAATTATCTCAATCTTTCTGGCGTTCATAATGTCGCCTCGCAGGATGTATACAACGTCTATATCCTCGTTTTTCTCGTCCTTTTCACGGTGGATTGACGAACTGTTTACCTTATATCCCGTGAACTCCCTAAATACAAGCTCGATATCCTCTGTTCTCATATTTGCGTAGGTCTCGTTCATCATATTGCAGGAGAACGCAACGGCAACCTTGCCACCGTCTGTCTTTGAAATCTTCTCAACCACAACCTCAACATTTTTGAATCCGTAATAGGGCATATTGATCTTCATCTTGTCACCCTCGTTCAAAACGAGAGAATATTTGCCGTCCATAACCGTCACGAGATACCATTTATAGCTTCCGACAATCTTTCCCATTCTGCCCGAAACATCATCGGGCTTTCTCTTGAACAGCTTTTCCGCATCGCTGACGGTCAGGCTGTCAATTTTGTCGTAATCCATTGCGCCCTCATAACCGTCAAGGTTGCTGATATAGTAACCCGAAAGAGGTGCGATAACGTCGGAAGTGTTGATATTCTTCGCCTCGAGCGATTGGATTTCCGCATTCAGCTTATTGAATTTATCGGTGAGATTAATTGTTCCGTCCTTAAGTATCTGCTTGCTTGCGAGCTTATTTTCAAGCTCCTCCGTGTTCTTTGTAAGCTCGGCAAAATCGCCGTTGTTTGCCGTTTTGAGAAGCTCGGTATACGAGGCGTCAATCGCTTTATTGAGCTTTTCCATATCAAGGGCGTTAAGCTCCGTCTGCTCGGAAATTTCCTGATATCTTGCAAGGCTTTCCTTAGCCTCGACCAGATTTGAAACGGCAGCGGCATCCTCGGCGGAATTGCAGACACGTGCAACTGCGTCTCCGCTGGCAACTCTCATTCCGTCCTTGATAAGCGGAACGACCGTTCCCGTTGTTTTCTGATTGATATATTCTTCGTCACGCACCAAAAATGCCTTCAGCGAGATCTTTTCCTGCTCCGTGACTTCGTCGGCGGTTTCGGTATCATAGCTGTTTTTGTTCATCGCCAGAACGTCGTGAAAAAGATAGACGAATGCGGCAACGACAAGAACCGTGCAAATAACATTAATCCACGTGCGATTTTTCATCTTATTTCTCCTTTCCGAAATTTTCAACTATTGAAAGGGCGTCTTTTACAAGATTTTCCTTATTTTCATATTTGTCAATGAAGAGCCAATTTATACACTCGTTACGCCTGAACCACGTAAGCTGTCTTTTGGCGTAGCGGCGGGTGGCTCTTTTCAGATTTTCAACTGCTTCTTCCTTTGAAATCTCGCCGTCAAAATACGGCTTCAGTTCCTTATATCCGATCGCCTGGGCGGAAGTAGAGACGTTCTCGGCAGAGAGATAATCCCTTGCCTCACTTTCAAGACCACGTTCAAGCATAATGTCAACCCTGCGGTCAATCCTGTCATAAAGGTACTGCCTGTCCTCTGCGTCCAGACCTATTATACAGCAGTCATACGGCGATTCACGCCGTGAAAGCTCAAGCTGTTCCGTCATCGTCGTACCCGTCGTTTTGTAAACCTCAAGCGCACGAACAATTCTTTTGACATTATTCGGGTGCAGCTTTTCGGCATACTCGGGATCAAAGGCTCTGACCTCTTCAAGGAGCCTATCCGCTCCCTCTGTTTCTGCTCTTTTCAAAAGGGAAGTGCGAAGCTCTTCATCGTAGGAATCCTCACTCAATTTAACGTTATTGAGAAGAGTGTCGATATAGAGTCCCGTGCCTCCGACAACAACAGGGAGCTTTCCCCTGCCGTGAATATCGGCAATACAGTCCGCCGCCGCCTGCTGGTACAGAGCAACGCTGTAAGGCTCGGTGTTATCAAGAAAATCCATCATATGATGCGGAATGTTTCTTTTTTCGTCCTCGGTAGGCTTGGCGGTTGCGATGTCCATACCCTTGTAGATCTGCATCGAATCCGCAGAAACAACCTCACCGTTGAATCTCAAGCATATCTCAACAGCCAGATCGGACTTGCCCGACGCCGTCGGTCCGACGACTGCAACAACAGGTATTCTGTTCATCCGATCAGCTCCCAAAAATAGATTTTAGATTTTGGATATTAGATGTTAGATGCTGAGCAATATCTAAAGTCTAGCATCTAATATCTAATGTCTATATCGGTACTGCCCCGAGCGAAAAATGCGTTATGGGCAAATTTACACAATTTATACACGGCCGAAATTCTTTTCAATCTCATACCTTGACATTTCAATAAGAACGGGTCTGCCGTGAGGGCAGTATCTTATGTCGGGATTGCTGAGGAGTTTTTCGACGAATTTATTGAGTTCATAATCCGATGTTTTGTCGCCTGCTTTTATGGCAGCACGGCAGGCGGTTGAATGATATATCCAATCGAGCTTTTCGGGGATCAATTCCTTTTGGCTTGTGACAAGGTAGCCTGCAAGCTCCATTATAACCTCGGAGAGATCGGCGTCGGCGACCGCTGTCGGGCATTCGCTGACGATAACCATTCCGCCGCCGAAATCTTCGACGTGATAGCCCGCTTTTTCAAGGAGATCAAGGTTATCAAGAACCGCCGAATATTCCTCCTTGCTGAGGGTTACGGTGACGGGAGCGAGAAGCATCTGAGTTTCGATGCCGTCCCGATTCGCCTTGAATTTTTCAAAGAGCATACGCTCGTGGGCGGCGTGCTTGTCGATTATCAGGAGCTTTTTGCCCTGTTCAACGAGTATGTAGGTTTTGAACGCTTCACCGATCACTCTGTACGGCTCAAGTTCAGGCTGAATCTCTTCGGCAATCGGCTGAACGGGTTCAGGCTCGGCAATCGGCGCTGTGACAACAGGCTCCGGCTTTGTTTCAGAAGCGGGAACAGGCTCCTGCACCGTCGGTTTGAAGCACGGGATCAGATTCGGTTCATCGTTCTTTTCTATTTCAAATTTTGAGTTATCGTTAAAAACTATCGGCTTCGGTTTTTCGGCTTCCTTTTTGAACTCCGCCGATGTTGTGTTCGTCCAAAAATCCTGTTTCGGCTTGGTTTCTTCTTTTATTTTTTCAAGCTGCTGTTCATAGATTCTAATCTGCTTGCCCTCTGTCGGAGGAGGCATAAACTGCCTTGCGACTTTTTGAGAAAAGCTCGCCTGAACTCGTGTATCGCCCTGCTGTAAGGCAGACTTTGCGCAGTAATAAACAGCGTTAAAAATCATCTTCTCGTTTGCAAAACGAACCTCTGTTTTTGCAGGGTGAACATTGACGTCCACCGCACCGGGGGCAATCTGAATTTTCAGCACGCAGGCAGGAAATTTGCCGACCATTATGGAGTTTTTATATGCCTCTTCAAGGGCAACCATACCCGTGCGTGTTTTTATAAATCTGTCATTTAAAAAGAAATACTGCATCATTCGGTTCGGACGTGCATTGAACGGTTTTGAGATATAGCCGCTGACCCTTACGCCCTCAAGCTCATAGTCGCAGGGAATCAGAGTTGACGCAAAATCCTTGCCGAGCACCTTATAAATTGCGCTGTCGAGCTTCCCGTCGCCCGAGGTAAAAAGAACATCCTTTGAGTCACGGATAAATCTCACACTGACCTCGGGGTGAGAAAGTGCGATTCTGTCCACAACCGAGGCAACCGCATTGCCCTCGCTGACATCTTTTTTCAGGAACTTCATCCTTGCGGGCGTGTTGTAGAAAAGGTCACGGACAACAAGAGTCGTTCCTTTCGGGCAGCCTGCATCGTCGATAACGGTCTCCTCGCCGCCCTCAATGCAGTAGCGTGTGCCGACGGACTCCTGCTCGGTTCGGGTCATAACCTCAACCCTTGAGACTGCGGCAATTGAAGCCAACGCCTCGCCACGGAATCCGAGAGTGCAGATCGCATTGAGATCATCGGCGGTGGAAATTTTGCTCGTTGCATGGCTTATAAACGCCCTGCGAATATTTTCACGGTCGATTCCGCAGCCGTTGTCCGTAATTCGGATATAGGTTATTCCGCCGCGCTTTATTTCAAGTGTGATCTTATCCGCTCCTGCGTCGATCGCATTCTCCATTATTTCCTTGACTATTGAAGCCGGGCGTTCAACAACCTCGCCTGCGGCGATAAGCTCGGCAATGTGTTTGGGTAAAATATTTATTTGCGGCATACGATCACCTCTTTTTGACTTTTATCATATCTTTATTTCTGTCAGCTTCGCCGTTTTGTCTCTCTGAATCCCGACAACTCCCTCAGAGGAGGAGCCCGCGCTAAAAAATTACGAGGAAAATATTTGCAGCCTCCCTCTTGAGGGAGGTGGCACGACGGAGGAGTGACGGAAGGAGTTTA
>DKDP01000004.1:0-7924 GCA_002449395.1 Ruminococcaceae bacterium UBA6845 | reverse complement strand
CTCAGTCAGCTTCGCTGCCAGCTCCCCCGGGGGAGGAGCCCACGCTAAAAGGAAATCACTTCAATCGTCAGATTAACAGTGGTCATCGACCCCTATGAAAGGCGGAATTTTTTCAAAGCCTGTCCGCCCTGTTTTTCAGCTCATAGAGCTTTTGCAAAGCCTCGATAGGCGTTAGCGTGTTTATATCAATCGTTTTGAGCTCGTCAACAATTTCGCTGCCCTCGTTCGAGGCAAAGGAAATCTGCATATCGTCGTCATTCTTTTCAACCGTTCGGATTACGGTTACTGCGCCTTTCTCCTCAAGCTCCTTGAGGATATCCTTTGCACGGTTAACGACTGTATTCGGAACGCCTGCCAGCTTGGCAACCTCAATTCCGTAACTTCCGTCTGCGCCGCCGCGGACAATTCTTCTCAGAAATGTGATATCGTCGCCACGCTTCTTGACGGAGATGTTGTAATTCTTCGTTCCGTCGATCTCATTTTCAAGCTCGGTCAATTCGTGATAGTGGGTTGCAAAAAGCGTTTTCGCCCCGAGCTTTTTCGGATCTGCGGTATATTCGAGAACGGCACGTGCAATGCTCATACCGTCAAAGGTTGATGTTCCTCGGCCTATTTCATCAAAGATCAAAAGGCTGTTCTTCGTCGCATTTTTAAGAATGTTCGCAACCTCGCTCATCTCAACCATAAAGGTCGACTGTCCCGACGCAAGATCGTCACTTGCTCCGACTCGGGTAAATATGCTGTCGACAAGTCCGATCTGTGCGCTCGATGCGGGAACGAAACTTCCGCACTGCGCCATAAGCACAATCAGCGCAACCTGACGCATATAGGTCGATTTACCTGCCATATTCGGTCCCGTGATAATCGCACATCGGTTTTCCTTGCAGTCGAGCATCGTGTCGTTCGGCACAAACGGAGTGTCTTTCATCATCTTTTCGACGACGGGATGTCTGCCGTCCTTTATAATGATTTCGTTTCCGTCGGTCATAATCGGACAGGTATAGTCATTTTGCAGGGCTACCCTCGCAAAGGAGCAAAGTGCGTCGACCGTTGCGACTGCGTGAGCCGTTTTCTGAATCCTGTAAAGCTCGTCGGCTACCCTGCTTCTGACCTGAACAAATATCTCATACTCGAGCTTAACTATTCTTTCCTGTGCTCCGAGAACCTTGGATTCAAGATCCTTAAGCTCGCTCGTTATATATCGCTCGCAGTTTGCAAGCGTCTGCTTTCTTATGTATTCCTCGGGGACAAGCTCCTTGAACGCATTCGGCACCTCGATATAGTAACCGAAAACTCGGTTGTAGCCGATTTTCAGCTTCTTTATTCCCGTTTTCTCCTGCTCGGTCTGCTGAATTGCGGCAATATATCCCTTGCCGTTGTGGACAATGTCCCTCAGCTCGTCAAGCTCGGGATTGAACCCGTCCTTGATCATATCACCCTCACGAACGGTAAACGGAGGCTCTTCCTGAATTGCGCTGTCAATAAGCTCCGCAACATCGTTCAGAAGATCAATGTTCTTGCAGGTTTCGCTGAGGAGTGCGGATTTGCATTCGGATATTCCGCTTTTGATATCGGGCAGCAGCCTGATTGTCGAAAGGAGCGAACGCAGCTCCTTGGCATTGGCTGTCTCGTAAACTATTCTCGCCATCAAACGTTCCATATCGCTGACATCGGATACCGCCGCCGTCTCGTTATCAAGAAGCACCGAGTCCGAGAAAAGCTCATTGACGGCGTTATGTCTCTTGGTAATCTTCGCAAGATTGACCAACGGCTGTTCGATCCAGTTTCTGACAAGGCGTTTTCCCATTGCAGTCTTTGTCTTATCAAGCACCCAGAGGAGAGTTCCCCTGCGCTCCCTGTTTCGCATCGTTTCGGTCAATTCAAGATTTCTTCGGGACGAAAAATCAATTTTCATAAACTGATTTTCCGAATAGAAGTCAATCTCACGAATATTATCAAGACCCGATTTCTGCACCTCGGTCAGGTAGTCGATTGTTGCGCCGAGGGCGCAGATCGCCTCATCGCTTTCCTCGATGCCGAGCTCGGTCAGGCTCTTTTTAAAATGGTTTGTTATAACCTGACGGCAGTAATCTACGTTGATTTTTTCTTCATCAATACTGTCGGCAGTGCACTCAACACGGTTTTTGATAAACTCACGGATTTTGTCGTCCTTGACAACGGCGGAGTTATAGCGAATCTCGGTAGGCATATATCTGCCGAGCTCGTTGACAACCTCGTTGCCGACTGATTTTGAATCAAGCTGGGTAAGATTCAATTCACCCGTCGAAACATCGGCGAAGCAAACACCCGCACTCTTTCCGTTGAGCCAGATTGAGCAGAGGAAATTGTTCTTAGACTCGTCAAGCATACTGCTCTCGATTACCGTACCGGGGGTCAGCACACGGATAACGTCACGCTTAACTATACCCTTTGCGGTTGCGGGATCCTCGGTCTGTTCACAGATAGCAACCTTATAGCCCCTTGAAACAAGTCTTGCAATATAGGAATCAACGCTGTGAAAAGGCACGCCGCACATTGGTGCACGCTCCTTTTGACCACAGTCCCTGCCCGTAAGCACAAGCTCAAGCTCTTTTGACGCAGTTTTGGCATCCTCAAAGAACATCTCGTAAAAATCACCGAGTCTGAACATAAGGATCGTGTCCTGATATTCTTTTTTGATCTCAAGGTATTGCTTCATCATCGGCGTCATTTCTGCCATCTGTTTTCACCCCATAAATTAAACTTCGTTGTTTTTTGCAAGCGCAGATATTAGATATTAGACTGAAAAAAATTACCACCGTCTAACATCTAATATCTAAAATCTAAAATCTATCTCAGTGGCAGCCGCCGCAAGAACCGCACTCGCCCGAGCAATGATGCTCCTCCTGCGGCTCGCAGGTCTTGGGATCCTCGCCCTGTACGCAGAGAGCAAGAATACCTGTGATGTGGTTCATCATCTCGTCAACTGCCTGACGTGCAGCCTCATACTTCTGCATATTGTCGTTAGCCATAACAGCCTGATAAACCTCTGTGAACTCCTTGTCGTATGCGGCGAGCTTCTCCTCGTCTGCGTCGTCCTTGGCAGCCTCGTGCTGATAGGACATATGGATAAGCTGGATCTTGTTGATAAGATCGTTGAGATCCGTGTCCGCCTCGTTTGTCTTTCTTGCCTCATGGAATGCAAGATAACGCTCGTCCTGCTGAATTGCTGCGCCGAGCTGTCTTGTGATTTCAATAATGTCCATTGTAAAACTCCTATAAATTTATTTATCTGAAAAACGCCTTTCAGCGTTCATCCAATACTCCTCTGACGATCCACGTCAACGGTTCCGTGACCTTGACCTTGCAGAATTTGCCGACGAGATCCTTACCCTCGACCTCGGGAAACTCAATCATAACGTTGCCCTCGGTTCTGCCGTTGAGAATACCCTCCTTGGCATAGCCCTCGCAAAGAACGGTGTAGGTCTTGTCCTTCATCGCCGCCGTGCGCTCCGACGCTATTTTTTCCTGAGCGTCGGTCAGCTCCTTGAACCATTTTCCCTTTTCCTCTCTCGATATCGGGTCGGGCATATCCGCCGCCCTTGTTCCCGGACGCGGTGAGAAAATGAATGTGAACAGCGATGTGAACTTCACCTCTTCGATAAGCGAAACAGTATCTCTGAACTCCTCGTAGGTCTCTCCCGGGAAACCGACGATAACATCGCTCGTCATTGAAAGATCGGGCATAACCTGTCTTGCGTAGCGTGCAAGCTCAAGATATTTTTCCCTTGTATATCCTCGGTTCATCTCCTTGAGCACCCTGTCATTTCCGCTCTGGAACGGAAGATGCAGGTGCTTTGCGACCTTGTCACACGAAGCCATCGTATCAAGCAATTCCTTTGTGCAGTCCTTGGGGTGGGACGTCATAAACCTGATAATAAAATCTCCGGGCAGGTCGTTGATCCTGCGAAGAAGCTCCGAAAAATTGATATCTCTGTCAAGATTTTTTCCGTAGGAATTGACGTTCTGTCCGAGCAGGGTAATGTCCTTACAGCCGGAAGCGATAAGCTCCTCAGCCTCCTTGATAACATCCTCGGGCTCACGGCTGCGCTCACGTCCTCTGACATACGGAACTATGCAGTAACTGCAAAAATTGTTACATCCGTACATAATCGGAAGCCAGCCCTTGATACTTCCGTCACGCCTTATCGGGAGGTCCTCGGCGATAACACCCGCCTCATCGGGACATTCGTAAACCTTTTTACCTGTGCAAAGCACACGGTAAACAAGCTCGGGAATCCTGTGAATAACGTGTGTTCCGAAAACGAGATCAACAAACGGATAGCTCTTTCGGATTTTGTCAACAACTCTCTTCTGCTGCATCATACAGCCGCAGAGTGCAATTATCAGATTCGGATTGGTCTTTTTGAGGCGCTTTATCGCACCGACATTGCCGTAAATTCTGTCCTCGGCGTGCTCACGCACGGCGCAGGTGTTGTAAAGGATCAAATCCGCCTTTTCAACATCGTCCGTAAATTCGTAGCCGAGAGTTTCAAGAATACCCTTGATACGCTCACCGTCGGAAACATTGCCCTGACAGCCGTATGTGTGAACAAAAGCAAGCGGCTTTGACGGTTCAAATCTCGTTGTCAGAACCGTTCTCACAAGCTCCGTATATTCGTGCTGTTTTGCCATTTCCGAGGGTGAAACCTTTATTATCTTTTTCATTGTGCCTTCGCTCAAAGGGCATACCTCTCTTTTTAACTTATTAACTGTATAATTATAATATAAACAGCGCATTATTTCAAGCATTTTAAAACAAAATTTAGTTTTATATTAACCATGTCCGTATTGACATTGATTGATGTATAATGATATAATTCCATATATAAACAACAAAGGGGAAATAGCAGTCTTGAAAGCTCAGAGCAAAAACATAAAAAAGGACATTCCTGTTTTTATAATATTTTTGGCATTTTCATTCGGCCTGCTTTATATCTGCACCGCATCAAGCCCACGCTATGCGATCAACCCGTGGAATGACGCAAACGCCTTTTTCACTATGGGAAGAGCTATGGCAAACGGCGCAACTCTTTACAAAGATATTTTCGAACAAAAGGGTCCCCTGCTCTACCTTATACACGCAGCCGCTTCCCTGATTTCCGACACATCGTTTTTCGGGGTATATATTATGCAGTCCGTTTCGCTTTCGGTAACGGCATTTGCGGCGTATAAAATTTCTGCGCTTTATCTCAATACGGGCTGGTCGGTATTTTCATCGGTGCTCACCTGCTTTATCACGGTGAACTCGGGCTGTTACTACTACGGCGACACCGCCGAGGAATTTTGTCTGCCGCTTTTGATGGCAAGCCTGTACTTTTTCTGTGCCTATTTCAAAAATACACAACTGAACAGTATCGGCAAACCTGCTTTTTTTGTTGTCGGCTTTTTCGCCGGCTGTGTTGCGATGATAAAATTTACGCTGATCGGCTTTTGGTTTGCGTGGGCGGCATATATCTCCCTTTACACGTGGATCGCAAAAAAAGACTTCAAAAAAGCTGCAATAAATGCGCTTATTTTTATCGGCGGAATGGCGGCGGCAATCGCTCCATGGCTCGTTTATTTTGCCGTTAACGGCGGTCTCAAAGACTTCATCAACACTTATTTTGTCATCAATGCGACCGCTTATCCGATTGAAAGGCATTACAGCTTCCTTGTGCGTCTGCGTAAGCCGCTCGGCGTTTTTTCGGAAAGGATTCTTGCGGCGCCGGTGCTTTCGGCTGTCGCTGTTGTCGGCGGCATTCTCTATGCGGTCACAAACTTCTTTGCCGAGAAAAAATTCTTCTCACGTATGTCCGTTCCGTTCGTCGCATTTCTCGGAATTTACATCATCTATTTCGGTCTGAGGGCATATGACTATTATCTGATTCCGATATCCGTTTTTACGGTTTTCACTTTTATTTTCATTGCAATTCTGCTTGACAAGCTGTTCAAAAAGAAGAGCGGCGTTATCTCGGCGGTCTCCTGTGTACTTGTAATTGCCCTGACCGTTGTCGGCTCGAATTATATCAATCTGTCATCAAGATATGCCATCAGAAAAGGTGAGCCGACCATCCAGTCTCAAGCGGCAGAGTATATTAAATCACACAACCCCGACGGAGTTATCCTGAATTACGGCTGTCTTGACTGCGGATTGTATCTTGCCGCCGATCAGATTCCGCAATTTAAACACTTTGAAACGCAGAACCTGCTCTACGATAAATATCCCGAAAATATTGATGAACAAAAGCGGTACGTCGAACAGCACCTTGCCGATTACGTTGTTGTTGTTCCCCTGCCGAAAACAAATATAAATAAAATAATGGAAAACTGTCCGGCGCTCAAAACCGATTATACCGTTGTTCTTACCGGTAAAATCCCACTTCACGACTTAGGTATAAAAGCAAAAGAGCTGAACATTTCATTCTATTTATTTGAACTAAAGGAGAATTAAAAAATGGATCCGAAAACACTTTACATTCTTGCTCCCTGCTACAACGAGGAGGAAGTTCTGCCGCTTACGTCGAAAATATTTCTCGACAAAATCAATTCACTGATTGCAGACGGCAAAATCAGCAAGGACAGCCGTGTGGCATTTGTCGACGACGGCTCAAAGGACAAAACCTGGGAAATTATTGAAAGCCTGCACGAGCTTGACCCGAAATTTGTCGGTGTGAAGCTCTCCCGCAACCGTGGACATCAGAATGCGCTTCTTGGAGGAATGTCTACGATAGTTGACGACTGCGATATGATCGTTACAATCGACGCCGACGCTCAGGACGACGTCAATGCCATTGACAAAATGGTTGACGATTTCAACAACGGCTCGGAAATTGTTTACGGCGTGCGTGATTCCAGAGAAACCGACACGTTTTTCAAGAGAACAACTGCACAGGGATTTTACAAGTTTATGTCGGCAATGGGCGTTGAAACGGTGTATAACCACGCCGATTTCCGTCTTATGAGCAAGCGTGCGGTAAAGGCATTGCTTGAATTTAAAGAGGTCAATCTTTTCCTTAGAGGAATGGTTCCCCTCGTCGGATTCAAGACATCGACAGTCACCTATGACCGTGCTCCCCGTCTTGCCGGCGAATCGAAATACCCTCTTAAGAAAATGCTCACATTCGCTTTTGACGGAATAACGTCGTTCTCGATAAAGCCGATACGATTCATTACGGCGTTTGGAGTTATCACACTTTTACTGAGCGTAATTTTTGCAATTTACGCCCTTGTCAGCTACTTTGTTCACAAGACCGTTGCCGGATGGACATCAACCGTGCTTTCAATCTGGTTCTTCGGCTCTCTTCAGCTCATAGCGATCGGAGTTGTCGGCGAATATATCGGAAAAATCTATCTGGAAACAAAAGGCCGTCCGAGATTTTTTATCGAGAAATATCTAAAATAATACGTAATAAAACAAAGCTATAATTCACATCTGCCTTTTATGATTGCAACGTGAATTATAGCTTTTTTGTTTTGCAAAAAATTGTTATCAAAGCATCAACATAACTCTTATTTTTTGTTTGTTAAAAGGTCTCTTGTCGCCCCTTTAGGGGAGCGAAGTGTCAGCAGGATTTTCTTAGGCGCCCCTTTAGGGGAGCTGTCACGGTCTGTCCGTGACTGAGGGGTTTATTTGAAGTTTGGTAAGACTTATTTTAACCCCTCCGACTTCGGCACAAACCGCCGAAGCCCCACCTGATTGTCGACAAGAAAATCTGTGCAAAAACGAGCCATAATTTAACCCCCACACGGATCATTTTCGTAATCTGTGTGGGGGTTATGCACATACGTGCTGTTTTTTAGTTTGCTACGACGTAGGTTACTGCGTCATCCGCTCTGTTCCAGCCTGCCTCGAACTTACCTGCAACCTTGTACTTCAGCTTCGACGCAAGTTTTGCGTCTATCA
>DKDP01000036.1 GCA_002449395.1 Ruminococcaceae bacterium UBA6845 | reverse complement strand
AGGTGGCACGACGTAGGAGTGACGGAAGGAGTTTAGGTTTGATGAAACCTTACTCCCTCAGTCACTTCGTGATAGCTCTTCCATAGGAGGAGCCCACGTTATTTTCAACAAAAAAGAATTGCTTAGTTTGGATGAAGAAAGCCCTTTCTCACGACGCAGGCGTATGTTCTATACGTCAAGTCTGAAAAAGGGCTTTTAGATTCTACTAAATAAATAGAAATCGGGCAGTTTAGTTCGGATGAAGAAGGCATTTTCTCTCAGCGCAGGCGTACTCTTGTACGTCAAGATGAAAAAAATGCCTTATTCGCCGAAATAAACGCCCGAAAGTGCTTAGCGGTCCTCGCGGAAGTACGAAAGTCCGAGACTCTGCGGCGGCTGAAATTCTCTCTTCTTGAGCATACTGATAACGATAAGAACAATAATCGTTACAAGGTACGGAGTCATCTTAAAGAGCTCCTGATCAGCCATACTGAGGTTCGGAATGTAGTTGTGAACGATAAACAGTCCACCGAAAAGGATTGAACCGATAATGCTGAGGTTCGGTCTCCAAATAGCGAAGATAACAAGCGCAATTGCAAGCCATCCTCTGTCGCCGAATGCGTTGTTCGACCATACGCCGCAGGCATAGTCCATAACATAATAGAGACCACCGAGACCTGCTATAACGCTGCCGAGACAAATTGAAAGATACTTGTACTTTCCGACATTGATACCTGCCGCATCGGCTGTTGCGGGATTTTCACCGACCGCACGGAGATTAAGTCCCGAACGTGTGCGGTTAAAATAGAACGAAACAATGATCGCAATCGCAATTGCAACATAAGCAAGGAAGCTGTATGAGAGGAAAATCTCTCCAAACCAGCCGAGCTTACCCGCAAACGGAAGCGACTTTTTAAATGCAAGGCTTGTCGCTGAAAGCGCAACCGACGGAACGTCGCTGTTTGTGAGCTTGATAAGCGATCCGCCGAAGAAGTTACCGAAACCTACGCCGAATGTTGTAAGTGCAAGACCGGTAACATTCTGGTTTGCTCTGAGTGAAACGGTAAGGAACGAATAAATCAGACCCATTATAAGCGATCCGACCATCGAGGAAAGAAGCGGAATAAGAATTGTGAGGAATGTGTTCATCTGGGTCGCATTCTGCTCATACAGAAACGCGCCGATAACTCCCGTGATACCGCCGACATACATAACGCCCGCCGTACCGAGGTTAAGGTTACCGCTCTTCTCGGTAAGGATCTCACCCGTTGAACCGAACAGAAGAGGGATACCCTGAACAACCGCACGCTGAATAAATGAAACTATCATTATTTCGACGCCTCCTTCTTACGGAATTTTAAGCTGTAATTGAGGAAAAACTCACTGCCGATGATGAAGAAAATGATGATTCCCGTGATGATCTCAGAGAACGATTCATTAAGTCCGAACGTTGTCGAGATTTCACCTGCTCCCCTCTCAAGGAAAACAAGAAGCAGAGACGTAAGAATCATATAGAGCGGATCGAAATGCGCAAGCCACGAAACCATAATTGCGGTAAATCCACGTCCGCCGGCCGTATCACGGTTAACGGTATGATCCGTACCGCTGACAAGCAGGAATCCGGCAATACCGCAAAGTGCGCCTGAAAGAATCATCGTTCTGATGATAACCTTTTTAACGTTGATTCCGATGTACTTAGCTGTATTCTCGCTCTCGCCGACAACGGAAATTTCATAGCCGTGTTTGCTGTATTTAAGGTAAACGTACATTGCTGCGGTAAGAACAACAACAATTAAAATATTGCAAAGGTAAGCCTTACCGCCGATCGACGGAAGCCAGCCCGCCTCGGTTGTATCATTGATAACGCCGATGTGACCCGAACCCTTGGGAACCGACCACTGATAAGAGAAGTAGGAAACGATACACATTGCGATGTAGTTCATCATAAGAGTGAAGAGCGTTTCGTTGGTGTTCCAGTTGGCTTTGAAAAATGCAGGAATAAGTCCCCACACTGCGCCGGCAATGATGCTGACAACAACCATAACAATCATCAAAACTGCCGGTGACAGCTTGTCTCCGAGGAAAATCATACAAGCCGCAGTTGCAAGTCCGCCGACAAGTACCTGACCCTCGGCGCCGATGTTCCAGAATTTCATCTTGAAAGCCGGAGTTACGGCAAGCGCAACACAGAGAAGCATCGCAGTGTTCTGTGCGAGCATCCAAAGTCTTCTTTCGGAGCCGACCGCTCCGTCAACCATCTTAACATAAACCTGAATCGGATCCTCACCCGTGAGCAAAACGGTAACGATTCCGCAGACAATAAGTGCGGCAATAACCGATCCGATTCTTACAAGCCAGCTTTGCCATTTCGGCATCGCCGAACGTTTGACGATATGAAATAAGGGCTCGTGAATCTTTGCGGGATTATTACTCATCGTCATTACCTCCCTTTGACTTAGTCATAAGCATACCGAGCTGTTCCTTGGTAGCTGTTCTTGCATCAACGATATCGGAAATCTGACCGGAGCTGATGACAACGATTCTGTCGCAAAGCTCAAGCAAAACGTCGAGATCCTCGCCGACGAAGATAACTGCAACGCCCTTTTCTTTCTGTTCATTGAGAAGATTGTAAATGAGATATGACGAGTTGATATCAAGTCCTCTGACGGGATATGCCGCCATAAGAACCGTTGGAGACGCCGCAATTTCACGTCCGACAAGAACCTTCTGAACATTACCGCCCGAGAGCTTACGAACGGGAGTGTTAGCGCTCGGAGTAACGACCTCAAGCTCATCAATTATTTTAGCCGCAAGATCTCTCGGCTCTTTCTTTTCAAGGAAGGCCGTCTTACCCTTCTTATAGCTTCTGAGCATCATATTGTCAACGATGTCCATATTGCCTACAAGACCCATACCCAGTCTGTCCTCGGGAACAAACGAAAGTCTGATACCGAGCTCTCTGATCTGAACAGGGGTTTTATCACGAAGATTGTCCTGCTTGCCCGTCTTTGCATTGTTGTAAATAATCGAACCGTGCGTAAGGTGGCGAAGTCCGGCGATTGATTCAAGAAGCTCACGCTGACCGCTGCCTGCGATGCCTGCAATACCGAGAATCTCGCCTGATTTTGCGGTAAAGGAAACGTGATTGAGAACCTTTACGCCCTCACGGTTGACATAGCACATATTGTTGACAATAAGCCTGTCCTCTTTGTTTTCAACCTCAGTTCTCTCGATGTTGAGGTCGATCTTCTTGCCGACCATCATTTCGGTAAGCTCCGATTCGCTTGTCTCGGAGGTCATAACCGTACCGATGTACTCACCCTTTCTGAGAACGGCAACCTTATCGGAAATCTCCATAACCTCATTGAGCTTATGAGTAATAATGATAATCGACTTGTTATCGTTGCGCATATTTCTGATAACGTCGAACAGCTTCTTCGTTTCCTGAGGAGTGAGAACCGCCGTAGGCTCATCGAGAATAAGGATATCCGCACCTCTGTAAAGAACCTTTACGATTTCAACCGTCTGCTTTTCAGAAACAGACATCTGATAAATTTTCTTGTTAAGATCAAGTTCAAAGCCGTAACGGTCAAGGATCTTCTGAATCTTTGACGTCGACTTTTTAAGATTGTACTTTCCGTCGTCAAATCCGAGAACAATATTCTCAGCGGCGGAAAAAACATCAACAAGTTTGAAATGCTGATGAATCATACCGATTTTCAGATCAAAAGCATCCTTCGGTGACCGAATAACCACCTCTTTACCGTCAACAAAGATCTGACCGTGATCCGGGAAATAGATACCCGAGATCATATTCATAAGCGTTGTTTTACCGCTTCCGTTCTCACCGAGGATCGAAAGAATTTCGCCCTTATTTACGGTAAGATTAACGTCCTTGTTGGCGACAACGGAGCCAAAGGTCTTTGTGATATTTTTAAGTTCAATTGCAACCTGTGTACTCACTTTATGCCCTCCAATTTTTTATTTTGAAAAATGTGGTAAATATTATATCAAACTAATCAAGGCTTCCCTTGAGAGTGACGAAGTGTCGGTTCAGTAGTAACCCTGGGCTCCTCCTCCGGGGGAGCTGTCGCGAAGCGACTGAGGGAGTGGTCGAGCAGAGCAAGACAGAACACATCGCCGACAATGTAAGGCTTTATCAGACTTAAACTCCTTCCG
>DKDP01000001.1 GCA_002449395.1 Ruminococcaceae bacterium UBA6845 | reverse complement strand
GCCGTAACCATAACCGTAACCGTTGCCGCCGTAACCATAGCCGTAGCCATAGCCTCCGCCGGATGACTTCTTCTTTCTGCGGCCGTATCTTCCGTAATATCCGCCGTAACGCATATAACCCTTGCGGCGATAATATCTGCTGTTCTCTTCACCTGCACTCATGGTAAAGACGGCGCCGATAATCTCAATGTCTGCGCTTCTGATTTCCTCAAGAGTACGGTTGATCTCATTGACCTTTGCGTAGTCACGGCGAATGTTGTAAATAATTCCGTCCGCAAGAGGAGCAATAACCAGGCTGTCGGAAACAACGTGGGCGGGCGGGGAGTCGATGATGATGTAATCAAACTCCTTGCGTGCCTGCTCAATGACTGCCTTAACCTTGTCCGTATCGAGGACTTCGGTGGACTTCAGAGAAATACCGCCTGTCGGCAATACGAAAATGCCGAGTGACTTAATAAATTTGATGGAGTCAACATAGGTTGACGTTCCCTTGATGATGGGAATAAGACCGTATCTCGTGTCGCTCTTAACGCCGACCGCATGGAGAACGGCGGGCTTTCTGAGGTCACTGTCTATGAGGAGAACGGATTTACCTTTCTGCGCAAGGGAGCAGGCAATGTTGACCGCAACGGTTGTTTTTCCCTCGTCCTCATAGGTGCTTGTGATAACAAATGCCTTGTAGCCCTTTTCGGCTTTGACATTTTCAATTTTGGTACGTATGGCTTTGAAGCTTTCGACAAACGCAAAGCTGACCTTTGATGTGTCCGTAATAAGCAGAGAGCCCTGCGGAGATTTTTTCTTCTGATTAAACAGTCCCGATCTCTTTTCAAGCAGCGGAACCGATCCGAGAACCGTAACGTTGACGTCTCTTCTGAGATTGTCAAGAGTGAGAACCGTATTCGTTGTGATTGTTATAATAAATATGATGAACGCAACAATAGCTGCACCGAGAACAAATCCGTAGATCGCTTTGGTCGTCGCATCGTCGGAGTTGCAAACGGCGGGAGCGGTCGGGTTCTTGATAACCTTAATTGAAATTGTGTTATCATAGCTCTGAACATACTCCGGGAACTTTTCAAGAACAACCTTGAGGGCCCTTTCGCAGTAGCCCTTGTCCGTACTGGTGACGCTGATAATGAAAAATCCGCCGATTCCGGTATCCTCAACCGAGAGGCTGTTTTCAATGAATGAGGTCGTGTATTCGTTGCCTACCTCATCGTTGGCAAGAGCCTGCTGAATGTTGTTCAGCATTTCATCGCCCTTGATAAGATCCTGATAATAGGCTATCTGAGCGTTGCTCGAAAATTTTGTTTCCTGCTTATACTGCGGTGTGGAATCCTTGCTGTTGGAATAATCCTTAACAATAACATAGTGGGTTTCCATAAATCCGAGCTTCATTGACGCACGGTAGGTTTCAACGTAGGTCGCTTTTGCAATCGCAAAGGCGGCACCGGCGAAAATTGCGCCGACAAGCAATATAGCCCAAAGATTGGAAAGAAGATTTTTTGCCAATCTTCCCATATCAAGAGACGGACCGGATTCGTTGTAGTATATGTTCTTGCCGACATCCAATTCCTGCATTTTCAAATCAACTCCATTTATTCATTATAATTTATATCAAGCAATTAGTCAACATTAAAAGCCTCTTTTGTATATTTCCGAACGGTTTATAATGGGAATTTCTTTGTCCGTAAGAACACATTTTGCCGCATCGTGCACCATCATCTGCATATTAAACTGGCTGATGTCCGGCGGGAAAAAGTTCATCATATTCAAAAGATCGTTCATTCTGTAATGGGATGAGTGAGCGTCGGTTGCAATAAACGACGCAGCTCCGGTAAATGCCATCGCATAGGCGAGTTCAAACTCCTGAGGTCCGTCGAGGCTTGCAAGACTTGACGCATTGATCTGAAAAAGTACGCCGTTGCGAATAAGCATATTTACTTCATCGTAATCAAACTGAAAATATTCGTATCTTTCTGGGTGCGCAACAATGGGTATGAGCCCCATATCTATAATCGTATTGAGATAATTGACAATTCTTTTCATCGAAACATTTCTGAAAGCAAATTCAACAAGAATGTAACGGCTTCCGTTGATTGCAAGCCGTCTGAGATCCGTTGAAAAGAAAATATCGTCGTCAACATAAACCTCGGCGCCGGGGTAAAGCGTAATCCCGAGATCCATTTGCTTTATGATATCCTGCAATTCACGCAGCTTTGCATTTCTGACTCTGACAAAGCCGTCAATATCGCCGATGGTTGTTATATGCGGAGTGCAGACTATATGTTTGATTCCGTTCTGTCGTGCGATTCGGCACATTTGCACAGAGGTATCCATATTCTTTGAGCCGTCGTCCATTCCGGGAAGAATGTGACAGTGAAGATCTATCATAATTTCACTCCTTTTCCGATTATTTGCCGAGAATTTCGCTTGTCGCAATTGCAAAGCCCTGAGCGGCGGGGACAACGCATAATTTTTCGGAGTAGAAACCGATTCCGTGCGTGTCTCCCTGAGAAAGATCGACAATACCGTTTCTGCGCGTGACCGATCTCAGCTTTTCTTTCATCTTTATTGCAAGATTTTTATATTCGTCATTTTTTAAAAGGTCTGCCATATATGAGTAGCAGTATGCAAGCATTGCACAGGCGGAGCTGTCGGGAATTGAAAAGTTCAATACCATTCTGTCAACCGTTCCGTCATCGTGAATATATCCCTTAAGAGCGTCAAGAATTTCAATCGAGAGCTTCAAAAGCTCGGCTTTTTCTTTATTGTGTCCGTCGCTTTGAAGAAGGGCTTTCAGACTGTCGATAATTCCTATCGCCCACCAGGCACAGCCTCTGCCCCATCCGCATACTCCGAGCAGCTCATAGCTTTCCTCTTTGAAGCTGTGGAAAGGAATTTTTATTTTATCGTTAAATCCGTGTTCACGGTACTCCCTTATCTGATTCATCGCAAGGGTGATGCATTCTTCCTCGTTATATGTGAGAGCATATTTCATCATAAACGGACAAATCATTCCGACAGTGTCAACAAATCTGTATTCGGGAATGCTTTCGTTATACGGAATCGTTCCGTGTTTTTTTGCGGCTTCTTTCAGCATATTTGCTGTGTAATCCATCGCAGGTTTAAGAGCATTGTTGTCGGTATATCTGCTTGAAAGAATCTCATAGCAGAGCATAGCGCAGTCAATTCTTTTTGGAATAATTTTCCATTCGCCGTCATCGCCGGGAATATATCGGGAGACAAGACTGTTTACCTCCGAGCCGACATCGTCATCTTTCATACAGTTCGTCGCTTTGAGAAGTGCAGCGTCCTGCCAATATGTAACGGATGTTATTTTTCCGTAATCGTTTATTTTTTTTATAATGCTCGACTTTTTGCTGTCGTTTAAAAGAACCTCGGGCGCTCCGTTTTTTATCCATTTAAGCAAAACTTTTTTAGTTTTGTTCTGCCATTCGGATTCGGACAGCCGTCCGATTTTAATTCGGCTGAGCCAGGTAAAAAACTCTTCCCATAAGTCATATCCTATAACGGCTATAATAATTAAAAGTAAAATTATAAGTACGGTCATTGCTTCGCCTCATTTGTTGATCAGCTCATATAATTTAAAAATTTCTTCTTCGTTTCCGACTTTTTCACGGGAGAGATTCTCGGTCAGCCTTGTTCTCTCGCTTTTGTTTTCAATAAGGTATTCGATTTTATCCGCCATATCATTTTTATCCATCCGACATATCAATCCGTTGACCCCGTCGGTTATCTGATCGTGAACTGTTGAAAAATCGGTCACAACAATCGGACGGCAAAGGCATTTTGCCTCGTCAATTGCAATTGATTTGCCCTCAAAAAGAGACGGCTGAACGTAAATATCACATTGACCGATATATGGGTAGGGATTTGATTTTTCTCCAAGCATAATGAAACGGCCAGCCACACCTTTTTTCTCAACATAATTTCTTACTTCATCTCTCAGCGGTCCGTCACCGATATGATACCATTTGATATTCCGGTCTCTGCTTGCAAGCTCGGCACAGGCGTCAACTGCAAGAGGAATGTTTTTTTGTTCTGAAAATCTGCCTACTGTACAAATTTTTATTGCATCCTCTTCTCGGTATGGCGAGAATAATATACTTTCATTAAAAAGTATGTCACGGCTCGTAATATTTTCGATTACAATAAATTTTTCAGAATATTTCGGAAAAAAATATAAAAGGCTGGATTCACATTCATTCGAAACTGTTACAATTCTGTCGGCAAAACGAAATGTTTCCTGACAACTGATTTGATCAAATCCGAGTTTCTTTATATCATTGTGGATATAACAGAACTTCTTCTTTGCACAGACGCATTCGACGGCATATCTGTCGGCATTTCCCTCAAGATACCCGACAGCGCAGTCATACTCTTTTTTTAACTTCGGAAGCTGTCTTTTCAGATATCTCCACTGAATCTCTTCCCGCTCGTGATCGTCGGACACTTTATAGATTTTTGAATACTTCCATCTGTCAATTGCAGAAAGAATCTTTGCTCTTTTAAGAAAATATTTTACTGAGGTTAAAGCGTCACCGTCAAACATTTCGTAGTTTTTGTTACCTGAGATAATGTTAACCTCTTTCGGAATCTTATCGAAAAACAGTCCGTCGTGACGAAAGCAAAGGAGATCGACGTCGTATTGACTGTAATCAAAGAGAGTCAGCAAAGTCAAAAGACTTTTTTCCGCTCCGCCGCTTCGCATAGATGGGATGACAAAAAGTATTTGCTTTTTCATAATGTCACTCCCGTCATATTTTCTGAAGCATCTCTCCCGCTTCCATTGCACTTCTCATTCTCAGAGGGATACTCGTCATCAGCTCTCGGCGAATATCATTTTCGTTTTCAATGAGTTTCAAAAATTCGTCTCTGAGCGGCTCGAAACTCTCAATATCGGAGAAATTAAGCACGTATTTTTCTTCGCCGAAAATATCCTTTGCAATTCCTCTTGCTTTTACGCTGTAACCGAGTGCGATTGTCGGAACACCGCTTGAATATGCGGCGATCGTCGCATGGGTTCTCGCTCCGATAAAAAATCTTGTGTTGGCAATGTAGCCTTTATACTGCATAGCATTGAGATTCGTCGGAAGAACAGCAATTCTTTCCGTGTCGGAAAACTTTTTATAAATCGGCTTCATAAAATCATAATCGTTGTTATTTTTTTCAACAACGTGCGGAATCAAAAGAACTTTCAGTGTTGTATTTGCAAAAACATATGAAAGAAAATCCTCAATAATTTCATATGTCTTTTGGTTGTCTGCCGCAATCAGCGGACTAATATTAAGCCCGAGCGTATTTCCTCTTGTAAAACCGTCGATCGGTTTAACGCTCTCTCTTTCCATACAAAAAGCGGGATCTGAAAAAAGATAAATATTATCATTTGCATTTTTATCTTTAAGCAGAGAATAGGTAATCGGTTCTCTTGTAAATACAGCGTCAAAATCCTTAAGGCTTTCAAGCTTTTGCTCGGTAAGATCTCTTTCACCGATGGATGCACCCCAAAGAACCACCTTTTTACCCGATTTTTTTAATTCGTGAGTCAGAACCTGAATCCCGTGATTATCACCGTAGCAGTAAGTATCTCCGCCGATTGAAAGACATATATCGCAATCTTCCGCGTCGGCAACAATCGGAGAATACATTTTCTCGAGGGAGTAAATCTCCGAATGGTTGATCTTAAGATCCATTGCCGCAATGATCTTTTCAAAGCTGTTCAAATTCCTTGTTTCCGCAGATTTTACGGTTACCCCTTTAAACCCGGTGTCGGATTCGGGATTGTATGAAGAGAGAACGAAGTCGGCATTTTTGTCGCTGTTGCAAATTATATTCATACTGCCTCTTACAAGAGCCTCGCATCCGTGATTTTCACTGCCGACATGATTAAACATAAAATACTTCATTTCAATACCTCATCTGAAAAGTCTTCTGCCGGGGAGGAAGTAATCCGACTGGTACATATTTATCTGATATGCAATTCCTCTTGAAAAAAGGAAGAAGAGGATGACCAACCCGGTAATATATATGGCACGATCCTTTGGTTTTACGGCGTAGCTCACAACCCATGCCGTGAAAATGATGAAATACAGAGACAGATAGATTGCAAGTCGAGCAAAAATCCAGTTATACAAGGCAACAATATATATGGCTACGTTTAAAAAAGCCATATTGGTCAATATATCGCCTATGTGCCCAAGCAATTTCATTCGGTCTCTGTTGAGATACGCAACAACAATCGGAGCCGCAGCGACGAGAACTCGCATTATACTGCTGCCGCCCTCCTGACCGTTTGTGAACCAACCGTTTGTTGCATATCCCGAATAGCTTGTATCCTCGAGTACACCAAGAAATGACGGAAGAATCTTATCAAAGCCTGCAGTTACAACCACGCTTGCGAGGACTATTATATATGAGCTCTTTTTCCATGCCTTTCTGCGAACAACAAAAAATATCAAGAGCATTATTAACGCACTTTTGTGGATAGTGTATGCCAGTAAAATAAAAACGGCATATTTAAAAAACGAGCTCTTCTTCATTGAAAAGAGAAATTTTGTACCGGCAATAACAAAGGACGCCGCCATATACTGTCTCATACCGTCCATCATTCCGCCGAGGTAACCGTATGTCACGAAAAGATATATTCCGAGGTCAAACGGTGAAGAATAGGCGTACAAAAAGATAAGGGACGGAATCATTGCGATCGCCGTGCACACAAAAACGAGCACCTGCGGGTCGTTGGTATGATTTCTAATAATGTTTTGTATAAATGAAAAGCCTTCTGCGTTCAGTAACATATCAAAGCTAACCGGGTTGCCACTGTCACCAAGACTTTCAAATGAGTACATATAGTAATATGTATCGCCGATTGTCTTTCTCAATCCGGCAAAGGCGGTAAAAAAGGCGATAGCAAGGATTAGAGATATCGGATTCGGCAGAGGCTGCCCGAGCCCGCCGGTTGCCTTGAGCGGCATTGAACGGGCTGCCACCGTGATAAGGCACAAGGCAATCGTGGCAACCCATACAACTATTTCATAAAAGTCAAAATCGAAATTAATCATTTTGTACCTTTCTCAAAGCAATTTTGTTAGGGAATGCCCCATATTGTACGGCGTTACCCTATGTATTCTTTATATACTTCTTTCAGCTCTTCAATAACCTGTTCTTTCGAATAAGGCTTGATTCCGGTAACTGCATTTTTCGACATTTTTTTATAAATTTCGGGATTGTCAAGCAATTCGGAAATTCTGTCTGCCATAGCTTTATCATCGTTCAAAGGCACGATATATCCGTTGACTCCATTGCGACAAAGGGCACGGTGACCACGGTTGTCGGAAAGAACCACAGGCAGTCCGCAGGCGAGAGCCTCCATAACGTTTACGGGGAGTCCCTCTCTGAGACTTGAGCCGACGGCAATATCGCTCATATTAACAAGATCACAGGCGTCATTTCTGTGACCGAGAAAGTCAACAATATCGGAAACGCCGAGGGCTTTTGCCAATTTAACGTATTCGCCGTTGCAGTTATCCGCACCGACAATAAGAAGCCGAACCTTTTTGCCGCTGTCCTTAAGCCTTTTTATTGCACGTATAAGCATTGCCTGATTTTTGTTGGCGTTCATTTCGGCAACATAGATAAGCAGTTGTTCATCGTTAGAATAACCTTTTTTGATTCTCAGCTTTATTTTCTCTTCGGTCGGAATTTTGTAAAAAATGTCACTGTTATATCCGACGCCGTTTACTTTGACAATTTTCTTCGCTTTCAGATGCTTTCTTGCAAACGCAAAGTCCTCATCATTAATTGTTATAAGACAATCGGTCAATCTCGACATAACAAGCTCAATAGGATAATATATAAGCCAGTTGAGCGGGGGAGCACCCTTATAAAAATGAAAGCCGTGGGCTGTGTATATAACTTTTGTTCCTTTCTTGCGTTCACCTTTTGCGGCAAGCCGTGCAAGGATTCCGCCCATAGGTGTATGACAGTGAATTATATCATAATTACCGTTTTTTATAATTCTCTTCAGTTCTCTGTATGCCGTCAGATTTTCCTTGTCGGCGGGAGACCTTTTGATATGTATGTCAAATTTGTTGTCACAGAAAGGCAAAGCTCTGTCGCCGTGACAGGCAACGTCAACCTGCCAGCCGATCTCCTTAAAAAATTTAAAGCAGGGGAGATGAAAATAATAAAAATGCTCCGCAACCGTAGCGACATAGAGTATTTTCTTCAATGCGGAACATCCTTTCTTTTAAACTTTTTCTGTGTTTCCCGTAAATTTTTTCATCGTGTTGTCATTGCCGCTGTTTATTCCGTCCTGACGCAGAACGTTTTCGATAGTTTTAAAGAAGATTTTCATATCCATCGAAAAGCTGTAATGATCAACATAGTAAATATCATAGGCAAATTTCTGTTCCCACGTAAGAGTGTTTCGACCGTTAACCTGAGCCCATCCGGAAATACCGGGCAGAACCTCGTGACGTCGCATTTGCTCGGGAGAATAGAGGTCAAGATATTCCGTGAGCAGAGGTCTCGGACCGATAAAGCTCATATCGCCTTTAATTATGTTAAAAAGCTGCGGAAGCTCATCAATACTTGTTTTTCTGAGAATTTTTCCGATTTTTGTCATTCTCTCGAAATCGCTGAGTTCTTTACCTTTTTTGTCAACGAGGGCGGTAGACATAGTGCGGAACTTATATACGGTGAAAATTTTACCGTCTTTCCCGGGTCTTTTCTGTTTAAAAAGGATCGGTCCGTCACGGTTAACCGCAATCAGCACCGCTGCAAGAAGCATAAGCGGTGACAGAACGGTCAGCAGGATAACGGCGACGAGAAAATCCATCGCTCTTTTTATGTATTTATACACCCGATTCACTCTTTCGCTGATTATTTTTTCATCAGTTTATTTTCGCTTCTTTATAATTCGGAACTATTGTTTTAATAATGCTTCTGACATTTTCATCAGTTGCATTTTTCAAATTTTCCAGTTCTTCTTCAAAGAGTTTGTCGTCCATTTCAACAGGCTTGGTGACAAAAATCTTATTGTTTGCCGTCATTTTTCTTTCACTGCTTTCCTCTTCAAGAACAAGCTCCTCGTAGAGCTTTTCACCCGGGCGAAGTCCCGAAAACTGAATTTCAATATCGGTATACGGCTTGTATCCGGAAAGCATAATGAGATTTTCGGCAAGTGTGACAATTTTTACGGGCTCGCCCATATCAAGAACGAAAATTTCTCCGCCCTTTGCGAGACCGCCCGCCTGAACTACAAGCTGAGCAGCTTCCGGAATTGTCATAAAGTATCTTGTTATATCCGGGTGAGTAACCGTAACAGGTCCGCCGTTTTTAATCTGCTCGGTGAAAATCGGGATAACGCTTCCGCTCGATCCCAATACATTTCCGAAACGTACTGCGGCAAAAATAGTACTGTTTTGGCATTTGCGCTCAAAATACTGAACGATCATTTCGGTTATACGCTTGGTTGCACCCATTACGTTGGCAGGATTGACAGCCTTGTCCGACGAAATATTGACAAAACGCTTGACATTGTATTCGACAGCAATGCTTGCAACATTGAATGTTCCGAAAACATTGTTCTTAACAGCCTCTTTCGGACTGTCCTCCATAAGCGGAACGTGCTTATGCGCCGCCGCATGAAAAACGATTGACGGATGAAATTCATCAAAGATTTCACGGAGTCGCTTCTGATCTCTTACCGAGCCGATTCTTATATCAATTTCGGGATTGCCGTGATGGTATGCGTCAAGCTGCTGCTTGAGAAGATATGCGCTGTTTTCATAGATATCAAAAACAACAATCTTTTTCGGATGGTATTTTGAAACCTGGCGGCAAAGCTCGCTGCCGATTGATCCGCCGCCGCCGGTAACGAGGATAACCTGATCGGTTATGTAGCTGCAAACATCCTTATTCAATTCAACCTCGGGTCTGGAAAGAAGGTCGGTGATGTTGACGTCACGGATTCTTCCGCCCTGAGATGTGTCTGTCATTTCGAGCAGACTCGGAGAAGTCTTGAGCTTACAGCCGGTCTTTACGGCAATGCGGAGAATTTCCGTCTGACGGTCACTGCCGACAGAGGGGAGACAGAGAATAATCGTGTCAATGTTATATTTTTTTGCAAGTTCGGGAATCTGATCACAGGTGCCCTTGACGGGGATTCCGCGGATGCGCTTTCCCACTTTAAGAGGATTATCATCAACTGCAATGATCGGCTTGCCACGGGTATAGTTGTTGACCTCAAGCTCGTTGATTATAATCATACCCATATCGCCGGCACCGACGATCATTACTCTGTTGAGCTTTTCATTTTTTTTGAGAGAGGTTTCTCTGTAATATCTGCGGACAAGACGGTAGCCGATCCTCATTCCGGCGACAAGGATCATTGCAACAAGTGTTCCGAAGACATAGAAGACTGCGTCAAAGCATCCGTTTTGAAGCGTCGAGGAAGCAAAATGAAATTTAGACATAATAATGTCGATCGCAAGACCGGAAATTCCGCCGATTATCGTTGCGACGGCAACGTTGAGAACTTCCTTGAGACCTGCGTATTCCCACATACTGGAGTAAATTTTAAAGGCGTAGTAGAGAACAATAAAAACGGCTGTGACGGGGATTGCTCTTTGCCAGATGACGTCCATATTTTTCTGCCCGTTACTCATCAGCATAACAAGAATATAGGACAGATTAATTGCGAAAATGTCATAGAGCATCATAAGTATACTCTTTATAAAGGCACTTTTTATATCCGGCTTTTTCATATCAAGGACCCCTCCGAAAAAATATTTTAAAAAATCCCGACTCTACCCCTTATATATTCCTTAACATTTTAATATAAAAAAAGGATAAAGTCAAGAAAATAGAATGTATTAGTTTCGGAATTGCGGAAAAAGGCTTTTTTATTGACAGATTTTGTAAAATGTGATACTCTCAAATAAAAAAGAATGGAGAAAAATCCAATGATTGGTTTAGGAATATGGGAAGCATCGATTAACACAATGTTTTTCAAAGGCACAGGAAGAGTAACTATAAGCGATAATAACGGGGAATATGATTTCAGGCTTGAAGTAATAGGGGAGAATGTACCCGAATTTACGGTAAGCGATATTGTCGAAAACGGCAACACACTTTCTGCGGTTGCACAAAGCGATATGTTCAAGGGCAAAAAAATACCCGTCACCGCAACATTTAACGGCGATGAGGTGATCGGAACCGCAAAACTTCCGTTCCTCGGCAATATCAAGGTCAGAGGACACAGGGTATAAAACAAAAGCTATAATTCACACACAGCTCGGTGAATTATAGCTTTTTATATTATGTAATCTTAGAACTTGGAAACAAGATCCTTGAGGTATGCTTTGAAATCCTCGCCGATCTCGTCGTGCTGAAGAGCAACCTCGCAGTTTGCCTTCATAATGCCGAGCTTGTTGCCCATATCATATCTGATACCGTCAAAATCAAGAGCAAGAAGATCGTTTTCCTTGCCGAGACGGGTAAGAGTATCCGTGAAGTAAAGTTCTTCTCCCTCGGGAGTCTTTGCGAGATCCTCTGCAAGGTAATCAAATACCTGCGGCGGAGCAACGACACGGCCGAGAATTGAGTAGCAGGACATAATCTGATCGTCCGTCGGTTTCTCGATGATGTTGTGAACGTCCATAACCTTCGGGTTGTCCTCGTGATGAGTTACGTCAAGAGAACAATACTTCGGAACGTCCTTTCTCGGAACCTCTTTAACGCCTACAACGCCCTTGCCTGTTGCTTCGTAGATATCGCAAAGCTGCTTTGTAACAGGATATTCGTTGTTGATGATAACATCATCACCGTAGAGAATTGCAAACGGCTCATTGCCGACAAAGCTCTTTGCGCACATAATTGCATGGCCGAGACCCTTTGTTTCCTTCTGACGGAGGAAATAAACGTTCGCAATGTTTGAGCAGTGAAGAACATCCTCATAGAGCTTCTTCTTCTTTGGATTCTTTGCGAGCTTGTCCTCAAGCTCATAGCTGTGATCGAAGTGATCCTCAATAACGCCCTTGCCTCTGTTTGTGATGATGAGGATATCCTCAATACCTGCGGCAGCGGCTTCCTCAACGATATACTGAATAGCCGGCTTGTCAACAATGTTGAGCATCTCCTTGGGTACTGCCTTTGATGCAGGGAGAACTCTCGTTCCGAGACCTGCGGCAGGGATTATGGCTTTTTTGATTTTCATAAAAATTCCTCCTGAAATCAGAAATTTATTTTATATGCAATGTTCAGCAGCAGATCAGGCAGATATGCATCCACCATAAGTGCAATTATCGGCATAATAATTGAAACGCCGCCGTTTCGCATAATTGTATATTTTACAAGCTCGGGATCATCCGTTGCGCTGTGTGCAAGATTGACCACACGAAGCATTCTTCTCTTTAAAAGATAGTTGGCAAGCAGCGCCGCCGTGACCTGCGGAAGAATTATCCTTATCAAAGCGGAAACAATAAACAGATAATTATTGTTTTTCTCAACGATTTCCATAAACTGTTCGGAAATTGTTTTAATTTTTTCTTTCTCCTCCGCCGTGAGCGAATCCGCACTGCTCTTGTCGGCAGCTATCTCGGAAAGCTGATTTGTCAGCGGTGCCGTCTGCTCGATAAACCGCTGTTCCCAGGGGAAATTGATAAGCGACAAGACAATAGATACCGTAAGAAAAATTGCGCCCGCCTTATACAGCTTTCGGTAGAAGAACCAAAACGGAGAGAAGAAGAATGCCGCCCAGTTCCAGGAGAGTTTCCGTCCGCTCTTTTTTTGTTTCATATATTTACGTATATATCTCGGCGAAGAATTTTGAATAAAGTCCGCCGCCTCACTTACACGTACCTTGCCCATATCGTCCTTCGGGTCATAGAGCACGCCCCGCATAAATACCGATTCCATATTCTTCGGCGTTGCCTGAACGAAAGGCGGCTGCTTTTCGGGCTGATCCTGTGCAGTCTGCGTATTTTCATTTTGAACGCTGACGGGCTCGGGCTTTTTCTTCCCCTCGTCGGGATCTGTCCATACGAAGCCCGTCGAGTGGAGATATTCGTTTACGCATCTATGATTTTTTTCATAACAGCTTCGGTGCTGAGGTGTTCCGCACACGGGGCAGACAACAATGTCGTCGCCGTTTTCAAGCGGTTCTCTGCAACCGTCGCAGATTTTACCTGAATAATTCATCAATTTACTCCGATTTTAATATTTATCAATGTTATTATAACACAGCAGTCAAGGAATTTGTAGCATTTTTTTGAACTTTTTGGGAAATATTATTTAAATCTTTCTTTACATACGGCGGTTTTTACGATATAATTAATCAGTAAAATTATGCGCAACAGTATAGTGAGGTAATCAGATGGTACAATTTGAAGAATTAAGACTTCATCTTCTTGAGTATGAGGATAAACTCAAAGAGCTCGGAGAGGCTCTCGGACTTGAGGATATGAAGAAGAATGTTGCCGAACTTGAGGCAAAGACTGCCGAGAACGGCTTTTGGGACGATGTTGCGGGAACGCAGGTCGTTCTTCAGAAAATCGCATCGCTGAAAAATAAAATACAGAAATATGAAAATCTTAAATCAACCTATGAGGATGATCTGACGATGATCGAGCTTTCCGATGAGGAAGAGGATCTCGGTATGCTTGAGGAGTGTCAGCACAGTGTTGACGCTTTTATCAAGGAGCTTGACGCTCAGACTTTGAGCACTCTGCTTTCGGGCGAATATGACAGCAAAAATGCCATCCTCACGTTCCACGCAGGTGCGGGCGGAACCGAGGCTCAGGACTGGAACCAGATGCTTGTCAGAATGTATACCCGTTGGGGCGAACAGCACGGCTTTAAAGTCAGTATGCTTGACTTCCTTGACGGAGATGAGGCGGGTCTCAAATCCGCAGTTCTCTGCATCGAGGGTGAAAATGCTTACGGCTATATGAAGAGCGAGGCGGGAGTTCACCGTCTTGTCCGTGTCTCTCCGTTCGATTCATCGGGACGCCGCCACACTTCGTTCGCTTCTCTTGAGGTTATGCCGGAAATCGACGATACGATTGAGGTTGAGATCAACCCCGAGGACATCCGTATGGAGGTTTACAGAGCGTCGGGTGCAGGCGGACAGAAGGTTAACAAGACATCGTCTGCCGTTCGTCTTATTCACATTCCGACCAATATCGTTGTTTCGTGCCAGGTTGAAAGAAGCCAGCATCAGAACCGTGAGGTCGCAATGAGAATGCTTAAATCGAAGCTCCTCGAAATCAAGGAGAGAGAGCATCTTGATAAAATTGAGGATATCAAGGGCGAGCAGAAAGAGATCGGCTGGGGAAGCCAGATCCGTTCTTACGTATTTATGCCCTATACCCTTGTTAAGGATCACAGAACAGGCTATGAGGTTGGTAATATCAACGCCGTTATGGACGGTGATCTTGACGGATTCATCAATGCCTACCTCAAGCAGGCTTCACTGGAAAATAAATAAAGGGATGTTACTATGAATATCATTGACATTTCAAGACCGCTTCTTACAACCGTGGAGTATCCGGGCGATCCCGAGACGAGACTTGATACAGTCAGCTCGATCGCCGACGGAGACGAATGTAATCTTTCGGCAGTCTACGCCTGTGTGCACACGGCAACCCACGCCGACGCACCCTGTCACTTCCTTGACGGTGCGGAGACTATCGAGGATGCCGATCTGAATAAATATATCGGCCGCTGTACGGTTATCGAGGTTCCTCCCGGAGTTATCACGGGCGAATATGTCAACAGATATTTTCCGAAGAAATGCAGCCGTCTCCTTATAAAGGGCGATTCACAGTCGTTCTTTATGGAGAGCGCCGCTTATGAGGCGGTTGACACCGGCATATGTCTCATCGGCACGGACGCCGCATCCGTCGGAAAATCCGGCAACCAGATGAAGCCGCACAAGGCTTTCCTGCAAAACGGTGTTGCAATTCTTGAAAACCTTGATCTTTCCAACGTTGCCCCGGGCGACTATTATCTCATTGCCCTACCCGTAAAGATGGGCGCAATCGACGGAGCACCGGTCAGGGCGGTTTTGATTGATGACTATATTTTGTGGAATAAAATTTGAGTAACGGAGGTCGGAAATGGATAATTTCATAAAGCAGGCGGCGCACGTAAAGCCGAGCGCAAATCAGCTCCGTCTTTTGACCGAAACACCTTTTTATGCGTTTATTCATTTCAGCCCGAACACATATACGGATCTTGAATGGGGAACGGGTGAGGAAGATCCCTCGATTTTCAATCCCGTCAACCTCGACTGTGACGGTTGGTGCAGGGCGGTAAAATCCGCAGGAATGAAGGGCGTTGTCATAACGGCAAAGCATCACGACGGATTCTGCCTTTGGCAGACAAAATATACCGACCACTGTATGAAGAACAGCCCATATAAAAACGGTAACGGCGATATCGTTGCAGAGCTTTCCGAAGCCTGCCGACGTCACGGGCTCAAATTTGGATTCTACCTTTCACCATGGGACAGACATTCCGAGCTTTACGGCACGGATAAATATAATGATTATTACAAGGCTCAGCTCACCGAGCTTTTGACAAATTACGGCGAAATTTTTCACGTGTGGTTTGACGGAGCCTGCGGTGAGGGACCGAACGGCAAAAAACAGGTCTATGACTTTGACGGCTATTTTGAGCTGATCAAAAAATATCAGCCGAACGCAACCGTATTCAATGATAAAGGTCCGATCCGCTGGTGCGGAAACGAGGACGGCTCGTCGCGCAATGCCGAGTGGGCGGTTGTTCCGTCCGAGCTTTGCCCGAACTGTGAAATTCAGACCGATCCGGGGCCGTTCGTCGGCGATCTTTCATATATGTATAATATGGATCAGAATATCGGATCGCTCAGCAATATAATGTATTCAAAGGGACTGGTGTTCGCCCCGTCCGAGGTGGATATGTCAATTCGTCCCGGTTGGTTTTATCACGAGAACGAAGAACCCCATCCGCTCGACCGACTTTTCGACACATATCTTCGATCCGTCGGCGGCAACACGACTTTCATTTTGAATATTCCGCCGAAGCCTGACGGAACATTTGACGAAAGAGATGTCAAGCGTCTCGCTGAGCTTGGCGAGAAGATAAAAAACAGCTTTTCAAATAATCTTGCCGAGGGCAGGAAAATTAAAATCCGCCCGTACTGCGGAAGCGAAACGCAGTGCACGGTTGAAATTGATCTCGGCAAAGAAGAAAAAATCAATTATCTTGAATTTTGCGAAAACATTGCCGAGGGTCAGCGTATTGAGAGCTTTTTTGTTCAGAAATACAATGACGGCAGGTGGGAAAACTGTTTTGAGGGAACCACCGTCGGCGCAAAAAGAATTGTCGGCCTTAACGGATTGACAACAGAAAAAATCAGGATATTCGTTACAGCGTCGAGGGACAAGCCTGATTTCGGAAAAATTGCAGTTTATTAAAATCGGAGGTATGTTATGAAAAGAGCGCTTGATTTTATAATCAGCCTTTTTGCATTGATCATTCTTTCACCGTTGTTTCTTTTTGTCTCGTTGGTTATTCTCATTTCAGACGGAAAACCTATTCTCTTTCGTCAGGAGAGAGTCGGCAGGAACAACGAACTGTTTACAATTTATAAATTCCGCACGATGAAGCGTGGCACCGAGAATGTTGCCAGCGGAGCGCTTGAAAACGCAAACAGCAAGATCACAAAATTCGGCAAAATTCTGCGAGCGACAAGTATTGACGAGCTCCCGCAGCTTTTCAACATTCTCAACGGAACGATGAGCCTTATCGGTCCGAGACCGCTCATCCCCGAGGAGACGGAGATCAGACAGCTTCGTGAAAAATATAATGTTTACAGCATTCGCCCGGGTATAACCGGCTGGGCGCAGATCAACGGCAGAGATAACATTACAATGGAAAACAAGGCTCTGCTTGACAAAGAATATGTCGAGAAGCAAAGCCTTGCGTTTGATATTAAAATTTTCTTCCTGACTGTATTAAAGGTACTGCGCAGGGACGATGTGCGAGAGGGAAGCGACGGTAATTAATTTGCCGCCCCAAGATATTCCTCAAGCGTAACACCCTTGTTCTTGATGTCCTTTGCGGTCTCAACGCCGACAAAGCGGTAATGCCACGGCTCATAGACAACCTTTGTTATACCCCTTGATTTCTCATCCTTGGGATAACGGAGAATAAAGCCGTAATCTGCGGCATTTTCACTCAGCCACGCAAACTCGTCGGTATCTTCGAAGCTCTCGGAAAGTGAACCGATATCCATTGCAAGACCGGCATTGTGTTCGCTTCCGCCGGGTATCATAATCTCGGTTGCCGCCTTGACGGTTGCCTTTGTTCGGTCAAGACCTTGATTTTCCATAATTTCGTCGATGAAATTCTCAAAGTTGTTCGTCTGAAGCTCATATGAACGGTAGCCGGAAACAGGATTGAGCGTAATTCCGTCCTCAAGAGCCTTATCATACATAGCCTGATAGAACGGAGCTACTCGGTAGTCGAGATAAACTCCCGAGCCTTTGACGGCTTCGGCAAGCGTCGGCTCGTATCCCTTCGGCAAAACATTGCTTCCGTTCAGAAGAACCTTTGAAAGCGGAGTATCGGCGGTTATGTTAATTGTTTTCGGAGTGAACCCCGCATAGGAATATTCGTAATTGCTGTTCACGGTTGTCTTTTCGGGACTCGTTGCGGCGGTTGTTTCTTCATTTTTGGACATTTCTTCCGAATTGTTCGTTGTAGTCACCCCCGGAATTGTGGTAATCTCAGTTTGTACTTTTCCGGTGTTTTTATATTCATTATGCACGTTGACAGCGGCTCCGACCGTTGTTACGGCAATAATGAGGATAAATGATTGGATCACAATCATTTTTATTACACGAGGCGTGATCTTTTTGTTCACGTATATTCACATCCCTTACATTTATATTATTATTCTATTCGTTTATTGAGTCATTGTCAACAATGCTTTATAAAAATAATTTATCTCGAAAGGAAAGATCTCAATGAAAGCATCGGAAAGCGTCGGAAAATATGATTCCGAGGTTCGTCTTTACACGAACTATGCTATCAAAAACATCAAAAAGGTTTGTAAGGACTTCGGTCCCAGACCTGTCGGAAGCGAGGCGGAGAAAAACGCACAGCTTCATATGAAAAAGGAGCTCGAATCCTCCTGCGACACCGTTACAAGAGAGGAATATAAGTGCTCGGACAAGGCGTTTATGGCGTGGGTTCCGCTCGGAGCGGTTCTTATCCTTTTCTCAATCGTAATGTTCACGCTCGGTATTCCCGTTGCGTCACTTGCGGCCTCACTCGTTACACTTTTCATCATTCTTGCGGAATTTATTTTCTATAAGCCCGTTCTTGATGTATTCTTCCCGAAAAAGACATCGGGTAACGTTATCGGCGTGCGCAAGGCTTCCGGCGAAACCAAAAAGCGTATAATCATCGCGGGTCACACAGACTCCGCTTTTGAGTGGACATATACCTACCACGGCGGACATAATGCAGTTCTGACAATCATTCTTACGGCTATTATTGCACTTCTCCTCGGACTCGGCGGCAGTATCTATGCCCTTATTGCGGGGGAGAGCGGACTTGTCTGGTCGGGCGATAACCTTGCAATGAAGATTATTGCAGTTATAACATATGTTGCTGTTCCCGTTGTATGCGCTGCGATCGTTTTCACTAACTATAAGCGTCCCGTAATGGGTGCCAACGACGACCTTACAGGCTGTTTCCTTTCCGCAGCGGTTGTAAAGTTCCTTGCCGCAAACGATATTCGTTTTGAAAACACAGAGGTTGTTGCCGCTATGGTCGGCGGTGAAGAGGCAGGCCTCAGAGGTACAAAGGCATTTATGAAGGCTCACGCTGAGGAATTTAAGAACGAAAAGGACGTTGAGACAATCTTTGTAGCTTTCGATACAATCCGTGAGCACGAGTTTATGTCAATCTACAACAAGGATATGACAGGCGTTGTAAAGAACGACGACAGAGTGGCGCAGCTTCTTCAGAACGCCGCAAAGAACGTAGGCTATGACGTTCCGATCAAGGCAATCGAGCTCGGCTCAACCGACGCCGCAGCTGCATCGCAGGCAGGTATTCCCGCTTCCGCATTTACCGCTATGGATCCGGCACCGGCAAGATATTATCATACCCGTCTTGACACCGAGGATAACCTCGATCCGAAAACTCTTGAGATCGGTCTCAAGGTTGCTCTCGAGACAGTATTCACCTTTGACGAGCAGGGTATCTGACGAAGAAAAAACACTTTTCCCAAATATTTTCCATAAAACTATTGGATTTTTGAAATTATTGTGTTATAATCAATTAGTGATTTTTATTATTGCTCAAAAGGAGTTGGCATTGTGAATAAAAAAATTGTAAGATTTTCATCACTCTTGATCGCACTGCTTATGGTGCTTTCGCTGTGTGCCTGCGGTGAAGAGGAAGAAACATACGATTACAAATCGCCCGTACCCACAACGACCGAGGAAATCCTCACCAGATTCAACGAGGCTGTGGCAGGAGCGAAAAAGGGCAACCCCGGCATCAGTTACAGCATCGATCAGGGTGCAAGTATGAGCGGTGAGCAAAAGGATAAGTGCGAAAATGAGTATGTTAAGGCCGCTTTCAAGACCGTTTCAAAGGCTATCACTAAGGAGAGCTTCTCCAATGAAACAGCCTATGGCGAGAGCACAAAGGATATTTTCCCGACATTCGGCGAGGATACCGCTCCCGTGCTTACAAATGCCGACATCCGTTCAGCATATGTTATGGAGAATAAGGATGACGGTACAGGCGCAACATACATAATCGTTATCAAGATTTATCCGGAGACAAATCCGAATCAGAAGGACAGCATTTACGGCAAGCTCTACAACATTATGGACGATAAGGAAATCCTTTCTCACTTTGATGTTGTAAACAGCGTTGTAACCGTTAACTCATACAGTGCGCAGTACGGCGAGGGAATGATCAAGGCTATCCTCAAAAAGGACAGCAATCAGCTTACCGAACTCACACTCACAAGAGACGTTGTTGTTACAACCGAGCTTACCGGCGTAGGTACTCTTGCTGATCTCGGAACAGTTCCTCTTGAATTTAATTATAACGCAACAGAGAAATATTCAATAGACTGGTTCGATCCCGCAACAAAGGATGCAAAATAAATAAACGAATAAAAACGCAGCAGAGCAGTTCTGCTGCTTCAGCTTGTCGAAAAAGTCCAGTAATCACTGGGCTTTTTGTCATATATATGGTATAATAAAATCGGTGATAAAAATGATAGTAAAGCAGAGAGAAAACCGTGAACAGGTAGAAATATTCAGCATAGAAGAATTTGTACCGGCAGACCATTTGTTAAGAAAAATAGACAGTGCGATAGATTTCACTCACATATACGATATAGTAGAAGATTTGTATTGTGCGGATAACGGCAGACCGAGCATAGACCCGGTTGTGATATTTAAAATGGTGTTGATACAGCATCTGTATGGATTACCGTCATTGAGAAGAACAGTAGAAGAAATCAAAATGAATGTAGCATACAGGTGGTTTTTGGGGTATTTAATGAATGAGCCGATACCGCATTTTTCAACAATCAGCTACAACTTCAAGCACCGATACACGGAGCAAACAATAGAAGAAATATTCTATTGGATATTGAAAGAAATATCCAAAGCAGGCTATTTATCTCCTGAAGCGGTATTCATTGATGGAACACACATCAAAGCAAATGCCAACATGAAAAAGGTAGTCAAAAAGGCAGTACCGCAGGCAGCAAGAATATATGAAGAACAGCTGATGGAAGAAATCAACGAAGACAGAGAAAACCACGGTAAAAAGCCGTTTGACGGAACAAAAGCCAAAGAAGAAAAGACGATAAATGAATCAACCACAGACCCGGAAAGCGGAGTGTTTCACAAAGGGGAACACAAGAAATGCTTTGCATATACAGCACAGACAGGCTGTGACAAAAACGGATATGTAATGGATGTAACAGTAAATCCGGGCAATGTTCATGACAGTGTGGCATTTGACGGATTGTACGAAAGACTCATAGAAAAGAACCCTGAAATAGAAGCAGTAGTAATGGATGCAGGATACAAGACGCCGTGGATAAGCAAGAGAGTATTAGATGACAAGAGAATACCTGTACTGCCATATAAACGACCGATGGGGAAACTAGACTATTTTAAACCGTATGAATACGTTTACGATAAATACTATGATTGTGTAATATGTCCCGAAAATCAAGTGCTGAGCTATGCAACAACAAACAGAGAAGGATACCGAGAGTTCAAGAGCAAAACATATATATGCGAAAGCTGCCCGTCAAGATACAAGTGCACAGAAAACAGCAAGTGTGAGAAAACGGTAACAAAGCACATTTGGTCTGATTATCTTGAGAAGGTGGAAGATATCAGATATACTCCGACATACAAGGAAATGTATGAACGGAGGAAAGAAACAATTGAACGGGTGTTTGCAGACGCAAAAGAAAAACACGCAATGCGATACACACCATACAGAGGCTTATCCCAAGTAACCAACTGGGTTAGGCTTAAATTTGCTGCCATGA
>DKDP01000042.1 GCA_002449395.1 Ruminococcaceae bacterium UBA6845 | reverse complement strand
TCTTTCCGTGCCTTTTGTTGTTGAATGACAAACAAAAAGGTTGAAAAATGGGTGCCGATATGATATTATTAATTAGAAAAGGAGGCTTTTTTAATGATAAATGTAACTGTGTGGAATGAACACGTTCAGGATAAGGAAGATAACGTTCTTGCTGTATATCCTGACGGTATAAATGCTTGCATTGCTGATTTTCTCGGCAAAAATGAAGATATAAGCGTTACCTGTGCAACCCTCGATATGCCCGAGTGCGGACTCGGAAACGGAGTCCTTGAAAATACGGATGTTCTGATCTGGTGGGGTCACGTTGCGCACGAAAAAGTTCCGGATGAGCTTGTTGAAAAGATTCACGACCGTATCCTCAGAGGAATGGGTCTTATAGTTTTACATTCGGGTCATTATTCAAAAATTTTCAGAAAAGCGCTCGGTACAAGTTGTTCTCTTAAATGGCGAGAGGGCGACAGGGAGCGAATTTGGAACATTGCTCCCAATCATCCGATTACTCAGGGTATAGACGAATACTTCTACCTTGAGCACGAGGAGATGTACGGAGAGAGATTTGATGTTCCTACTCCGGACGAGCTTCTGTTTATCGGCTGGTTCGGCGGCGGAGAGGTATTCAGATCCGGATGCATATGGAACAGGGGACTTGGTAAAGTCTTTTATTTCCAGCCGGGTCACGAGACAAATCCCACATTCAAAAATCATAATGTTCAGACAATTATTACCAATGCGGTAAGATATATTGCGCCGATTAAAATTCAAAAGGAACCTATTGACGCACCTTGCGCAAAGGCTCCCGAAGATGACCTTAAAAAAGACTGAATATGAATTTTGATTTTATATGTCCGGTTTGTATGGATTCACTGAAAAAAACCGACGGTACTATGAAATGTGAAAATGGTCATTGCTTCGATATTGCCAAGCAGGGCTATGTTAATCTGCTTCAATCTCAGAAATCATCAGCCAAACGCCACGGCGATGATAAGCTGATGGTCAAATCCCGATCCGATTTTCTTAATAAAGGGTATTATGATATCCTCGCAAGGAAAATATCCGAAAGGGTAGGTGAGCTTATTTGTGATGATATGAGGCTCGCTGATCTCGGATGCGGAGAGTGCTATTACACAGCCGCTATTGCAGACGATTACCCCGAGATCGTCATCGGCGGAATTGATATTTCAAAGTATGCGCTGATCGGCGGAAGCAGGAGAAATAAATCAATCTCGCTTGCCGTTGCAAGTACATTTGATCTGCCTATTGCCGACGGCTACTGCGACTGCGTTATGTCGGTTTTTGCGCCGTACAGTATTGATGAAATTAAACGGGTGCTTAAATCAGACGGAAAATTTATCAGAGCTTATCCGCTTGAAAAGCATCTTATGGGACTTAAGTCGGTGATATATGACAAGCCTTATCTGAATGATGTTGACCGCAGTGTGCCCGACGGCTTTGAATTGATGTGTCGGGATGAGATCGGCGATGTCATTTCATTAGATAATAACAGCGACATTGAGGCTTTGTTTGAGATGACGCCGTATTATTACAAAACCGGCAGCAAGGATCAGAGTAAAGTCCGGTCTCTGAGTTCGCTGAAAACAGAGATACAGTTTGGATTGGATGTTTACAGAAAGCTCTGATTTTACAAAGCAAAAAATATGTAGCAAATGATCTTTATTTTCAAAAAAGCTATTGTTTTTATTTGGTAATGATAGTATAATATTATAGGTTGTTTTTAAAACATCTTGAAAGGTGATAATTATGAAGAAGTTTCTCGGCATTTTTATCAGCGTTTCCCTTTTAGTATGTGTCCTTTGTTCTTGCAATTCAGGTAATAACAACATCTCGGCTTCTGTAACAACAGAAGAAAAAACGTCGACAGACAGCGGCAGTGAGACGGTGCCAAAAAGTGAAAGCACCGATATAACCGCAGTCAGTGAAAAGACAACAACGGATAATTCAAAAGCCGGGACAAGCTCAAAATCACAAAGCAGTCCGACGGCAAAACCTGCGGTAAACGGTTCAAAAACCGATGTGAAAACAACCACTGCAAAGAAAATCACAACTACTAAGAAAAAGACGGCGTCCAACAATTCGGGCTCATACACAAAGTATGAGGTTTCTCCGTCCTCGGTCACGAGATATGCAGGAACGGTACAGCGTGCGTGGAAAGTCAGCTCGAACGGCGTCAGTGCGGAAATTCACCGTGTTGCATACGGATCAAAAATCACACAGAATTTCAAAAAGGGCAGTGACTCGGGTATGGATGTTTCAAGTAAGACTGTTACATACCAGCCGGTTTGCAATATTGCATTAATATCCTGCTCACCGACAACCGTAAAGTTCGGAGTAAGCCAACAGCTTATCGGGGCAAACTCCGGCAGAGTTGAAAATATATCGAAAGCGGCGGGTGCGCTTATTGCAATTAACGGTGAGGCTTCTGCTCCGCACGAGTGTATAAGAAACGGCAGTATTTATTCCGCATCACAGTCTGAAAGTGGTGGCAGATATGTCCGTATGTACAGAAACGGGGCTTGGGACTACGGTGTAATGAACAGCCGTAATCAGAATCAGCTTGTTTCCGACGGTGTATATAACACGGTTAGATATCAGTATACGCTTGTTGAAAACGGCAAGGCGGTTTATAATAACGAGTCGGGCTATTATCATAACAGAACGGTACTTGCGCAGATCAGCGCAAACAAATATATTCTTGCAATCGGTGAATTTATGCCGATGGATTCCATCGCTGATCTTCTTGTAAAATACGGAGTAAAAAATGCTGTTGTGCTTAACGGCGGCAACTGCTCATTTATGTATGTCAAGGGAATCGGCAACGTGACGGGAACAAGAGCAACTCAATTAAAGAACCTGAACAAGGTTAATGTTGTTGAGACTGAATTTTTTGCTGACAACGGTATGCTCGGGCTTAACAGTGCAGGAAAGCCAAAGCTCGGCGGTCCGTGTGAAAGAGATATTGATATTGTTTATGTCAAATAAATATTTTCAATAAAGGAGTTACATATGAGTTACTACATAGGCATTGACGGTGGCGGAACCAAGACCGCTTATGCGCTTTTTGATGAAAAGAAAAATATTGTTGCTATGGTTAAGGGTCCCGGAAGCAACCACGAGAATATGGAAGGCAGCTTTGATGAGGCGGCTGACATAATCTGGGCAGGAATTAAGAATCTTCTTCACGAGGCAAATATTTCGCTTCACGATGTTGATTTCACCCTTATGGGTCTTGCGGGAATTGACCATCCTTTCCAGCACGATGAGATGAAAAAGCGTCTTCTTGATTACGGTCTTGAAAAGTTTGAGATTTACAACGACGGTTTCATCGTTGTCAAGGCAGGCTCCACGGGTGCCGCCGCAATCGGCTATAACTGCGGAACAGGTACTTGCTGTAACTCAATAGATAACGACGGCAATATGCTTCAGCTTGCGGGACTCAGCGAATTTTCGGGCGACGTCGGCAACGGTCATTGGATCGCCGCCGAAACATACAGAATGGTATATGATGATGTTTATCTCGGACTCAGAAAGACCGCTGTTACAAAGATGGTTTTTGATGAGTATTCGCTCTCCTCAAAGGAAGAGTTCCTTTCGCTCGTTTCAAGATTTGAAGATCCCGACGCAGACATTTTTATTATGCGCCTGATCGACTTCTTCTTCGACGCTGCAAAGCTCGGCGATAAAGCTGTTCTTGATGTTATTGACAAGATGGCTTCAAGAGGTGCCGCTCTCATTGCCGCTCATCTCAATACGAATAATTTCACCGATGATGTTGTTGAGGTAGTTCTTTCGGGCTCTATCCATACAAAACTTCCGTCGGAGATTTATATTAAAGCACTTATGGAAAAAGCGACCGTTGCAAGCGGAAGAAAGCTCAAGTTTATTAAGCTGACTCAGCCGCCTGTAACAGGCTGTATCAACTGGATCTTCCAGCAATATATATAATAAGAGAGGTAATTACATATGAAAGAAATTACTGTTGCCGTAATCGGTTCGGGCAGTACATATTGTCCTGAGCTTGTAGACGGATTCCTCAAGGCTTCTGATTCCTTGAAGCTCAAGAAAATATCCTTTATGGATATCAACGAGAGAAAGCGTACAATCGTCGGAAATCTCTGCGTTCGTATGCTTAAAAAAGCGGGCGTTGACTGTGAGGTCGTTATGACAGACGATCTTGACCTTGCACTTCAGGGCGCCGACTTCGTTGTTACCCAGATCCGTGTCGGAATGCTTCACGCACGTTACCTTGACGAGAGCATCCCGAAGAAGTATAACCTTATCGGTCAGGAGACAACGGGTATCGGCGGAATGTTTAAGGCTCTCAGAACAATCCCCGTAATCAAGCACATCTGCGACAGAATTGAAGCGATTTGTCCGAACGCTTGGCTTATCAACTTTACAAATCCCTCGGGTATCATTACAGAGTTTGTTCTCAACAACACTAACGTTAAGAACATCGGTCTTTGCAATGTTCCTATTGATATGCTTGACGATATCAAGGAGACAACAGGTCCCGACGTTGACATCACATATGTCGGACTTAACCACCTTAGCTGGGTAACCTCCATCAAGAAGGACGGCAAAGAGCTCATTACCGATATGATCAATCAGGGCTACAAGGCAAAGGTTATGGCTAACATTCAGGACGACGGTATCGGTCTTGACTGCCTTAAGGCTGTTAATGCTATCCCGTCATCATATCTTCAGTATTACTACTGCCGTGAGGCTAAGCTCCAGCACCAGCGTGAGGACGAAAAGACAAGAGCTCAGGTTTGTATGGAGATTGAGGAGCAGCTCCTTAAAATGTATCAGGATGAGGAGCTTTGCGTAAAGCCTGCACTTCTTGACAAGAGAGGCGGTCACAAGTATTCTCTTGCTGCGGTTAACCTTATCAATTCTCTTGCAAACGATGTCGGAGATGTTCAGGTTGTTAACGTTAAAAACAACGGCACTCTTGATTTCCTTGAGGATGACGATGTTATCGAGGCTCCGTGCGTAATCGGCAAGGACGGTGCAAAGCCGATCAAGGTTACAGATTTCCACAACAAGCACATCATCAACCTTATCAGAATAGTTAAGGCTTATGAGAAGTACACGGTTGAGGCCGCAACAACAGGTAACGAGACAGCCGCTATCAACGGACTTCTTATTCATCCGCTTGTCGGCGACTATGACAAGGCTGTTAAGTGCTTCAACGAACTTAAAGAGGCTCACAAGGAGTTCCTTCCGGAGTTTTATCCTGAAAGCAAATAAATTATAAACAATAAACTGTCGCATTAAGGTATTACAGCGATACTTAATGCGGCAGTTTTTTAAAGGTGAAAATTATGTGTATAATCAGGTTTATAACATCAATTTTTATGACCGTTGTGCTGTTTTTCTCATTGCTTTGTCCCTTGTTCGGCGGAGTAAGCTCGGTCAGATATATTGTCAATGCCGATGATCTTTCCGATGAGATCCCGAATATTGTTGACAACGTCAATATATGGAATATGGGTACACAATTTTATGATCCGAAGATTACATCGGATTATGACGTCACCGAATTTGTGAAATATATTCAGCTGATGCAGTGCACGGGAGGCACACCCGAAAGGGATCTTTTCAAGAATCCATACGATACATCGACCTACACCGACTATGACTTTGAGCCGCTGATAAAAAATTGCAGAGGTATTCTCAAGCTGGGCGCAAAACCGCATTTGAAACTCGGCGGCGTACCGATAAAATTTACTTCCGACTATAATATCGGCGGAGATTTTGCAATGAATATCTATCCGCCCGATGATTATAATGTTTATTACGGCTATATAAAGGCTATTGCCGAGGCTCTTGTTGATGAATTTGGCATTGATGAGGTCAGAAGCTGGCGTTTCGGCTGTATGACGGAGTATGAGAACGGCGGCTGGTTCCAGGCTAAGAGCGGCAAGCCTAAGGATTCTATGATTGCCTACTGTAAACTTTATGACTACACTGTTCAGGCACTTATTGATGTTCTCGGCGAGGATATAACCGTCGGCGCACACTCAATGACCGTAACAGAGGGCTTGTGGGACGAAGCCGATTTTATAAAGCACGTTGCCAAGGGCACTAACTATGCCAACGGCGGAAAAGGTACAAAGATTTCGTTCCTTTCGGCGTCATTCTATGACAGTAAACCGGGAAAATATACAGGCGGAAAGACTTTGCCGCAGACAATCAAGTATCTTAAAAGAACGGCTGAGCGATATGGGCTTAAAAATCTGTTTTACGGCGTTGATGAGGGCAGGATTCTCTATGGCAACAGCAAGGGCAAGAATGATGATCAGCTTAATATGCGTATAACGGGATTTACCTGGCAGGCGGCATATGATGCGAGGCTTTTCACTCAGGGCATAAACAGCGGACTCGATTATTTCTCTTCGTGGGGATTCCTTTCGGGTGGACTGTTCGACGGCAACCCGACGGTGAGCTATCACGTTGCATCCAATCTTGCAAAGTTTGCCGAAAGCAAAAAAGCGAGAGTCGTCTCCGCCAAGGTTAAGGCGGGAATCGGTGTTGAAAGCGAATGTCTTGCAGGCTGGAACGAAGAAACAGGCACCCTGCGTGTTATGACATATAATTTCAAGAACGATGTAGATTATAATCGCAAAATGAATGTTTCGCTTAAAATAAAAGCTTCTCAGCTCGACAAAGAGGAGGTAACGGTTGTTAGGTATATTGTGAGTGACAACTGCAACTTCTTTGACGAGTTCCTTGAGGATCGCAAGACCTACGGAATAACCGATGACTGCTTCAGTTGGTCGCCTGACGATCCGAGTGTTGATGATCCGACAACGCTTGCCGACGAGAATGCAAGACAGATTTATCTCACCGAATTAAAGGCTAAGTACGCCGAGTGTTCAAAGCTCGTGCCCATTGTTTCAACGGCGAAAATCAAAAACGGTACGATTGAATTTAACGATACGCTTGACGCAAACAATGTTGTATTCTACGAAATATATTAATGAAAAAACTCCGACGAAAGCCGGAGTTTTAATTTTATTCATCTTTCGCTTTTCCGATATCAAACCAAAATTCCACTCCGCCGTCGGCGTTATTTACACCACATTGTTCGGAATGGGCGTCCTGAATACCTTTTACAATGGAAAGACCGAGACCGAAGTGCCCTTCGTTTCTCATTCTTGCGGCATCGTGACGGTAGAAGCTGAACCACAGCTTTTCGAGAACATCCTCCGGAATATTATCGCCGGAATTAAACACAAAAATTCTGTACGAAAGTCCGACATCCTCATATCTGACTCGGATAATTTTCGGGTCGCCGCCGATGTAGGAAATGGCGTTTGAAATAAGGTTGTTGATTACAAACGGGAGCTTCTTTAAATCGGCTCTGCCGAAGATTTGCTCGCTTATAAGGTTTTCAACCGTTATACCGTGCTTTTTGAAAACAATACTGTGAGAAGCAAGATCATCCGCAATAAAATCGGTAATTGAAAAGTTTTCATAGTTGAGCGAATCCGCATTCTGCTGAATGTTCGAAAGGCTCATCATATTTACTACAAGATCGTTCATCCTTGCGCATTCGTCAATTATCGTGTCGCAGTATTCGTTAAGAGTTTCCTTGTCGTCAAGCGAATATTTTGCACCCTCGGCATAGCCCTGAATAATTGCGATCGGCGTCTTCAGTTCGTGCGATGTTCCTGCGATAAACTCCTCACGGTATTTCTTTTCAAGCTCTTTTTCGTGGAGCTGTTCAAGAAGAAATTCCGATCTCTCGGCGAGCTTTTCTTTCGTTACCATCCAGGAAGAGTACATGGCGTTAATACTTTCGATCGAGGCGTCAACCTCGGCATTAACGGATTTTCCGCCTGACGGAATCCTCAGATTAGGATCATCCTCAACAGCCATACGTTGAGTTATCTCGGTGATTTTTCTGATCGGTCCCGTGATTTGCGTAACGTAAAAATAAACCACAATGCTTACGGCTATAAAAACAAGGAGAATAATCAGACCCATTGTTATACTGACTGTTCTTGCCTGCTGCTCGATCGTTGAATACTGAACGGCGGCAACAATCTGATAGGCGCCCGTAAGTCCGGGAGCGGCAAGGGCATAGTATTCATAAGTATTGTCCTGATTTTTCAGTTTGCCGACAACACTTCCGTCGTTATAGGTTTGGTCAATCTCAAAATCTCCGTTAAGGAAACCGACAAGCGCTTTCGGTTCGTTAGCCTGCTGAACTTCCTTGTTGCGGTCATAAAAACGGTCATAGGCGTATTTGGTATAAATGATCTGTGTGTATTCGCCCTTTTTATCGCCGGGATTTTTGCCGTAAACCTCAATAAATACAGAACGCTCACGTTCAATGTCTTCAACGCATTTTATTACGTCGTTTCTTGAAACGTCAACCTGTTTGGTAACTTCAACCGCTTCACGCAGGTTTGAAAGCGTCATACCGGTGATGATGTTTGTGTAGAGTGAGGTTGAGGTGAGAAGTATAACACACAGAATAACAAGAAAGATCAACACAAATTGCAGAAAAACCTGCGACTTTATGTTTTGAACAAGGTTTTTGTCCTTGAATTTCTTGCGGGGACTCAAATCAGTTCACCTCAATTTTGTAGCCTATACCGTAAATTGTTTTGAGATGATTCGATCCCCATACTCCGAGCTTACTGCGGAGACGTGCAACGTGTGAATCGACGTTACGTGTGTCACCGACATAGTCATAGCCCCAGATGTCGTCAAGGAGTTGTTCTCTTGTGTAAACTCTTCCACGGCTCGAAATGAGCTTTTCGAGGATGTTGTATTCCTTGAGAGTAAGCTCGACCGGAGTGCCGTCGATTGTAACCTGATGGGCGTCGTTGTTGATAAGAAGTCCGTCAAGTGAAATGATGTCCTTATCTGTTCTGACCTTGCCCGATGATGAACGTTTAAGCAAAACATCGATTCGCTTCATAAGAACAGCAAGGCTGAACGGCTTTGTAACGTAATCGTCCGCACCTGCGTCGAATCCCATTATCTCGTCATACTCGGCGCTTCTTGCCGTCAAAAGAATGATCGGAACCGACGATGTCTTACGGATCTGGCGGCAGAGCTCCCAGCCGTCAACCTCGGGAATCATAATATCGAGAAGATACAGATCTATTTTTTCGTCCGAATTAAAAATATCGAGGACCTCTCGTCCTGTGCTTGCCTCAACGGGGGTATGTCCCGAACGTCTGAGAAAGTCGCAAACAAGTCTGCGAAGCTTGCTTTCGTCATCCGCAATAAGAATTTTTGCCATATTGACCACTCCTGTTTCTGAATTTTTATTTATTATCTTTCTCTTTCTCGGAAAGAGCTTTTATTGATTTGTCAACCGATTTCTTGTATCTTTTTTGCATTTCAAGGGTCCACTCGTTCATTGTTTTGCTCGCTTTTTCAATATCGGGAACAATAACGTTATTTGCTCCTTTAAGGAGCGTCTGACACATATCTGAGGTTTCGTCCGCAACGTTCACAATGTAAAGTATGCCGTAGTCGTTGAGAGCCTCAACAAGCTCTTCAGATATTTGTGAAGAGGGGAGAACAAGCCCCGTTGCGCCGTATTTATCAAGTATATCGGGGCGTGTAAAGCTGCCTTTTTTCAAAGCGTCAAGGTCGCTGTCCCGGAAGTTATAGTCCAAAAGGAACGGAATAATCGTGTCGTCGGTGTTAATGAGATCATAATGTTCGGAGTCAATGCCGATCAGAAATACTCGGTCAAGAATATTGTAACTGACCGCAAGACTGTTGAGCCGTGAAAGATCGGAGAGCTGGATAATGTTGAAATAAACGCTGATTTCTTTATACTTACCGTCACTCATCGCCTTAAAAAGATCCTCGACGGTTTCGGCACTGTCCGCTGTCGAATAGCTGTCTGAGATAACGGGTGTTCCGTCTTTTTTAAAGCAGAGATCAACGATAACGCCTTTCGCTCCGAGCCTTACACATTCCTTGAAGCCTGCAACGGAATTTTTAACTCCGTTAATTTCAATGCAGTGCGATATAAGCGTAACGTTATCGACATTCCGCAGATCCTCACGCATATATCTGTTGCCCGAGTTTCTCCTGATAAGCGGAATAAGAACAAGCGTTGCCGTGACGGCAATGACAAGAATTGCCGATATGATAACGACGCTCTTTTTCTCAGGCTTCAATCAAACTCCTCCTGTATATTTCATCAACACACTCGTTCATCTCGTCCATATGCTTTTCGATATCCTCAACAAGTTTGAACTGTGTTCTGCATCTTACAAGGTTATGCTCGGGATATTCGGTCTTGAAATATGTGTCGCCGTTAAGATAATCGGTAAGGAAACGGACTCCGCATTCCAGCGTCATCAGCTTTGCCGAAAAGGCGAGGTTGCGAATCTCCTCCTCGTTAAGAGCCTTGCCCGCCTCGGAAAGAAATCCCTCTGTATAGCTTTTGAAAAGCTCAAGATCAAGACCGTATTTTGAAAGATCCTGTTCGTTTTCATCCGACGTAACTGCGCCCGAACGTATGCTGTCGCCAAAATCGTAAAGAGAAAGCCCCGGCATAATGGTATCAAGGTCGATTACACAGATTGCTTCATTGGTGATACTGTCAAAAAGAACGTTATTGATCTTTGTGTCGTTATGAGTAACGCGCATCGGAATTTTTCCCTCTGCAACAAGGTCAACGAGTCTTGAAGCGTCTTTTTCACGGTTAAAAGCAAATTTGAGTTCATCCGTTATGTTATCAAGCCTGCCCGAAAGGTTATTTTCAACAGCTTCTTTTAAAGCTGCATATCTTGACGGTGTGTCGTGAAAATGGGGGATTGTTTCAAAAAGGCTTGCGGCAGGGTAGTCGGAAAGCATTTTCTGGAACTTACCGAACGCCTTGCCCGAGCGAAACGCCTTTGCCGCAGAATCAATTTTATCGCAGGTATAGCACTTGCCGATATAAACATAGCTCCGCCAGCAGTTGTTTTCATCGTCAAGAAAATACGGTGTGTTGTTCTTTGTATAGAGAAAAGTGAGAGTCTCTCTGTTGGCATTGCCGCCCGAAAGATTTATCTTGTTGCGAAGAAAGCCCGTAACGTTCATTATGTTTGACATAAGCTCGTCCGGTTTCTTGAAAACGTTAGTATTTATCTTCTGCAAAACGTATTCAAATTCCTGGTTTCCGTCAAAAAAAGTGAGCATATAAGTTGAGTTGATAAGACCCGTGTCCGTCGACTCAATTTTGGTCAGCTCACCGCTGAACGGAAAGGCATCAATTATTCTCTCCAGTGATGCCGAGTTAATCTCCTGCATATTAAAACTCCTATTGACAATTATTCTTAAACATTATATACGCATTTGACGATTTAGTCAATATTTTTTAAACGTAAAACAGCGGTTGCTTTTTTCCGAATAGTGTGTTATAATGAGAAAAAATTTACGGAGGTTCAGAAGAAGAGATGGAAAACAAAGGAAGAAAGACCAGAGTGATCTCAATCATCTGCGTTCTCACACTCATTATTCTTACTATATTCCCCGGTTGTAACTTGATCGGTCAGACTAAGAAAGATGCCGGCACACTTGCAACGCCGTTGGTCGATTCGAACGGAAATCAGCTTTGCTGTCCGATTTGCCAGTCGACGAACATCACGGATAACAAGGACGGTTCATACACCTGTAACGATTGCGGTAACAACTGGAAATTTGATCAGTCGACAAATGTCATTGACGTAATCGACGACAACGGCAACACCATCGGCACGGTGGACACAAATGCAGGTTATGTTGACAGCGGTTCGGGCAGCGGAAGCGGCTCAAGCGGCAACATAAGCTATAATCCGGGCAACGGCGGCAGCGGCTCAAACAGTACCGGTGGCAACAGCGGCGGCAACAATTCCACGACCAAGCCGAGCACCACAAAGTTTGATTACAAGAAATTTGCGCAGGATCTCAACGCAAGCCTTAAGAGATTTTCCGAGTCTGTAAAGATTGTCTATGATCCCGATACAGACAGCTGGACGGTTGTCGGTAAAGACGGCAAGGATACCGGTCTTTTCGGATTCAAATACAGCAACACCGATCAGGTTTTCTATACCGCAGAGGACGCATGGCAGAGAAACTTCGGCTTCGAGGAGACATACGATAATGTTTCCGGAGCAGGTGCAATTTCCTACGATACAATGCGTGTCAAGTTCACCTATAACAATAAGGAATGGATGATGCAGTATTGGAAGGGTCAGTACGGCTTCGTTCTTATCGGTGCCGAGCTCGGTCTCTATAACCGTGACATCGGCAAGACAAACAGCACATATTATGACTGCGTAACCGATGCCGAAAAGCTCAATATGAGCGTTAAGGTTTACAGACAGGATGTTAACGATCAGAACAAATATAACCTCCTGTTCCACAGATCTCCGACAACAACATGGTGGCTCACAGGCTTCACCCCGGGAACTCTCAGCGCAGGCAGCTATGTTGTAAGCCCCGATGAAACAGCCAAGCTCAAGGCAGAGTACACTATAAACTTCCAGACTGCCGAGCAGGCACAGGCTTTTGCAGGGGGACTTCAGAACACAACAACTATCGAGCATAACTCTCCGAAGAGATCAAGAGGTATAAAGTTTACAAAACTTTCCGTTGCCGACTATGCTACATCAACAAAGAGCGCAAAGTATGCAATTGCAGAGAACGGCAAGACGGTTTATATGTCATGGAGATAAGCGGAATGAAAAAAGTCATTTCAGTTGTTCTTATTGCGGTAATGGGCTTGCTTATACTTACATCTTGCGGTAACGGATCCGACGGCGCAAGTGAAGCTGCAAGCACGATAATTGCAAATTACAGCATCAAAAATTCCGATGACAGCAAGGATTTTATCGTTGAGGTTCAGGATCTCGGCGGCGTCTATTCGGATCTTTATGACAAGGACGGACTTTATATCAAGTTCAAGGGCGGATCGGACAAGATCTATGATTCCGACGGCAAGGAAATAAGCCGTGACGATCTCAAAATCGGCGCAACGCTTGAAATTTCCTACGACGGAAAGCTCGCAAAGAAAAGCCCGAAAACGATTAAGGCATATAAAGTGACCGTGATCGGCTGATTAAAAGGGGCTGTTGCCGAACGCGACAGTCCCTTAAAATTTTCTTATAAAAAGTCTTTACAAACCCGATTTTGGGTGGTATAATACTAACGTTGTGTTTCCGCTTTCTCGGATTACGGGTTTTACCGCAATGCGGTGTTCACCTGCCGTAACCTGGGAGGTCGGCGCAAAATATTATTAATGAGGTGAAAATTATGACACAGGCAGAGAAGCAGGCTATTATGGCTGAGTACGCTCTTCACGAGGGTGACACAGGTTCACCGGAGGTACAGATCGCTGTTCTTACAAAGAGAATCAACGACCTTACAGAGCATCTCAAGACACACAAGAAGGATCATCATTCAAGAAGAGGTCTTCTTAAGATGGTTGGTCACAGACGTAACCTTCTTGCATACTTGCAGAAAGTTGATATCGAGAGATATCGTGCTATCATCGCAAGACTCGGCATCCGTAAATAAGTTCCTAATGAGGCAGACAGCATCCTTTTACTGTCTGCCTCAGTGTCGATTTTTAAACGCATCTATTTGTCGGGCAGCTTATCGGTTTTAGCAGTGAATCGACAGCTTGAAGCTCAAACTGCGGATTTATTGCTAAATCCTTGCCTGACGTAGAAATATAATTTTACAGAGAGGTATTAAAATGTTTTTCAAGGATTTCAGAAAATTTGAAACAACTCTTGCAGGACGTCCGCTCGTAGTCGAGACCGGTAAAATGGCTCAGCTCGCAGGCGGTTCATGTCTTATCCGTTACGGTGAGACTGAGGTTCTTTGCACAGCCACAATGGCAGACAAGCCCAGAGAGGGTGTTGATTTCTTCCCGCTTTCCGTTGATTTCGAGGAGAAGCTCTATTCGGTAGGTCGTATTCCCGGCTCTTTCCAGCGCCGTGAGGGTAAGGCTTCCGAGAAGGCAACACTTGCTTCACGTGTTATCGACCGTCCGATTCGTCCGCTTTTCCCGAAGGATATGCGTAACGATGTAGGCGTTGTTGCAACAGTTATGTCAGTTGATCCCGATTGCTCACCCGAGATTACCGCTATGATCGGTGTTTCGGTTGCAATTTCAATTTCGGCTATTCCGTGGGACGGCCCGATTTCGGGTGTTTCCGTCGGTCTCATTGACGGCGAGTACGTCATCAACCCGACCGAGGAGCAGAGAAAGGTTTCGCAGATGGCTGTTACCGTTGCTTCCACCAAGGATCTTGTTGCAATGATCGAGGCGGGCGCAAACGAGGTATCCAATGAGGATATGTTCGACGGTATTATGTACGCTCACAAGGTTAACCAGGAGATCGTTAAGTTCATCGAGGGCATCCGTGCCGAGGTAGGCAAGGAGAAGATCGACTTCCCGTCAAACGATCCGGCTCCCGAGATGTTCGAGGCTATCAAGGAGTTTGCTATCGACGACGTTAAGGTTGCTCTTGACACAGACGACAAGAGAATCCGAGACGAGGCTCTTCGTCCGATCTATGCCGCTGTTCACGAGAAGTTCGACGAGGTTTATCCCGACGACATCGCCAAGATCGACGATTGTATGTATAAGCTCCAGAAGTTCATCGTTCGCCGCTGGCTTCTTGACGAGGGCAAGCGTGTTGACGGACGTGGAATCGATGAGATCCGTCCGCTTAACGCAGAGGTTGACCTCCTCAGCCGCGTTCACGGTTCAGGTATGTTTACTCGTGGTCAGACACAGTGCCTTTCAATCACAACACTCGGACCTATGAGCGATGTTCAGATGCTTGACGGTATCGACAACGAGACCGAAAAGAGATATATTCACCACTACAACTTCCCGTCATACTCAGTCGGCGAGACTCGTCCGAGCAGAGGACCGGGACGCCGTGAGATCGGTCACGGTGCACTCGCAGAGAGAGCACTTCTCCCCGTTATTCCGTCGGTTGAAGAGTTCCCATACTGCATCCGTGTTGTTTCCGAGGTTCTTTCCTCAAATGGTTCAACTTCACAGGGCTCAATCTGCGGCTCAACTCTTTCACTTATGGCAGCAGGCGTACCGATTAAGGCTCCCGTTGCAGGTATTTCCTGCGGACTTATTACCGAGGGCGACCGCTTTATGACAATGGTTGATATCCAGGGTCTTGAGGACTTCTTCGGCGATATGGACTTCAAGGTTGCGGGTACAAAGAAGGGTATCACAGCAATTCAGATGGACCTCAAGGTTCACGGACTTACACCCGAAATCATCAAGGAAGCTCTTGAAAAGACATACAAGGCTCGTTGCTACATCCTTGACGAGATTATGCTTCCGGTTATTCCCGAGCCGAGAAAAGAGCTTTCAAAGTATGCTCCGAAGATGCTTTCAACCAAGGTTCCCGTTGACAAGATTGCCGAGGTTATCGGTAAGCAGGGCAAGGTCATCCAGAAGATCTGCGCAGAGTGCGATTGTAAGGTTGACGTTGAAGAGGACGGCAGCGTATTTGTATGCTCTCAGGATATTGAGAACGCAAAGCGTGCAATCTTTATGATTGAGACTATCGCTAACGACCCCGAGGTCGGCGCTATTTACAAGGGCGTTGTAACAAGAATTATGGACTTCGGCGCATTCGTTGAGATCGCTCCGGGCAAAGAGGGTCTTGTTCACATCAGCCATCTTGATGTCAAGAGAGTTGACAAGGTAACAGACGTTGTTAATGTTGGCGACGAGGTTATCGTTAAGGTTCGTGAGATTGACGATCAGGGCAGAATCAATCTTTCACGCCGTGAGGCTCTTATCGAGGTCGAGGGTCTTGTTCCAGAGAACGAGATTTCGGACGCTCCGAGACGTCCGTCAGGCGACCGCCGCAGAGGCGGTCCGAGAGGCGGAAGAAGAGACCACAAATAATTTATAAGCAATAATTGAGGCTGTATTATGGTTCATTTTGGACTATGGTGCAGTCTTTTTTTACGCTATTTCAGAGCGGTAAGTAAAATAGGGCATAAAAAACGATCCGAAACACATCTAAGTGCTTCGGATCATTTATCTTTTAATAAGATTAATATCCGCCCTCAAGTGAATGAGTCTGAATATCGTGAAGCGTTGTCGGGTGTGAATCCTCGTGTTTGTGAGAACCGAATACCAGCTTCAGGAAAACAGGGCAGAGGATAGAGGAAATAACGATCAGCATAATCGTTGCGATGAGCGGATTGATTCCGCCCGTTTCCTTGATCAGCGAATGTCCCGTTGTGTAGACGGCAAGCGCAACCTCGCCGCGTGCGATCATTCCGAAACCGATTGTTGCGGAATCACGTGTGTTGTATTTGCAAAGCCTTGCTACCGAACCGCAGCCGACAATCTTTCCGATAATTCCGACGGCAACAAAAACAAGACCGAAAATCAGGTCGGACGGCTTGAACGAACTGAAATCTGCGCTTATTCCGATATAAGCAAAGAAAAGCGGAGAGAAGATCATATATCCGTTTGTGAGAACCTTTTTGTCAACAAAATCGGTATCCTTGAGACCGCTGAGCATAATTCCGGCGAGGAATGCGCCCGTAATAGCCGCAATACCGAAGAATGTTTCAGCTGCATAAGCGTAGAGAAAACATACCGCAAGTGCAAAAATACTCGTTCTTCTCGTGTGCGGATAGTGCTTACAGATCCATACGAAAGCGTATTTGATCGGAAAGCCGAGACCGATACCGACAACAAAGAAGCCGAGTGATTTAAGCAATGTCATACCGACGCTTCCGTCACCGTCGAGGCTTGTTATCAGGCTGAGTGCAACTATACCGAGAACGTCGTCAATAATTGCGGCGCTGAGAATTGTTGTTCCGACCTTTGTTTTGAGCTTTCCGAGCTCACGCAGGGTCTCAACGGTTATACCTACGCTTGTTGCGGCAAGAATACAGCCGACAAACAGGGCGTTCATAAGTGTTTCGTGATCCTTAAGCGTTCCGATGCCGCCCATAAAAAGCGCTGTCACAACAGTTCCGAGGGCAATCGGTACAATAACGCCCATAGTTGCAACCATCGTTGCGGCAAAGCCGCTTTTTCTGAGCTCCTTGGTGTCTGTTTCAAGTCCGCTTGAGAAAAGAATCAGCACAACGCCGATCTGAGAAAAGGTCTTCAGGACATCCATTTCCTCTTGCGTCGGATTGATGATACCATTAAAGCTGATTGAATCAATCTGCCCGAATATTGCGGGTCCGATCAGAAGTCCTGCAATTACCATACCGACAACCTGCGGCAAACCGAGCATTCTCGAAAGAATACCCATACCTTTGGTTGCAAGGAGGATAATAGCGAGATAGTAGAGAATTTTTAAAACGTCAAAATTCATTGTATCAACTTCCTTTTTTATCTAAGGCTATACCTTACTGAAATCTGATTTTGTCAAACACATATTATACTACATTTTCATTAAAAGTCAATCGAATCAGAGAATAATACAGATCAATCCGCTGCAGCCCTCGTTAATAACTTTTTCCAGCGTTTCCTGTAATTTCATACGAGCGTCCGTGGGCATTCTGAACAGCTTGTTGTGAAGCCCCTCATTGACAAGCTCGTGCAGGGATTTTCCGAAGATATTAGATTCCCATATCTGGGTCGGGTTTTCTTCAAATTCCTTGAGAAGATACATTACAAGATCCTCGGATTGTGATTCGCTTCCGACAAGCGGGGCGACCTCGGTGTTTGTATTGACCTTCATCATATGAATTGACGGAGCGGACGCCTTGAGACGAACGCCGTATTTGCCGCCCTGTTTCATAATTTCAGGCTCTTCAAGATGCAGTTCATCCATTGTCGGCATAACAATTCCGTAGCCTGTTGCCTCAACCTCGTCAAGAGCATTTTTGATCCTGTCATAGGATTTTTTCGTCTCGGCAAGCTCTCCGATGCAGTTCATCAAATCCTCTTCGTTTTCAATATTGAGCTTTGTTTTTTCGGCGAGAATTTTATAGAACATACCGTTTTCAACGGTGGTCGTTACAACAGCGCTTCCGTCCGAGAGATTGAGACTGTTCATCAGCGCCTTGCCGATATATTTACAGCGGTTAAGGCTTGCTGAAAAGGCGTTGACGTCACGAATACGGGTGAGTGAGGCAGCCTCTTTCTTTATATAATCAAATATATCACGCTTGAGCCAGTGTGCTTTTTCAAGTGAGGTTACCCAACCGGGGAGTTCAACGCAAACCTCCTGAATCGGAAATTCAAAAAGAATCTGTGCAAGAATCGCTTTAATTTTCTCCTCGTCGAGTTGGAGGCAGTTTACGGGCATAACGGGAACATTATATTTGCCCGAGAGATCACAGCCGAGCTTTCTGACCGATTCGCTGTCGGGCTCCGTGCTGTTCAGAAGCACGATAAACGGCTTATTAAGCTCCTTTAATTCGCTGACGACTCTTTCCTCGGCTTCGGCATACTCATCTCTCGGAATGTCGCTTATCGATCCGTCCGTTGTGATCACAAGACCGATTGTCGAGTGCTCGGTAATAACCTTTTGTGTTCCGATTTCTGCCGCCATATTGAACGGAATTTCCTTTTCAAACCACGGCGTTTTAACCATTCTCGGCTGATCGTTTTCAATATAGCCGAGAGAGCTCGGAACAATATAACCTACGCAGTCAATCATTCTCACGCTGAAATGAGCATTGTCGGGCAGATTGATTTCAACGGCGTTTTCGGGAATAAATTTCGGCTCGGTAGTCATAATTGTTCTGCCCGACGCCGATTGCGGCAATTCGTCCGTTGCACGCTCCCTTTTGCTCTGATCCTCGATATTCGGAATGACAAGAGAATCCATAAAACGCTTGATAAAGGTGGATTTTCCCGTTCTGACGGGTCCGACAACGCCGATATAAATATCGCCGCCCGTTCTTGTCTGAATATCCTTATAAATGCTTGTACTTGCTGCTGACATAATTTATCCTCCCGTTCAGGCACATTATTTTTTGTTAATACATATGTGAACGGGACGGGTTTTATGAACGCCTCCCGCCGATATCGGCAGAAGGCGTGATTTTTATTTATTCACAACGTTAACGGGCTTTCCGTCAAGGAATGATTTGAGATTATCGTAAACAACGTCGAGCAGTCTGACTCTTGTTTCATATCCTGCCCACGCTATGTGCGGCGTGATTACGCAGTTTTTGCAGTTGAGCAGGGGATTGTCCTTTTTCGGCGGCTCACAGGAGAGAACGTCAACCGCCGCACCGGCGATTTTTCCGCTGTTCAGCGCATCGGCAAGAGCCTGTTCGTCAATAATCGGTCCTCTTGCGGTGTTTATGATTATAGCGTTCTTCTTCATTTTGGCAATGAAATCACTGTTTACAATGCCCTTTGTCTCATTCGTAAGCGGACAGTGGAATGAAATAATGTCACTTTCCTTTGCAAGCTCGTCGAGTGAAACGAATTTGAAATTTTTAAAGCTCGGCTGAGGCTTGGGGTTGTGCACATTGCAGAGTATGTTCATTCCGAATGCATCTGCGATTTTGGCAACCTCATATCCGATTTTACCGAAACCGATTATGCCGATCGTCTTGCCGGCAAGCTCGATAAGCGGAGTTTTTTGGAAGCAGAAATCCTTGCAGGACGACCATTCGCCTGAGTGCACGGCGTCGTTATGAACCGATACTCTGTTATATATTTCAAGAATAAGTGCGAAAGTAAGCTGTGCAACCGCAGAGGTTGAGTATGTCGGTACATTACATACGGCAATTCCGTGTCTCTTGGCTGAGTCAATGTCAACTATATTAAATCCTGTTGCGAGGATTCCGATGTATTTGAGCTTAGGAAGCTGTGAGATTGTTTCATCGTCAAGAACAACCTTGTTGTCAAGAATTATATCGGCGTCCTTACATCTTTCAATTATCTCATCGTGAGATGTGCGGTCGTAAACCGTCAATTCACCGAGCTTTTCAAACTTTTCCCAGCTGAGATCGCCGGGATTCGATGTATAAGCGTCCAAAATTACAATTTTCATAATCTGACCTCCATCAATATGTATAAACAAATTATAATATATTTTGCACCGTTTGTGAAGTATTTGGAAGATTTTTTCTTTCTTATTTTTACTTTGACATAATGGGATCAAAATGATAAAATAAAAACAATAAGGGGGTGCTTCTGTGAATCCATTTAAGGTCAATAAGGTGATAAGAGAAAGTGATCTTAACGATAACCCTATCAGCATCGACACGCTGAGCAGGCTCTGCGGCGGCAAGATCAGGCACCGATATCTGAGAATGTCGCAGGATGTTTTTGCCTGCCCCGAAAGCAAGCATTTTCCGAGACATTGGGTCGAGGGCTTGAAACTGCACAGTTGGATCACTTTGTGGTTCTATAATCCGCCTAAAATCGAACAGGAGAAGAGAGAAGAAGATAAAATTTCCAAGTGACCGTTTCATACGGTCATTTTTTTATTGATATTGACGATGTCATATGATATAATAAATTAACAATATTATGAAAATTATCGGGGTGATTATATGGCAGATATCAAGAAAAAATGGTACAAGGAAATGTGCGTTTATCAGATCTGGACAAGGAGCTTTTGCGACAGCAACGGCGACGGCATAGGTGATTTGCCCGGAGTATACAGCAAGCTCGATTATCTCAAGGAGCTCGGCGTTGACGGTATATGGTTCTCTCCGATTTATCCCACTCCGAATGCCGACTACGGCTACGATATTTCGGATTACAGAAACATTAATCCCGAGTTCGGTACGCTTGATGATTTCAAAAAGATTCTTGACGGCGCTCACGAACGTGGGATGAGAGTTTTTATGGATCTTGTCGTTAATCACACCTCCGACGAACACGAATGGTTCAAGGAGAGCGCAAAGAGCGTTGACAATCCGTATCACGACTATTATATCTGGCGCAAGGGCAAGGGCAAGAATCCGCCTAACAACTGGCTTTCGACCTTTGAGGGCGGAGCGTGGGAATACAATCCCGATATCGACGAGTATTATCTCCACGTTTTTGCAAAGAAACAGCCCGACCTCAATATGGACAATCCGAAAGTTCGTCAAGAGGTCAAGGACATTATGCGATACTGGCTCGATATGGGCGTTGACGGATTCCGTGAGGACGTTATTACATTTATTTCAAAGCAGGAGGGACTGCCGAACGGTATTCCGCTTCCTGTTGCGACAGGCGTTGAGCATTATAAGCACGGACCGCATCTTGAGGAATATCTCGACGAATTTAAGCGTGACGTTTACGATCATTACGACTGCTTCACCGTCGGCGAGGGTCCTATGTCAGATATTAAAATGGCAAAGGATTTTGTCACCGAGGGACCGAATCAGAAGCTCAATATGATGATTTCCTTTGAGCATATGAATGCCAACTGCTTTATGGTTGACTGGGTAAAGACTCCGTTTAATCTTATCAAGCTGAAGTCCACGCTTTCAAAGTGGCAGTACGGACTTTACGGCAAGGGCTGGAATTGTCTCTATATCGAAAACCACGATCACGCACGTATTATTGAGCGCTACGGCAATATAAATTACCGTGTTGAGAGCGGAAAAATGCTTGCCGCTATGTATTTCCTGCTTTGCGGTACTCCGTTTATTTATCAGGGACAGGAAATCGGTATGACAAACCTGCTCTTTGACAAAATTTCCGATTATAAGGATGTTATGACATTCAACAACTGGAAGGTCTTTAAGAAGCTCGGTTACAGCGAAAAGCGTTTTCTCAAGCTCGCCAAGGATGTCAGCCGTGAGAATGCAAGAACGCCCGTTCAGTGGTCCGAGGCGGAGAATGCGGGCTTTACAACAGGTAAGCCGTGGTTCAACATCAACCCGAACTATAAAGAGATCAACGTTGAGGACGATCTTAAGAATCCCGATTCAATTCTCAATTTCTATAAAAAGCTGATCAAGCTCAGAAAAGAAAATGAGGTTCTGATATACGGTAAATACAAGGAATACGACCATCTCAATCCGTTCCTTTACACGTATGAAAGAGTCCTTGGAGACAGAAGAGTGCTCGTCGTATGCTCCTTTAAGGAGGGTTCGGTTAAGTTCAAAGCGCCGAAAGGATACAATCTTTCCGACGGTCAGCTTGTTCTTTCCAATTATTCCGACAATAAAATTGTCAACAACGGCTTTGTAACAAAACCGTATGAAGTCAGAGTATATATGTTCTGAAAAGGTGAAATATTATGAAAAATGCAATTAAGGTTTTATGCTTTACACTTGCCGTCTTGATTGTCGGTGCGTCGGCGATTATGATTTATTTTAAATGGGATAAATCGGAGTTTGAATATGTTGACGGAACCGAAAAGGGTACCGTAATAATCACGGCGTACAGCGGAGACAGCAAGGATATTAAGATTCCGTCAAAGCTGAGAGGAAAAAAGGTTACCCAGATTGACACGAACGCTTTTGAAGACAGCGATATCACATCCGTTGAAATCGGTAATAATGTGACCTATATCGGTAAAAGCGCTTTCAGCGGCTGCAAATCCCTTAGAACCGTTAAGCTCGGAAAGTCAATTCTCAACATTGACGAAAATTGCTTCGGCGATTGTACGTCGCTTGAGGAGATAACTCTGCCGAAGAGTATTGAAAAGCTAGGCGTAAGTATTTTCGCAAACTGTTCCTCGCTGAAAAAGGTTGAGCTTGAGGACGGAAGCAATTTTGCGATTAAGGACGATGTGCTCTTTTCATCGGATATGAAAAAATTATATTTTGCTTTGCCGTATGCGAAGCTCGGCAGTTACACCTGCCCCGACTCGGTGGAGACGATTATGCCGCTTGCTTTTTTCAGCTGCAAGAATTTGACAGAGTTCACATTTTCAAATAAGATCAAGGTTGTTCCTCAGGGAATTTTTGTTCTCTGCTCAAATCTCAAAAAGATTGAGTTCCCCGAAAGCGTGAATCAGATTTCCTCCGTAATCACGCTTCAATCGGGGATTAAGGAAATCACAATTCCGTCGTCGGTCAAAACAATTGACAATAACGCTTTTATAAAATCCGACGGAAGTATTGATACCGACCTTGTGATCAGAACGACATCAGGCTCAAAGGCTGAAGATTACGCAAAGGACAAAGGAATCAAGGTTGAACTTATAAAATAAAAAATTCGCATTCGGTTTTATCTGCCGAATGCGATATTTTTTTATTCGATTATCTCTGCGCTCCAGGGGAAAACAAATTCTTCGCCCGGCTCGAGCTTTTGAATAAGACGTTTCTGTGAGAAATCCTCCTTGATCTCTCTTGAATCGTTTATTCCGTACCACGGCTCAATACAGACGTATTCGGCGCCCGGCTTTGCCCAAATTCCGAGAACGGGTGCCTTGCCGAAGTTGAATTTTATCGACTGCGGGCGGAAATCGCTCCTGAGATAAATGGTGTCGGATTTCATTCCGGAAAGGATAAGAGCGTCGCCGTCGAAGATATCCTTTGTGATAACGATCGTATTTTCGTTATCGAGCGTCGGATAATGCTTTCCGTCAAGGATCGAATCACTGTCGATCTTCTCGCATACAAGTGTTTCCGGCTCGGCAAATTCAAGCCTGTCGCCGATTTTGCAGTTGAATCCCGGATGCGCACCGATTGAAAAATACATAGTCTTGCTGTCGGCATTTTTAATTGTATGTGTGACGGTCAACTTTTTGCCGTCGAGCTTAAACTCAATGTCAAATATGTACTTGTATGGATAGCGTTCAAGCGATTCGTCATTCCAGCTCTGAGTAAGCGTAAGGTGATCCTCGCCCTGCTCCTTTAATTCAAAGTCTCTTTTTCTTGCGATTCCGTGACGGAACATCTCATATTCCTTGCCGTCGATTTTGCATTTGTTGTCAAGCAGTGTGCCGACGATCGGGAAGAGGATAGGGGACTGACCGTACCAGACATCCGGGTTGCCCTGCCAAAGATATTCGATTGATGTGTCAAGCGACTTGAATGATGAAAGCTCGGCACCGTATTTTTTGACGGAAATACTTACCGATTTGTTATTTAAAGTATAGTTCACGTTAACACTCCTTTGCTTGTTTTCTTAATTATATACAATCCTTCAAAAAAAATCAATAAACATATTGATATTTGTAGCTAAAAATGGTATTATATACAAGATATTGGGTCATTATGTATTATTATATTTTTATATATTTCGGAGGGAAATATGGCGGCAAATAATCAGAATAAAAAGAAAAATACGTCGTCAGCTAAGAAGAAAACGACTTCGTCAAAACCGAAAAATTCTTCTCAGAACAAAAAGCCGACTGCATCCAAGCAGACGAAAAAAAGCACGGCTGATTCAAAGCAGAATGTCGGTCGGCAGAAAAGGACTGTATCGCCCGAGGTTTACCGCCAGAGAGTTGCAATAATTCTCTCTGCAGTAACTGCTATTCTCCTTGCGGCAACGTTTATAAAGGGCGAGAGGGTATGGCTTGCGTTCCACAACTTTCTTTTCGGACTTTCGGGAATTTGTGCATACGTTTGGCCGCTTATGCTCATATATATTGTAATTACGATCGTTTCCGAGAAATCGGTCAAGGCTCTTAGAGGCAGACTGATCGGTGCGTCGCTTGCAACGGCAATTCTTTCCGGTATTGTCCACGTATTCTCGGATGCGCTGTATGCGGGCGAGATAAAGGATCAGATTGAATATGTATGGAATCTGCGTGATACGGTTACGGTGCACAGCGGCGGTGTTATCGGTGCGGTTTTCGGCGGAGTGCCCGAAATGCTCTTCGGCAAAACGGCTGCGGCGATTGTACTTATAGTTCTTTTCCTTGCAACGGTTATGTTTGTTACGGGCGGCACACTGCTCGGAATTTATCTTGCAATCAAAGAAAAGGTTGATTCAGCAAAGCAGATTCACAAGGATCACCGTGAAGCTCTTGAGAGCGGAGATCAAACTCCGTTCATAAGAAAGAAAAAGCCGTATGTGCCCGTTGATATCGGCCCCGAGGCTTACGGCACTGAGCCCGACGATGAAATGTATATTGACGAGCTGGTCGGAAATGCAAAGAAGCAGGATATTAAGCCGACAAAGAGTGAAGTTAAAAGGTTTGAGGACATCAAGCCCGAGCCCGAGGTTTCGGCTGCCGAGCCTCAGCTCCCGCTCGATGAGATTATTAAAAAGGTCAACGGAACAGCTAAGCCGAAGGACAAGCCTAAAGCTGAGCCTAAGAGGGAAATCAAACCCGAAAAGACAGAGAAGAATAACGAACCTGCCCAGGTTTTCCACACCTATCAGAAACCGCCTGTTGAGTGTCTTGAATATGCGAACAACGCAGGCGCGATGAATTATGAGGAGGAACTTAAGAATAACGCAACAAAGCTCGTTGATACGCTCAACAGCTTCGGAGTTTCGACCAAGATTGTTGATATTTGCCGTGGTCCGTCCGTTACACGTTATGAGCTTCAGCCTGCGGCAGGGGTTAAGATCAGCAAAATCACAAGCCTTTCTGACGATATTGCGCTTGCATTGGCGGCGTCGGGCGTCAGAATTGAGGCTCCGATTCCGAATAAGTCGGCAATCGGCATTGAAATTCCGAATAAAAACAGAGCCACCGTATCTCTTAGAGAGATTATCGAAACGCCTGTTTATAAGAATGCAAAGAGCAAGCTGAATGTTGCCCTCGGCAAGGATATTACGGGTAACACAATCTGCGCCGATATCGCCAAAATGCCGCACCTCCTTATTGCAGGTACGACGGGTTCAGGTAAATCGGTTTGTCTTAACTCGATGATCGTCAGCATTCTTTACAATTCCAATCCCGACGAGGTCAAGCTCCTTATGATTGACCCGAAGCAGGTTGAGTTTACGATTTACAACGGTATTCCGCATCTTCTTGTACCTGTTGTTTCCGACCCGAGAAAGGCGGCAGGTGCGCTCGGCTGGGCGGTTACAGAAATGCTTCAGCGCTACAAGATGTTTTCGGAGAATGCCGTCAGGGATATTAAGGGCTTTAATAAGCTCGCCGAGACAAGCGAGACGCTTACTCCGATGCCGCATATCGTTATCTTTATCGACGAGCTGTCCGACCTTATGATGGCGGCGCCGAATGAGGTCGAGGATTCGATCTGCCGTCTTGCACAGATGGCTCGTGCGGCAGGTATGCACCTTGTCATCGCAACGCAGAGACCGTCCGTTAACGTTATTACCGGTATTATCAAGGCGAACATTCCGAGCCGAATTGCTCTTTCCGTTTCATCGCAGGTCGATTCAAGAACAATTATTGATACGGCAGGTGCGGAAAAGCTCCTCGGTAACGGCGATATGCTGTTCAGCCCCGTCGGCGTTTCAAAGCCTATCCGTGTTCAGGGATGCTTCCTTTCGGATGAAGAGGTTGAAAGCGTAGTTAAATTCATCAAGAACCAGGGCGAGGAAAAGAAATACGACGAGAGCGTTATGGAAGAAATCGAGCGTCAGGCGGTTATCGAAAAGAAGCCGTCCGCATCATCTTCATCTTCCGACAGTGATTCGGGCGACGGCGGCGATGAAATGATTCCTAAGGCGATCGAGGTTGTTGTTGAGGCGCAGATGGCGTCGACAACGCTCTTACAGCGCAAGCTGAAATTAGGCTATGCCCGTGCGGCAAGAATTATAGATGAGCTCGAACAGCGGCAGATTGTCGGTCCGTTTGAGGGCAGTAAGCCAAGGAAGGTACTCATCTCGAAACAGCAGTGGATGGAAATGAATGCACTCGGAAATGCTTCCGCTCCGATCGAAAATCCGATTGAGACGGAGTCATTTGACGAGGACGAAGAGGAATAATTTATGTTTTTACCGATAACCGCAGAAGAAGTTAAAGAAAGAGGATGGGACGAGGTAGACTTTGTCTACGTCTCGGGCGACGCATATGTCGACCATCCGAGCTTCGGCGCGGCTATTATTACAAGAGTTATGGAGGCTGAGGGCTACCGTGTGGCATTTCTCAGCCAGCCCGATTGGAGAAAAAACGATGATTTTCTCCGTTTCGGCAGACCGAAGCTCGGCTTTATGGTTTCGTCGGGCAATATTGACTCTATGGTTGCCCATTATACTGCGGCAAAGAAGCACCGCAGCCAGGACGCATATTCCCCGGGAAAAGTTATGGGACTGAGACCCGACAGGGCGGTCATTGTTTATTGCAATAAAATTCGGGAGCTTTACGGCGATGTGCCGATCATTATCGGCGGTCTTGAGGCGTCGCTTCGACGTTTTGCTCATTACGATTATTGGGATGATAAAATTCGCAGGAGTATTCTTTTTGATTCTCAGGCTGATCTTATTTCCTACGGTATGGGCGAAAATCAGACTATTGAAATTTGCCGCAGACTTTCAAACGGCGAGCCGATAAGCTCGATTACCGATGTCAGAGGTACCGCTTACGCCTGCGATGTTCACGATACTCCTCTTTACGGCGCCGAATGTCCGTCATACGAGAATGTTTGCAAGAGCAAGAAAGAGTATGCCGTTTCCTGCCGTATTCAGCAGGATGAGCAGGATCATATCAGAGGCAAGCTCATTAAACAGCGTCACGGCAACCGTATGCTTGTACAGAATCCGCCGATGCCTCCGCTCACTCAGGAGGAGATGGATTGGGTCTACTCTCTGCCTTACGAGAGGGCATACCACCCGAGCTATGAAAAAATGGGCGGTGTTCCTGCAATTGAAGAGGTCGAGTTTTCGATAACCCATAACCGTGGGTGCTTCGGTGCGTGCAATTTCTGCTCAATCGCTTTTCATCAGGGCAGATTTGTCACAACACGAAGCAAGGAATCAATCATAAACGAAGCAAAATTGCTCACCGAGAAGCCGAATTTCAAGGGATATATTCACGATATCGGCGGTCCGACCGCAAATTTTCGACGCACGAGCTGTCTCGTTCAGCTTGAAAAAGGACTTTGCAAGGGTAAGAAATGCCTTGCGCCGACTCCGTGTAAGGCACTGAAAGCGGATCACAGCGAATATCTCGATATTTTAAGAACCGTAAGAAGTTTGCCGAAGGTCAAAAAAGTCTTTATACGCTCGGGAATCAGATATGACTATATGCTGAAGGATCCCGACGATACTTTCTTCCGTGAGCTTGTAAAATATCACGTCAGCGGACAGCTCAAGGTTGCACCTGAGCATTGCTCGGCGGCGGTTCTTGATAAAATGGGTAAACCGCATATCGAGGCATATATTGAATTTTCAAAGAAATATTTTGAGATCACAAATTCCGTCGGTAAGGAACAGTATCTTGTCCCTTATCTTATGTCGTCTCACCCGGGTTCAACTCTAAAGGATGCGGTGGAACTTGCTGTTTTCCTAAAAAAACGGCATATCAGACCGGAACAGGTGCAGGATTTCTACCCAACGCCCGGCACGATCTCAACCTGTATGTTTTATACGGGACTTGATCCATACACAATGAAAGAAGTCTATGTTGCGAAAACACCGCACGACAAGTCTTTACAGCGTGCACTTTTGCAGTATTACGATCCGAAAAACCGTGATCTTTGCGAAGAGGCTTTGAGAAAGGCGGGCAGGCATGACCTGATCGGATATTCGGAAAAATGTCTTGTTCAGCCTAAGCGCAATATTCAGAACAATAAACGCAGCGGCTACAATACGAAGAAATATGAAAAGAAGAAAAAGTATTAATTCAAAAATTATTACAGTTGTTGCCGTGCTTCTTGTTGCGGTTCTGTCGCTTTTTCTGACCAAGAATCTTATACCGATTGACAAGGCATTTGAGGAGAGCGGACTGCGAAACACTCAGCAAGCGAGTGCCGATAAAATGTATGTCAGCTTTATTGACGTCGGTCAGGGTAACTGCACATTGCTCAGATGCGGCGGGAAAGCGATTCTTGTTGATTCGGGCGAGGTCGGAGCGGCGCAAACTGTTATAAATTATATTAAAAACCTCGGAATTGATGAGCTTGACTGCGTACTTGTTACACATCCGCACACGGATCATATGGGTGCTATGACGAAGATCCTGTATGAATTTAAAATTGATGATCTGATTATGCCCGAGATTCCCGAGGAGATAATCCCGACAAACAAGACCTATGAAAAATTTCTGACCGCTGTGTCGGATAATGCGGGTAACGTGATCGCCGCAGAGCCGGGAGAAACCTATTCATACGGCGAAATGACGCTTGAAATTTTTGCTCCGCTGAGGGATTACGATAATCTTAACGATATGTCGGCTGTTTCACGCATAAGCTACGGCGATACATCCGTTATGTTCACGGGCGATGCGACAACGACGGTGGAAAAGGATCTTTTGAAGAAAAATATCGACTATTCTGCAACGGTTCTCAATGTCGGTCATCACGGCAGTAAAACCTCATCAAGCGAGGCGTGGCTAAGGGCGGTCAGCCCGAAATATGCCGTTATCTGCTGCGGTGCAAATAACGATTACGGTCATCCTCATTCGGTCATAACAAAAAGACTTGAGACGCTCGGTATCGAATATTTCAGAACCGACCTTCTCGGCACGATTGTTTTTGAGTCGGATTCAAAGAATTTTATAAAATGTGATTGACTTTAATATGCCGCAAAGCATATAATTATAAATTAGTTAAAAAAACATAGGGAGTAATATTTATGGAATGGACTGGACTTAACGAATTGAGAGAAAAATTTCTCTCTTTCTATGAGAGCAAGGGTCATCTTAGACTTCCGAGCTTTTCTCTTATTCCGCAGGGCGACAAGAGCCTTTTGCTTATCAATGCGGGAATGTCCCCGATGAAAAAATATTTTACCGGAGAAATCACTCCGCCGAGATCGAGGGTAACAACCTGCCAGAAGTGCATCAGAACGCCCGATATTGAGAATGTCGGCAAGACTGCACGCCACGGCACATACTTTGAGATGCTCGGTAATTTCTCGTTCGGCGATTACTTTAAGCACGACGCTATAAACTGGGCATGGGAGTTCTGCACCAAGGTTATGGAGATGGATCCCGAAAAGCTCTATATCAGCGTTTACCTCGACGATGACGAGGCATATGATATATGGACAAAAGAGGTCGGAGTTAAGGAGAGCCATATGGTTCGCTTCGGCAAGGACGATAACTTCTGGGAGCACGGCGCAGGTCCCTGTGGTCCCTGTTCCGAGATTTACTACGACAGAGGACCCGAGCACGGCTGCGGCAAGCCCGACTGTAAGGTAGGCTGTGAGTGCGACCGTTACGTTGAATTCTGGAACCTTGTTTTTACCCAGTTCGAGAATGACGGACACAACCATTACACACCGCTTGCTCATCCGAATATTGACACGGGAATGGGTCTTGAAAGACTCGCTTGTATTGCACAGAACGTTGACAATCTCTTTGAGGTTGACACGATTCAGAATATAATGAAGCACATTGCCAAGATTGCAGGCGTTGAGTATCATACCGACGAAAAGAGCGATGTATCTCTTCGTGTTATTACGGATCATATCCGTTCAACAACATTTATGATCGGCGACGGTGTTATGCCGTCGAACAGCGGCAGAGGCTATGTCCTTCGCCGACTGCTCAGAAGAGCCGCAAGACACGGCAGATTGCTCGGTATCAACAGACCGTTCCTTGCCGAGGTTGCGGACACTGTAATTAATGAAAACAAAAATGCTTATCCGAATCTCGTGGAAAAGCGTGACTTCATCGTCAACGTTATTTCAACCGAGGAGGAGAGCTTTAACAGAACGATTGACGCCGGTCTTGACGTTCTCTCAAAAATGATTGAAGATTCAAAAACAAAGGAGCTTTCAGCCGAGGACGCTTTCAAACTTCAGGATACTTTTGGTTTCCCGATTGATCTTACAAAGGAAATTCTTGAAGAAAAAGGAATGACCGTTGACGAAGAAAAGTTCAAGGAGCTTGTTCTTGTCCAGCGTAAGCGTTCACGTGACGCTCATAAGGGCGCAGGCGCCGAGGGCTGGAACGATACGGGCGTTGTAACAAAGGGTATTGAAAAGACCGAGTTCAAGGGCTACGATTCATATGAGGCAGAGGGCAAAATCATTGCTTTTATCACCGACGGAATAAGATGCGATGTTCTTGAAAACGGTGCGGATTCGTTCCTTGTAACCGATAAGACCTCGTTCTATGCCGAGAGCGGCGGACAGGTCGGTGATACGGGTTATATCTACGGCGACGGCTTCACCTTTGAGGTTGAGAATACGACAAAGACGAACGACGGCGTTTTCCTCCATTACGGAAGAATCACCGAGGGAGACAATGCCAAGACGGGCGACAGCGTTAAGACTGTTATCGACTCAAAGAGAAGAGATGCGATTGCAAGGAATCACACAGCGGCTCATCTTCTTCAGGCGGCTTTGAGAAAAACTCTCGGTTCGCACGTTGAGCAGGCAGGACAGCTTGTCAACGAAAATACGGTTCGTTTTGACTTCTCGCATTTCTCCGCATTGAGCGCAGACGAGCTCAAGACGGTTGAGAATGAGGTAAATAACATTATTCTTTCGGCTCAGAGCGTCACTATGACCGAAATGCCGATCGAAGAGGCGAAGAAAACAGGTGCAATGGCACTCTTCGGAGAGAAATACGGCGACGTTGTCCGTGTTGTAAAAGCAGGCGACTTCTCGACGGAGCTTTGCGGCGGTACTCACGTATCGAACACAGGCAAGCTGGGACTGTTCAAGATTATTACCGAAACTTCCGTTGCGGCAGGCGTAAGACGTATTGAGGCAGTGACGGGAACAGGCGTTCTTGAGTATATTGATTCGCTTAATTCAAAGATCTTCGGAACGGCGGCGGCTCTCAAGGTTGCAAATCCTGCCGACATCGAGAAAAAGGCTGTTTCACTCGCAAATGAGCTCAAGGAAAAGGACAGAGAAATTGATTCCCTTACCGCACAGCTTACCGAGATGCGCTCGGGCAGTCTTTTTGACAATGCCGTTGAGGTCGGATCCGTTAAGGTTATTGCCGCAAATGCAGGCGAGGTTACGGTTGATGAGCTCCGTCAGCTTTCCGATAAGGCAAAGGCTGAGGGTGACAATATTGTTGCCGTATTTGCTGCGGTAAACAAAGAAAAGGGCTCGGCAAACTTTGCCGCTTGCTGTGCTCCCGGTGCTGTTAAAGCAGGAGTTAAGGCCGGCGACGTAGTCCGTGCCGTTGCAAAGCTCGCAGGAGGAAACGGCGGCGGAAAGCCCGATTTTGCTATGGCGGGCGCAAAGGATATAGCTAAGGTTGACGATGCGATTGCGGCGGTTGCCGAAATTGTTAAATCGCTTATCAAATAATTTTTCGGAGGAATAATTATTATGGATTGTCTTTTTTGTAAAATAATCAACGGAGAAATTCCGTCAAACAAGGTCTATGAGGACGATACGGTTTTTGCGTTCCGTGATATTGCTCCGCAGGCGCCGACTCATATTCTTATAATTCCCAAGGAGCATATCAAATCAGCCGCCGAGATCGACGAGAGCAACAGTGCTGTTGTTGCTCACATCTTTGAGGTTGCGGCAAAGATCGCAAAGCAGGAGGGTCTTGATGACGGATTCCGCATTGTTAACAACTGCGGCGATATCGCAGGACAGACGGTTAAGCATCTCCACTTCCATCTTATGGGCGGCAGAGAGTTCGGCTGGCCGGCGGGCTGATAATTTACGTACTATAATATATTTTTCACAGCTGATTGCTTGAAAGGAAGTAATAATAATGTCAGAAACATATAAAATGAAAATTGCGGGTCTCGAAAGAGAGCTTCCGATCTGTCCGCTTAACGAGAATGTATCAATCGCAGGCTTTATCATCTTCGGCGACGTTGAACTTACCGTTGCCGCCGCTTCCGAGCTTCTCGGCAAGCTCCCTGAGTTTGATTACATAGTAACACCCGAGGCAAAGAGCATACCTCTTGCCTACGAGATGTCACGTCAGAGCGGAAAGAAATATTTTGTTGTACGTAAAAAAGAGAAATTATATATGCAGAATCCCGTTTCCGTTTCCGTTAAGTCCATAACAACGGCAACCGAGCAGAAGCTCATCCTTGACGGCGCCGACGGCGAACAGATCAGAGGAAAGAAAATCGTTATTCTTGACGATGTTATTTCAACAGGTAAATCTCTTGAATCGGTTGAGGAGCTTGTCAACAAGTTTGATGTAGATATAGTTGCTAAGGCGGCAATCCTCGCAGAGGGCGATGCCGCAGACAGAAAGGACATCGTGTTCCTTGAGAAACTTCCTCTCATTTTTAAATGAAATTGAAATACAGGCCCATGGCAATCATGGGCTTTTCATCATTATATGTACTTTTTATCTGTGCACATTTTGACGACAGATTTTCCTTTGTTTCGGTCGGTGCTGGAATTATAATACTTCTGCTGACGGCGTTTATCCGCAAATTTCGTGAGAGCGTTACACCGTTCTTTCTTGCGGCGGCACTGATATTTTCGGGCATTTCATTTGAGATGACAACCGAATATAAAATATCGTATGCCGACAGCCTGACGGATAAAGAGGTTACTCTCGACGCTACGGTTCTTGAAGAGCCTGAGTTTACGGGTACAAAGTATTATTACACACTTAAGACAAACAAAATTGACGGCAATGATTTTAAGGTCAAGCTCAGACTTTCGGCGTCGCAGTATATTGACGCCGAACCTTATGACAGAGTCAGATTTAAGGTTACGCTTTATGAAATCGGATCATTTTCGAGAGACATCAAGCTCTATTATAATTCAAAGGGAATTTTTCTCGGCGGATACGTAAGCAATTATGACGACGATTATCCGATCGAGATAACCAAACCCGAAAAGAAGCCTCTCGGCTATTACCTGTACGGAATCAGAAAGACCGTAACAAACAGAATCCTTGACGGACTTCCGAATGATTACGGCGGTGTCGGAATCGGTATGCTGATCGGTGATAAATCGTATATTTCCGATGAAACGGTGGGTTATATCAAGGGTGCGGGCGTTGCGCCTGTATTTGCTGTTTCGGGTATGCACCTTTCGGTGTGGGTAATGGGTCTTTACGCCGTACTTGAAGAGATGAAAGTACGAAAGAAAATCAATTCTTCAATTGGCATCGGCTTCACGCTTTTCTTTCTGGCTGTGACGGGTTTTACTCCGTCGGTTTGCCGAGCCGGAATAATGCTGATTATGATTCTTATCGGCAATCTGTTTCACAGAAAAGCCGATCCGATCAATTCACTCGGCTTTGCCGCATTACTGCTCGGTATAATAAATCCACTGATTACCGCCGATATAGGATTCCTGCTTTCTTTCAGTTCAACCCTCGGAATAATCGCTATCAATCCCTTGCTTGAAAAGCACGTCGTATCAAGGGTAAAGGACAATATATGGGGCAAAATCGCAAAGTCCGTTCTTCGGCTGTTCTTTGTTTCCGCCTGCGCAACATTTGCGTCACTCGGATTTGTGATAGTTTTTATCGGCTACATTTCCGTATATTCAATTATCTCAAATATGCTTATCGGTTATGCGGCGGCGCTTTGTATGCTGACCTGCGGCTTGACGGTATTATTCTATCCGCTCGGTGGTCTCGGAGCCGTGTTCTCGCTCGAATCGGGACTGATTGCGAGATACATTATCGCAGTTATAAAGTTTATTTCGGGTCTGCCGTTTGCAACTGTCAGAACCGATAATGAATACTGGGTCTACGGCGTAATCGTTTTCTATACTTTGATCGTCGGTGCAGTGCTGATTTTTAATAACCGCAGGGCATTTAAAATTTCAAGTGTAGGACTTGCTGCGGTCATTCTCATTTGCTGTTTGTTGTATCATTTTGACTATGACGGTTACAGTTTTCTGAGAGTTCTTGAAACGGACGGCTGTGTTGCCGCTGTTATTTCCGACGGAGAGCACAATGCCGTTATCTGCTCGGACGGTGATTATAAATATCTTTCCGATTCCGTATCGAATGCGCTTATGGGATCCGACGGCAAAACCGATTTGTTGATCGCCGATATCAACGGCGGTTACAGCTCTGTTTACGGTCTGATTGGTGAAAGCAAGATAAATAAACTTATTGTTCCGAAGAAAAATGATTCATTGCTGTCCGTATACGATGAAAAAGATATTACCGAAAATTCCAATGCGAAGATAAAGCTCTGGAAAAGCACCACGGTCGAATTTCTTTCTAACGATGAATATTCGGTTGCCGTGTGCGACATTGACGGAGTGAAGATTACAATCATTCTTCGTGGCGGCGATATACCGCAAAAATTTCTTACGGGAGATATTCTTATTTGTGATGATATCCCCGAAAATATCAAATTCAAAAAGATCATCGTTTCGGGAGAAAGCGATTCGGAAAATTCGATTTCAACCGAGGTATACGGCGATATGGATATAAAAATTAAGAAAAATAACTATAAAATAATTATCAGGGAGGGAAACTGATGCCTCAATTGAATGAGATCGAACTGAAAAAGCAGATCGGATCGGGCGATTTTTCACGTCTATATTTTCTCTACGGCGAAGAAAAATATCTGATCAGACATTATACATCCCTCATAATAAAAAAGGCGGTTGACCCTGCATTTGCCGATTTTAATCTCCACAGCTACGACGGTAAAGAGGTTGATTTTGACGATGTGTCGCAGGCGGCGGAGGCTCTTCCGATGATGAGCGAAAGGACGCTTATTCATATCAAGGATCTTGCGCTTGACAGCCTCAATTCGGATCAGTCCGATAAATTTTTAAAGCTGATTTCCGACATCCCCGAAACAACGGTCATTCTGATTTCCAACCCGAGCCTCGATGTGAATATGAAAAGCGCAAAGGGCAGAAAAATGCTTTCCGAGGTCGATAAATTCGGCTGTTCGGTCGCCTTTGAGCACGCAGGTCTCAATCAGCTTATAAAGCTCGTCGAAAAGGGTGCGATCTCAAGAAATTGCACAATTTCACCGTCGAACGCACGTTATCTTCTCACTCTTATCGGCGACGATATGACGGTTATAATAAATGAGCTTGATAAAATCTGCGCCTATAAAAAAGAGGGCGAAATCGCCAGAGAGCACATTGACGCCGTTGTGGTTAAAACCGTACAGGCGAGGGTATTTGACCTTGCCAAGGCGCTGACGTCGGGCAACTGTGACCTTGCGATGGATATTCTCGACACGCTCATTGCAATGAAAGAGGAACCGATAAACATTCTCGGCGCACTTATTACACCGTACGTCGATATGTACAGAGCAAAGGTTTATGTCAGCGGTGGACTCAGAGCCGAGGACGCCGCAAAGGATTTTAACTATAAAAACAAGGAGTTCAGGCTCACAAACGGTGCGAGAGCGGCTTCAAAATATTCCGTTTCTCAGATCAGAACATTTCTTGACGTTCTTGACGACGCCGACCGGCTTTTAAAATCAACATCGGTAAGCGGCAGGCTTGTTCTTGAACAGACAATTACAAAGCTGTTCCTTGTTTCAAACGGTGAAAAAATATGATTAGGGTAGATCAGGTTGTTATCGTTGAGGGCAGATACGATAAAATCAAGCTCTCGTCGATAATTGATGGAATAATTATTGAAACCGAGGGCTTCGGAATTTTTAAGGATAGGGACAAACAAAGGCTTATAAGAAAACTTGCGGAGAAAAAAGGAATTGTTATCCTTACCGACAGCGATTCGGCGGGCTTCGTTATAAGAAATTTTATAACATCAATTGTTCCTAAAGAGCATATAACAAACGTGTATATCCCCGATATTTACGGAAAAGAGAAAAGAAAAACCGAGGCGTCAAAAGAGGGAAAGCTGGGTGTCGAGGGCGTTTCGGCAGATGTTATAACAAAGGCTTTTGAAAAAGCCGGGATAGGTGTGTCTGAGTGTGTTAAGAGTGAACGAAGAGAGATAACTCTCAATGATTTTTACGATGATGGACTGACGGGCTCTGCCGACAGCAAGGCAAAAAGACAGCGGCTTTTAAAAGAGCTCGATTTGCCCGAAAAAATGTCTACCAAGGCAATGCTTGATATTTTAAATTTATTTTTAACCTACGAGGACTATAAAAAACTCGTAGAATCGGAGGTGCTTTTATGAGAATAGGACACGGATATGACGTTCATAAGCTGGTTGAGGGTCGTGATTTGATAATCGGAGGAGTGAAAATACCATACGAGAAAGGTCTGCTCGGTCACTCCGACGCCGATGTGCTTCTTCACGCCGTCAGCGATTCCTTACTCGGAGCTGCGGCGATGGGCGATATCGGCGGAATGTTCCCCGATAACGATCCGCAGTTTCTCGGCGCAGACAGTCTTGTCCTTCTCAGAAGTGTATTTCAGCGCTTGAGAGAGAACGGCTATAAGGTTGTCAATGTCGATGCAACCATTATTGCACAAAGACCGAAGATGAAAGCATATATTCCCGAAATGAGAATGAATATTGCCGCCGCACTTTCGACGGATATCGACAACATCAGCGTTAAAGCAACCACCGAAGAGGAAATGGGCTTTACGGGCAGGGGAGAGGGAATTTCAGCCCACTCGGTATGCCTTATTGAAAAAGAATAAAAAATATGTTATAATAACAGAAAAACTGATTCGGAGAAAAATATGAGTGCTTTATTTGATAACCTCAGCGTTCTTTGGGACAGGCTGTTGGCTTTATTTTCTTCCTACAATATAATAACCGATACTCTCGACATTGCTTTTGTCGCATTCCTTGTTTTCAGCGCAATTAAAATGCTCAAGGAAACAAGAGGCATACAGATCGTCAAGGGACTTGTGATTGTTGCGATTATCTATGCGATCATCAGTCTTTTGAATATGCAGGCGAGTACCTATCTGTTCAAGACGATTCTGCGTGATTTTATTCTCGTACTTATAATTCTGTTTACGCCCGAGATTCGTCACGCGCTCGAAACGATGGGCAGAAGCAGGTTCGCATTTCTTAACTTCTTTGGTGCACAGCAGGGCGATGCTCTCTATGAGAGAAAAAAGCGTGCGGTGCTTGAAATCTGCAAGGCGTGCAGGGATATGAGCGACAAAAAGATCGGTGCGCTTATTATTTTTGAGAGGGACACCATGCTCGGCGACATCATCAATACGGGAACAACCGTTGACGCCAAGGTATCAAGAGAGCTTATTAATGCGCTGTTTTTCCCAAATTCAGCACTTCACGACGGCGGAGTTGTTATAAGAGACGGCAGGGTAATTGCCGCCGGATGTATTCTTCCGCTTACGGATAACAATTCAATCAGCAGTGAGCTTGGAACCCGTCACAGAGCCTCGCTCGGAATAAGCGAAAAGAGCGATGCGGTTGCCGTTGTTGTCTCCGAGGAGACGGGCTATATTTCCATTGCCTGCGGCGGAGAGCTTGAAAGAGGAATCTCCGACGGTGTTCTTATTGAAAGATTGATGGATTACATTCTTCCCGATACGGCGGGTCAGAAAAAAAATTCGTTTTTTGCCGTGCTTCTGACTAAGATAAAGGAGAAGTTCAAGAAATGAAAGCAAAAAGATTTACGCTGAGACAGCTTTTTTCAAACACAAAATTTCTTATTGTTTTTTCGATTGTCGTCGCCTTTATCTTTTGGATTGTCGTTGCGCTTGAATATGCGCCGGTCGTTGAGAACGAAATCAAGGACATTCCCGTCAAGATTGATATGAACAACAGCGTTCCCGATAAGCTCGGATTGCAGATTTTCGGTCAAAGCGATTACACGATAAATGTTACCGTTAAGGGTAACAGATATGTTGTCGGCGGAGATCTTCTGACGGCGGATGATTTTGAGGCGACAGCACAGACGGCATACGTTGACTCCGCCGGAAAGCACAGTCTGCTTGTCAAGGTAACGGCTAAGGACGCCAATGCCGACTACGAGATTGTTTCAAAATCAGCTGATTATATTGAGGTTTTCTTCGATAAATACGCTGAGAAAGAGGTTGAAGTAACACCCAGAATAATCTCAGAACTCAGCGAATACACGCCCGATAACTATCTTTTCAACAAGTCCGATATTTTTTATAACATTAAAACCGTAAAGGTTACTGGCGCACAGACGGAGGTTAATTCCGTCACCGCCGCATATGCAAATATCGAGATCAACAAGAAAATGACAGAAAGTCAAACTGTTGATTGCCCGGTTGTGCTCAGCAACGGCAGTGATATGGATGCGAAGTATGTTAAGCTGAACGGGGAGAGCTCGTTGACAATTCCCGTAACTCTGCCTGTTTATAAGATTGAGAGCACATCAACAACGGTACTGTTTAAGAATGCACCGTCGGATTACATCAACAAGCCGCTCGGATTTACCGTTTCACCGTCCTATGTCAAGGTTGCGCTGCTTCAAAACGGTGCCGACAGCTCCGATGGACTGGCGGTCGGTACAATTGATTATTCTCAGATCACGCCGTCAAGAAACAGCTTCACCTTTAACGCATCGGATATAAAAAATGCAAAGATTCTCGACGGAACGACAACCTTTACCGTTGAACTCGATACCGACAAACTGTCGTCAAAGACACTGACTCTGCCGAACGGATCGGTTGTCGTGACAGGCTCGTCCGATTATACCGTCAACGATGTTGACCTTTCTTCAATCGGCAATATAACCGTTGTCGGAACATCGTCAAGCCTTTCGTCGGTCAATGCAAGTATGCTCAGCGCAAAAATTGATCTGACAAATGTCACCTTACAGCAGGGCGAAAATACTATCCCTGTTACGGTAATTTTAAATAACAGCGGCTCTTGCTGGATAAGCGGATCATATACCGCCACAATTTATAAAGATTAACAAACTGAGACTGACATTTTTGTCGGTCTCTATTTTTTAAATGACTGTAAATTTTTAAGAAAAATATTCATTTAGTGTTGTAAAAATGACAGGTAGTGTGCTATAATGTAATGACTGTTAATATGGGTTAATTTTATAGAAGATTATTATACGAAAGGAGAGTTCTGTATGAAAAAGCTGAGACGTTTGGTCGCTTTTGCGCTTATAATTTCAATAGTTGTTTCTTTCAGCGGATGTTCATTCAGATTTTCCTCCTTTGACAATCTTCTACGCCCTCCGAAGCTCTCCGGTAAGTATCAGGGCTTGCAGGATTCGTTTGAAAAACTCGTTGATAAGGATTACAGCCTTTCAACTCCCGAGAACGGAAGCTATCGCTCGGCGTTCATTGTTAATGACCTTGATATGGATAATAACGAGGAGGCACTCGTTTTTTATACCGAAAAGAAAAATCCCGATCTCGTCAAAATTTATTATTTTGAATATGAGGATAACGATTGGGAAGCGGTTTCCTCTTTCGACGGACTCGGAAGCTCGGTTGACGAGGTTAAGCTCGCCGATTTGAATCACGACGGAAAATCGGAAATTATAATCGGATGGAACCTTTTTTCCAGCAAGACTAACAAGGCGTTTGCCGCTTATGATATTTCAAGCGGTAAGATGAAAATGATTTCATCATTCCCGTATTCTTATCTTGATATCATTGACGTAAACGGCGACGGAATCGACGATATTTTCACAATGAATGTTGATTCTTCAGTGACCGATCATTATACCGCATCGGCAACCGTCTACACATATGATCCCAAATCGGCTTCGCTCCAGGTGCTCAGCTCCGTCAGGACGGACGGTAATATCTCGTCGTATTCCGATATCAAAGTCGAAAAAATTGACGATAAGCGTTATATTTACGTCGAATCCCGAAAGGGCGACAATGATATGATAACCGAGGTTATTTACTGGGATGATGAAACAAGTACGCTTGCGGCGCCGTTGTTCGATGTTTCAACGCAGTCCACATCGCAGACACTCAGACATATGAAAATCACGTGTCAGGATATTGATTCGGACGGTTTTCTTGAGATTCCCGTCAGCGTTGATATGCCGGGTTCTTCCGTTGCAGACAACAGCGCTGTTGCTCTTGCGGCGGCAAACTCTAAGGATGAATCTGCTCCTACAAAGAGCGTTTATTACACGAAGTGGGTTAAATTCCGTGACGATAGGCTAAGGGCGGTTCAGTATTCGGTAATTGATGAGGACGCAGGATATATTCTTTCAATCCCGAGCAGCTGGGTCGGCAGGGTAACGGTTCTCGGAAATGAAGGTCAATGGGATTTCTACCACTGGAACAGCTCCGAGGAAAAGCTCGGAAACCTTCTTTTCAGCGTCTATTATTATGATAAGAACGATGAACAGGCAAAGAATAAGAATAAAAACGCTAAGCTGCTGACTTCATACGGAAGCACAACCTATGTTTACACAATCACCGACGCCGGTTATGACTTCGGCGTTAAGGATGATATTCTGACAAGTAACTTTAATACAACGATTTTAGGAGGAAAGAAATGAAGCCTATAAAAATTCTGGTTGCCGAGGACGAGGAATCAATCAGAGAATTTATCGTTATCAATCTCAAGCGTGCAGGCTATGATGTTGTCGAGGCTTTCGACGGACTTGACGCATATGAAAAATATAAGCAGGAGCCCGAAGAGATTTCAATTGCCGTACTCGACATTATGATGCCGAGAATGGACGGACTTGAGCTTTGCAAAAAGCTCCGAGCCATGAGCAACAACATCGGTATTATGATGCTTACTGCTAAAACGCAGGAGATGGACAAGGTTAACGGACTTCTTCTCGGTGCCGATGACTATGTTACAAAGCCGTTTTCTCCGTCCGAGTTTACGGCGAGAGTTGATGCGCTTGCAAGACGTGTTTCCTCTTCGGCGAAAAAGAACGAAGTGGACACAGATGAAAATATCATTACTTCCGGTGATTTTAAGCTCGACTGTAAAAGCCGAACCCTTACCTGCAACGGAAGAAAGATTGATGTTACTCAGGTTGAGTTTCAGATTCTTGAATATTTCTTCCGCAATCAGGGAACAAATCTCAGCCGAACCGATATTCTCAACCACGTTTGGGGAACGGAATACTTCGGCGAGGAAAAGATCGTTGACGTAAATGTCAGACGAATCAGGAAAAAAATTGAACCCGATCCGTCAAATCCGAAGCACCTTCTTACACGCTGGGGATTCGGTTACGTTTGGATCTGATTACATAATAAATCAATAACAGGAGGTGATGCAGATGAAAAAAGAAAAATTAAACGTCAGTTTCAAGGGCGGACTCACAAAGCGCTGGCTCTTTCAGACCTCAACAATTATTGTTTCCGTTCTTCTTATCATCTGTATTGCCGCCGCATATTTTATACATTCTTACTATTACGCAACCGCAGAACGCAAGATTGAATCATATGCAAACGGAATTGTCGATGTTTATTTTGAAAACTATGCGTCGACCGACGATGCTGTTTTTGAAAAAGGCGCCCGTGAATATATTTCCGATTTTCAGGATAAATCCTCGGTCGGAGTTTGGGTGCTTGATAAGTACGGCAATGTGTTCATTTCATCGAGCGGTTTCCCCGTTACGGATAAGGTTAAAATCCCCGAATATGAGGAAGCGCTCACAAGCACAAATAAGACCGCCGTCTGGCACGGAGACAATTCATCGGGCGAAAAAATCATTGCGCTGACAAAGATTATTACAACAGCTGAAAATAAGCAGGCGGGTTCTGTTCGGTATATGATTTCCCTTGAGGAGATCGACGATCAAATCGCCACTTGGTATTTTATCATTTCCCTTGTTTTTCTGCTTCTTGTTATTCTTCTTGTTATTTCGGGCACAGTTTTTATCAACTCGATTGTTCGCCCGATCCAAGAGGTTTGCGACACAGCGACGATGATCGCAAACGGAAATTATGACGCACGAATCGACCACTACCTTTATAACGACGAGGTAGGTCAGCTTTGCAATACAATTAACGATATGGCTGAAAAAATCAAGACAGCCGATAAGATTAAAAACGACTTCATTTCCACGGTTTCGCACGAGTTGCGAACTCCGCTTACAGCTATCAAGGGCTGGGGCGAAACACTTTTGCAAATCGGCGATACCGATCCTAATCTTACAAAACGCGGAATGACGGTCATCATAAATGAATCGACAAGGCTTAACGGAATTGTTGAGGAGCTGCTCGATTTTTCAAGAATGCAGAGCGGCAGAATGGTTCTGAAAAATGAAAAAATGGATATACTTGCCGAGCTCGACGAAACGGTTTTTGCTTTCAAGGACAGGGCAATGCGAGAGGGAATCGACCTTGTATATAACGCTCCTAATCTTCCCGCACCTATGGACGGCGATCCGGACAGAATCAAGCAAGTATTCGTAAATATTCTTGACAATGCCTTGAAGTACACAAAGCAGGGCGGAAAAATCAATGTTTCTGCGGAAGTAAAGGACGATAAAATAACGATCGTTATTTCCGATACGGGCTGCGGAATTTCTGCCGAGGATCTTCCTCACGTCAAGGAGAAGTTCTACAAGACCAATATGACGGTTCACGGTTCGGGAATCGGACTTGCCGTTGTTGATGAAATTGTAAGGCTTCATCACGGAACATTTGATATAGACAGCGTTCTCGGTCAGGGAACGACAGTTACCATAACGTTTGCAATCGACCACGTGGAGCTTGAGGACGTATGGGACATTGATGCGGCTATTGCAGCCGAAAACGAAAAGAAAGCTATGGAGGAAAATGAAGATGCCTGAAAATAATAAGGTCAGCGTCGGCGGTCAGGCTCTGATGGAGGGCGTTATGATGAACGGCCCCAAAGGAGTTGCAATGGCTCTCAGACTGCCGGACGGCAGAATTGAAACACAGCTTAAAGAAGCTCATTTTCTGAAAGATAAATATAAATTTGCGAGACTTCCGTTTATCAGAGGTCCGATCAGTTTCGTTGAACAGATGATTTTCGGATATAAATGCCTTATGGAATCCGCCGAGAAAACGACGGCTCTTGAGGATGACGGAACGGAGGAAATGTCAAAGCTCGACCGTTGGCTCTCCGATCACTTCGGACCGAAAATGATGACGGTTATCGGAATTATTTCCGGCATAATCGGCTTTGCTCTTGCCTTCTTCCTCTTTATGTGGTTGCCGAGCCAGGTTGCCGACCTGATTCTCGGTAAGGCGGACAGCAACGTTTGGAAGCCCGCAATCGAGGGCGTGATGCGTATAATTATCTTCGTCACATATATGTGGGCGGTTTCGCTGATGAGCGATATCAAACGGCTGTTTATGTATCACGGCGCAGAACACAAGTCGATTTTTTGCTATGAACACGGACTTGATTTGACCGTCGAAAACGTAAGAAAACAGCGTCGTTTTCATCCGAGATGCGGAACGAGCTTCATTTTCCTTACATTGATTATCAGCATAATTATTTCAACGATTGTTGTTATGATATTCCCCGGTGTTCGTGATTATAAGGCGGTTTGGATGTTAATTAAAATTCTGATTTTACCGCTTATTATGAGCGTCGGATATGAAACGATCCGTCTTGCGGGAAAGAAAGATAATTTGTTTACCCGAATTGTTTCCGCTCCCGGTCTTTGGCTTCAGAGAATTACAACAAAGGAGCCGACCGACGATATTATTGAGGTCGGAATCGCTTCGCTTAAGGTTGCCCTCGGATGGGAAAAGGAGAACATCAACGATCCAGTTTCCGCCGAAAACGAGAAAACAAATGAGGATAGCGATGACGGTCAGTAAGATAATTAAACTCGGTTCTCAAAAGCTGAAAGCCGCAAAAAAAGATGATGCGGATTTTGATTCGCAGTGTCTGGCGGCATTTGTCACGGGCTGTAATATTTCTTCACTTCGCTTGAAATATGCAGACTCGGTTACGGACAGAGAAGAAACGAAATTTTTCCGTTTTATTGAGCGTCGTATAAACGGTGAGCCGCTTCAGTATATCATCAAGGAATGGGGCTTTATGGGCAGAACCTTTGATGTCGGCGAGGGCGTGCTTATTCCGAGACCCGAGACGGAACAGCTTGTTGAATATGCTCTTAATTTTTTGAAAGATAAGTCAGAGCCGACGGTTATTGATTTGTGTTCGGGTTCGGGGTGCATAGCTGTAAGCATAGCCGCCGAACGACCCGACGCTAAGGTTTATGCCGTTGAAAAGTTCCCCGGTGCGTTCGGATATTTGCTTTCAAATATTGAAAAAATCGGAGTTAAAAATGTCAATGCAGTAAACGGAGATATTTTTGATCCTGCAGTTCTTTCCGATATCGAACCCGATCTAATACTCTCCAATCCGCCGTATATCCGCACGTCGGATTTATCGGGATTGCAGGAAGAGGTTAAGAAAGAACCGGTTACGGCGCTTGACGGCGGCAGTGACGGATATGACTTTTACCGTGTACTTGCTTCCCATTGGATGAAAAAACTTCCGAAAGGCGGTATGATTGCCGTCGAATGCGGAGAGGATCAGACAGAATATATATCTGAACTTTTTAAAGAAAATGCCGATTCGGCAGAGTCGCTTAACGATCTCAGCGGCTTGCCGAGAATTGTCGGTGCAATAATTTAATTTCGGAGATTCACTATGCTATTAAGTTTACTAAAAGGCGGCGATATGCTGTCGATATTTATGGAGCTTTGCGTAAGCGCATTTGTCGTTTTCTGCATTATACCGATTCACGAGTACGCTCACGCTCTTGTTGCAACAAAGCTCGGTGACCAGACGGCACGGCTCAGCGGCAGACTTACGCTCAATCCGCTGGCGCACATTGATATTTTGGGCGCCGTTATGATTTTTCTTGTCGGCTTCGGTTACGGTAAGCCGACTCCGGTTAATGTCCGTAACACAAAGCTGAAAAACAAGAAGCTGGCTATGGCTCTCATTGCACTGGCAGGTCCGCTTTCAAATATTATTGTCGCTTTTATTTCGGTTTTTCTGAGATATGTGGTTATTCTGATCGCTTCAAAACGAGGCGGAGAGCTCACAACAACGGTTCTGGCACTTAATATTTTCTTCCAGTATTCGGCAATAATAAATATTAACCTTGCGGTGTTCAACTTGATTCCGATTCCGCCGCTTGACGGTTCAAGAATACTTTTTGCATTTCTGCCCGCAAAGTTTTACTTCGGCATAATGAAATACGAAAGATACATCAATATTATAATTCTTGTACTCCTTATTTCGGGAGCGCTGACAACTCCGCTTTCGTATCTTTCCAATCTTATTTACAGCGGTTTTAACCGATTATTCTATTTGATTTTTTAAAAGGTGAATGTATGGACGCCATATCATACAAATTGGATGTCTTTGAGGGTCCGCTTGATCTTCTTTTGCATCTGATAAGTAAACACAAAATTGATATCAATGATATCCCGATTCTTTTGCTTGTCGAGCAATATCTTGACTATGTTCGGCAGATGAAAGAGGAGGATATGGAGGTTGCCAGCGAGTTTCTCGAAATGGCAGCAAGACTGATATATATAAAGACGGTTTCTCTTCTTCCTGTTCACGAGGAGGAGGCGGACGAGCTCAAAAAAGAGCTCCAGGGTGAACTGCTCGAGTATCAGGACTGTCAGATTATGGCGAAAAAACTCGCAAAGCAGGCTAACGGATTTGACCATTACTCGAGAAAACCCGAAAAATTTCCTCCCGATATGACATATACAAGACTTCATCAGCCGATCGAGCTTTTGAAAGCATATATCAATGCAGTCGGCAGAGGTAAAAGAAATCTCCCGCCGCCGATCGAGGCATTTTCGGGAATTGTTGCTCACAAAATTGTTCCGATTAGGGAACGTGTAAGTTACATTATGGGAAGCCTTTTCAGAAAGAAAAAGCAGCGCTTTGTTTCCTTCTTTGAAAAGGCGGAATCACGATCCGAGATGGTTGCAACTTTTCTTGCGATCCTGTCGCTTGCAAAGGATAAAAAAATTGCACTGACTCAGATTGACGATGATCTTGAAGTTGAAATGCTTGATTCCGATATAAACGTAGATGTGGAGGACGACTACATAAATGAAAATGAATGAATTACAGGGCGCCGTTGAGGCAATACTCTTTGCGGCGGGCGAGCCGCTGGAAATTGAGCGTATCTGTCAGGCTCTTGAATGTGAAAAAGAACCTGTTGAGGACGCTCTCAGAGGTATTGACGAAGCTCTTAAATCAATAAACAGCGGCATATGCCTTGTCAAAATGGACGATATGTATCAGCTCTGCACACGTCAGGATTATGCAGATCAGGTCAGGGCGGTACTTGAAATAAAGAAAAACACGCCGCTTTCTGCTGCCGCATTTGAGGTCTTGGCGGTTATAGCATACAACCAGCCCGTTACAAAGTCGTTTATTGAGCAGGTCAGAGGTGTTGACTGCTCCGGTGTAATCGGAACACTTATTGCCAAGGGTCTTATTGAGGAAAGAGGCAGACTTGAACTGCCGGGCAGACCGCTTATATACGGTACAACGCCCGAGTTTCTTAAGTGCTTCTGCGTCTCCTCACTCGATGATCTTCCTGATCTCCCGGAGCACGAGGATTTGCCGAAAAACGATGAAATCAACGGTCAGCTCGAGATTAATCTCGACGACGGCGAGATAATAGAAAATCAGATGATAACAGGCGAGCCCGTCAAGGTGACGGAAGAATAAACCACGGAGGTGATTGAATGACAGCCTTATACATAATCCTCGGAATAATTGCTTTTTTTATAATTGTTCTGAGTATCCCTGTCGTTCTTGATCTTGAATATACCGATGCAGTAAGATGCAAGGTCTCTTGGTTATTCCTTAAATTTACTCTTTATCCTTTCCCCGAAAAGAAGAAAAAAGAGGAGAAGCCCAAGGAGGAGAAGAAAGAGGAGAAACCCGAAGAGAAAAAGGAAGAAAAGCCGAAGCCCAAGAAAGAGAACTTTCTCAAGACGTTTTATAATAATCAGGGTCTGTCGGGTGTTATTGAACTTATAAATAACTGCGTCGGAGCACTCAAAAGATTTTCAGTTCGGTTCATCAAGCGTGCGGTCATAATTAAGAAATTTCATCTCGACATTCATATTACCGAGGATGATGCTGCGGCAACTGCGATCAAGTACGGCAAGGTTTGTGCGGCGCTTTATCCGTCGCTCGGATTCATCTGCTCGAATATGAAAGTTAAAGATTATAAAGCCAATGTTTTTGCCGATTATTGCGGTGAAAAAACAACCGTTTCGTTTGTGACGAAAACCGCTTTTATCCCAAGGGCTTTGATTAATGCGGGAATAGCACTTGTATTCAGTTTATTGAAACAGCTTTTAAAAGTTGTTATTTCAAATAATAAATCAACAAAAAATAATGTAACTTCCAAATAACGGAACAGTTACTAAAAAGAAAGGCGGACTAAACTATGAAAGATCAGTCAGCATCAGGAATTCTTGCAACAACAATTGATAAGATCAAGGATATGGTCGATTGTCAGACAATTATCGGCGATCCTATCGACGCAGGCGACGGAATCAAGGTTATTCCGATCTCTAAGGTAACATACGGCTTTGCTTCGGGCGGTTCCGACTTCCCGTCAAAGAGCACAAAGGAGCTTTTCGGCGGATGCGGCGGAGCAGGCGTTACAATTTCGCCCGTTGCTTTCCTTGTAATCAATAAGGGCGAGGTTAGCGTTAAGTACATCTGCGAGGGTTCTGAGAGCTCGGCAGAGAGAATTATCGGTATGGTTCCCGATGTTGTTAATAAGGTCGGCGATATCGTTAATAAGTTCAACGGCGACAAGAAAGACGATAAGGACGATTCCGTTTTTACCGAGGAATAATAAATAACATCACCCGAGCATATATTTATATACGGCGGGTGATGGATATGCTAAAAAAAATACTGCTTTTTCTGACTGTTTTTTGTATGATGACGGTTAGTGTCGGTGCGCTTGACGGAAGTGATGTATCTGCGGAATGTGCCGTGCTCATTTCCGAACAGACCGGTGAGGTTATCTTTCAAAAAAACGCATATAAGGAACATTCGATGGCAAGCACAACCAAGATTATGACGTCCTTGCTTGCCGCCGAATCAGGCAGATTGCAGGATGAAATTGTCGTTTCAAAGAATATGATTCAGGTGGAGGGGACCTCAATGGGGCTTCTTCCCGGCGACAGCGTGTCCTTGAATGAGCTCATATACGGTATGCTTTTGCCGTCGGGCAATGATGCGGCAAACGTGACCGCCTGTTATCTCGGTGGAAATGTTGAAAACTTTGCAAAGCTGATGAACAAGAAAGCAAGGGAAATCGGTATGAATAATACCAATTTTGTCACTCCGTCGGGACTTGATAACGACGAGCATTATTCGACTGCGTACGATATGGCTTTACTGGGCAGATACGCTGTTAAAAATCCTGTTATCAGGGCTGTGTGTTCCTCAAAAAAGGCAACGCTCAGCTACGGAAATCCGCCGTATAGGCGCACTTTGTATAATCATAACAGGCTTTTGAGCAGCTATAAATATGCTCTCGGAATTAAAACGGGCTTTACGAAGAAAAGCGGCAGATGTCTTGTTTCATATGCCGAAAACGACGGCGTAGGTCTGGTTGCCGTTACGCTGAACGCACCGGGCGACTGGAACGATCACAGGAATATGCTTGATTACGGATTTTCGACGATTGAAAAGTCCGAAATTAAAGCTGAAATCCCGAGCACGGTAAACGTTGTCGGTGGAAATGTTGAAAATTTAAGGATTGATTCAGAGCCTTTGATTTTCAGCGGAATTGACAAAAGCAAGGTCACGCAAAATGTGCTTATCGACCGCTTTGTTTATGCGCCTGTAAAAAAGGGTGATAAGCTCGGTGAGGTCAGATATTTCTTTGACGGAAATTTGATCGGTACAACCGATATAACCGCTTACGGCAATGTTGCCGTGAACAGTAAAAAACAGGAAGAAAAAGGCTTTTTCTTAAAAATTAAGGAGAGATTATTTAATGACTGATGATAGAATCAGGCTTCAAAAATACCTTTCAATGTGCGCCGTTGCTTCACGCCGCAAGGCGGAGGAGCTTATCGCTCAGGGTAAGGTAAAGGTTAACGGAAAGGTCGCCGAGATCGGCGATAAGGTCAGCCCGAGGCACGACACCGTAACCGTCAGCGGCAGGAAAATTGCCGCTAACAAAAAGCACTATTACATTATGCTGAATAAGCCGAGAGGCTTTATTACAACGATGGATGATGAAATGGGTCGAAAGTGCGTTGCGGAGCTTGTCTCCGACGTCGGTGCAAGGGTTTATCCTGTCGGCAGACTTGACAAGGACTCCGAAGGACTTCTGCTGATGACAAATGACGGCGAATTTGCAAATCATATGACCCATCCGTCCAAGCATATACCGAAAACCTACCGAGTTACCGTCAGACCCGATGTTACCGAGGAAATGCTTACTGCGTTTGCCACGGGAATGGAAATCGACGGAAGAATTACGGCGCCTGCCGATGCACACATAATTGAAAAGCAGGACAACCGTGTAGTTCTTGAAATTGTTCTTTATGAGGGCAGGAACCGTCAGATCAGAAAGATGTGCGAAGCGCTCGGTCTTGAGGTTGCGAGACTTAAAAGAACGTCAATGGGTTCGCTCAAGCTCGGAATGCTGCATCCCGGCAAGTGGAGAGAGCTCACCGAGGACGAGGTTCATAAGCTGATGGTTTCATCGGGTATGAAAGTCAACAAATTCTGAGGTGGATTATGATTAAATTTTCACCCGTTAATTATGATAAACTGCCCGAGCCTTATTGCCTTGACAGCTCCCTGAACGGCTACATCGGTTACGATATGAGCAATTCGGAGCAGGAATGCGGATTTTCTGTTTTCCGTGTCAACGGTTATACGATGGAGATTGTGGAAATCGTTACGGATTCGGACGATGAAACGGTTGAGGGTTTTATAAGAAGCTCGCTTAATTACGGAGCAAACAGAGGCGCATATATAGCGTATTTCAAGGCGGCAAAGGGCAAAAATGTTGCCGAGAATCTCGGATTTAAAAATAACGGCGATAACGTTCCCGAGGGCGAAATTCCCGAGCTTTTGGCAGGGCATTGCTGTAAAAATAAATAATCGGAAGTTGGTTTGATATGGTTAAAAGTATGACCGGATACGGTCGTAGTCAAGAAATGATCGACGGTATGAACATTACCGTTGAGATCAAAAGCGTTAATCACAGATATTTTGATTTTTCTTCAAGAGTTCCGAGAAATTACGGATTCCTTGACGAAAAGCTGAAATCATTTATTCAGTCCAAGGTTTCAAGAGGTAAGATCGAGTGTTATGTTTCGGTGGACAATCTTGAGGACGATACTGTTGTCGTCGAGGTCAATAAATCGCTTGCCGACGGTTATGTTAAGGCGTTCAATGAGCTTTCGGAGACCTACGGAATAAAGAATAATCTCGATGCGGGTCTGCTTGCAAGAATGAACGACGTTCTTGTAATCCGTAAGGCGGAGGCAGATGAGGACAGAATCTGGAACGCAGTTAAGACCGTTGTGGAAAAAGCAGTTGAAAAGTTCGTCAGGATGCGTGAGGTCGAGGGAGAAAAGCTGCGTGACGATATCGTTTCAAGAGCCGATCTCATTCTTTCCTACGTTGAGTTTGTCGAGAAACGCTCGCCCGAGACCGTTAAGGAATATAACGATAAATTACTTGCAAGAATGCAGGAGCTCCTCGGCGATATCCACGTTGAGGAAACGAGACTTCTCACCGAGGCGGCTATTTATGCGGATAAAATTGCCGTTGCGGAGGAAACGGTTCGCCTGAGAAGTCACATTTCACAGCTCAAGGACTTCTTCAATGCAACGGAGGCTATCGGCAGGAAGATGGACTTCCTTGTTCAGGAAATTAACCGTGAGGCTAATACAATCGGATCAAAGGCTAACGACGTTGAAATTGCAAGACGTGTTCTTGAAATCAAGTCGGAGGTTGAAAAGATCCGTGAGCAGGTTCAGAATATCGAATAACGGGGTGAGATAATGAAGCTTATCAATATCGGTTTCGGCAATATGGTTAATGCGGACAGGATTATTGCAATCGTCAGCCCCGAATCAGCCCCGATCAAAAGAATTGTTCAGGACTGTAAGGAAAAGGGTACGCTTATCGACGCAACTCACGGCAGACGTACCCGTGCGGTTATAATCACCGACTGCGATCAGGTAATTCTTACATATTTGCAGGCAGAAACCGTTGCCAACAGGCTTGATGAAGATAAGGACTATGAGGAGGATGAGGACGATGAAGAATAACGGAATGTTGGTTGTTCTTTCGGGTCCCGCAGGTTCGGGAAAGGATACGGTTATCTCCGAACTTTTCAAATCGGATTTTGATATCACAAAATCGGTCTCAATGACAACGAGAAAGCCGAGAGACGGTGAAACCGACGGAATAGATTATATGTTTGTCAGCGAAGAGGACTTCCTCGATGCGGTTGAAAACGGCGAACTGCTTGAGTATGCACGTTACGGCGTCAACTACTACGGAACACCGAAGGGACCCGTCGATAAATGGCTTGAGGACGGACATATTGTTATTTTGAAAATTGACGTTGAGGGAGCCGGCAATATCAGAAAAATGTATCCCGACACCGTCAGTATATTTATTATGCCGCCGAGTATGCAGATACTTGAAAAGCGGCTTCGTGACCGTGGCAGTGAGGATGAGGAGGACGTTCTCCGCAGACTCAAAATTGCTTTCAATGAGATTGAAAGATGCCGCAACGAATATGATTATGTTGTTATCAACGACGATCTTCAGGACGCCGTTGACGATATAAAAACCATTATTAATGCTGAAAAGCACAAAGTAAGCAGATGTAATATTTTTTTAAGTGAGGTATGTAAAAATGTTTGATCAGAACAAAAATTTCAAATTCAATCCCGATTTGAGCTCCGTGCTTTCAAATCACATCAGCCGTTATTCTCTTGTAAGAGCAACAGCTAAGCGCGCAAGAGAAATTTCCGAAGAGGCAGAAGAGGACGGAATCATCCTTGTTGAGAAGCCTGTAAGCATTGCTCTTGATGAGATTCTCAACAACAAGTATGAGATTGTAGAGCCCGACGAGATCAAGGATCTTTAATATCTGAAAATTAATTTTAACGGAGGTAAAAAATGTCTGTCGAAAAGATTGCGGCTGTTGCCGTTGAAAACTCAGCGTTTTCGTTTGACAAGCCGTTCAGTTACCTCCTGAATGATGAAAACTGTATGCCCGGCTGTCGTGTTCTCGTGCCTTTCGGCAGGGGAAACAGATGCCGCCAAGGCATTGTCCTTTCCGTTGCCGAGCGTAACGGCGAAAAAGGGCTTAAAAAGATTTCACAGGTTATCGACAAAGCACCTGTTTTAAACAGTGAGATGCTTAAACTTGTCGAATGGCTCCGTGAAAGAACCTTTTGCACATATTTTGAGGCTGCAAAGGCGGTTCTTCCGTCAGGAATGTGTCACCGAACGCTTACCACCTATATGGCGGCTCCCGACGCCGATACCGGCGGCTGTGATGACCGAGAAAAGCAGATTTATTCTTTTCTCAGCACTCAAAAAGGCTATGTCGAGGGTGAAAAACTGCTAAAAAAACTCGGATTTTCGCCCGAACTGTCACTGCTTGAGGATATGGCAAAGAAAGGACTTCTTGTAAGGAATTATGATTCCGCAAGAAGAACGGGTGATCTGACCGTTAAAACAGTCCGATTGACCGAAAGCGGCAGAGAACTTATTGAAACGAGTGAAAAGCTGACAAAAAAACAGCTTGAGGTTTTGAATATTCTCAGCGATATCGGAACTGCCTCTGTTAAGGAGGTATGCTATTTCACAGGCTTTACACCGTCGGTTATTCAGGCGCTTGCAAAAAAAGGACTTGTCGAAATCTTTGAAAATGAGGTTTACCGTGATCCCTACGAAAATAAGACTGTTGTTCCCGAAAAGAAAGAAATAATTCTCAATGGCGAGCAACAGACGGCTTTTCGGAATATGCTCAGGCAGTATTCCGACGGTAAAGGCGGAGCAACCTTGCTCTACGGCGTTACGGGAAGCGGTAAGACGATGGTATATCTCCGTCTTATAGACGAGATGCTAGAAAGAGGTAAAAACGTTATAGTAATGGTGCCCGAGATTGCTCTGACACCACAGACACTGAATCTCTTTATGAACCGCTACGGCAAAGAGGTTGCCGTCTTTCACAGCGCCCTGTCGGCGGGTCAGCGGCTTGACGAGTGGAAACGGGTACACAATGAAAATGTCCGAATCGTTGTCGGCACAAGGAGTGCTGTTTTTGCTCCGCTTGAAAATATCGGTCTTATAATAATCGACGAGGAGCAGGAGCATACATACAAATCCGAACAGACGCCGAGATACAGCGCAAAGGATGTCGCTCGTTTTCGATGCGCCTACCATAAGGCGTTGCTGGTGTTTTCGAGCGCAACACCGAGTATTGAGACCTATGCGAAAGCGATGTCGGGGCAGTACACGATAAACCGTCTGACGAAAAGATATTCAAGCTCGGAGCTTCCCAATGTAAGAATTGTCGATATGCTCACCGACGCACTGTCTCAATCGTCAAATTTCAGTGAGGAGCTGAAAAACAGACTGCAATACAACCTCGATAACGGCAGACAGTCGATTCTTTTAATCAACCGCAGGGGCTATAATACCTTTGCGGAATGCAAGGCGTGCGGACACGTTATGACCTGCCCGTCGTGCAGTATTTCAATGACTTATCACCACGCTAACGGCAGACTTATGTGCCATTACTGCGGTTATTCCGAACCGTTTACCGACACCTGTCCCGAGTGCGGATCGCACGATGTCAGATATTCGGGAACGGGAACGCAGAAAATTGAGGACGAGCTTTCCGCAATTTTTCCGAATGCAAGAATTTTGCGAATGGATGCGGACAGCACAATGGGACGTTACTCCCACGAAAACAAGCTGAAGGATTTTTCCGACGGCAAATATGATATCCTCCTCGGAACTCAGATGGTTGCCAAGGGTCTTGATTTTGAAAACGTCACCCTTGTCGGCGTTATAAATGCCGATCAGCAGCTGAATAACGACGATTTCAGAAGCCAGGAGAGAACCTTTGATCTCTTGACGCAGGTTGTCGGCAGAGCGGGAAGAGGAAAATATGAGGGAACTGCGGTTATACAGACCTGCAATCCCGAAAACGATGTGATTCAAATCGCCGCAAGGCAGGATTACGACACATTCTTTAAAGATGAGCTGAAAACAAGAAAGCTGCTTATCTATCCGCCTTACTGCGACATTTGTCTTGTCGGCTTTGTCGGAGAGAATGAGGCTAAGGTTCGGTCGGCTTCGCAGAAATTTACCGATATGCTCAAAAAAGAGCTTAGCGGCAATTACAGCGACCAGAAAATAATTGCTCTCGGACCGATGACGGCGAGAGTTTCAAAAATCAGCAATAAATTCAGATACAGACTGATACTCAAATGTAAAAATTCAAAGCGATTCAGAGCTTTGATGAGCGATCTGCTGAAAAAGGTCGGATCGGACAGAGTATTCGGAGACGTATCCGTTTATATAGATATTAATCCCGAAAATATAATTTGATTTCAGAAAGGTTCGGTCATAAAATGGCAATCAGAAATATTGTTAAAGTCGGAGATCCGATTCTCAACAAGAAAAGCCGTCCCGTTGAAAAATTTGACGACAGGCTTTATACCTTGCTTGATGATATGAAGGATACTCTTTATAAAGAAAAGGGCGCAGGTCTTGCCGCCGTTCAGGTCGGTATTCTTCGCCGAGTTGTTGTTATGGACTGCGGAGACGGCTATCTTGAGCTTATCAATCCCGAGATAACCGACAGATCGCCCGAATTACAGCACGAGGAAGAGGGCTGTCTTTCTCTTCCGGGAAAGTTCGGTATCACAGAACGCCCGAAGAGCGTTATGGTAAAGGCACAGAACCGTGAGGGTAAATGGTGCATTTACAAAGGTTCCGATCTTAAGGCAAGGTGCTTCTGTCACGAGATTGATCATCTTGACGGCATACTTTACACAAGCCATCTTGTCGGCGAGCTTAAGGATAACTGATTTCAGGAGAGGAATGGTATTGATATGAGGATCGTATTTATGGGAACGCCCGAGTTTGCCGTTCCGTGTCTTGAAAGACTTATAAAGGACGGTCACGACGTGGTCGGCGTGTTCACTCAGCCCGATAAACCGAAGGGCAGGGGACACAAAATGCAGTTCCCTCCGGTTAAGGAAAAGGCTGTTGAATACGACATACCTGTCTTTCAGCCGACAAAGATGAAAGACGGCATCGCATACGGCATTTTAAAGGAGCTTGATCCGGAATTAATAATTGTTGTCGCTTACGGCAAAATTATTCCGCAGGATATTCTTGAACTTCCGAAATACGGATGCGTCAATATCCACGCTTCTCTTCTTCCACGGTACAGAGGAGCCGCTCCGATTCAATGGTGTGTGCTCAACGGTGAAAAGAAGAGCGGCGTTACGTCAATGCAGATGGACGCAGGGCTCGATACCGGTGATATGCTTATCAAGGCAGAAACCGAGATTGACGAAAATATGACGGCGGGTGAACTTCACGACAGGCTCTCGGTTCTCGGCGCAGAGGTAATGAGCCAAACAATAAAAAAAATAATTGACGGAACTCTTGAGAAAACCAAACAGGATGATTCGCTTTCAAATTATGCTCCGATGCTTTCAAAGGAGCTTTGTCCGATCAACTGGAACGATTCGGCGGAAAAAATACACAATCAGGTCAGAGGTCTTTCTCCGTGGCCTGTTGCAACAGCCGTTTTAAATGGTGAGATTTACAAGATCCATAAGACCGAAAAAACGGGAAAAACTAAAGGTGTTGCAGGTGAAATTGTTTCTGTTGACGGCGGACTGACGGTTTGCTGCGGCGACGGAAATGCCGTTCGCATCCTGACGATTCAGGCACCCGGAAAGAAAGCTATGAGCTGTGCGGATTTTCTCAGGGGACATAAAATTGAGGCAGGAGAAAAATTTGAATAAGGTGATAAAATGATCTATTCTTTCAGCGAGTATCTTCGCTACTTGATCTTTGCCGCTCCGGTGCTTATCTTTGCACTTTGGGCTCAGATCAGAGTTAAAACAACATATTCAAAATACTCTAAAATCAGAAATTCAAGGGGCTTGACGGGCGCTGCGGCGGCTCAGCTGATCCTCAAACACTATGGCATAACCGACGTTACCATTCAGCCTTGCAGAGGTGAGCTGACGGATAATTATTCTCCGAACGAAAAGGTGATCAGACTTTCCGAAAAGGTGTATAATTCAACCTCGGTTGCCGCTGTCGGAATTGCCTGTCACGAGGCAGGCCACGCCGCTCAGCACGCAGAGGACTATCTTCCGAATAAGATCAGAACTGCTCTTGTCCCGGTTACAAATTTCGGCTCGAGATTCGGACTTATTATAGCTTTTGCGGGATATTTTATGGCTTATCTGTCAAATTCACCGATCGGATATTACGTTATAATTTTCGGACTTCTTCTCTACGGACTTGTTGCACTTTTCCAGCTTGTAACATTGCCCGTTGAGTTCAACGCAAGCCGACGTGCGCTCCGTGTTATTGATGAAACGGGCATTCTTGCAGGTGACGAGTACAAGGCGGCGAAAAGCGTTCTTACGGCTGCGGCGTTGACATATGTTGCGGCGCTTGCGACTGCGATCGCTAACCTGCTTTATTATGCGTCGAGGCTTCTCGGAAATTCACGAAGAAATTAAAGGATATTTTTATGAAATCAGCCAGACAGACAGCTTTTGAAATACTCAACAGAATACAGCGGGACAATTCATATTCTAACCTTGCGCTCGATTCTGCGCTTGACAGGGCTGATATAGATATCAAAGACAAAAGATTTGTTTCCGCACTGGTTTACGGCGTTACGGAAAGGCGTATAACGATTGATTATAACCTCAGTCTTTATCTTTCTCAGCCGTTGAAAAAGCTCAAGCCCGAGGCGTTGACCGCACTCAGAATCGGAGCATATCAGATTCTTTTTATGGATAAGATTCCCGATTCTGCCGCCGTTAATGAGAGCGTCAAGCTCGTAAAAAAGAACGGTGCGGCTTTTGCGTCGGGACTTGTCAATGCGGTGCTTCATAAAATTGCAAAGAACGGAATCAAAACCGACGGCAGTATGAGCGTCAAATATTCCGCTCCCGAATGGCTCTGTAAAATGTGGAGTGACAGCTACGGCAGGATAAACGCCAAAAAAATTCTTGAATCCTCATTCGGTTCGGTTGAAACTGTTATTAAGGTAAATACTTTAAAAACAAATTCCGACGAGCTTATCGAACTGCTTGCCGAAGAGGGCTTTGAATGTGAAAAAAATGAATCGGTCGAAAATGCCCTTACCGTTAAGAACGGGGGAGCGATACATAAAACCGACGCTTACCGAAAAGGTCTTTTCCACGTTCAGGACACTGCGTCCCAGCTTTGCTGCAAGGCACTCGGGGCAGTTGACGGAGACACGGTGATTGATATATGCGCCGCACCGGGAGGCAAGAGCTTTACGTTAGCGGAAAATATGAATAATACAGGAAAAATCATTTCCTGCGACATATATAAGCAAAGACTTAAACTCATAAAGGACGGTGCCGAAAGACTCGGTCTTACAAATATCGAAACCGCCGAAAACGACGGTTCGACGTTCAATCCGAATCTTCCTCAGGCGGACAGAATCCTCTGTGATGTGCCTTGCTCCGGTCTCGGCGTTATACGCAAAAAGCCCGAGATTCGGTTCAAAAAAAGTGAGGAAGTTGACAAATTAAAAGATTTGCAGTATTCTATACTGTGTGTTTCAAGTCGATATCTTAAGGTCGGCGGAACATTGGTCTATTCGACCTGCTCGTTAAATCCCGATGAAAACGAAAAAATCATCGGAAATTTCTTAGCCGAGCACGATGATTTTGAAAGCGTTCGGGTTCTGCCCGAATTAAAGCGTTACGGCGATGACACCGATCATATAACGCTGATGCCGCATATTCACGGCTGTGACGGATTCTTTATCTCGTGCGTTAAACGTGTTAAGTAAGGATGTGTTTATTTGTCCCAAGGCGACATTAAATCAATGACATTGCCCGAGGTTCAGGAGGTTATTTCCGAGCTCGGACAGCCGAAGTTCAGAGCAAAACAGATTTATCAATGGCTCCAGGTTCACGGAGCAATGGACTACTCGGAAATGTCAAATATTTCAAAGGATCTGCGGCGGCTTCTCAGTGAAAAATATCCGATAAGGTACTGTGAAATTGAGCTTAAACAGGTCTCAAAGATTGACGGAACGGTTAAATATCTTTTCAGACTCAACGATGGTAATTTTATCGAATCCGTTTTGATGAAATACAAATACGGCTACACGCTTTGCATTTCGTCACAGGTCGGCTGCAAGATGGGATGCGTGTTCTGCGCATCGACAAAAAGCGGATGCGTAAGAAGTCTTTACCCGTCGGAGATGATCGGACAGATCCACGCCGCACAGCGTGATATGAATATCAGAGTTTCACACGTCGTTATGATGGGTATGGGCGAACCGCTCGATAATTTTGACAACGCAATGCGTTTTCTTGAGCTTGTCGGCGACAGCGACGGACTTAATCTCTCGCTCAGAAATATATCGCTTTCGACCTGCGGAGTTGTTCCGAGAATATACGACCTGATGGACAGGCACTTACAGCTTACGCTGTCGGTATCTCTTCACGCTCCGAATAATGAAATGCGTTCAAAGGTTATGCCGATAAACAGAAAATATCCGATTGAGGAGCTTCTGGCGGCTTGCCGTGAATATACTAAAAGAACATCCAGAAGAATATCATTTGAATATGCGATGATTAAGGATGTCAACGATACGGACGCCTGCTCTTATGAGCTTGCGTCACTTCTGAAAGGTATGCTTTGCCACGTGAACCTGATTCCCGCAAACGAAATCACGGAAAGCTCACACAAGCGAAGCACATCGGAAAGACTTGAAAGATTTATTTCAATATTAAATTCCAGAGGTATTAATGCGACCGTAAGGCGCAGTCTCGGCTCTGACATTGACGCATCGTGCGGTCAGCTCAGAAGCCGACACAACAGAGAAACTTCCGAAAAGGAGGGAAACAAATGAAGATATCCGCAAAAACCGATATAGGAAAGGTTCGCTCGAACAATCAGGATTCCTTTGCGGCGGGCGATCTGACCTCAGAGGTCTCATGGGCGGTTGTCTGTGACGGTATGGGAGGAGCTAATGGAGGAAACGTTGCCAGCGAGGCGGCGGTTAAAGTTATATCCGACAAGCTCAATTCAGGCTATCACATAGGTATGAACGACAATTCCGTTAAGAACCTGCTTATCTCGTCAGTTGAGGCGGCAAATATCACGCTTTATTCGATGGCGAAAAACAATGAGGAGCTCAGCGGAATGGGTACGACGGTCGTTCTTGCTGTTCGTAATGCAGACACGCTCTATATTTCCAATGTCGGCGATTCAAGAATCTACATTGTTTCCGAATCCGGAATGACACAGGTTACGACCGACCATTCCGTAGTTCAGATGATGATTGACAAGGGCGAGATTTCTCCCGAGGAAGCAAAGGATCATCCGAAAAAGAATGTAATTACAAGAGCTCTCGGCGTTGATCCCGAGGTTAGAATTGATTATTCTCAGGAACAGCTTAACGAGGGCGATATGGTGCTTCTCTGTACGGACGGTTTGACGAATTATGTTGATGACGAGGTTATTTTTGAGGTTTGTAAATCAGAGGACAGATATAAAATTGCCGATAAACTTGTGGAACTTGCAAATGAAAACGGCGGCGGCGACAACATCACGGTTGTTACCGTAAGTGAGTAATTAAGAAGGGATTCAGTGTATGGAAAATTATGTTGGAAAAACGCTTGATAAACGTTATGAAATACAAGAAATAATCGGCGTCGGCGGAATGGCTGTCGTGTATAAGGCATATGACAATATTGACGACAGAATCGTTGCCGTAAAAATTCTTAAAGAGGAATTTCTCGCAAACGAGGAGTTCAGACGCCGTTTCAAGAATGAATCAAAGGCGATTGCCGTGCTTTCTCATCCGAATATTGTTAAGGTTTACGATGTCAGCTACGGCGAAAGGACACAGTACATTGTAATGGAATGTGTTGACGGCATCACTCTCAAGGAGTATATTCAGCAGCAGGGTGTAATCAACTATAAGGAAGCTGTTTTCTTTGTCACGCAGATTCTCCGTGCTCTTCAGCATGCCCACGACAAGGGAATTGTTCACCGTGATATCAAGCCTCAGAATATTATGCTCCTTGAAAACGGAGCAATTAAGGTAACGGATTTCGGCATTGCACGCTTTTCACGCAGTGAGACACGAACAATGACCGATTCAACGATCGGCTCGGTTCACTACATAAGTCCCGAGCAGGCAAGGGGAGACATCACGGACGACAAGGCGGACATCTATTCCGTAGGCGTTATGCTCTATGAAATGCTTACAGGCAAGCTCCCGTTTGAGTCCGACAATACGGTTTCCGTCGCTATTATGCAGCTTCAGCAGGATCCCGTTAAGCCGAGAGAAATCAATCCGTCAATTCCCGTCGGTCTTGAGCAGATTGTACTCAAGGCGATGCAGAAAAATGTCAATGACAGATATCAGTCTGCCGCCGAGATGCTTCTCGATCTTGAGGAGTTCAGAAGAAATCCGTCAATTCAGTTTGACTATGATTATAAGAACACCGAACCGACAAAGTATCTTCCGAACATTACGGGATCTATCAAACCGATCGACCCGATTCAGAACGAGGAAGAGGAAGAAGAACCAGAGGTTAAGAACAGAACAATTCCCATTCTTATCGGCATCATAGCGGCGCTTGTCGTTGTGCTCGGCGTTGCTTTCGGTCTGCTGTTCAAGTTCGGCTATCTTACGGGAAACAGCAAGACAAAGGTTCCGAATTTCGTCGGCACAATCTATGACGAAGCGGAGTTTGAAACACGATATCCGAATTTTGTCTTTGATATTTCGGAAAAGGTTGATTCCGAGGCTTCTCCGAATGAGATTCTCTCACAGACACCTGAAAAGGGCGCTAAAATCGACCCGAAAAAGACAAAGATTGAGCTTGTCATTGCTACCAATGCGGAGCTTGTCGAGGTTCCCGACGATCTTGTCGGAATGGACTATGTTTCCGCTGTCACAAAGCTGAACAGTCTCGGCTTCCAAATAAAGGAAAAAGAGGTAGAGCAGAAAGACTATCCGGGTATCCCGGCGGGTACCGTTGTCAGCACCAATCCCAAGGGCGGCAACAAGGTTTCAAGCGGCTCTGCAATTACCCTCGAGTATGTTTCATATGATGAAACAAAGGAAAAGCTTATCATTGTTCCCGACGTTTCCAACCTTGATGAGGCAAGTGCTAAGAAAGTTCTTACTGCATCGGGATTCACGGTTACCTCAAAGTATGAATACAATGACACCGTTACAAAGGGTTATGTTATTTCAAATAACTTCAAGGGCTCCAAGATTCCCTCGGGATCAAATGTCGGTATTATTGTCAGCAAGGGTAAACTTGTTGAGCAGTCAATCACAATTACCGTAACTCTTCCGTCGTATAACGGTCACGGCAATGTAACTGCCACACTCGACGATACCAATGTTTACAGTGGTTATGTTACATTGGACGGCTCGACTGTCGACGTTACCGTAAAGGGCTATGAATCGACATCAGTTTTTAAATTCTTTGTTGACGGAAAACTCATTTATAAGTGCAATGTCAACTTTACATCATCACCCGTTGCATTGAGCAATGTGACAACGTATGAATATGTCGACACGACCACCACAACAAAAACTCACGAGGCAACCGTGCCGAACGTTATCGGATATTCATATTCCGATGCGCTTAAAACGCTCAGATCGGCAGGCTTCAGGAGAATTGTTGCAAACGGCGACACGTCAACGGGCGTTGTTATCAGTATGGAACCGACTTACGGTGTAAGCGTTTCACTCGATAAGGAAATCACACTGACATTTGGTGATGCAAGTGAAAATTAACGGAACTATAATTAAAGGAATCGGCGGCTTCTACTATGTGGAGGCCGCTGACGGCAAAATATATGAATGTAAGGCGAGAGGCGTTTTCCGCAAGGAAAAGATCACGCCGCTTGTCGGTGACAGAGTTGAAATTTCCGTCTGTGAGAATAATAAAAATTCGATTGACAAAATATTTGAGCGTCGTAATTTCTTCAATCGTCCGCCGATTGCCAATGTTGACAACCTTGTAATTGTTTCATCGGTATGCGACCCGAGGCCAAACCTTTTGATAATCGACAGACTTACGGCTGTTGCGGTTCATAAGAGTGTTAAACCGATTATTGTTTTTACAAAGGACGACCTGCAAAGCGCCGATGATTTTGCTGCGATTTATAAAAAATCAGGCTTTGATACCTTTGCCGTTTCAAACGAAACAGGGGAGGGCGTTGATGAAGTAAGGGCGGCAATAAGCGGCTCTGTCAGCGTTTTTACGGGTAACTCCGGCGTCGGAAAATCATCGCTTATAAATCGGCTTTGCCCCGATTTTTGTCTTGAAACGGGAGAAATCAGCAAAAAGCTCGGAAGAGGACGTCACACAACCCGTCACGTTGAGCTGTTCAAGGCGCTTGACGGTTATATTGCCGACACACCAGGTTTTTCTTCTCTCGACTTTGAAACAAACGAGCTTATAAAAAAAGACGAACTCGCTGATTGCTTCCCCGAATTTGATGATTATCTCGGTCAGTGCAAATTTTCAACCTGCGCTCATATCAACGACAAGGGCTGTAAAATCGTTGAAGCCGTTAAGAACGGCGATATTGTTTCCTCACGTCACGACAGCTATGTGACAATGTACAACGAGGTCAAGGATATCAAGGATTGGCAGCTGTAACACTTTTCGGATACCGCCATAGTATGTATTAAAAAGCTATGGTGGTGTTTTTATGAGAAGAGGCAGGCGCTGCTGTAAGTTCGGTTATTATTTCTCGGCTTTCGGACTCGGTATGATAATCGCAATGATTTGTCCTAAGTCGTTTATCGTAGCTGTTCTTTCGTGCGCCGTGATCATTCTCGGACTCATCATCAGCAAATAACGGAGGGTGAGCTTATGAAGGTAATTATGATCGAAAAGCCGAAGTTTTGGAGCGGAATTTTAAGACTGATTTTCGGTATAAAAAAGGAAAATGATATTACATAATTTAAAAAATACTTTTTGCCGCCTAAATGGCGGCTTTTTCTTGCAATGAATGAACGGATATGTTAAAATATATCCATATGTAACAATTTACACGGACGGAGACGCTTAAATGTATAAAGATAAACTCAGATTCAATAAAAACGGCAAATTTACAATTCTTCAGGTCAGCGATGCGCAGGATATGCACATCCCAAGAAAAGCAATGTTCAAAATGCTGGACAAGGTGTATGACAAGGTAAATCCCGATCTGATTGTTCTTACCGGTGATAATATCCTCGGAAACCACATTGACGACGCACTGATCGGCAAGAAAAAGAGCGCTACAACAAAGGAAAGCGTGCTTAAAAGAATGAGAAAAGCGCTCGGCTTTCTCCTTGATCCGATCGAGAAAAGGAACATACCGTTTGCATTTATTTACGGTAATCACGACGATATGAACATCATATCAAAAAAGGAGCAGGCTGAAATTTACGGCGAATACAATTGCTGTGTTCCGTATAACACGGATGACGACAGCGTTGAATGCGATACCTACAACATTCCGATATATTCATCAAAGGACGATTCGATGAAATATAACATTTGGATGCTTGATTCGGCAGGCTCGGATGAAAACGGCAGACCTACCTTCGGAAGAGTTCAGCCCGAAACAATCGAATGGTACGAGAGAAAGAGCCGTGAACTCCGTTTCCGGAATAACGGACCGGTTATGTCACTTATGTTCCAGCATATTCCGATTGCCGAAACCGCACAGTTCTATGAGAAATGCAATGCCGATGATAAGGGAGCAATTAAGGTCGGCGACGGCGAATATGTCCGCCTTGATTCAACAAAGGCAAAGGGCTTTGCTTTTGAAATTGAGAGCAACGACGAGCCCGATTACGGTCAGCTTGACGCATTGAAGAAGTGCGGCGATGTTTGCGGACTGGTTTTCGGTCACGATCATATGAACTGCTTCACAGGTCAGATTGACGGCGTTAACATCATTCAGACCCCGGGCGCATCATTCAGAAGCTACGGCAATATGATTTCAAGAGGAGTTCGTGTATTTGTTGTTGACGAAAACGATCCGACAACTTTTGAAACATATACAATAAGCTATTTTGACATTTTCGGCAAAAATTTCGGCTCCGTTATGCGCTATATTTTCAATGCCGACGAATACGAAAAGGTCAAAGCGCTTATCCTTGCCCTCGGCGGAGTGATCGTAGTCGGTCTTATCGTTTACATACTTGCTATATTCAATCTGTTTGGATTTTAATGATTAACGAAGGAGAATAAAATGAACAGGATATCAAATCTTGTCGTAAAAAAGCCGAAGCTGATAATTTTGATTTCGCTTCTGCTGCTTATTCCAACATTGGTGAGCTATATTTTTACAAATATAAATTACGATATTCTAACCTATCTTCCGTCGCATCTCGATTCCGTTAAGGGCGAAAAGATACTTGAGGAGGATTTTAACGCCGGTTCAATGACAATTGTGCTTGTCCGAACCGTCACGGATAACGGCGGCAAGGTCTCGCCGAACACCGTTGTCAAATTAAAGAATCAAATCTCGGAAATTGATCACGTCTACAATGTTCTTTGGGCGGACAATCTCATTGATTCAAGCGTCCCGGGTGACATTTTACCCGATGACATAAAGAATGTTTTTTACAGCGGCGACGGCGAATACACGATGATGTTTGTCAGCTATGATGACACCGCATCGTCAAAGGACGTTATAAAGGCTGTTGAAAAGATTAAAAAGATTCTTCCTGATGATTGCTACCTCAGCGGTATCTCCGCTATGAATGCCGACACAAAGGAAATGACGGACAGAGAGTCCCCGATTTATATTGCAATTGCGGTTGTGCTTGCGATTGCAACGATGATGCTGACAATGGATTCATTTGTAACTCCGTTTATTCTTGTCGGAGTTATCGGCATTGCGGTTGTTTACAATCTCGGTACAAATTTCCTGACAGGTATTTCTTACATTACCCAGTCGATTGCCGCAATTTTGCAGCTCGGAGTTACCGTTGACTATTCTATTTTCCTCGTTAACAGATACAATGAGGAGCGCAGACATTCGGCAACCAAGGAAGAGGCAATGTCAAGAGCGCTGAACGGATCATTTACATCTCTTGCCGGAAGCTCATTGACAACACTTTTTGGCTTCCTTGCGCTTTGCTTTATGCAGCTTACGCTCGGAATGAACATCGGAATAGTTATGGCTAAGGGCGTTATAATCGGCGTACTTTCCGTTCTTATAATTCTTCCTGCATTTCTGCTTGTCTTTGACGATGCAATCAACCGCCATAAGCACAAGCCGTTCACTCCGAACTTCGGCAAGCTCGTTGCATTTGTCACAAAGAGGAAAAAGTCATTTGCTGTGCTGTTTTTGATAATTATTATTCCGTCGCTTATCCTTTCGATGAACGTTAAGCAGAATTATAACCTCAATGCCGATCTTCCGGAGGATTCGGTAACAGCACAGGGAACGTCGCTTCTCAAAGAAAAATTCAATATGACAACCTCGCATTTTATAATCGTCGATGATTCCATCCCCGCAAGCAAGCTTGTTAAGATGGAGGGCGAGATTCAGAACGTCAAGGGAGTAAGCAGTATGCTTGCCTACGATATGTTTGTCGGAACGTCGATCCCGGATTCAATTGTTCCCGATGATGTCATAAGCGTTGTCAAACAAAACGGACGGCAGGTTATGCTTGTCAATTCAATCTATGAGGCATCGACGGATGAATGTAATTCGCAGGTTGAGGAGATTGAAAATATAATTCATAAATATACCGACGGCGATCATTTCGGATATATAACAGGCGAGGGAGCACTCTATAAGGACCTTATTGAGACAACAAAGGTGGACTTTACCGTAACAAGTGCAATTTCTATTATTGCGGTATTTATTGTTATTGCTGTTGTCTTTAAATCGCTTTCAATCCCGTTTATACTCGTTCTGAGCATTGAGGTTGCGATCTGGATCAACCAGGGTATTTCAACAATTTTCGGCTCGGCGATCCCGTTTATTGCACCGACGGTCATTTCGTGTATTCAGCTCGGTGCAACCGTTGACTACGCAATCCTGCTTACCTCAAGATTCAAGGAGGAGCTTGCAAAAGGACAGAGCAGAACAGCCGCAATGTTCAAGGCTGCAAATGAATCCGTCAGATCGGTTTTCCAAAGCGCAATGCTTTTCTTCTTTGCAACATTCGGCGTTTACTTGGTTTGCAGCATTTCAATCGTAAAATCAATCTGCGCAATGCTTGCAAGAGGATCAATAATAAGTGCGCTTGTCATTGTTTTCTTTGTCGCTCCGCTTCTTCTGCTTTGTGAAAAGCTGATCGCAAAGACTTCAAGAGGCTGGAAATCATCCGATGTCAAGGATGAACCGATTACGGCGTTTGCTGTTCCTCCGAAAAAGGACGAGGAGTTTGACGAAGAAACGAGCTTTACGGAATTTTCATTTTCCGATGACGACGGAGAGGATGAATAATATGAAAAATATAAAGAAAATAATTTGTGTTCTGCTTGCTGTGGCAATGCTCTTCCTTTGCGCTTGCTCCGACGGCAGCGACAATGACGAAAATAACGATGTACAGACCGTTAAATACACCGTTCCCGCTGCCTCGGCGAAGAAAACGGAAACGGTTTATGTCAATCTTGATAATACGGGAACGAAAAAGACAATCAAGGTAAGCGATTGGATTCACGTTCCGCAGGGCGGAGTTTATGTTGACGACGTTACGAACCTCACTTCTGTTGTCAATGTCAAGGATGATTCAAAGCCCGAAATAAGCGGTCAGAACCTCAGATGGCACCTTGGAACGACCGATCTCTATTATCAGGGTGATTACAACGGAAAGCTCCCGCTCGAGTTTAAAATAAGCTATACGCTTAACGGTCAGCCCATTTCCGCAAGCGACATAGCAGGTCAGAGCGGCAAGGTTCAGATTACTGTTAAAATGAATAACGTCGATTCCTATTCGGTTAAGGTTAACGGAGTTAATATGACGATGTATAACCCGATGCTTGTGGTCGGCGGAATCTCTCTCAGCGAAACAAAATTTCAGAATATAAGCGTTGAAAACGGCAGGGTAGTCGGCAACGGAAACACACAGTATGCCGTTCTTGCAGGATTCCCGGGCATTAACGAAAGTCTCGGACTTTCCAAACTCGGATCGGACGGCAACTCGGACTATAAATTCAACGATACATTTGTTATTTCCGCAGATGTTACTAATTTTGAAATCGGCAACTTTATGTTCTCGGCAATTCCGATTGCATCGCTTGATATCGGACTCAATAATATTTCCGATTCGGTCGACGGGCTCCGTGACAATCTCCAAAAGCTCCAAAACGTGCAGAAGAGCTTACAGCAGATTGATGCGTCAAAGCTGCTTAACACTCTTTCGTCAAATCCCGATAAGCTCAACAACCTCAGCTCGCTTGTCTCTCAGGCATCCTCGCTTTATGACGAGAATAAAGCGCTGATAAATGTTCTCAATAAGTACACAACACCCGAAAACCTTGCAACAATTCAGGTTCTTGTGGAATATATCAGAACAGCGGATTTCAACGGACTTGAGGACGCTTTAAAGGTTATAAACAGCATATTCGGCGACGAGGCAAGCCAGGAGACAATCAATCAGGGACTTCAGCTCCTTAAGCAGATGTCCTCCGATCTCAATGATCCTCAGGTGCAGAAAGCAATCGAAAATCTTCCGAAAACAGTCAATACACTTTCGGAATTGCAGAAGGCAGTCGATCAGAATAAGGATCTTATCAATGCACTGAAAGCACTTTCCGACTCAAATGCACTTTCCTCAATTGATTCAACGCTTTCAAGTCTTAAAGGCTCTATCGCAACCGACAGTCTTTCGTCAATTTCGGGCATTGACGCCAATGAGCTTTCGGCAAAAATGACAGCGTGGCTTGAGCTCGGAAAATCATACACGATCTTTACAAAGAAGCAGTCGTCAATGTCATCAAGCGTTATGTTCGTCTTTAAAACGGACAGCGTAAGAGTAAATTCCATCTCAGAATCAACGGATGAAGCAACTACTCAGAGCAACACACAGGAGAAAGAGTCAAGCGGAATCAAGGGATTCTTTAATAAGATTTTCAAAAAAAATGAGGGCTGATAATGGACTTCAAGGTTTCTGTCATTGTTCCTGTTTACAACTGCAAAAAATATCTCGGTCAAGCCGTTAAATCGGTGATTGAGCAAACTGTTTTTGACAGCATTGAACTTATACTGATTGACGACGGATCAACCGACGGTTCGGCGGAAATTTGCAACAGCTATGCCGAAAAATATCCGAATATCATTTCTTTGCACGAGAACAATTCGGGAGTCTCCGTCGCAAGAAACAAGGGCATAGAAAACGCAAGGGGAGAGTATATTGCTTTCCTTGACAGCGATGACAGATACGAAAAGAACTTTATTGAAGAGCTTCTGGGTTATGCGGATTCCGATCTTGTCTGCGGCGACTACTACTGCGATAACAGAGATGAAAAAAATCTTGGAAACCTTTTTGAACCGAAGATTTATTACAGATCGGATTTTGATACGGAATTTTACAATAAAATTCTTGATACAAGGTTCTATTCCTGCTGGAATAAGCTGTATAAAAAAGAGATAATCGAAAAAAATAAAATTCGATTTATCCCGGGCGTGAAATATGCCGAGGATATGATCTTTGTGTTTGAGTATTTGAAATTTTCCGACAGCTTTCGCTTTATCGACAGTGCTTTGTATTTCTACAATATCAATCCCGATAACGCAACCTCGGTTGTTAAAAACGGCTTTGACGTTCAGCATTTTATATATGACTGTCAGATGAAGTATTTCAAGGATATTAATGCCGAACAATCCGTTTTGGATCACATTGAAGATATATTTGTATACAAAACAACCTGTACGATCAATTCGGAAATAACCTACAACAGCTTTTTTGCCGCATATAAATACGTCAAAAGAGTTCTTTCAAGCGAGTTTTATCCGTTATATTTAAAGGCGAATTACACGGAATTTGTTTGCAAATACGATCGTGTTTTCTTCACACTTTTAAAGAAGAAAAAGGCATTGGCAGTTGTCCTTTGGCGTAAAATTTATGATTTAAGGAGTAGGATATTCAAATGAACAGTTTAATAAAACTTCCGTCATATGAATGGTTTCTCGGTTTGATGGGCTTCGGTGCAAAGGGAAATATCTATGCCGGCTCATACGGCACCGATCCTTATCTCGGATGCCTTGTCGGCGATACCTTCAGATACAGGGTGTGGCTTGAAAAGGATGAAAACGACGAAAAACTCCTTAAAGCGATTCACTATATCGGACAGGAATGTTACGATGAAACGGATAAAGAAAAACAGACAGAGAAGATCTTTGAAGCCTCTGCCGCAGGTATTCTTGAGGCGCAGGACTGGCTTCTCGGCGAACTCGATCAATTTATAAAAACACACAAGGGGGAAAACAAATGAGCCATATTAAAACAAGATGGGCGGATTCGGTAAACATTGAAAATCCGCTTTCGGAGTACCCGAGACCTCAGCTTGTCAGAAACGACTGGCAGTGTCTTAACGGTAAATTCGATTTTACAGTTACGGGCAAAACCGAAGATATTCCGGAAAATTTTGACGATGAGATAATCGTTCCCTTTGCCCCCGAAAGCTATCTTTCGGGACTTGAGAAAACAATTGAGCCCGACGATTATATGTGGTACAGAAAGAAGTTTATACTTGACGACTGCTTTGAGGGTAAGCGCTGTATTCTACATTTTGAGGCTGTTGACTGGCGCTGTATGGTTTACATAAACGGCAAACCCGTCGGTACGCATCAGGGCGGTTATATTCCGTTCAGCTTTGATATTACAAATCACCTCCGTGAGGGCTTTAATGAGCTTGTTGTTCGTGTATTTGACCCGACGGAGACAGGCTGGCAGGACAGGGGCAAGCAGGTCAGAAAGAGTACGGGATTTTGGTACACCGCCACGAGCGGAATATGGCAGACCGTTTGGCTTGAGCCCGTTGCGGAAAAGCATATTGATAATATCCGGCTTACTCCAGATATTGATAACTCTGCAATCAGAATTGAAACCATCGTCAGCGATGCCGAAAACACGCAGCTTCGCACAATAATCAAGGACGGTGACACGATTGTTTTCGCAGGAAAAATCAGCGCTGACGAAACGGTAAAGCTCAAGAATGTTAAGCTCTGGAGCCCCGAAGATCCGTTCCTTTACGATATTGTTATAGCACTTTGCGACGATGATGAAAATATTCTTGACGCTGTTTCAAGCTATTTCGGAATGAGAAAGTTCAGCATCGGATACGACGACAGAGCGATTCCGAGGCTATTCCTCAATAACAAACCGTATTTTCAGACAGGACTTCTCGATCAGGGCTACTGGCCGGACGGCGGTATGACTCCGCCCTGCGACGAGGCAATGATTTTTGACATCAAAGAGATGAAAAATCTCGGATTCAATATGCTCAGAAAGCATATCAAGATTGAACCGAGGCGATGGTACTATCACTGCGATAAGCTCGGAATGATTGTTTGGCAGGATATGGTCTGCGGCGCAAAGAAAATTGATATGTTCTTTGTCGGCGTACTTCCGAATATGTTTATCAGAAACGTTTCCGACAAGCATTATAATTGGTTCGGCGTTGACAATGAGGAGTGCCGTGAGGAGCACGAAAAGGCGACGTTTGAAACGATTGAGCACCTTTATAATTGCACATCTATCGGCTGTTGGGTGCCGTTTAATGAGTCGTGGGGACAGTTCGACGCAAAGCGCATCGGAGAGGCTGTCAAAAGGGTTGATCCTACAAGAATTGTCGATCACGCAAGCGGTTGGCACGACCAAAAGGGTCCCGAGCTCAAGAGCGTACATCAGTATATTTTGCCGTTTATTCCCCCGAAAGGCGACGGCAGACCTCTCGTTCTCAGCGAGTTCGGCGGTTACAGCCGCATAATCGAAAATCACGTCTGGAACAGAGAAAAGAGCTTCGGCTATGTAATGTATAAAACCAAGGAAACGCTCACAAAGGCATACAAAAAGCTCTTTGAAAAGCAGATTATCCCGAATATCAAAAAGGGTCTGAGCGCAACCGTTTATACGCAGGTCAGCGACGTTGAATTTGAGGTAAACGGAATCTACACCTACGACCGTGAGCTTTTGAAAATTGACGCCGACACAATCAGGGAGATCAACGCAAAACTGAAGTATTGAGGTGTTTTCGATGAAAACAGGCGACTATAATCTCAGACTGCTTTTTCTTGCAGATATTTTTAACCGTCAGACCGATGAAAACCACACCTATTCCGCCGTTGAGCTGGTTTCTCTTCTCAATGACTACGGAATTAAGTGTGAAAGAAAGACTATTTACCGTGATATTGACAGCCTTAAAGAGTTCGGAATGGACATCGTGAATGCACGTACACCCGTGAGAGGCTACTATCTCAGAAACAGGAAGTTCAGCGTTCCCGAGGTCAGACTTCTCATTGACGCCGTACAGGCGGCGAAATTCATTTCCGAAAAGAACACTAAAAGCCTGATTTATAAAATCGGCGGACTTGTCAGTGAATATCAGGAGGAGGAGCTCAGGGAGCAGGTCTATATTGACGGAAGCGTTAAGACCGACAATGAGGATCTTTACGAAACAATACGGCTCCTTGATAAGGCGATAAAGTCACAAAAACAGGTTCAGATCAGATATGCGAGACGTTCCATTGAAAATAAATACCTTGTTCGCAACGAGGGAAAAACATTTATTGTCAATCCGTATGCAATGCTTTGGTCAAACGATCATTACTATCTGATCTGTAATAACGATAAGTACGCCAATCTTATGCACCTGCGCCTTGACAGAATCGTTGAGATAACGGAGCTGGAAACAAAGGCAAAGCATTTCTCCAAGGTTTCGCAGTATAAGGATAAATTTGATATCGCCGATTATTCCAACAAATTGTTCAATATGTTCTCGGGCGAAGAGGAAAGCGTAACGCTCTCGTGCTCAAACAGCATTCTTGACGAAATAATCGAAAAATTCGGCGACGATGTTCCGATCAAAACGGACGGAGACAGCCGTTTCCGCATCAAGGCAAACGTTGAGATGAGCGAGGGTCTTGTCAACTGGATTTTGCAATACGGCGCCGATATCAAGGTCATCATTCCAAAATCACTTGCAAGAGCGGTAAAGGAAAAAGCACAGCAAATTCTGGAAATTTATGAATAATTAAAAAATATACAGTCAACAATTTACTTGCAAACAAAGTAAGGAGTTGACTGTATGTCTTTTTGGAGAAAAATAAGAATATCACTTTCCGTCGGTTTAGCCGTTGCAATTGTTTTTTCAATTTGTTCATTTGCAAAAACATCCGAAAAAATCCGTTCCGATGTTTTAAGGCTGCACGTTATCGCTAATTCCGACTCGGCGGTTGATCAGAATCTTAAAATAAGAGTAAGAGATTTTATACTGGAAGAGGGAAAAGATATCTTTGACGGAAGTGTTAATGTCGAAAATGCCGTCAAAAAAATTGAGCCGAAGATTCCTGCCCTTGAAAACTCAGCCAAGGATTTTATAAAGAACTCGGGCGTTGATTATGACGTAAAAATAACTCTTTCAAATGAATATTTTACCACAAGAACCTATGAAAGTGTTACTTTGCCGGCAGGTCGGTACCTCGCTTTGCGTGTCGTAATCGGATCGGGAGAGGGACACAACTGGTGGTGCGTTATGTTTCCGCCGATGTGTGTTCCTGCCGCAGACAAAAAGGATGAAATCGAAAATGTATTTTCAAGCGATGAGATAAGGCTTGTTGAGAGCAAGCCGAAATATGAGCCAAGATTTAAGGTGATTGAAATTTATGAATCAATTAAAGAAAGTATTTATGACAAGACGAAATAATTGTTTAAAATAAACAGTTTTAAAAGGATTATTTTGCAAAAATCATTAGTAATATATAATAAAAAACCTGCTTCAATTTTGTATGAAAAGTAGGTTTTTTGTTTTTTAATTTACAACCGATCATAAAATGTGATAAAATTATGTAAGATCAAATGTGAGCAGCAGTCACATAAAAAAGAGAGGTTGTCTTATGGCTAAAAAGAATTTCTGGCATTCGCTTTTCGGAACGACGCCGGGCGTAGGCGTTCAGCCGAAAGAGGCGATAGCATACAGTATCACCGGTTTCGGTCAGAATTTTATCTGCACAATTATCGGTTCGTTCCTTACAGTGTTTATGACCGATGCGCTCCTTTTAGGTGCGGTCGAAAAGGGAACGGTTTTTAAAACGATTTCCGGTGCAATGGCAGTCGCATTCCTTATGCTTTTCACAAGAATTTACGACGCTCTCAACGACCCGATTATGGGCTCGATCGTTGACCGTACAAGAACTAAGTGGGGCAAATGCCGTCCGTATCTCAAGTGGATGGCTATCCCGATCGCAATAACGACCGTTCTTTGCTTCTGTCCTTTCCTTGAGCCTAAGTCAAAGACATCGTTCATCGTTATTTCGGTTCTTTATGTCATTTGGTCAATGGTCTATACTGTTGCCGACGTTCCGTACTGGGGACTTTCTACCTGTATGACGAACGACACCGTTGTCAGAGGCAAAATCCTTACGTTTGCAAGGCTTGTCTGCACACTCGGCGCCGGTCTTGTTACCGTCGGTGTGCCGATCATTACAAGTGCCGTTACCGCAAAATACAAGGATGCCGAGGGAAATATTCTTCCGCAGTACATTGCACAAAATGCCGAGACGCTTAAGTGGACATATTTCATCTGTGCTCTTGTGCTTGTAGTTGTTTCCATTCCGATGTTCTACTACGGATTCAAAAACACCACCGAGAGATTCACTACTAAAGAAGCACCTCCGTCACTCGGACACAATCTTAAGCTCCTTTTCAAAAACAAGCAGCTTCTTTTGGTTGTTTTGTCGGGTGTTCTCGGCGGCGCAAGAACGGTTTACACATACACGGGCGGACTTTATTTCGCAAAATATGTTCTTAACAACGAGGGCTTGTTCAGCCTTATAACAATGCTTATTGTCCCCGGCGGCCTTGTCGCTTCAATTCTTGTTCCGTGGATGACAAAGAAATTCACGAAGAAATGGGCATATATTTATGTTCACATTCTCGGCGCAGTCGTTATGTTTGCAATGTATTTTGTCGGCTACGATGCACCGTGGAAGCTCGTATTTAACGCAATCGGACTTGTTCTTTTAGGAATCCCGCAGGGTGTTAACAATATTATCACCTACGCTATGATCGGCGATACCGTTGATTATCTCGAGTGGAAAACAGGCGAGAGAGCCGAGGGTATTTGCTTTGCAATGCAGACTCTTATCAACAAAATCGGTATGGCTGTCGGCGCATTCGTCGGTGTATTCTCATACAGCTGGGCAGGAATCAACCCCGAGGCTACTCCGGCTATCACTCCCGAGGGAAAACAGCTTCTTTGGAACGTCCTTATTCTCACCGGCGCAATCAGTATGGCGGGAACAATCATTCCGATGCTCTTCTATAATATAACCGAGAAGAAACAGCAGAAGATGGTTGCCGAAATTGCCGAGAGAAACAAGGCAAAAGAGGAAGTGAAATAAATGTCAAAATATATGATAATCAATGCCGATGATTTCGGTTCATTCAGAGGCGCAAACCTTGCGATCTTTGATCTTCTCAAGGATCCCGACAGTGCACTGACCTCATCGACAATTATGGCTCCCTGCCCGTGGGCACCGAATGCCGTTAAATTTGCAAAGGAGAATCCCGAGCTTTGCATCGGCGTTCACTGGACATTTACCAACGAATGGAGCAGTTACAGATGGGGTCCCGTGGCGCACAACGACACGGAAAGTCTCCGTGACGAGTACGGCTATATGCACCACGAGAGCGATGATTTTGAAAAGCACGCCAACCTTGATGAGGTCTATGCCGAGGCTGTGGCACAGATCGAACTTCTTAAAAAGCTCGGACTTAATCCATCGCATATCGACAATCATATGGGCTCAATCTATGGCGTTGCGACGGGACGTTTTGAGCTTCTCAACGTCGCATTCAAAGTTGCTTCGGAATACGGACTTCCGTTCCGTTTTCCCGCAAATCTTGCAGACGAACAGTTCTCAAACTCAATGCTTGATATTCAGGTTGACAAGAATGTCGTACTCGGTCTTTTGAGCAATGTTGTTGAGCAGGCAAAAGCGCTGCACGTTGCGATTCCCGACTACCTCATTCCGAATGAATGGAGCGGTCCTCAAAGCGACAGCTATGAGAATTTTAAGGAATACATATTCGAGCTTTATAAAACATTTCCTGACGGCGCAGTGACCGAAACCTATATGCACCCGTCTCTTCCGTCCGAGGACTTAAAGGGTGCGTCTGGAGTTTGGTTCAGACGTGAATGGGAATACAAGCTGCTCAAGGATCCGCAGACGAAACAGTATATTGAGTCGCTCGGATTCAAACTGATAAATTACAGAGATCTTGCAGAAATGAAAAAATAAAGAGGGGATAGCTATGTCAGAGTTTACACAGCACGAGATAACTTCCAAGCAGAAACTGCTCAACGCAAACGGTAATATTACCGAACCGGGCTTTGCAAAAAAGCTCTACTGGGAGTACAGCAGAAACGATATCAAAGCTCCTAAGTTCAGAATCAAGGAATGGGACTACTATTATATCGGCAATCAGGATTGCGGACTGTGCCTCACAATTTCCGACAGCGGTTATGTAAGCTGCCTGAGCATTTCACTTATGGGATTCGGCGAAAAACCGTTCCAGATGAACGACAGCGAAATCGGCGCTTTCCCGATGGGTAAGATGAATCTTCCCGCAACAAGTGAAAAAGGTGATATTCACGCCAAGGTCGGCACCTGCGATATGACGTTTAAAAACGACGGAAAAACACGCCGCCTTTACGGAACATACGGTAACTACTGCAATTCGGGTAAGCTCCTGACATTTGATGTAACGCTGACCGATATCCCGGAAGAAAGTATGGTTATCGCAACGCCGTTTGATAAGGATAAGCACTTCTACTATAATCAAAAGATCAACTGTATGCGTGCAAACGGAAAAATGAGTTTCGGCGATCTTCACTGGACTTTCAATGAGGAGAATCAGTCGCTTGCAACGCTTGACTGGGGCAGGGGAGTCTGGACATACGACAACACCTGGTACTGGGGCAGCGGTCAGATGATTCTTGACGACGGCAGCCGCTTCGGATTTAATATCGGTTACGGCTTCGGAGATACCTCGGCGGCAAGTGAAAATATGCTTTTCTACAACGGAAAATCACACAAGCTCGATCAGGTCGAGTTCCATATTCCGTACAGAAACAGTGAATATTATTATACCGAGCCGTGGACATTTACAAGTAATGACGGAAGATTTGAAATGAACTTTGAACCGATTATTGACCGTGTCGCACCGCTTGACGTTAAGCTGATTTGTATGCTTCCGCATCAGGTTTTCGGCAAACTTTCGGGCAAAGCGATTCTTGATGACGGAACGGTTATTGAGGTTAAAGACAAGGTTGTATTTGCAGAGAGAGTACATAACAAGTGGTAAAAAATTAAGCCTCCCATTTCGGGAGGCTTGTTGCTTGTCTCAATATGTCTGTGAAAAAGGAGTAAACAGCTTACCGTACTTAAATTCAATCGGTTCTCTGAACTGAGATGAACGATAAACGCTGAGCACCATTCCGATAGCGATGTAAATACACAGGTTCGACGAACCTCCGGCGCTCATAAACGGAAGAGTAATTCCGACAACGGGCAGCAGCTTAAGGCACATACCGACGTTGACGACAACCTGAGTGATTATCATAACCGCAACTGCACAGCAGATCAGCTTACCTGTAACCGAAACGGCTTTCTTGCCGACAAAAAGGATTTTTATTGCAATTGCAAGCAAAAGTCCGAGCACAACCAATGCGCCGACAAATCCGAGCTCCTCGCCGACAACGCTGAAGATCATATCGTTTTCGCTCTCGGGAACAAGTCCGTTCTGGGTGTAGGTTCCGTTAAAAAGTCCGGCACCGAAGGCTCCGCCGGAGCTGATAGCATTCATTCCGCGTTCCTGCTGGAAAATAACTTCGTTGTATGTTGCCTCGGTAAGTGATGAGGGCGAATAAATCGCCATAAATCGCTGCTTCTGAAAATCGGAAAGAACCTCGAACCACGCAATCGGAGCAAGAAGTCCGATCGCTCCGATTCCGAAAAGGAAGTAACGAAGCTGTAAGCCTGCCATAAACAGCATACCGATTGTGATAAACATAAATACAAGCGCAGAACCCATATCACCCGTAAGAACAACAAGTCCGACAGCAATCATAGCGTGGATTCCAAGCAAGATAACGTTCTTGAGTTTGTTGATCTCACTGCCGACCGTGTCGAGATGGACGGAAAATGTGATTATAAATCCGATTTTCAAAAGCTCGGACGGCTGAAAGTAAAAACTGCCGAGCTTAATCCAGGAAATAGCGTCGTCACGACCCTCGGGCGAGCTTCCGATAACGAACAGCGACAGCATCAAGCCCAGACAGACAATCGCAATAATCGGCCATAGCCTTGCGACCGCCTCATAGTCAAAATACGATATAACAAGGGAAACGCAGATACCCATCACAACGGCAAGAAACATAGTCTTTGCGTCACGTGAGATAACCTGATCCTCAGTAAGATTGATTCTTGTTGCACTGTATACCATAACCGTACCGATTGCGGAAAGAATCATACAGAGCCCGAGAAGAATTTTATCCGTTCCCTTAAAAAAGTCTTTAAACCAATATATAACTTTTCCCATTCTTTCACCTCCGAAAGGGACTTTATTTATTATATATGTATCGGGTCGATTTTTCAAGTTTTATTTGACATTTTATATATAAGTGATATAATTAAATAAAATAAAAGAATATTGCGAAACGCCCTGACGCTGAAATTATTTAAAGCGAAAGAACCGTTTTGTGCGATTTTGCCGTATTCCGTGAGGATGCGGTTTTATTTTGAAAAGTTTTGTTCCTTTATTTAGCGTGGGCTCCTCCTCCGGGGGAGCTGTCGGCATAGCCGACTGAGGGAGTAAGGTCTCATCAGATTAAAACTCCCTCCGACTTCGGCGCAATCCGCCGAAGCCACCTCCCTCAAGAGGGCGGCCGCTAATATTTTGCAAACAGCTCAATGCTTACATTTTCTAAAGCGACAAAACATCTGAAAGAAAGTTAATCTGACTTGAAGGAAAGGAAATTATTATGGCAGTTTACAACCCTAAATCACTTAAAGCCGAGGAGTTCATCAACCACGAGGAAATCCTTGAAACAATTGAATACGCCGAAAAGAACAAGCACAATGTTGAGCTTATTGACTCATTGCTTGAAAAGGCACGTCCGAAAAAGAACGACCACGGAGTTACCTGCGCAGGACTTACTCACAGGGAAGCATCGGTTCTTCTCGCCTGTGATATTCCCGAAAAGGTTGAGGAAATGTACAAGCTCGCTAACGAGATCAAGCTCGCATTTTACGGCAACAGAATCGTTATGTTTGCTCCGCTTTATCTTTCAAACTATTGCGTTAACGGCTGTGTCTACTGCCCTTATCACTATAAGAATAAGCATATTGCAAGGAAAAAGCTCACTCAGGAAGAGGTTCGCAACGAGGTTATCGCTCTTCAGGATATGGGTCATAAGCGACTTGCTATTGAAGCAGGCGAGGATCCCGTCAACAATCCGATTGAGTACATCCTTGATTGCATTAAAACAATTTATTCCGTTCATCACAAGAACGGTGATATCCGCCGTGTCAACGTAAATATTGCCGCAACAACGGTTGAGAATTACAGAAAGCTCAAGGAAGCAGGCATCGGCACGTATATTCTCTTTCAGGAGACATATAACAAGAAGAGCTATCTTGAGCTTCACCCGAAGGGACCAAAGCACGATTACGATTACCATACCGAGGCTATGGACAGAGCTATGGAGGGCGGCATTGATGATGTCGGTCTCGGCGTTCTGTTCGGTCTTGAGGGTTATAAATACGAATTTGCCGGACTTCTGATGCACGCAGAGCATCTTGAAGCCGTTCACGGCGTCGGACCGCACACTATCAGTGTTCCGAGAGTTAAGCACGCCGATGATATTGATCCGGATGTATTCGACAACAGCCTTGCAGACGATATGTTTGCAAAGATCATTGCCTGCATCCGTATCGCTGTTCCTTACACGGGAATGATTATTTCCACTCGTGAAAGTGAAGCCGTAAGAGGCAAGGTTCTTGACTACGGTATTTCGCAGATCAGCGGCGCATCGAGAACATCTGTCGGCGGTTATTGCGAGGAGGAACGTCCTCACGATTCCGAGCAGTTCGACGTTTCCGATCAGAGAACGCTTGACGAGGTTGTTCGCTGGCTTATGGAAAAGGATCATATTCCTTCATTCTGCACAGCTTGCTACCGTGAGGGCAGAACCGGTGACAGATTTATGAGCCTTTGCAAAAACGGACAGATTCTTAATTGCTGCCATCCAAATGCACTTATGACGCTTACGGAGTATCTTATCGACTATGCTTCGGACGAAACGAAGAAGATAGGCTTTGAAATGATTGACCGTGAGCTTGAAAAAATTCCAAAAGAAAAGGTCAGAGAGATCGCACGTCAGAATATTGAGGCTATAAAGTCCTCGAACAGACGTGACTTCAGATTCTGACAATTAAATATCATCTTCGGATATTTACAACACGAAAAAATGTGTTATAATATCACGGAGGTGATATTTTTGTGTGTTTATTACAGCCATAACGTTGAGGAAACCTATGAGATAGGGGAGAAGCTCGGCAAAAAGCTCAAGTGCGGTGATGTCGTTGCTTACTTCGGCTCAATGGGTATGGGTAAAACAACCTTTACTCACGGACTTGCACGTGGACTCGGCATTGATGAAAAGGAAGTCAGCAGTCCGACCTTTGCTCTTGTGCACGAATACAGAGGAAAGAGTAACACGCTTTATCACTTCGATATGTATCGTATTGAAAGCTGGGACGATCTTTACTCGACGGGTTTTTTTGATTACCTTGACTACGGCGGAATACTTGCTGTTGAGTGGAGCGAAAACATTGAAAATGCCTTGCCGGAGAACAGTATTAAAGTTACGTTTAAACCCGGTGAAAAGGAAAACGAAAGAATTATTGAAATTGAGGGAGTTGATTTTAAATGAAAATACTCGGTATAGACAGTTCGGCAAGATCGGCTTCCGTAGCAATAACTGACGGTGAAAAGGTTCTTGGATGCTATTATACAAACACGGGGCTTACCCATTCGCAGACACTTATGCCGATGATCGAAAGCCTTTTGAAAAATGCTAATGTGTCTCTTGACGAAATTGACCTTATAGCGGTCAACAAGGGTCCCGGCTCATTCACAGGAATCAGGATCGGCGTTGCGGCGGCTAAGGGAATGGCTGACGTAAAAAAGATACCTGTCTACGGCGCTTCGACGCTCGGCTCAATGGCTTATAATCTTATTGATACGGACTGCGTTGTTTGCTGCGCTATGGATGCGAGATGTAATCAGGTTTACAATGCCTTTTTTGATATTACTGACGGCAAAATAACGAGACTTACTCCCGATAATGCCGATTCAATAGACAATGTAACCGAAAATCTCAAAAAATATAAAAAAATTAAATTTTTTGTTGGCGACGGTGCGGAAATATGCTATAATAATCTGAAAAATGTTGATGATGTGCATATTGCGTCGCAAACCCATCGCTACCAATCGGCTGTCGGCGTTTGCTTTGAGGCAATGAATGCGCCGCAGGATCAATATATCGACAGCGCTTTGCTTGTGCCCGAATATCTAAGACTTCCGCAGGCACAGCGTGAATTAAATAAAAAGCTGAAGGGCGTGTGAATTAATGAAAATAGCAATCGGAGCCGATCACGGCGGATACGAGCTTAAAGAATCCATCAAAAAGCACCTTGAAGAGGTCGGCGGTTATGAGATCACCGATTACGGCACTCACAGCACCGATTCGGTTGACTATGCCGAAATCGCATTCAAGGTAGGTAACGCCGTAACAAAGAGCGACGAGAAGATTCTCGGTATTCTCTGCTGCGGTACGGGTATCGGCATCAGTATGGCTGCCAATAAGGTTAAAGGCGTTCGTGCGGCTTGCTGTTCCGATTACTTCAGCGCCAAATTTACAAGACTTCACAACGACGCAAACATACTTTGTATGGGCGGCAGAGTTGTCGGTCCGGGACTTGCCAACGAGATGGTCGATGTTTTCCTCAACACTGAGTTTGAGGGCGGACGTCATCAGAGACGTGTCGATCAGATTACGGCAATTGAAAACGGTACATTTTAATTAACGGAGGTATAAATATGTCAACAGTAACAATCACCAATCATCCTCTTATTCAGCATAAGCTCTCAATTCTCAGAGATAAGAACACGTCTTCAAAGGATTTCAGATCTCTGGTAAGCGAGATTGCAACACTTGAGTGCTACGAGGCAACAAGAGATCTTCCCGTACAGGAAGTTGAAATTGAAACTCCGATCTGCAAGTGCATTGCTCACAACCTTGAGGGTAAGAAGCTCGCATTTGTTCCGATTCTCAGAGCAGGTCTCGGAATGGTTGACGGCGTTCTTTCGCTTGTTCCGTCAGCTCGTGTAGGTCATATCGGTCTTTACCGTGATCCCGAAACACTCAAGCCCGTTGAGTATTACTGCAAGCTCCCCGTAGATATCGCAGAGCGTGACGTTATCGTTCTAGATCCGATGCTTGCAACAGGCGGTTCTGCTATTGACGCTATTTCTCTTATCAAGGAGAGAAATCCGAAGTCGATTAAGTTTATGGGAATTATCGCAGCTCCCGAAGGACTTGCAGCTCTCCAGAAAGCTCATCCCGATGTTGACATTTACTGCGCTGCTCTCGACGAGAAGCTCAATGAGCATTGCTACATTGTTCCCGGTCTCGGCGATGCAGGCGACAGAATCTTCGGTACAAAATAAGTTGAATTTTATATTGGCGGCCGTTTTTCGGTCGCCTTTTTCTTTATATTCGGTTGACCGTAAACTGTTTTTCCTGTATAATTTTATTGAGGTGATCAAATGTCGGAGTTTACATACAAAGGCAACAAGTTTTATCTTGATAATAAGGAATACAGAATTATCTCGGGTGCAATGCATTATTTCAGAATCCCGAGAGAATATTGGCGTGACAGGCTTTTAAAGCTGAAAGAATGCGGCTTCAATACGGTTGAAACATACACCTGCTGGAATCTTCACGAGCCTCGTGAGGGCGTTTTTGATTTCAGCGGTATGCTTGACCTTGAAGCGTATATCGACCTTGCCAAGGAGCTTTCTCTTAACGTTATTCTCCGTCCGGGTCCGTATATCTGCGCCGAGTGGGAGATGGGCGGGCTGCCCGCTTGGCTTTTGAACTATAAGGATATGACAATCCGCTGTAATGACGAGCTTTTTATTTCAAAGGTTGAACGTTATTATAACGAGCTGCTGCGCCGAGTTGTGCCGAAGCTCATTACAAACGGTGGAAACATTATAATGATGCAGATTGAGAATGAATACGGCAGCTACGGCGACGACCACGCATATATGGAAAAAATTGCAGAGATATACAAGAACAACGGCGTTAACTGTCTGCTTTTCACTTCCGACGGAGCAAGCTATTCGATGCTTCAGGGCGGCACACTGCCCGAATATCCGTGCGTTGCAAACTTCGGCTCACGTCCTGAAGAAAATTTCCGTGTTCTCAATGATTTTCGACCCGATCAGCCGTTGATGTGCGGCGAATACTGGGTCGGATGGTTCGATCATTGGTACGAGGATCACCACGTCAGAGATCCGAAAGAGGTCGCAGGTCTTTTCAAGGAGATGATTGACTGCGGCGCATCGCTTAATTTCTATATGTTCCACGGCGGTACAAATTTCGGATTTATGAACGGTGCCAATTATTACGACAAATACGAGCCAACAATCACAAGCTATGATTATAATGCACTGCTTTCCGAGGCGGGCGATCTTACTCCCGCATATTTTGAGGTCAGGAAGATTGTTGAAGAAAACTTCGGCAAGCTGCCCGAATTAACCGTTAAAAATTCTCCCAAGAAAACATACGGAACACTTGAGCTTACAGAGAGATGCTCGGTGTTTGATGCGGCAAAAATGCTTGCTAAGCCCGTTCATTCCGCTGCTCCGCAGTTTATGGAGGATATCGGTCAGTATTACGGCTATACGCTTTATTCAACCGTTGTAGACGGACCGAGAGATGAGGCGGAAATAAAATTTGACGCTGTTCACGACCGTGCGGTTGTTTTCATCGACGGAAAATACAAGGGCTTCTATGAGAGAACACGAGACGGCGAGCCGGTCAGCTTCTCATTGAAAAAAGGCGAGAGTTGCCGCATAGACATACTTTGCGAGAATATGGGAAGAGTTAACTACGGACCCAAAATAATGGACAGAAAAGGCGTCAAGGGCGTGAGATTCAACCTGCAATATCATTTCGGCTGGGATATGTATCCGATGCCGCTCGACGACATTTCCGCACTTGAATATAAGGAGGAGACAGGAAAGGTCAAAACAGCGTCTTTCCTGCGCGGTTATCTCGATATTCACGGTGAACCCTGCGACACATTCCTGCGCCTTAACGGCTTTACAAAGGGCGTTGTGCTCGTAAACGGATTCAATATCGGACGTTATTTCAACACCGCAGGACCTCAGAAAACTCTGTATGTTCCTGCACCGATGCTCAAAAAAGGCAAAAATGAAATAGTTGTCTTTGAATCGGATCACTCCGACAGCAACAGCATCGTTTTTCTTGATAAGCCGGATTTAGGATAAAATCAAATTCATCGCTGTATAATCAAAAGCCTTTAAGCTCAGAATGTCAGATAGATCTATAAGAGGAATTACGGCGACGCTGAGATCGTCAATATTAACTGGCAGAGAATCGACAAATACGGAATGTAAAATTGAATACAGTTAAGATTAATTGGTATTTTTCTTAAAACTGTCGCATAGCTTGTTAACAAAGGAGTTGACAAGCTATGTCTGTTATCGGAACGAAAAAAACACTGAATCTTCACAAATACAGTATTAAAGTAAATGACTTTCTGTCAAATTGGAAAATAATAATCCCTGTAATTTTCACATTTGCAGGGATTATTTCCGGTTGTATCGGCGGAAAAGGGGAGGGCAGGCTCTATAAGGTTGTCGCAGATTATTTTACAACCGTAATTCTTGCCCGTGATACTCTTTCAATTGCCTCCGAGTTTATTTTTTATTTGATCTTTCCCGCAATATTTTTAATTGCGGTATTTTTTCTCGGTCTGTCCGTTTTCGGATCACTGCTTACAAACGCCGTTCCGCTTACATACGGTTATCTGATCGGATGCATTTCATTCTTTCTATATAGCAATTACACCCTCAAAGGCTTGGGGTATTGCCTGATTATGATTTTTCCTTACGGCGTTTTTTGCCTGCTTTCGCTTGTCCTATGCTGCCGTGAAAGCATCAGTATGTCGGAATACATTGTAAAAAGTATCTCCAAAACAGGAAAATTCCTGAACTACGGCTTTGCGGTCTACTACAAATCGTTTCTCAGGAATTTTATCTTTATTATAATTGCTTCTGCTGTCAAGACGATACTTCAATACTTATTCGGCGGACTTTTTTCCTTTTAACTTATTAAGGGGATTTGACTCAACCGCATTCTTAAGCTGAGAATCAACAATGTGTGTATATATCTCGGTCGTTGCAAGGTTTTCGTGACCGAGTATATCTTTAATCAGGAGAACATCGACGCCGCCTTTTTGATACATCAGCGTTGCGGCGGTGTGGCGGAGCTTATGAGTGGAAAAGCCACGGTCGCCGAGTCCGGATTTCTCGATGTATTTCTCAACAAGATGCTGAACGGTTTTCGGGCTGATTCTATTTTTTCTTCCGCTGAGGAAGAGTGCATTTTTATCCTTAACTCCGTCAACGGGGCGAACCTTCATATAGTCCTTGACGGCGTCTATACACATTTCGTTGAGGTAAATCGTTCTTTCCTTATTTCCTTTGCCGGTAACCGTAAGCGTTCCGTCGCTCTTGATGTCCGTATAATTGAGACTGCAAAGCTCGGAAAGCCGAAGTCCGCAGTTAAGGAAAAGAGTTATAATCGCATAGTCACGTTCTTTATCTCTGCCATCAATACTTTCAAGCAGCTGTACGCTCTCGTCAAGAGTCAGGTATTTCGGCAGGGATTTCTTGAGCTTCGGCGATTCAAGCTCTTCCATCGGATTTTCGGGAATCTGTTTCATCTTAACGCAGAGATATTTAAAGAACGCACGCAGGGTAGAGACCTTTCTCGAAATAGCCGCATTATCGTTGCCACGCTCGTTCCTGCAATAAGAAAGAAAAGCGTAAGCATCGGAAATCTTGATGGTTTTAATAAAATCAAGATCAATAAATGAAATTTCAATCTTATCAAACTCGGTTTCCTTGTCAACCAGTCCACGGTAAACAAGCATATACCGGAAAAAGAGACGAAGATCCGACGCATATTCAAGAACCGTCAGCTCAGACTTGCTTTTCACAACGGAAAGGTAGTTGAGAAATTCAATTACGCTCTGCGGTAAGGTATGAAATTCTTCCTTGTGCATAATAACATTCCTTTAAATTCGTTAATAGTACTTCCGATAGGGTAATATTATTATAACACGGGTTGCAAAAAAAATCAAGCAATGATACAAAATAAATATTTTGTATCAAATAGGGGAGAAAAAACGGAAATTTTAACCTTTATAGTGTAAAAATACGTTCTGAATCGAGGGTGGGCTGCTAAGAGTTGCTTATGGTAAAACAAAACGGCTGATGTTATATCAACCGTCTATTTCTTCAAGTATAGGTACTATGCCGCCGATATCGGTTAAGCTGTCATCAATCAGCTCAATATAGTTTACATTATATTTATCAAGAAAACTTTTTATTTTTTCTGCGTCACTGTGTGAATCAATCTTTCCGTTAAACGCCAATAAATTTTTATCAATATAACCGCAGCATCCGCCGATAAATCCATAGCTGAGTCCGCTCAGTTTAATCTGACCCTTAGAAAGCATCAGGCAATCAAATCCTATTCGATTGAAACAATCACAGACCGACGAATCATCGGTCATCACAGCGTTATTATTTATTAATACGGCCGAACAGCCGACATAGCCTTGGTTACAGTGGTACAAATTCAGATTATTTGCAGCAGCATATATTTGCACGGCTTTACAGACATATTTTGTATTGCAAACAAAGCAATTATCAAGCCTTTTAACATTTATTCCAACCTCACCCGGATACGGTGAGGTTATTTTTTCGCTTATTATCTTAATGTCTTTCTTTTCATTATCCCCCTCGCCTTTTGTTAAATATTTAACAATGTTATTTTGCTTAAAATATTCTATTAAATCAGGTGAAATGCTTTCGTCGCAGACAAAGGTTCTTTCATCAAGCTGCAAAAGATTGCAATCTGCGTGCGAAGATACGCTTTTATCCAATTTAGGGTTATTTTTTACTGTAAAAACATCAATTCCTATTTTTTTTAGGGCAGAAATCGTCGCTTTTGCTTCCTCCGATACTGCAACCGTTGCTTTATTCTGCGGTAAAAGCGGTGTTTTCAGTATTCTTTTCAACGTCCTCTCCCCTTTTAATTAGTTTTTGATCTTTTTTAATGCACCTTTTTCAAGCCTTGATACCTGTGCCTGTGAAATTCCGATTTCTTTTGCAACCTCGGTTTGTGTTTTTCCGAGCATAAAGCGTAAATTTAAAATATTTTTTTCTCTTTGAGAAAGTTTTTTTATCTGATCTCGAATCAGGATTTCATCCATCCAGCTATCGGGTGTGTTCTTATCACCGATCTGATCCATAACATATATTGCGTCGCCGCCCTCATTATAGACCGGCTCATACAAGGATACGGGCTCAACAATCGCCTCAAGGGCAATTACAACATCTTCCTTGCTCATATCAAGTTCCTTGGCAATTTCCTCCACCTTAGGCTCACGGTTCAGCTCGTTTGAAAGTCTCTCTCTGACCTGGATCGCTTTATAAGCCGTATCACGCAGAGAACGGCTGACACGAACAGAATTGTTATCACGCAGATATCGTCGCACCTCGCCGATTATCATCGGAACGGCGTAGGTTGAGAACTTTACCTGAAGATCCGTGTTGAAGTTATCTATCGCCTTTATAAGCCCCATACAGCCGACTTGGAAAAGATCGTCTAACGGCTCGCCTCTGTTTGAAAAGCGCTGAATAACGCTCAGGACGAGCTTTAAATTGCCCTGTATCATCTCGTCCCTTGCAGATTTGTCTCCGTTGTGCGCACGGATAATAAGCTCGAGCTTTTTATCCTCTTTTAATACCTTGAGGCTCGACGTGTCTATCCCGCAGATCTCAACCTTATTTTTATATTGCATTAAAAAGACCTCCTCACAGTAAAATTTTTACCAAGAGAAGGTACTGTTATTCAATTTAATCTCTGTAAGTTACCAAGTTTTTAATAAACGAGATGCACTCCGTTGTAAAATACTTCGGTGAGGTAACAAATGCGTGTGCCATACAGCCGAGCATTTTGCCGTATAAATGATTGCGTTTGTATGCAATCGACATAACCATTCGGTGGCGAAAATCAACATATCTGATCTCGCTTTTGCTGAGCCTGTCAAAATACTGCTTTTTAAAATCATAAAGCATATTTTCGCCGTCAATTTTGTTCCTGCCCTGAGAAATTCCGCCGTCGTTGTGTTTATAAACCTTAACGTCGCAGGAGTTGAAATACCTGATTTTAAGCCCCGATTCAATCGCATTGAGCATAAGGAAGAAGTCCTGACCCATCTTTGCGTCACGGAAACCGCCGATTTCCCGAAGCTTATCCGCCTTAAACATAAAGCTGGGAGTGCCGCTGAGATTTCTTGTAAGGTGGTAGCGCAAAAGCGTGTCGTTATCATATGCCTTGATACCCTTGTGATCTCGAAAATCGCAGACCTTACCGTCAAGGCGGTACATTATCATATTGGAAAATGAAAGGTCACAGCCCGTTTCAAGCATAAATTTAAGCTGTTTTTCGACCTTACCGGGCATATACTCGTCGTCATCATCGAGGAAGGTTATGTATTCTCCGTGAGCGGCGTTTATTCCGACATTTCTCGAAAGTGAACCGCCGAGATTCTTTTCGTTTCTGATATAAATTACCTTGTCGTTTTTGAGCCCTGCGATATAGTTCTTTATATCGTCACGGAAAGGAAAGTCGGACGGGCTGTCATCAATAACGATAATTTCGATATTTTTGTAAGTCTGATCCAGAACCGACTGCAACGCATTGCTTACAAAATTAAGTTTTCTTTTATATGTAGGTATAATAACTGATACCAAACAGTCCATCCTGAAATCTTCCTCGCTCAATCAATTTTCACACAAATAATTATACAAAAATATGTTTTTAATGTCAACAATCAATTTATTTAAACAAATATTTCTTTCAGCCACTCTGCCGAACGGTCAAGCCAATAAGAATTTTGCTTGCATATTTCAAGCCCATGCTTGTCGCAAACGGTATCATTAGCAAGCGAAAATCCGTGATCGCCGTGCGAAAAAATATGCAGTTCAAAGCCGACTCCGTTTTCATCGAGTTTGTCGGCATATCTTAAAGAATTTTTTATCGGGACACATCCGTCATCCCTTGCCGCAAAGATAAAGGTCGGCGGAGTATTCGGCGTAACATACCTGTCAAGCGATTCAACCGGCTTCGCAAGAATCGGGCTTGTAGAATCAAGAATACAGGGATAACCGAGAATACAGGCGTCAGGCTTTTCCTCCGACATAGTCGAAACAGCCGCCGCAAGATGACCGCCCGCCGAGAAGCCGCATACCGCAATCTTATGGGGATAGGTGTGAAATTTATCGGATTTATCTCTTATAAAGCGCAGTGCCTTTTCCGCATCATTAAGGGGTGTCGGAAAAGCCGCCTTATCATTGAGTGAATATCTCAAAACAAAAGCGTTAAAACCCCTTGCAAGATAAGCAAGTGCAATCGGCTCCGCCTCTCTGTCCGAGCAATATTTATATGCACCGCCGGGAATAACCAAAACAGTGGGTTTAACCTTAGCATATTTCATTTCCTCGGAAATATCAGAAATATACGCCGTCAAGGTAACGTCGGGGTCGTCGGTAAGAGTGTAGGTTTCAGTAAACATATTTACTCCTCAAAATCGTTCATATCTGCATAAGAGCGGAAAACATAACCGTTCTCTTCGAGAACCTTGATGTCGTCAAGAAGAACACCCAATCCGTTGGCAACGCACCATTCGGGTTTTTCGGCGCATCTGACGTTGAATCCGAGCTTAAAATGAAAATAGTCGTCAATTCCACGGATATTTGCTCCGCCGCCTGTAATTATCATACCGTTTTTGATGATATCGGAAACAAGCTCCGGCTGAGTTCTTGACAGAAGATATTTGATACTCTCAAGAATTTTTTCAAGGTGCTCTCTGATGCAAAGGAAAATATCGGATGAAGTAAGCTCAATACTTTTCGGGAGCTTTGTTATATAATCCTTGCCTACGGCTCGAACCGCAAGCTCTGCATCAAGGAATTTAGCGGCGCCGACCTGCTTTTTGACACGTTCGGCGGTAATGCTGCCGATAATTGTGTCACGCTCACGCCGTGCAAAGCGGCATATATCCTCGTCAAATGTGTTGCCCGCAATTTCAACAGAATCCGAAACGGCAACACAGCCTCTTGAAATAACCGCAATATCGGTTGTACCGCCTCCGATATCAACGATTAGATATCCCTCGGGATCCTTAACGCTGACTCCTGCGCCGAGAGCCGCCGCAAGCGGTTCCTCGATAACACAGGCACGTGCGGCGCCCGAAGAGATCATCAGGTCGGTGACAGTCTTTTTCTCAATTTCATTTGTGTTTGACGGAACACAGGCAATAACGTTGGGCTTGAAGATTCTGTTTTTGCAGATACGCTTTATGTAATAACGAAGCATATGCTCAAGCGACTCAAAGTCATAGATATATCCGTCACGGATCGGTCTGACGGCAACAAGCGAATCGGGAGTTTTGCCGAGCATTTTATATGCCTCCGCTCCGATTGTTTTCGCTTTCTCTTCAAATGTATCGTAAACTATAACGGAGGGCTCATTGATCTTAATGCCCTTGCCGTCAACATTTGCAACTATTGAAGATGTTCCGAGATCGAATCCGATTTTTGTACCGAGCATTTAAACGCCCTCCTTTCCGAATAATTTTTGTATTTCCTTAGAAGCCGCGTGACGAACCGCCGCCTCCGAATGATCCTCCTCCACCGGAGAAGCCACCGCCGCCGCTGCCGCTGCTGCCGGAAAATCCTCCGCCGCCAAAACCGCCGCCGTAATACACATAGCCTCTCCTGCGCCTGCCACGGTTTGTAAAGATAAACGCGAGAACTATCAAGGCAATTATTCCGTAAGTTATAATTTTCTCCTTAGTCGTCAGTGAATAATCCTCATCCTCAACGGGAGTATATCCGTCGGCAGGATCAAGTCCTTTTTCGATATAAACCTCATTTATAAGAGAATCATATACTGCGGCAAGGCCGGTTGAAAAATCATTCTTTTTGAAATGCTCAATGCCGTATGTGTCGAGGATTCTGCCGGTTTTACTGTCGGGCAGTGCACCCTCAAGTCCGTATCCGACTTCAATCCTTACCTTACGCTCATCAACAGCGAGCAGGAGCAAAATTCCGTCGTCATTTTTGTCCGAACCGATTCCCCATGAACGTGCAAGATTGAGTGAGTAGCTCTCAAGATCCTCTCCGTTAATGCTCTTTACGGTAACGACAACAACCTGCGCTCCGCACTTTTTAAAAAGCGTTTCGCCCTGTTGCTGCATCTTTTCCTCATCGGCATTTGAAATTACATTTGCAAAGTCATTGACGAAAAAATTCTTCGTCGGTTTTGGAATATCAGCCGCAAATGCAGCATTTGTGAAAATAATTAAAAAGACAGCTAATGCGGCAAAAACCGTATAAATCTTTTTCATAAATTAAAACTCCACATTCGGAACAGTCTGTGAGCTCTCGCTTGCTGTGAAAAATTCAGCCTTTTCAAATCCGAACATACCTGCAAGAATGTTCTTCGGGAAAGTTTTTATCATTGTATTATAGCTCTGAACCGCCTCGTTGTAATCCTTACGGGCAACGGCAATTCTGTTTTCGGTTCCGGCAAGCTCATCCTGAAGAGCAATGTAACTCTGATTAGCCTTGAGGTCGGGATAAGCCTCCGTAACGGCATTGACCCACACTGAGATCGCCTTATCAAGCTCATCGTTTGCCTGTGAAAGCGACTGTGCGTCCGACGCCTTGGAAATCTTTGCTCTTGCCTCTGTTACGGCAGTGAGCGTTTCCTGCTCATACTTAGAATATCCCTTTACGGTTGAAACGAAATTAGGGATAAGGTCTGCACGGCGCTGGAGCTGAGTCTGAATATCTGCTTGTTTTGTTTCAACGGCAGTCTGTGCCTTAACAAGCGAATTGTATCCGCCTGCAAAAATTCCTATAATTACAACAACCACGGCGATAACCGCAATTAAAACTTTCATTCCGTTTTTCATAAGAATCTCCCCTTTTATTTTTGTGATTCTATTTTACTATTTCTTATAGCCGCCGTCAAGCAAATTACGCTATTTGCATCATTTAAATATAACATTTTTCCGCACTCTCTGAGCGTTGCGCCTGAGGTTTTAACGTCGTCAATCAAAAGAACGGTCTTGTCTCTCACATCATAATTTTCCGAAAGGTCAAATACGCCGATCAAATTTCCTGTTCTTTCAAGTCCCGTGCAGTCGTGCTGATTGTCCGTGTCATACAGCTTAACAAGCATTTTGTCGCCGAACGGAATACCGCTTAGCTCGGAAATTTCACGTGCAAGAAGTCGGCTTTGATTGAATCCCCTCGCCCGCTCTTTCTTCGGGAACATCGGAATATAGGTTACATAATCAAAATTAATGTCCGCAAAGCGTTCTTTTAATGTTTCGTACATTAGTTTTGCCAGAGCCTTTGATATATTCCGCCTGTCTTTGAATTTATAGCGCCTAATACAGGATTTTACATCGCCCTCGTAATAAAGCGGCGCCGCAACGGCATCATAGCCGACCGAGCGCTTGCTTTTACAGTTGCAATCGGCTTTCTCCATTCCGCAGCGTTTACAAATTTCACCCGTAATAAAATGGACGGAATTTTCACATTCATCACAGTAATCCTCAAGCGGATCAATCAGCCTGTCGCAGAATATGCACCTGTTCGGAAAGAAAAGCGAAAAGAAATATGTTACAAAATCCTTAAATGAGCTTTTCATTTTCATCGTTCTCCTCGGTAAGGAAATGCTTCAACGCCGTATATCTCTTCGTTCGGCTGTTGTTCATAGTCATATTGTAAACAACCTCATCCGAGCCGACCAGCACCATAATACTCTTGGCACGTGTGACTGCGGTATATAAAAGATTTCTGTAACAAAGATTCGGTACAACGCCGAAAACGGGCATTACAACCGCCTTGAACTCGTTACCCTGACTTTTATGGACGGTGCAGGCGTAAGCGTGTTCGATTTCATTCGCATTTTCAAAGGAATAAACAGCGTTTCTGTCCTCAAAATTGACGGAGAAAGCGGACGAAATATTATCAATTTTTTCGATGATTCCGATATCTCCGTTAAATATACCGCTGCCCTCTTCGTTTCCCTTTTGCCAGATTATATCGTAATTATTCTTAATCTGCATAACCTTGTCGCCCTCACGGAGCGTTCGCCCCGCAACGGTGACCTCACGCTTGTCCCGTGACGGAGGATTCAGAACAGCCTGCAAAACTCTGTTGAGGTTAACACTTCCGCACTCGCCCTTTCTCGACGGACAGAGAACCTGAATATCGTTGATCGGATCAAAATCATACGCTTTCGGAAGCCTGAGAGAGCATAATTCAGATATCGTATTGACAACCGACATACCCGAATTTCTCTTCATAAAGAAGAAATCATTGTCTTTGGTTTCAAGATCGGGCATCTTTCCTGCGACAATGTCGTGCGCATTGGTGACAATTCTGCTTTTCATTGCCTGACGAAAAACCTTTTTCAGCTCAACGACAGGCAGTGTACCCGACTCAATAAGATCGTGCAAAACATTTCCGGCACCGACCGCAGGGAGCTGATCGGAATCACCGACCATTATCAGCCTGCATCCGAGCGGCAAAGCGATTAAAAGGCTCGAGAAAAGGCTGACATCGACCATGGAAAGCTCGTCCACAATAACGGCGTCCGCCTTGAGCGGATCCTGCATATTATGCTTGAAATGCGGATTGTCGTTTTTATCCCATTCAACCTCAAGCAGACGGTGTATCGTTTTAGCCTCTTTGCCTGTAATTTCACTCATTCTTTTTGCGGCTCTTCCCGTCGGAGCGGTAAGCACAACATCCAGTCCGTCGTGCTCAAACAGCTTTAAAATTCCGTTCAGGGTTGTTGTTTTGCCCGTTCCCGGACCGCCCGTGAGAATGAGTATACCTTTCTCAACCGCCGTTATTATGGCTTCCTTTTGCTTTTCGTCGTAGACAATACATTCGTCCCGTTCAATGTTCTCTATATCCTGCAAAAGGGTCGCCTTGCCTGCGGGCGGAAATTTAAGGAAAACCTTTATTCTCTCCGCCGCCGAAAATTCATCGGAATATATTTTGAAAAGAGCCACAAACTCCTTTTCATTCATCTCAAATCCCTCGAGCTTGTGCTCTTCAAGAAGAGAATCAATCGCCTTTTCAATCTCGTCGGGAGAAGCGTCCAGCAATGCGCAGCTCGGCTGAATCAGCTTTTGGCGAGGTAAACACGTGTGTCCGTTGCGAAGATTATGCTTGATAACGTGCATAACGCCCGCCTGAATCCGAAATTCGGGAGACGGCTTTACATCCATCGCATCGGCAATCTGTTCGGCACGGTCAAAGCTGATTCCGATTCCCTCCGAGCAAAGAAGATACGGGTTCACGGAAACGACCTCAACGGAATTTGCACCGTACAGTTTATAAATTTTCAAGCACTCGGCAGCCGTCATTCCGAGACGCTCAAGTGCGATCATTACCTGTCTGACCGAAAACTGTTCTTTGAAAGCCTTGCTGATCTGCTCGGCCTTGTTCAATGAGATTCCGCTGATCAGCGCCAAGGATTTAGGATGATTTTCAAGAACCTCAAACGCCTCGTCACCGAATCTTTCAATAATTTTCTGTGCGGTTTTCGGACCTATGTCCTTGACGGCACCCGAGGCAAGATAACGGTATAAATCAGCCGCAGTTGACGGAAGGGAGCGTTCGCAAAGCTCGGCTTTAAACTGCTTGCCGAAAGTCTGATGGACGCTCCATCTGCCCTTTAATCTAAGCTCTTCACCGACATTTATTTCCGGCAAAACCCCGACAACGGTTATATATTCGTCCTCAGAGGACAGCTCAAGAACCGTAAACCCATTCTCGGGCTTACGGAAAACAAGCTCTTCAACATATCCGTGGATTTCTTCAAGATTGTCGTTCATCTTTTTCCTCTCTGTCGGTTTTTATGAAACATCCGATTTCATCGGTAATTTGTATTGCATATTCTTTTTCGGTCTCATTTAATTTTGAAAAATCAATCTCGATTTCATCAAAAATCAGATCGCCGAATATCATTTTTCTGAAATATGCACCGTAAAGAAGCCTTTCAAACGTACCTGTTTCGGCATTATGCGGCATTACGACTATGTATCGGCATCCGCCTCTCGGTCGGTAAATCACAAGAAGAATAAAATAAGCAATGCAAACAAAGCCGATAAAGCTAAGAGCTGCAATAATACCGTATAATAATGCGTGCTGCATAAAATCACCTCACTGACATTTTATTCAGTGAGGAGTAAAGTGTTAGCGGTCACCGAAAAGTATCGGTGAAATTATAAAAATTAATCGTTGACTTTCATACAAGCAGGTCTGTAAGCCGAGTTCTGTCATTTAAGGCAATTATCTATCCAGTCTGCAAATTACTCCGCAGCTCAAGCCACCCTTCGAAATTACAGGCCGAGCAAGCCTATTCTGTCGGTGTTGCCCCGAATAGGGTTTACAGGATCGAAATGTTTCCATCCGATCGGTGAGCTCTTACCTCGCCTTTCCACCCTTACCGCAAAAAGCGGCGGTATATCTCTGTTGCACTGTCCCTAAGGTTACCCTCGGCGGCCGTTAGCCGTTATTCTGCTCTATGGGGCTCGGACTTTCCTCATACCGTAGTATGCAACTGCCCAACCTGCTTGTATGATAATCAACGATTACCTATATATTTTAATGTAAAATGTAATAAAAGTCAATTAAATCAGTCATTTATTTTTAAAACTCTTGATAAAAAAAGAAAGATATAGTAAAATATTGCAGAAGCAGGTGAAAATATGAGTGATATATATTTCAAGAATTATAAAAAACGTGACGATACGGGAGAAATTCCGATCACACAGTCCGAAAAGGATTTTCAGGACAGGCTTAATCAGCAGAAGTACGACGAAATAATTAAAAATCAGGAACGTCTCGGGACTTTTGAAAGCTATCAGAACGGTGAACGACCCGTAAATAATCAGCCCGACGGCGGCGGATCAAAGAAAAGCAAAAAGGACAAAAAGAAGAAAAAGAAAAAAGGCTGCGGTTGCGGCTGCGGAACATTGCTTATTATCTTTCTTTTGATTGTTGCGATTATTCCCGTCGGAAGCATCGGTTATGTCTATTCCCTTTGCGCCAAGACAAACTACGTCGAAAGTACAATCAGCACCAAAACCGAAGATCCGAATTATTACAATGTCTTGCTGATCGGCTGTGACAAATCCGACGGAACATCTCAGCGCTCCGATTCAATGATGCTTGTAACGGTAGATAAAGCTCATCAGAAGATTAAATTCACGTCTTTTATGAGAGACTTGTGGGTTTCGATCCCGGATTACGGAGACGCCCGTCTAAATGCGGCTTACTCATACGGCGGAGCCGATCTGCTTATGGAAACGCTTTATCAAAATTTCGGAGTTCCGATCAACGATTATGTTATGGTTGATTTTGAAATGTTCCAAAAACTGATCGACGGTCTCGGCGGAGTTAACGTCGATATCACCGAGGACGAAGCGGACTTTATCAACGAGACAAGTCACGCAAAGGTTCATTCGGGAGAGAACATTCTCAACGGCGACTATGCTTTGATCTATTGCAGAATCAGATATCTTGATTCGGACTTCAACAGAACTCAGCGTCAGAGAAAGGTTATGAATTCCATTCTTAAAAAGACCGTTTCTCAGAATCCCGTAAAAACACTTTCGGTAATGAGCGATATTCTCCCATATATTACAACGGATATCTCCCCTGCCAAGATGACTTTGAAAGCATTCAGCGCAGTTACATTCCTCAAATACGGAAATGATCAGTTCAGAATACCGACCGATGACGGCTATACAAACGAAATGATTGAGGGTCAGGACGTCCTTGTTCCCGATCTTGACGAAAATAAAGCGGCTTTGAATAAATTCATCTACGAATCATAAATTTAAGGACAGAGGTAATTAAGCCTCTGTCCTTTATTCATAAGAAAAGAGGCTGTTGCTCAGAACAGCCTCAGATTTTTATTCATCGAGAAATCTGTCAAAGAGATTCTCTCTGTCGGGTTCCGGCTCGTCCGGGGTGGGTTCCGTATCGGGCTCGTCGGGCTGAGTATCGGGTTCCGGCTCCGGTTCCTGTGTTACCGGCTCTGTGTCGGGCTCATAGCTGTTATCTGTCTTCGGCTCGGTGTAATTATAATCCGAATTATCTCCTGACGAATTATCCGATGAGCCGTCGGAACCGCTGTCAGCGGTCGTGTTGCGCTTATTGGTAACAAAATCAAGCGGGCTAACTCTGTCGTCCTCAAGAACGATATTTGTCTTGCCGTAGAGGATGTTCTGAAGTCTCTGGGCGCAGAGCGGATAGTCAACGGTCCATGCCCACGTTGAGGGATTCATATAACCGCCGATTCTTTCAACGTAATCCTCATTCGGCATAATGTACTCTTTGATCTCAAAATCCATCCAGTTATGCGAATAAGCAGTTGCGATCAGTGAAAGAACCTCTGACTGTGTGTAACCTGTTCTGAGATACGGCGAAACCTGCTTGAATGCGTTAACGAGCTGTCCGTTGGATGCAGTCTTTGCACTCGCAATAAGCGACTTGATAACAGATCTCTGTCGTCTTGTACGGCTGAGGTCGCTGTCGTCATCGCAATGACGGATACGGCTGTAAATAAGAGCCTGTGTACCGTTGAGCTTTGCCTTACCGTACGGGAAATTCTTTTGCTTCGACGTTCTTCTGATGTAGTCGGCCTCATAGTCCTGTACTTCAACAGTTACGCCGCCGATTGCGTCAATAACTTTCGGGAACGAATTGAAATCAACACAGATATACTGGTCAATCTTGATTTTATAGTTGTTCTCGATGGTTTGAAGCAATGTCTTCGGGCCGCCGTGATAAGCCGCATTAATCTTCTCGTATTCATCGTAGTAGGTGCCGTCCTCATTGGGCATTTTGATATATGTCCAACTGTCACGCAGGAATGAAACCATCGTGATTTTCTCGTTTTTCTTATCGATTGAAACAAGAATCTGCGAGTCGCAAAGGTTATATTCGCTGTCAACGCCGCAAAGAAGAACGTTAATAACGTTTTTATTCGACATCTTGTCTCCGCCGTTATTCGCCCACTTATAGAGGAATGCATTAAGCGAATCTGCGTCGATATCGCCCATAACCTTAAACTGCGTGTTGTCGTCAACAAGGTAGTTTTTATCAATCTTGTTGTAGTCGATACCGTCGTCTCCGTAGCCCTTACTCTTTGTTGAAACATAGAGCCATACGAGTGCTCCGCCTGCGCTGAGCAGAAGAGCAATCACAAGGCAAAGAGCAATTATTTTAGTGTTTTTATACTTATTCCTTGTAAAGAAATTGCCCGGGGCTTTTGCTTTGACGTCCGTTGAATCGTCCGTCAATTCCGAATTGTCGTCATATTCCTGAACATTATCGGTCTCTTCATAGTCATACGATTCTGATACTTCATTTCTTTCAAAGTGCGGAACGGGAATAATTTGCGTTTCCTCATCTTCGGAAACATAATGTCCGTATTTCTCATTAAATTCGTCCATATTTTCCAAAGCGTCATTATTTTTTTTGTTATCCATAAGATCACTCCATTTAAACGAATCCGCAGGATACCGTAAAAGGCATCTGAGGTAAATGACAAAAAGCGAACAACACAATTATATTGTCCGCTTCTTTTATCCGTTATTCCTCTTTATTCTTCGGCTCGATTTTACCGTAAAGTGTGCCCTCGAGGTCGGAACGGGGAGCTCTTGTCGGCTGCTGCTGTTCCCTTGACTGCGAACGGTTGTCGTACCTTCTGTAATCTCCTCTGCGGCCTCTGCCGTTTGACGGGTTGGTCGCTTTAAATCCCTCTGCAAGAGTTATAACAACTCTTCTGTCACTTTCTGAACCGATAGAATGTGAATCCACGCCCTCAATTTCCTGGATTGTAGTGTGAATTATGCGTCTTTCGTAGGGGTTCATCGGGTCAAGACATACGTTTCTGCCGTACTTCTTGACTCTTGCTGCGTTCTTCTTTGCAAGCTCACGGAGAGTTTCCTCTCTCTTCTCTCTGTAATTGCCGGCATTGATAGAAACACGCTTGTAATTATCCTTACCCTTGTTGATAACAAGGCGGGTAAGATACTGAATTGCGTCGAGCGTCTCGCCTCTTCTGCCGATTACATAGCCGTAATCATTTCCGCAGTCGAGCTGGACGTAAACGCTCTCATCATCCTCGGATGCCGAAATCTTAGCGTCCGCAACGCCCATACCGTCAAGGATTCCCTTGATATAAGCCTCGGCAGCCTTTGATGCGGCGCCGACGGTTCTCTCGCTCTTCTCGGCAGTTTCCTGCTTCTTAGCGACAGGCTCCTTCTTGGGCTCGGATTTCTTTGCTTCAGCCTTTCTTTCGGTCTTAGCAGGCTTTGATGCCTTAGCCGACTTAGGCTCTGATTTTTTAACTTCATCGGGAATCTCGTAATATGCTCTTACTTCTGCGGGAGATCCTCCGAAAAGACCGAGTGTCTTTTTCTTTGCGGTTTTAAGAACCTCGATCTTAACATCTGCGTCCCACGGTGCACCGAGTTCGTTTTTTGCCGCCTCGATAGCAGCCTCTGTGGTAGCGCCCTTTCCGAATGCTTCTTTTATCATCGGTTTTCACCACCTGTAAATATTACACAAAATGTGTTATTTTCTGAGTTTAGCTGTTTTTAATCCGCTTAATGCTGTTCTCTCTTGAACGGCGCTCAACAGTCTCTTTAATCATAAGTTTAGCAATGTTCTTCTGAGGAGAAATGACCTTTTTAAGAACAAAGGACTGAATTGTTGAGAATACGTTTGATGCGATCCAGTAAACGCCGATACCGCTCGGGAAAAGGAACGCAAACCAAATAGACATAATCGGCATAATCATCATTGTGCAGCCTGCACCCGGAGCATTAGCCGACGGGTTTGACTTCTTCTGCTGCAACTGCATAATAATTGCAGAGATAAGTGATGTTACGCCCGAAAGAATCGGGATAAGCCAATATCTGTCTCTTACCTTAAACTGCGGCTGAACACCGAGTTCAAGACCGAGGAATGTAAATCTGTCTGCATCAATAAATGCCTGAATCTTGTTGATGGCATCCGCAGAAACGGTTGTTATTCCTTTGGCGGCGATGTAATCCGTTACCTCGTTGAAATGCTGAATGATGTAGAGCGGATAATATCTGTCGACCTTTGAGCCGACTGTAAGCACCTTATCTGATACCATCTGGGAGAAGATATCAACAAGGCTCTGCGACGTAGCCGCATCAAGTCCGATCGCATAACGGAGCGGATTGTAAAGAACGCCGAAAAGTCCGATAATAAACGGGAACTGAATAAGAAGAGGAAGACAGCCTGCCGACATAGGATTATATCCCTCACGGGCGTAAAGATTCTGGGTTTCTTCCTGGATCTTCTGCTGATTTCCTGCGTACTTCTCCTGAATACGTCTGATCTTCGGAGCAAGACGCTGCTGTTTCGCCATACCTTTCTGCTGACTGATTGTTGTCGGAAGAGTAACGAGACGTGCAAAAACGGTAAAAAGAATAATCGCAATACCGTAGCTGCCGTTAAATCCGTCAACTATGCCGTAGAAGAAAAGCATAATATAACCGAAAATCGGGGTTATATATTTATACAGAGCGTTATATAATGCGTTCATGTTTTGTCTCCTTTTTCTTTGCGACCCTTTTCTTTTTTCGGAGGAACAGGGTCATAACCTCCCTTAAATAGCTGATTGCACCTGAGCAATCTCAACAGAGCCATTAAAGATCCTTTGAAGGCTCCGTGAATCTCTATCGCCTCAAGGGCGTATTGGGAGCAGGTAGGATAATACCTGCACATGGGCGGAAGATGAGGCGAAATATGCCTTTGGTAAAACTTGATACATCTTATGAGAAATCTTCTCATTTGTTTTTCACGCCCGCTTTTGCAAGATGCTTGTCCATAATTTTGGAAACATCCGTGCTTTTAAGTGATTTTGTCCTCGTCCGGGCAACAAAAATAAAATCGTATCCGCCTTTAATGTTGGGGAGATTTTCTCTGAATGCCGCCCTGATGATTCTTCTTGAGCGATTTCTTTCAACCGCATTGCCGATCTTCTTACTCGTAGTAATACCCATACGACAAACTCCCGCGCGGTTATTCTTTAAAACATAAGTAACCAACGCAGGATCAGAAAATGATTTTCCTCTGCCGTAAGCTCGTCGGAAATCGCTATTTTGCTTTAAAACAATAAAATTCTTTTCAGGCAAAAATATCAAATCCGTTCAAAGGTGGGTTTTACCGAATCAGTAAGTAAGCTGCTTTCTGCCCTTTGCACGACGACGTGCAAGAACCTTGCGACCGTTTCTGTCAGACATTCTCTTACGGAAACCGTGCTCCATCTTTCTGTGACGCTTCTTGGGCTGGTAAGTTCTCTTCATCTTTCTGACCTCCGTTTCAACTTTACTTTGTAATCCTGAGCGACAAACAATGCTTTAGCGCATATGCACTCACGTTGTGATATTATATAATAAAAATCGTCCCGTGTCAATCATTATTTTTGAATTTAAACCCTTACAATTAAAAATTTGTTTCAAATTCCCTATATAATTGTTTAAAATAGTCATTGCAATTATTCGGGCTGTGTGATATACTTATTCGGTAAAAAATCAAACAGGAGATGTGAAAAATTAATGGATTCATTTGCGGAACTTTGGGAAATGGTTAAAGAAGAATGTAAAAATCAGGTCTCTGAATCCATATACAATGTTTGGTTCAAGGATATGGAGCTTGTCAGTTTCGACGACAATAAGGTTGTTATTGCCCTGTCGGACTTCAAGCGTAAAATTGTCGAAAGCCGTTTTATGGATAAACTTTCAACATCTTTTAAAAATGTTATCGGCTTTGATATTGAAATAGTTCTTGTTGATGTTGACAAATCCGCTGTTGCCAAGATTGAAACCGAGGAGGACACCTTGACCGACGAGGATACATTTGATTCCTTCATCGTCGGCGCTTCAAACAAATTTGCTTATGCAGCCGCAAACGCTGTTGCAAACGACCCGGGCGGGAAATACAATCCCCTCTTTATTCACGGCAATTCGGGACTCGGAAAAACGCATCTGCTCAATGCTATTGCACATTCGGTAAAGGAACGCCATCCTGAAGCAAACATCGTATACACCAGAGGCGAGAGCTTCACCAACGAGCTTGTTAAATACATCGGTCAGAAAAGCACCGAGGCATTTCACGACAAATACAGAAACGCCGACATTCTTTTGGTCGACGACGTTCAGTTTATTGCAGGTAAGGATTCCACACAGGAAGAGTTCTTCCACACATTCAACGCACTCTATCAGGCAGGTAATCAGATCGTTCTGACATCCGACCGCCCGCCCAAAGAGATCGCACTTCTTGAGGACAGACTGCGCAACCGCTTTGAATGGGGTCTTATGGCTGACATTCAGTCCCCCGATCTTGAAACAAGAATGGCTATTATAAAAAGAAAAGCCGAGGTTCTCAATTTCGATCTTCCCGACGATATTGTTCAGTATATAGCCGAAAAGCTCAAGAACAACATCCGTCAGCTTGAGGGTGCCGTTAAGAAAATGCAGGCATTTGTTACAATGCAGGGAATGCCGGTCAATATTATGACAGCGCAGACCGCTATTAAAGACATCATAGTTGACAACAGTCCGACGCCGGTAACCATCAATAAGATTGTTACCGAGGTAGCACGCACATACGGAGCCGACAGCGCCGACATTTATTCAAAGAAGCAGAACGCTCAGACAACCGAAATGCGTCAAATGGCTATGTACATTGTCCGTGAAATGACGGGACTTTCAACCAAGCTCATTGGCAGGGAGTTTAACAGAGATCACTCCACTGTTGTTTACAGCCTCGATAAATTTACAAAACGCTATAATGAGGACAGCAAGCTCAGAAGCGTTGTTGATAATATCATCAAGAATATCCGTGACGGACGGTAATCGGAGGACACTATGGCATTCGGTATATTTAAAAAGTTTAATTTCGGACTTAAAAAGACCCGTGAAAGTATGTCGGGAGCGATTGACGCCGCAATAAGCGAAAACGAGGACATCACCGATCAGCTCTATGACGATCTTGAAGAGATACTCATTATGGGCGATGTAGGAATGAACACTTCGGCGGAAATCTGCGAAAGACTCAGAGAATATGTTTCAAAACACCATTTGAAAAAATCGTCTCAGGTTAAGGGTGCGATAAAGGAAATTGTCGCCGAGATGCTTGAGGGCGGCGAGGATATGGGTCTTGTTACAATGCCCTCGATTATTCTCGTAATCGGAGTTAACGGCGTCGGCAAGACAACCACTATCGGCAAGATGGCGGCTATGTATAAGGCTCAGGGTAAGAAAGTTATTCTCGGTGCGGCGGACACATTCCGTGCGGCGGCGATAGATCAGCTTGAGGAATGGGCTGACCGTGCAGGCGTTGATATAGTCAAGCATCACGAGGGCGCTGACCCTGCGGCGGTTGTATTTGATACAATTCAGGCAGGTATTGCAAGAGATGCGGATATTATCATCTGCGATACGGCGGGACGTCTCCATAACAAGAAAAATCTTATGGATGAGCTCGCAAAGATATACAGAATCATTGACAAAGAGCTCCCCTACAATGACCGTGAAAGTCTGCTTGTTCTCGACGCAACAACGGGACAGAATGCTGTCAATCAGGCGAGAGACTTTAAAAATGTTTGTGAAATCACGGGTATTGTTCTTACAAAGCTCGACGGAACCGCAAAGGGCGGCGTTGTGCTTGCGATAAAGAACGACCTTAAGGTTCCCGTTAAATTTGTCGGCGTAGGCGAACAGATTGACGATCTCCAGCCGTTCAACCCGAAAGCATTTGCAGACGGACTGTTTGACAACGAGGTTAAGCACGACGAAGAAAATATGTTTATGGACGAGGATTCCGAAGAGGAAAAGCCTGCGGAGGAAACAGCGGAATGAAATTGCTTATAGCAACCCATAATAACAAAAAGAGAGTTGAATTACAGCGAATACTCTCCCCTCTCGGAATTGAAGTTGTGCTTGCCGAGGACATCGGATGCGATCTCCGTGACGTTGAGGAAACAGGCACAACTTTTGAAGAAAACGCAAAGCTCAAGGCCGTTGCCGGATGCGAGGACAGCGGAATTGCCTGCATTGCCGATGATTCGGGACTGTGTGTCGATATTCTGAACGGAGAACCCGGCGTTTATTCGGCACGTTACTCGGGTGTTCACGGCGATGATGAAGCAAATATTGATAAACTTCTCAAGAATCTTGAGAATGTTCCGAAAGAAAAAAGAACCGCAAGATTCGTCTGTGCCGCCTGCTGCGCATTTCCCGACGGAAAAATTATTACTGTCCGCGGCGAATGTGAGGGCGAAATCCTCACCGAAAGACACGGCAGCGGCGGATTCGGATATGATCCGATATTTATGTCAAACGGGAAACCGTTCGGCGAGATAACGTCGGAGGAAAAGGATAAAATGAGCCACAGAGGAAAAGCTCTGAGACTTATGGCGGAAGAATTAAAAAAGATAATAACGGAGTAAATATATGGAAGAAAAAATGACAAGTAAAAGACGAGCTGAGCTCAGAGGTATGGCGAATAAGCTCGATCCCCTTTTCCACGTCGGAAAAAGTGGTGTTACGCCTGCCGTAATTGCTCAGACTCTTGAGGTTTTCAATACGCACGAGCTTATAAAAATAAAGGTTCTGCTCGAAAGTGCTCCCGAAAAGCCGAGGGAGATCGCTGAAAAAATCGCCGCAGGAACCGAGTCACAGGTTGTTCAGGTTATCGGCGGGAGCATTATTCTTTATAAAGAAAACCCAGATATTGAGAACGGAGTTGTAAAGAAAAAGAAAACTCCCGAAAAGAAAAAGTCGGGAATCGGCAAAGGTGCTAAGGATTTTAAGAAGGTCTATAACGCAAAGAAAAAGAGAGAAGAAGAGCGTCAGGCGGCTGAGCGTGCAAGATACAACAGAAGCCGTAGGCGAAACTTTAACGGCGGTTATTCAAAATAATTCAAAGGAGGTCGTGGTATGGATAAGAACGACAACAAAACCGTAGCTCAGAACAAAAAAGCCTACCACGATTACTTCGTTCTTGAAGAATACGAGGCAGGAATCGAGCTTTTCGGCACCGAGATAAAATCAATCCATCAGGGAAAAATAAATCTCAAGGACGCTTGGTGCAACATTGTCGACGGTGAAATTTTTGTCAACGGTATGCATATCAGCCCATACGATCACGGCAATATCTTTAACCGTGACCCGATGAGAGTAAGAAAGCTGCTGATGCACAAGAAAGAGATCAACAAGCTCTTCGGGACAGTCAAACAGGACGGACTTTCGCTCATTCCCCTTTCTGTTTATTTCAAGAAAGGCAGAGCCAAAGTCAAGGTCGGTCTTTGTAAGGGTAAAAAATTGTATGATAAGCGTGACGTCGCCGCAAAAAAAGATGCCGCAAGGAACATCGAACGTGCGATGAAAGAACGCTTTCAATAAATATGGGGATGAAAGGATTTCGACGGGGATTTTGAACCGTGATAAGCGAGCAGTGGCGCGGAACCACTATAAAAGCCGTAGTTTATAAAAATAAACGACAACAATACTCAGTTAATGGCTGCCTAAGTGCGGCCCATCCTTCCCGGAAGTACTGCGGTCCGGATAAGGGTGTCGATCAGCAGTGAACGTGAATGAATGAGTAGCCTTGCAATTCATCATGACCTAAAGGATACCGTAGAAGAAAGCCTGTTTATCGGCGTTCTTTGAGGGGAATCTTAAAAGATAAACTACGCTCGTAGAAATTTGCGGGAATTGATTTTCGGACGCGGTTTCGATTACCGCCATCTCCACCAAGAAATAGCAGAGCCTATTTGGTTCTGCTATTTTTATATATTTGCGTGCGGTAATCAAAACCGCATAGTATGTAATTCTGTTGATAATCGCTTATTTTTTAACTATCGCACAAAAATTTTAATAGACAAACAAAATTTTTAATGATATAATACAAATAAAGGAGGCTGGTTTTATGAAAAAGACAATTAAAAGGATATTATGTATTGTGATGTGCTTTGTTCTCGTGCTCCCCTTTGCCCTGAGTGCGGCGGCAGAAAACAGCACGGGCTTTACTCAGGATGATTTCCTTGTGACAAAAGGAAACAAGATCTATAATAAAAAGGGCGAAGAGGTTCTTCTTCACGGTGTTAACCTCGGCTCGTGGCTGATTCAGGAGGACTGGCTTTCTCCCTACGAGGAAGCGCAGGATCACTACGATATGCTTGAAACCCTGATCGACCGATTCGGAACGGAAAAAGCATACGATTTGATGAATACATACCAGGACAATTGGATCACGGAATATGATCTTGATCAGATTAAGGAAATGGGCTTTAACTGCGTTCGTGTTCCTTTCTGGTACAGAAATTTCTATTCCGACGATAACGGCACGAAAATTCTTGATCAAAACGGCGAATGGGATTTTCATTATCTTGACTGGATTGTCGAGGAGTGTTCAAAGAGGGAAATTTATGTTATCCTTGATATGCACGGCGCACCGGGCTTTCAGAGTGACGCTCCGCACAGCGGTAAGCGTGACGCCTGTCAACTTTATGAGGATTCCGAACAGGGCGAGTTTTACAGAACACTTGCCGATGAGCTTTGGACAGCTATTGCAAGCCGCTTTAACGGCAATCCCGCAGTTGCGATGTATGATTTGATGAATGAGCCGTCCTGCGAATGTGAATACGGCGAGGTCACCCGCAGGATAAACAACACAAAGGAATACAAAAGGCTTTATAAGGCGGTAAGATCCGTTGATGAGGATCATATCATTACTCTTGAATGTATCTGGACAGCTTTTGCACTTCCGCATAAGGCGCTTGCAGGCTTTAAAAATGTCGTTTATCAGGTTCATTTCTATCAGAAATCTGACTTTATATTTGTCCTCTTTGTTACTCTGACTAAAATTTATTTTATGAACACGCCGCTTCTTATGGGCGAGTTTTATCCCCTCGGCAAGACAACGTGGTCAAGCTGCTTCAAGTCAATGAAGAATCTCAACTACAACTGGATGCTTTGGACCTATAAGGCGTCGGGTCACGGAATGTGGGATTCGGACTGGGTTATGTTCGGCGCCAAGGACGGATTTGAGCGTGCAAAAGTTCAGACCGATTCCTATGAAGAAATTGCAAGGAAATGGGGCAAATGTCTCAGAACGGACGAGGGATTCCAAGATACCGGTCACTACGACAGAGATGTCGCCGCCTATGTATAAAATAAAACATAAAATGAAAACCGTCGGTTTAACCGGCGGTTTTTTCATATCTTATTCTAATGAATCAATGTAATCGCAAGCCGCAAGAGCAGCAATTGCGCCGTCGGCAGCCGCTGTGGTTACCTGGCGGATTTTCTTCGTTCGGCAGTCGCCTGCAACAAAAATTCCCTTTGTCTCCGATTCACAGCTTTCGTCGATCACAGCATAGCCTCTTTCATCAAGATTAACGACATTCTTAAACGCATCATTTTGAGGAATAAGTCCGATAGCAATAAAAAGGCCGTCAATTGAAAGCTCCCTGCTCTCCCCTGTCGAATCCTTTATTACAATACCCTCAAGCTCCGAATTGCCAAGGAAGGACTCAACGGTAACTCCCGTTATTACCTCGACATTATCGAGCTTATAAAGCTGATCTGCGAGTTTCTTTTCGCCTGTCAGAAAATCAAGATTCTGAACGACATAGACCTTTTTCGCAAGGTCGGAAAGCAAAATTGCTTCCTGCAACGCAGAGTTTCCGCCTCCGACTACCGCAACAGTCTTGCCCTTATAAAAGGCTCCGTCGCATACGGCGCAGAAAGAAATTCCCTCGCCGACGTATTTTTCTTCGCCCTCAACTCCGAGCATACGGTGCTTTGCTCCCGTGGCAATAATTACAGCTTTGCCCTCAAATTCGCCGTCATCGGTTACAACGGTTTTAATCTCGCCGTCCTTGATTTCAAGCACCTCGCAGGACTCAACATCGGCGCCCTGCTCAAGAACCTGTTCAACGAGTTTTTCGGCAAATTCGTTGCCCGTCAGACTGACAAATCCGGGAATGTTCTCAACTTTCGGCGAGAAAGTTATCTGTCCGCCGAAGGTTTCTTTTTCGATTACAAGTGTTTTTTTATTCGCCCTGCAAGCATACAGAGCGGCGGTCAGCCCCGCAGGGCCGCCGCCAATTATAATTATGTCGTACATAATTGCTCCTGTTTATCCTTATTTGTTAAGGAATTTTTTAATATCCGAAACGCCTGTATACTTCGTTGCTTCACCGTTCTTGATTACAACAAGTGTCGGTGCCTGCTTGATTCCGAGCTCCTGAGCAAGCTCAGCATTCTCGTCAGCAAGGAGCTTTGTATACTCATATCCTGCCTTGTCAAGTGTTGCGCAGGCAATCTTGCAGTTCGGGCAGGTTGCCGTTGTGAAGAGATAGCTTACGTTTTCACCCGCATCAGCCGCAACATTTTCCTCTGACTTCTCCTCGGTCTTTACACCGTGGTGAGTAAGATGAGAATGTGCAATATCGTAAACCTTACGATCGCTGAACTCCTGAGCCTTACCGTCGTTGAAGTTCTGAACAGGACGGTAGTAGCCTGTGATACGGCTGTAAACCTCTGTGTGCTCGCCGCACTCGGGGCAGACATACTGCTCACCGGTGAGATAACCGTGATTCTTACATACGGAATATGTCGGGGAAAGAGTGTAATACGGGAGCTTGTAGTTCTCCGCAATCTTTCTGACAAGGTTAGCCGCAGCCTTCCAATCGGGCAGCTTTTCACCGAGGAAGGCGTGGAAAACAGTACCTGAGGTGTAGAGAGTCTGAAGCTCATCCTGAATATCAAGAGCTGAGAAAATATCTTCTGTGTAACCAACCGGAAGATGTGAGCTGTTGGTATAGTAAGGTGTGTCTCCCTCGTGCTGAGCGGCAGTCTTGATATCGGGATATCTCTTGACGTCGTGCTTTGCAAGACGGTAAGCCGTTGACTCTGCCGGAGTAGCCTCAAGGTTGTAGAGGTCGCCGTACTGAACCTGATAGTCCGAAAGTCTCTCTCTCATATGATTGAGAACGTCGATTGTAAACTGCTGTGTCTTAGGATCTGTCATATCCTTGCCGAGCCACTTAGCGTTGAGACCGACCTCGTTCATACCGACAAGACCGATTGTTGAGAAGTGGTTGTTGAATGTGCCGAGATATCTCTTTGTGTAGGGATAAAGTCCCTCGTCAAGGAGCTTTGTAATAACGGTTCTCTTAACCTTGAGTGAACGTGCCGAGATATCCATAAGTCTGTCAAGACGCTCATAGAAGTCTTTTTCGTCCTTTGCAAGGTAAGCGATTCTGGGCATATTGATTGTAACAACACCGACAGAGCCTGTGCTCTCACCGCTTCCGAAGAAGCCGCCGGACTTCTTGCGAAGCTCACGAAGATCAAGACGAAGACGGCAGCACATTGAACGGACGTCGCTGGGCTCCATATCGCTGTTGATGTAGTTTGAGAAATACGGAGTACCGTATTTAGATGTCATTTCAAAGAGAAGTCTGTTGTTCTCGGTATCTGACCAGTCGAAATTCTTTGTGATTGAATAGGTCGGAATCGGATACTGGAATCCTCTGCCGTTGGCGTCGCCCTCAATCATAATCTCGATGAACGCCTTGTTGACCATATCCATTTCCTTCTGGCAGTCCTTATACTTGAAGTCAACTTCCTTGCCGCCGATGATGCAGTTGAGCTCTGCAAGGTCGTTCGGAACAACCCAGTCAAGGGTGATGTTTGAGAACGGAGCCTGAGTACCCCAACGGCTCGGTGTGTTAACGCCGTAGATAAAGGACTCGATGCATTTCTTGACCGATTCATAGTCAAGGTTATCATATTTTACAAAGGAAGCGAGATAGGTATCGAAGGATGAGAAAGCCTGTGCGCCCGCCCACTCGTTCTGCATAATTCCGAGGAAATTAACCATCTGGTTGCAGAGGGTTGCAAGGTGCTTTGCGGGAGCGGAAGTGATCTTGCCTCTTACGCCGCCGAGACCCTCCTGAATAAGCTGCTTAAGCGACCAGCCTGCACAGTAGCCTGTGAGCATTGAAAGGTCGTGAAGATGAATATCGGCATTTCTGTGAGCCTCTGCGATTTCCTCATCGTAGATCTCTGAAAGCCAGTAGTTAGCGGTGATAGCGCCCGAGTTGCTGAGGATAAGTCCGCCGACGGAGTATGTGACGGTGGAGTTTTCCTTAACACGCCAGTCATTTACGTGAAGATAGTTATCAACGATCTCCTTATAGTCAAGAACGGTAGCGTTGATATTTCTGATTTTTTCTCTCTGCTTACGATAAAGAATGTAAGCCTTGGCAACATCGTCGTAGCCCGCCTTGATGAGCACGGACTCAACGCTGTCCTGGATGCTTTCAACGGAAATCTTATCGTTCTTTATCTTCTGCTCGAAGTCCGCAGTAACCTTAAGTGCGAGGAAGTCAACGGTGTCGGAATTATACTGCTTCTGACAGGCGTCGAATGCCTTGGTTATAGCGTCTCTGATCTTGTGAAGGTCAAAGCCTACGACTTTGCCGTCACGTTTAACAACATTATACATACCCTCAATCTCCTTTTATTTTTTACGATTACGATCGTTATTTTACCATTATATTGTGGCTGTGTCAATAGTTTTTTACAATATCTTGTGTTTTATTTACAATATATAGTGTCAGATTCCTCTTATCTCGGTTGTCGGCACAAAATCTGCCGCCGCCGAACGCATTCTGAGCATAGTCTCCTTATCGACTCCGCTCACACTTTCGTCAATGAGGTTGCCCGAATCAACAAAGTTCTGCAAAAAATATCTTTTTGCGCCGCTGATCCACTGCGCCGCTTTGCGGATATCGTCAACAGTGTGGAACTCCCTGACAACAGTCGTCCTAAATTCATAGTCAACAGTACCGCTTTTGAGAAAATCAACACTTTTTTCGATTTTGGAGAGGTCGTACTCCTTGAGCCCGATCGTCTCGGCGTATTTTTCCTTGCAATTTTTAATATCCATTGCAACATATTCGACAAGTCCGTCCGAAACAATGCTTTCAAGCCGATCGGGATAGCTGCCGTTGGTGTCGAGCTTGACCTGATATCCGAGCTTGCGAATCTCTTTGATAAAATCAGGGATGTCGGGATTCATCAGCGGCTCGCCGCCTGTGATCGCAACCCCGTCAAGAAGTCCCGATCTTTTTTTCAGAAAATCCAGCACCTCATCGGCTGTGTAATCGGGATTTTCCGGAAGCTCGGTTACAAGAAGCGCATTATGGCAAAACGGACAGCGGAAGTTACAGCCGCCCGTAAAAACAGTACAGGCAACTTTCCCCGGAAAATCCAGCAAAGTCATTTTCTGAAGTCCGTCAATACGCATTAGAGCACCTCCCAAACAAGTCTGATTTTTTCGCTCCGAAGTATTTTAACACACCGCAACTCTCTTTACAACAAAAATCATATAAAAATATATACAAACTTTCACTTCCCTTTTTGCACAAAATATAGTATAATGTAAAAAGTTAGACACAAGGGAGTGAAATTATGGATAAAGAACAAATGGATTTCACGGACTACACCGATCCGATATGTCCTTTCTGCACGGATCAGTTCAAAAAGCAAGCACCCGTTCACCCGATACCGATCTCGAGGGTTCTTGAAAAGCTGGACGAGCACCTTGGCAGAAACGATTATGATTCCGCAGAAAAGCATCTTCTTTACTGGCTCGGAGAAGCAGAGGACGGAAGAGACAAGCACGGAATGCTGACAATCGAAAACGAGCTTATGGGTCTTTACCGTAAAACAAACCGCAAGGAACCGGCTCTTGACAGTCTTAATAAAGCCGTTGCACTCATTGACGAGCTCGGAATCGGTCAAAGCGCAGCCGCCGGCACAACATATACGAATGCGGCAACGGTTTATAAGGCGTTCTCAATGCCCGAAAAGTCCATGGAGCTTTTTGAAAAAGCGATTGATATTTATGAAAAAACGCTGTCTCCCGATGATTCCCGTCTCGGCGGACTTTACAACAATCTCGGTTTGACATTAACCGATCTCAAACGGTTTGACGAAGCAAAAGCATACTATAATAAAGCAATTGACGTGATGAAGCAAAACAGATACGGTGAGCTTGAAATTGCGATAACCTATCTGAACCTTGCCGATCTCGCAACAGCACAGTTCGGAGCGGAGGAAAGCGAAAAGATCGTTGACGAATACATAGAAAAAGCGTATGAGCTTTTGAATAAGGATTATTTGCCGAGAAACGGTTATTATGCCTTTGTCTGTGAAAAATGTGCACCGATTTTCGGGTACTACGGAAGATTTCTTTATAATAAGGAGTTAAGCGACAGAGCGAGGGAAATATATGAGAGGAATTGAAATTTCAAGGGCATATTTTGAAGAATACGGAAAGCCGATGCTTGAAGATCAATTCGCCGATGCTCTCCCCTTTTTGTGCGTTGGTCTTGTGGGAAGCGGATCCGAATGCTACGGCTTTGACGATGAAATATCACGTGACCATGACTTTGAACCCGGATTTTGCATCTTCATTCCCGATGAAAATATTGTTGACCGCAGAACCGAGTTTTTGCTCGAAAGAGCATATGCGAAGCTCCCTAAAGAGTTTATGGAGCTCAAAAGAAGCCCTGTCTCCCCTGTCGGCGGCAGAAGAAACGGAGTAATCAGAATTTCGGATTTTTATAAGGATAAGGTTGGCAAAGCGGACGGCAATCTTGAAATTTACGATTGGCTGAGCATATCGGACAGTTTTCTTTTTGAGGCAACCGACGGAGAAATATTCTTTGACAATTACGGTGAGTTTACCGAAATTCGTAAAAAGATCAGTCGTATGCCTCAGGATATCCGACTGAAAAAATTGGCAGGGAATCTGCTCCTTATGGCGCAGTCGGGACAATATAACTATTCCCGCTGTCTTTCCCACGGTGAAACTGGTGCCGCCCAGCTTGCGGTCAATGAATTTGTGCAGGCAGGAATGAGAACCGTTTTTCTTCTTAACGAAAAGTATATGCCGTATTATAAATGGAGTTTTCGGGCAATGCGAAATCTTGAGCTTTTTTCGACCTTTTCCGACTCATTTGAATTTCTTCTGACAAGCGAAAACGACGCTGAAACATCGGAAGTAAAAAAAGATGTTATAGAGGATATCTCTCAAATGATTATCGGACATCTGATTGAAAACGGTATGACAAAGGCTATATGCGGCGATCTTGAAAAGCACGCATATTCGGTTAATGATTCAATAAGCGATCCGAATATCAGAAATATGAATATATTCAGCGCAGTATAAAAAGCAGGCAGTCCTTGATCGGGACTGCCTGTCGGTTTATAGATTATTTTATTATTGATGCAATAGCATTCCAAATTGCTCTGACTGCTTTATCGAACACTTCAAAGATAACATAATAATCGCCCATAAAGTGTTTGAGGACTCTGTTGAGTGCATCTGTACTGAGAAGTGTTTCCGTTGCATCAACAGCGGAATAAGTGAAATCCGTCTTTTCGATTGTGTACTCGTCAATCAGCTTGTCACCCTCGACGGTGTAGGTCTTGAGATTAAATGTTGACTGAGTAAATTCAACCTCACAGTAAATAAGCTCAGGGCTCATATAGCTGTAATTGATCCACGAATGATGATACGGCTCATCATATACACGGTTTTTGCCCGAAGCCGAAGCAGTCGTGATATAAAGCGTACCGTCGGGATCGGTTACTTTCTTAGCGGTGTAGTCAAGGTCAACCTTTTCATTATTGAGCATATTGTAGGAACGGCCGTAGTAATGCTCGTGTCCGTCAAAGGCAAGGTCAAATTCAAACTTATCCATTATTGCCGAATAGACGCCCTGGAGCATATAGTTGTCATTGTCAATTGCGTGATGTCCCGTGCCGTAAAGGTCGTGGTGGAAAATCGCAACTCTCCATTTTGCGTCGGGATTAGCCATAATCGCTCTCTCTGCAAGTGCGTGGCTTTCAAATACATTTGCATTGGTCGTGTTGAAAACAACAAAGAGAACGTCGCCGTGTCTGAACCAATAAGGCGTACCCGTCTTGCTGGTTGAAACAAGCTGAGAATTGGGATTGTTGACATAATGCTGATATGTCGTACCCTTATGATCGTGGTTGCCGATAGTTGTTGCCATCGGGAGATTTCTCATAGCCTTCGGAGAGAGTGTTGCAGCCCACTCAATGGCACTTGCGCCCGTCTGCGTCTGATCGCCGCAGGAGATTATAAAGCTCGTATCCGGATATTTTTTAAGAGCCGTGTTGAGCGTAGTGTTCCAATTCGTGGCATCCTTATAGCCTGTTCCGTCGTCGAGTGCGGAGCACTGAATGTCGCCGACAAGCAAAGCCTTGAAGGAGTCTGTTGATCTCGTAATATAAAAATTCGGCTCGCTCCAGTTACCCTTGCCGAGAGAATATGAGTAATAATACTTTGTGTTCTCCTCAAGTCCCGTAACCGTAACTCGGTTTGTCTGCTGATCGTTATCGGCAAGCGTGCTGTAACCGAGGAAAACCTTAGCGTTGTCCATATTTTCGTTATCGGCTATCTTAACCATCGGCACGGCGGCTTTCCTCTCGGAATGCCAGTTGAGGTTAAGCTCGGTTGCGTCTGCACCGGGAGTAAGAGCGATCTGAGTATTGTCGCCCTCAACAGAGCTCCAGTACTGATCCCACTGCGATTTTGACATTGTGTAATCGGGCAGGAGCAAATCATCGGCGGCGTTAACGCTCAGACCGATACAACCTGCAAGCATAGTAAAAATAAGTAAAACCGAAATGATTTTCTTTGTGTGAACCATAAATATCCCCTTTCAAAATTTATGATTGATTATACCATATCTTTCCGAAAAAATAAATAGACAAATGAAACAATTCGGCACGATGCAAAACGGTAATTCTGCACCGTGCCGTAAATTATCAGCTTATTTTACACATCCCATTTATAGTGTCTGAGATTTGAATCAATGAACAGCGCTCCGACATCAAGAGCATGAATAACTGTTCCGTCCTCCATCGGATAAACGGTAACATCCTCGCCTTCTCCGCCGAAATTGTCAATCCACTTCCACTGATACATAATGCGGTCAAAGAGTTTTTCAACCTTGCCGCTCTTTACATCAATCGAGTAAACAGCCCTTGTCATATCATTTGAACCTACATAGAGCTTGCCGCCGTATACCTCGCCGCCCTGGATCGCATCAATCGGGTCGGAAAGCTGCAATTCGCCGACATATTCAAATGTTTCAAGATCAAAGCAATAGATAACCTCAGCAGTTTTGCTGTATGATGAATAAAGGAGTTTGTTTTCAGCGTCAACGGAAACCCACGGAATACCTCTTGAAAGATACTCTGTCGGCATCTCGTGCGTCTCACCCGTAAATTCAAGCGTTTCAGCATCGTAAAGCGCAATAACAGGATGATTCCACGCCTTGCTGTCCTCAAGCGAGGCATAGATAAGTCCGTTATAATAGCTGATTCCGCCGATATGCTTTGAACCGTACTTTTCAACAATCTCATCGGTCAAAGCCTTGTAATTATAGGCATAAACCGTCTGATTGTCAAAACCGATTTTTACAAGCGACGTCTTGCCGCTGAAATACCAGTATTCGCCATCGGTTGTAACGCCCTGCGCCCGTTCAAGAGTCTCAAGACCGACAACCTTGGAGTTTGACTCATATTTATAAATGTCGCCGTTGAAAAAATTATTCAAACCGTTACTCAGCGTCATCAATGCGGCAATAAAAACCGCAAAGACTTTATAAAAAAGCGATTTGCTGAAATTATAAAGCGGTAACATATCCGTTCTCCTTACTTAATAACACTGTCGCAGAAACCGATCACATCGTCGTAAACGTGCTCTCTGTCAAGCTCATTGAGAATTTCGTGTCTGTCGTCCTTGTAGAGCTTACAGGTGACGTTATTGTGTCCTGTTTCCTTGAGCTTTTCAAAGACCTCTTTAACTCCCTTTGAGTAAGCTCCGACGGGATCTTCCGCTCCCGCAATGAGGAAGATTTTAAGATCCTTGGGTACTTTTCTGTACCAACCGTCGGACGAAACGGAATCGAGAAGCTCGAACATATTTTTGTATCCCGACGCAGTAAAGAGGAATCCGCAGTCGTCGTTAGCAATGTACCAATCAACGTTTTCAATATTCCTTGAAAGCCAATCAAACGGCGTTCTGCCCTCGGTACGCTTGTTGTAGGTTCCGAATGCGATCTTATCAATCAGCTTGCTCGGGTGTTTTTCGCCCTTAACCTTTGAAATAAGATCGGCAATAACGATTCCTGCGCCTGCGCCCGGATTCTTGCCGCTTGTTCCGCAAATCACTGCGGCGGAAATATCATCCGAATATTTTGTTATATAGCTTCTTGTAACAAAGGAGCCCATACTGTGACCGAAAATGATAACAGGCTTTTTAAATTCATCCTTGGCAATAAGAGTAAGCTGATGAACATCATCGACAAAGCCCTTGCCGAATGCGTTTTTCTCTCCGCCGAAATAGCCCTTAACTCCGTCCGGAGCAACCGACTTTCCGTGACCGATATGGTCGTTCATAATGAACGCAAAGCCTGCGTTGCAGAGTGCCGCCGCAAACTCCTCATATCTTTCGCCAAATTCCGCCATACCGTGAACGCCCTGAACAACGGCTTTAATTTTGCCGTCGGCAGGAGCCCAGCTGCGTGCAAAGATATCGGCCTCACCGGTGACCGAGGGGTAAGAATACTCTTTCCTTGTGATTTCCATAAAAAGCCCTCCTGATAAATTATACTACCGGGATATCAATGTCATACTCGGGCATATAAACGCCCTTTGCGAAGTTTCTTGCTCTGAAGAGAACGTGATCGTCATATACTTCCATCATAAATCCGATACCGTTATCGTTGCACTCTCCGTCCTTGTTGTCGATTGTGAGTGACGGAAGATTGATTGAGTGGAAGTTGTCGATCTTTTCATATGTATATTTGCCGATTCCGGTATGAAGATGTCCTGTGATAAGGAAAACATTGTCATACTTGTTGAGGAAATATCTAAGTGAATCGGACTGTGCACCGACTGAGCCTGCGGAATCAATCGGGCTGCCCCATGTGTCGGGAAGACCGTGAGTCCACTTGAGCGGCTGATGGATCATAACGAAGATCGGCTTGCCCGTCTTTGCAGCCTCGCCGAGCTGTGCATCAAGCCAGCAAAGCTGAGCCTCACTGATGTATGATTCCTCAAATTCGGTTCTGTCCGTTCCGAGAACGATGAATCTGTAACCGTTGATTTCATATGAATAATGAAGAGAATCCATTGTGAAATCACTGCCGACAGCCTTGTTAAGATCATTTGTGAAGCCTGTGAAATTCTTAACTGTCTGCTTGTAGCTTGCCTTAAGTCTTACATCGTGGTTGCCGACAGCGTTAAGGAAGCACTTTGTTCTTGCACCGGAGAGCTTCTCTTCGATATACTGATATTCGCAGAGAAGTCCGTTTTCCGCAATATCGCCGGCGTTGAGCATAGCGTCAACCTTACCATTGATGTTGTATGTAACGTCCTCGCAAGCTGCGTCAAAATACTTAGTTCTCTTAACAATATAATTAGAGAACTGCGGATCAGCCCACATAACAGCTGTAAGGTTAGCACCGTTCTGCTCGTTTGTCTCGATCGGATCATCCTGTGAGGGTCCGACATACGGTGTCAGAGTATATGAGATGGTAATCAAAACAACCATCAGCTTATAAGCAATGCGTGAAAAAAATGTGGTTTTCAAAAATATACACCTTCCTATGGATTTTATTTCATCTAATTTTACCACGAAAAAAATTAGATGTCAATTTTATTTGTGCAAATCACTTAAAATGTAGTATATTTTAAACGAGGGCTATGCCAAATCGAATGACATAACCCCCCCATTTTTTAAGTAACAAGACTTGCGTCTACAAGCTGACAATACGTTGCGCCGTCCTCTTGATACGTTTTAAACGTTCCCGTAACTGTAATTTCGGTTCCCAATTTCGGATAATCATTAGGGTAGGAATACTCACCTTTTAAAACAAATTCCAGACCCTGCGAGCAGCAAGCGGTTGCATCGGCAATTATGCAGGCAAAATACTGATTTTTTGTTTCGGGATCTTCATAATAAGCAAATTGTCCCTTCATTTTAACCGATTTTCCGACATAGCCCTCCGGCGCCGTCATCATATTGTATACCTCCGAATATACCATTGTGCTGCTTAACACCGTCAAATCAACATCAATGCCGTTTGAACCTTTCGGTGAGATTAATTCAGGTCTTTGTGAGGTTGTAACTTTTGTTTGAGATTCAAATGAATCGTTGTTTAGATTAGTATTTTGTTTTGATGAAGTTTCATTTGATTCCGATCTTCTTGTATCGCATGCGGAAAAAGACAAAAGTAATGATAAAATCATAAACATAATTATACATTTTTTCATTTATTTACACCTCACAAAAATTGATCCGAATATCCACGATAAGACAAATGCAGCAATTTGAACAGCAACGATGGTTGAACCGACCGGGGTTCCGGCAAGTACGGATGTTAAAATGCCAATCAGCGAACAAACAACCGATAAAACAGCCGAAAAAATTGTTACACTTCTGAAACTCTTAAATATTCGCATTGCGGAAAGTGCCGGAAAAATTACCAATGCGGAAATAAGCAATGAGCCGACAAGATTCATAGCCAGCACAATTATAATTGCGATTATAACCGCGATCAAAAGATTATAAAGCTCCGCTTTTGTTCCTGTTGCTCTCGCAAAATTTTCATCAAACGTGACTGCAAATATTTTGTTGTAGAACAAGATAAACAGAGTAACAACCAGTATTGACATTCCGACACAAAGCCATACTTCGACGGACGAAAGAGTCAGAATCGATGTCGAACCGAACAATGTGCTGCAAACATCACCGGAAAGGTTTGATGATGTTGAAAAAATATTCATCAGCAAATAGCCTATGGCAAGTGCACCAACCGAGATCATCGCTATTGCGGCATCTCCCTTTATTTTGGTGTTTTGCCCCGTGCGAAGCAAAAGGATTGCACTGATTATTGTAATAACCATTACAATCGGCATTTCATTGGTTATTTGCATAACCGCAGCGATCGCCATCGCACCGAAAGCAACGTGGGAAAGGCCGTCGCCGATAAAAGAGAATCTTTTGAGGACAAGAGTAACTCCGAGAAGCGATGAGCAAAGAGCAATAAGCACACCGACTGCGAGAGCATATCGAACAAACGGATAATTCCAGTATAACGAGAGCTTTTCAAGAATACCGCTCATACATTCTCACCGCCATTCGCTGATTTAAACAGGGTTCCTTGCGGACTGTTTAGATATTCATCTTTTGTTCCATAGAAAACATTTTCACCTATGTGAAGTATATGGCTTGAGTAATGTATCGCCGCAGAGATATCGTGTGAGATCATTATTACGGTTATACCGTCTTTCTTATTGAGATTATCAATAATCGAATACATTTCAGCAGTAACCTTTGGGTCGAGACCCGAAACCGGTTCGTCAAGCAAAAGCATTTTTCTTGTTGCACACAATGCCCGAGCAAGCAATACTCTTTGTTGCTGTCCGCCCGAAAGTTCACGATAGCAGCGCTTTGCCAGCGGGACAATATTCATTTTTTCCATAGAATCGGACGCAAGCATTTTTTCCTCTTTGTTGTAAAAAGGTCGGCTGCCGCAGCGTGCCTGACAGCCCGAAAGTACAATTTCTCTGACAGAAGCGGGGAAATCCTTTTGCACAACGGTTTGCTGCGGCAAATAGCCTATTTCGTTTCTTTTTAAGCCGTCACCTGTCGAAATACTGCCGCTGACCGGTGGCTGCAGGCCGAGAATTGTTTTCATAAGAGTACTTTTGCCCGATCCGTTCTCTCCGACGATACTGAGATAGTCACCGGTATTGACCGAAAAATCAAGCCCTTGAATAACAGTTTTTCCGTCATAGCCGACAGAAAGGTTTTGACAGATGAGCTGAGCCATAAAAAGATACCTCCTTAGCCTAATGCTTCTTTCAATACAGAAAGATTTTTCTCCATAACAGAAAGATATGTGGTTCCGTTTTCAACGTCCTTTGATGTTGTTGACTGCATGGAATCCATTGTTAAAATCTTTTGATTCTTTGAGGAGGTGTTTTGTATTATTGTTTCGGCGATTTTATGTTGCGTGCCCTCAATAGTAAGAACGCACGGCAGCTTTAACTCGTCCACCTTTTTGGCAAGGAAAGATATTGTTTCAAAGCTGGCTTCACTCTCGGCTGAGCAACCCGCAAAAGCGGCGTAGTAGCTGAGACCGTAATCATCAACCAGATAGCGGAACGGGAATCTGTCGCCGAAGAGAACAGTCTTATTTTTTGCACCGTCAACCGCTGCCTTGTAGTCATTATCGAGAGCTGACAGCTTTTTAACATAAGCATCCGAATTTGCTGAATACGAATCCTTGTTATCCGGATCAAGCTCCTGTAAAGACTTTGAAATAGCCTCAACAAGGATTTTAGCATTCTTCAGGGACAACCAAACGTGCTCGTCATATTCCTTTTCCTCATGTTCAAGCATCTCATCTGCTATCTCAGAGCCGGTCATTGAAGCCGGGTAGAAGGTCGGGAAATTCTTTCCTTCCTCAACAAGTTTATCAAAGCCGTCATTACCAAAATATAGATGGAAATGCTCCGGTTCAGCAGAGGAAATATTGTGGTCACTGAAAACTATATAAGTCGGGGCATTTGCGTCGCCGGACACTTTTTGATATTTATAACGTACCTGCTTACTTCCGTCGTCCTTGTGACGGATGTAAAATCCTTTGCTTTCGTAAGTAGCGGTAGAAGTACCGTCTTTGCGAGTATATGTGATAGTATTTCCGTCGATGCTGATTTTTTCAATATCTGTTTTGTAAGAAGCGGTATAAGATTTCTTGTATTCGTCAGCACTTTTTGTTCCGCTTTCCGCCTTTTTCTCCATGACAGAGTCTAATGTGCCATCCAAGATATACGGATATACCGACTGCCAGTCGCCTTTCCAATCAGAAAGACTTCTGTTTTTTACATCACTGTCGGCAAAATCCGAAACGCCGTGATTATGTCCTTCCTCAGCCTGCATACCCGGAACAGCTTCTTCTGTCTTAATGGTATCTTTAAGCACATCGAGAAGATTTATAACCTTCATATCCTTGTTTGTAGCGTTTTTCAGAGCGTCATCAACCCATTCATCTGACTCGCCGCCGACATAGATAAACATATCGCAGTCGGAAATTTTGACAA
>DKDP01000023.1:641-32717 GCA_002449395.1 Ruminococcaceae bacterium UBA6845 | reverse complement strand
CTATTCCGCTTCCGCCCGATTCGATTATGTCGTATGCGCCTGCCGCGTTGGTTTTTGTCTTTGCATATACATCCTTGTAATCCATCGGGTTTACATAATATACTGCATCAAATGTATTTCCCCATCTGTCTACAAGATGCACATAGGTAAATGAATTTGACTTCGGATAGTAGTTATAGCTCCAGTTATTACCCCATTCCCAATAGCCAAGTCCTGTACCGGATTTTGCACCTTGGAACCTTGTAGCACTCATTGAATTAATCCTTGAATAATCCGGGTTTCCGCTTGTTATCGTTTTTCCGTCTTTATCCTTTGTCGGATCCAATTTTGCAATAATTGCATTTTTAAGTGCTTCCTTATCAACCTTCGCTTTATCCGTTGCGTTCGGTACGCCTATTGTACATTTATCAAAGTCAAATGTGTAACCGCTGCTGCTGTTCGTCACATCAAACGTATAGGTAAACGATCCGAGTCCGCACTGTCCGTAATCTCCGTGATCTACCGAATACATTGTATCTCCGGCTTTCGGAAGCTCCCAGTTTGATGCTCCCGCCGCTGTTCTGAACAGATGATACTGATTCAGCACAACATCCGATCCTACCTGTGCAGGTGTTGCTTTGAATACGCCCATACTGTTATGGTAGCTGATGATAATCGTTATGTTTTCTCCCGTATCGGCTGTTCTCTGCGTTCCGGCAAGATATGTTGTCTTTGCATAATTCTTTCCGGTATAGAGTCCGTCATTCTCCTTTACAAGTGCATCATCGGTTGCCGACAGCGTATAGCTTACCGTCTGCTTATCCGTTGTGAATGTCGGTTTCAGCTGAATCTGAGAGTATGTGCTGTAATATGCCGCACCGCTCAGGTTTTCTCCGTTGATGTTTTCGGAATATGCATTTCCGATCGCATAAGTTCCTGCATTTGTATATGCGGAGTATGCGTTTCCTGTTGTCTTGTTTACTACGGTATAGCTGTCTGTTCCCTGATCGGAGCTTGCACTAAACCTTGTCGGATAGCCGATTCTTGCTGTGCTCGATTTCGGATTTTCAAGCGCATTGATTACAATCTTCGGTTCCTTGCTGTTTGTGTAGCAATAATATGTCGGACCGTAATCCGTGCGTACATAGCTTATTGCTTCGACATCTTCGTTCTTTCCGAGCTGAGCCGCAACAGACTTGCTTGTTTCGTTGACGTCATATTTAAGCTCGCTTCCGATTGCATCAAGATTCGTATACGCCTTGGCAACCGCCTCAACATATCCGTTGAACTCGTTCTGATATGCAAGCGTCAGTTTTGTTTTATCCTTTGCGGTCTTATATGAACTTGAAATTGTATTCAGCGTTCCGTCACTGTAATGATTCAGGTTTATCGACCGTACTGTTGCTCCTGTCTTCGTCTCCGTCTTTCCGTTCATACTGTACGTTACCGTCATATTCTCAAGGAAGGAGACGACTTTGATACCATTAATAGTATTTGTAATTGAAGCAAGATCTGCCGCAGCTTTACGATAGTTCTCGGCATTCGTAACCGTCGACTTGCCCTTATCAACAGCCACTTTGTATGCGTTTACAGCCTTAATATAGTCATTATATTTGGACAAATTGTCTCCTGTCAAAGCCTCTGCTAAGCTCTTTGTAAGCGCATTGCCGGTTGTTGCATCATAACCGTAGGTTACTGTTGTTCCACCATACTTACCCGCATTGCTGTCTGCCGTTGCCTTGTCAATCCATACGGCGTAAAGGGTAATATTGCTCTTTATATTTGAAATTTCCGATCCGGCAATGTATTTAACTTCACCGCCGTTAGTTGAACTCCAACCGAGGAATACAAGGTTACCTTTACTATATGAAGGTGCTTTAACAGTTGCAAAAGACCAAACCGCATATAATGTAACTGTGCCGCCATCCTTGTCAGTAAGATTTACAACGATGTCTTTATCTGCGTATTTCTTTGCACCTGTTGAAGTCAATGACCATCCCTGGAATGTCGCTGAACCGTTGGTATATGCTGAATCAAATGAAAGTTTAGTTGATCCATCATAATAACTTACAGTATAGTTACGATTAAATCCATTTGCAGTAAGATTTTTAGGAACATCAAATGTATGACTTGACGAAGCTGTCGATCCGCTTGTGCTTCCGTTTCCGTTATATTCAACGGTATATTTATGTGACGTCCACTTCGCATAGAGGGTTGTTTTGCTTGCGATATCCCATTTCTTTGTGCCTTTTCCGTTCACATCATAGTACTGTGTGCCGGTACCGTTTGTGCCGGTGAAATATCCGCCGAAAGTATAACCTGTTCTTGTCGGCACTGTAATTGTTGGCAAATCGCTGTCAAACGTTGCTGTTACACTTGTTGTTCCGCCTGAACCGCCCTGCTGATCAAGCGTTACGGTATATGTGTTCGCCGTCCACTTTGCATAGAGGGTTGTTGCGGCGGTAGGAGTATAAATTCCGCCGGCATTTCCAACAAAATTTTTACAAGCGGCATCCGAGTACCAGCCGCCGAAGATGTAGCCGGTCATTGTTGCATTCGGCAGAGTAACCGAACCGGGATTCCACTGTGCATAAAGTGTTGTTTCTCCGCTTGTTGCTCCGTTCGGGTTTGTAACGGAAACGCCATTTCCATATGAATATGTGCCTTTACCGTCAGCCTGATTATTCCACTTGCTGAAAGTGTACGTAGCTGTATCATTTGCTTTTCCAAGACTCGGGGTGGTAGAAGCCGTAGACGGCTTGTTTGAATTATATGTTACCGCATAAGATCTTGAGAAGCCATTACTTGAAAGATTTTGTGCTTTATCATAAGTAAAGGTCTGGTCAGACATTGTACCCGTTGCATCACTGTGGTTCTTGTTGAAGTGCACTGTGATCTTATTTGCTGTCCACTGAGCGTAGAGGGTTATTGTGCCACTTGTTGCAAGATTCTTTACTTTTTCACCATTTCCAAATGATGTACCCTTACCGTCAGCCTGAGTGTTCCATCCGGCGAATGTATAACCGGCTCTTGTAAATGCATTCGCAGTAAGAGCCTGTTCCTGATCGTAGGTAAATTCCTGATCGGCCATTATACCTGTTCCACTGTTTGCGTCAAAGTGAACTTTATACTTATTTGCTGTCCATATCGCATTAACGGTATAGATATTATTACTACGATCAGCATACATTTTGTTAACCTGATCAACACTTATAGCCGCACCGGCAGCAAAGGTTGTTTTCAGATTTGTTGTATTTGCTTGCCAACCGCCAAATGTATAACCGGTCAAGGTCGGCTTTGTAGTGCTGATTGCAGAAGCAGTGTCATATGTCAAGCCCTGAGAGTTTGGCATTGATGCAACACTGCCGTCGGTTTGCGGCTTGTTTGCATTGTATGCAAGAGTAAAGTTATTTGCCGTCCACTTTGCCATCAGTAATGCAGTGCCATTCGGTTCAGAAACCAGATTGGAAACACTCTGTTTATCGGTATATGTTTTTCCGGTATTTATTTTACCGAAAGCAACATTTTTAACATAAACATTCGTACCGGGCGATGCACGGAACAAAATATACTTATTAACATTTCCGTTACCTGACGAGCCAAGAGTAAATTTAACAGTATAGTGTGTATAGCCGGAAGAAAGCGGAACATTATTAGTTCCATCCGTGGTTGTTAGAACTCTTCCGTCACTTGTCTCAATTTTTGCAACCTGAAGATAGTTATTATCGCCATAGAAATAGTTAGTAAGTCTTCCGCTGCCCTTTACGTCAAATTCAAGGTAATAAACATCTCCGGCGGCAAAAGGTGCAGAAATTGTGTATCGAAGGAAATCGTTATATCCGCTTTCACTGCTTGCCTTAACACCGTTATGCTCGACAGTATCATAAAGCGAATTTTGAAGCATTTCCCAATGAGAGAATGTATAGCCGGTCTTGACGAAAGCATTTGCCGTCAAATTCTGAGCTTTATCATAGGTAAACGGCTGATCACTCATTGAGCCGGAGGTGTTACCGTTGCCCATAAAGTGAACCTTGTAACTATTCGCCGTCCAGTGGGCAGTAAGCGTAATATCCTTATCCGGTGTATACGAAGCCCCTGCGTTACCAATTTTTGAGCCTGAAGCATCATACCAGCCTTGGAATGTATATCCGGTTCTTGTGGCAGTCGGTAATACAACCGAAGTGCTGTTCCATTGTGCAATAAGGTTAACCGTTTCGCCGGTTGATCCGAAGCTGTCGCTGTACTCTTTTTCAGCTTCATAAAGTTTGCCATTCAACGGACTAAGCCATTTAGCAAATTTATATTTTGCAACATCACTCGATTTGGATGCATTTCCGCCGGCGGCATCATAGGTAACCGTATATTCTCTTGCAGGAGCTTTTTCAGTAGTAACCTTAGCACCGTATTTGAAAGTTGAATCAGGGAATACAGTACCGTCAGTATGTCCGTTTCCGTCATAAATCAACTCAATTTCATTTTCAGACCATTTTGAGAAGAGCTTAATTGTACTGTTACCGATTGTTTTGGTTGAATCATACTTATTTCCCGTACCGTTACCGACAGAATCCTGAGCATCATACCAACCGACACAGTTATATCCCGTTCTGGAAATACCGGCAAGCGTACCAATCTGTGAACCCGGCTCAAGGCTGTATTTTCCGTGAGGCGTTGCTTCGGTAACATCGTCTGCAAAGCCGAGAGTGTTAGTGATATCCTCAATATAGATATCCGAATATGTAACAGTATCTCCGACATTTGCTCCGTTTACACCCGGACGCAATTTGATATAGTTCCTGTCTGACGGAATAGTGAATGTTTCACCCGGAGCAATGCTTTCCTTATATGTTATTCCGTCTTTACCTTCAATATCATCATAATATCCGTTGTCGTCGGTGGGATTTGCTGATGTCAGAACTGTAAATCTCGATGTTCCGCTGCCGCTTGTAGCAAATTTGAAATTAAACCTATACGTATGTCCCGGAATAAGAATCAACGGATTTCCATTCAGTCCAACATAAGTTTCCGTTGTTCCGGTAGTTTTAAAGCTGATTGAATTTGCAGCATAATCATTTAAAACATCGGAAATATTATTTCCGGAACTTTGTAAACCTGCCGAATCAAAATCAAACTCATTATCAAAGAGAACATCGGGATTTACAATATAATAGAATGTATAAGTGTAATCATTGCCTCTTGCAACGTGATTAAAGGTAAGCGTATCGTTCTTTGACTGCTTAACAGGATCAGTACTTTCCTGCATAGCCTTAACTGTTGCAGCTGTAACTGCGGTGCCGTCGGCAGGCGCAGACTCGGTTTCTGCATATCCCGCATACGAATATCCCTTGTAGTTTTCTGCACTGAATGTTACAGAATCATAGGCGTAAAAATTCTTGCTTATTGCGTCAGTCGATTTGTTAACCGCATCTGCAAGTGTTCTTACAACGTAGTTTCCGTCCGCTGTTCCTACAAGTGCAACATTATACTGAGTAGCTGTTAACTTTTCTGATCTTGCACCTTGTCCTCGGTATGAGGCATCGGTAAGAGTATCAACCGCCGATCGAAGGGTGTTTGCAAGTGTAGTAAAGTTTTCCGAACTGTCAATCTTCGCAAGAGCATTCTGTGCATCTGAAAGTGCTTTCGTGTAATTGGTCCATCCCGCATCTTTCTCATCGAAGAAATGCGTCTGAAGAGCATAATTATATTTGTTAGCATAATTTATTGCAGAACGAAGTCCTTCTTTTGTTGAAACATTTACCTTAAGAGGTAAGGTTCCCTTGACAGAGTCTTCTCTGCTTGATTTATCAATTCTAACATAACCTACAATATTAATTGAAGTACTGCTTACCGGCAATGTAACATTTATTCCAAAACTTCCTGAATCATATAATCTTGTAGCAGACGTCGCCTTTATATTTTTTTTATAGAGCTGTGTGCTTCCAAAATTCAGATATTGATCCTGAGCATTATCACTATCATTTTCATGGTTGACATCCAAACCTACTCTCAAATTAGGTATATCGGAAAACTTTGTGTTTCGTGAAGAATCAACATAGAGAGTGGCAGTACCGCCGGTAGGTGTAATATCTTTACTACCACCGCTACTACTACCACTTGCAGTGTTCATGCCGCTACCTGTGACACGAATAGCTCCTTCGCCATTAGCATCAATCAATGCTGTTCCCGATGTTGGAGCAAATTTGTAAGCATAGCTACCGCCTGAAACCGAATGCATACCCTCCATCCAAACGGTACCAGTAACACTCATTTTATCGTGCATCCAACCAACTGCCCAGCCGGTTGTTGCAGAACCACCGGCAGCAGTCGATCCTGTGAAAGGCGAGTAAACACCTGTAATCTGATCTATCGTCTTTTCCAATCCGTCGGTTAAATCAGTATACGTCACAGTCCACTTGATATACTGCGTTGTACCCGAAGAATACGTTGCCGTACCGCTTGTAATCTTCGACGTGAGTGATGAACTTGTCGACGATGTTGTCAGTCCGCCGATCGACAATGTTCCTGATGAACCGGTGTTCCAAGCATAGCTCAACTTAATATTCGAGGCATGAGCATAGGAAAAATAGATTGAATTATTAGCACCAACGTCGCTGTATGTTCCGTTCGGGACATAGTTTCCGCTTGAATCAAGTTTAACATCAAGTTCATACTGGAAAGAAGATGTTGGGGATGTTGTTGGTTTAAGATAAATTATCTCCGGAACATAGAAGTAGACATAGTCATCGGAGGTTTGTGAATTAGCAATATCGCTTTCATATTGCGTTACCAATGTCGACAGTGATGTAGCGTCCCATTTGTATGCCTGCGGATCACAAAGTTTTTCCGCAACCTTTTTTACCTCACTGTAATATGTGGTATAATTTGACGAATGTGTAACATTGTCAATATGAGAATCAGCCGCACTTGCATATGCCGATCTGAGAGCGGATTTATTTACGACCTCAGTATAAAGAGCATTCATTTGATGAATACCCATATTGGTATGACCTGCCGCATATGAAACACCGTTAAAAAACCAGAAGTCAAAAACTGTCAAGCGGGAAGATGCAGGAATAGCTCCGTTAAAGGCATACAGACCTCTTGCATCGGATTTATTATCGTCACTCGTCCAGTTGTATGTATTAACCGAACAGCTGACAAGAGCATTTTTATCCTCGTTTTCAGTTGTGCTTCCTTTGTTATACCAAGAAACGCTGTTTATAGAATTGAGCTTATTGCCCTCACCGTCCCAGTCATGGTACATTTGTGCATAGCCTGCGCTAAGGAATGGTATCTGGTTGTAGTTAGAATATCTTGAACTGTCGACAACAATATATGCTGTACCGGTTGTCATATTACTAATGGTTTTTTCGTCTGAAATTGTGACGGATCCGGCTGCCGTATCGGAAAAATCAGATGGAACACGACTGTATGATGTTTTATAATATATATCCGTAGTATCTCTTCCCGACTTGTCATATACAAAAACGTTCTTGCTGCCGCTCGTCGAGAAATTGTCGGTACTTTTGAACTGATCCTTGCCGCCGGGAATTGTATACTGTCCGTCTGTTGAATTTTGTGCAGAACCAACGAATGAAATCAACGGAGCTGTGCGCAAACCGCTTCCTGTACCGGTAAACATAGAATGTCTGTTACCGCCGGTATACTTCATTGCACCGGTAATAAATGTGTAGGTTTCATTCTTGACCTTATAATTAAAAGCGCCGTCACGTCTTTGTCCTGTTGATGAACCTGCCTGATCAAGAAGAGGAACATAAACCGCAGTATAAAGATAAGTAAAATGAGCCTTACCGCCAACAACATAACGGAAAATCCACTGTATAAAATATGTTGTTCCTCGTGTTGTTCCCGTAAGGGAGTTGCTCTGAGAAAGCGTAACTTGCAAAGAACCGCTTGATGTTGATGCGATACTTGTCGGCGAGCCCCAATCCGCTGTACTTTCAGCCGAATGTTTCGCCCAATTGCTCGGTGCAATTGTTTTGCCGTTTATATAAAGGTTTCCGTTAAGGTCAACGTCTTCACCGCTGCTGTTTTTTGAATAAATTCTGTTAACAGCAAGAGATGTTGATGTTGAACCTTTGTAATCAAACTCAATTTTAGATGATGTATGATTTTCCCCGATTGCTACACCTGTATGTGTATCGTAATCAGCGAAATACATAAATGTGTTTTTACCGGGTTTAAGATAAATAGTCTCGGGCGCATATGTATGCTGATTTGACAAAGCACCCTTCATCTTATTTTCCTCAATTGTAACTTGAGCTTTCGATATCACCGAACCGATATCGAAGAAGCAGAAAGTTGTGAGGAGCATAGTGAGACACAGGATAAGACTCAATGTGCTCTTCCCGATTTTTGTGAGTTTGTTGCTCATTTTATTACCTCCCGTAATGTGGCAATTTGGCAAAATAAACTATAAATCTATTTTCTTTATGTGAAATTTAATGCAAAATCACATAAAATGCCACCTTTGACGGGAATTTTATCATACAAATAATAGCAATTCAACAACGGTCAACAACACTCATTTCTTTTCTATTATTTGTATATAAGTTTTCTCATTTATTTGCTCTTTTTATTGATAAATAATCCTAAGAAACACATTTTTGCGACAATTTATTTCTTTTTTCGCAAGAGGGTGTTGTATCATTTTTTCAAGGTATGATCCAGCTGACCTTGAACATTAAGCAACAAAAAACGCCTCCCTCTTTCAGCAAAAGGGAGACATTTTCATAATAAATTTATTCAATTATTTCCGTGTCCGTATCGGTTTTGGCTTCGTCCGCTGTCGGGAGAGTTTCGGGAGTTTCGATGTCCTCCGTCAGCTTGCCCTCCATAAGCTGATTGAACTTATCGCCGTCGATCTTTTCGTATTTGATAAGATACTGTGCAAGCTCGTGCAGCTTATCCATATGCTCGGTAAGAATCTTTTCCGTACGGTCATATCCGTTATGGATGATCGAGCTGATCTCCTCATCAATCTCTTGGGCAAAAGCCTCGGAATAATCCTTGGCGTGACCGTAATCCCTGCCGAGAAAAACCTCTCCGCTACCCGACGAATACGAAACGGGTCCGATTCTGTCGCTCATACCGTACTCGGTAACCATACTCTTGGCGAGCTTCGTCGCACGCTCAATATCGTTCGACGCACCCGTTGAGATATCGCCGAGGACGAGCTTTTCGGCAACACGTCCGCCGAGGAGAACAACGATATCGTCGAGCATTCCGTTCTTCGTTTTGTACGACTTATCCTCGGTCGGAACTGACATTGTATATCCGCCTGCCGAGCCTCTCGGAATAATCGAAACCTGACGGACAGGATCTTGCGTGTCGAGGAAATAGGTCGAAATTGCGTGTCCTGCCTCGTGATAAGCGGTCAGCTTTTTCTCCTTGTCGCTCATCTTGTGCGACTTCTTCTCCGTACCGACGATAACCTTAACGGTTGCCTCTTCGATCTCAGCCATTGTGATCGCTTTCTTGTTTCTCCTTGCGGCAAGAAGAGCCGCTTCGTTAAGAAGATTTTCAAGATCGGCGCCGACAAAGCCGACTGTCGAATTAGCGATAACCTTGAGGTCAACATCGGGAGCGAGCGGCTTGTTCTTGGAATGAACTCGGAGAATAGCCTCTCTGCCCTTGGTATCGGGATAGCCCACTCTTACCTGACGGTCAAAACGACCCGGGCGAAGAAGTGCGGGATCGAGAATGTCGGGACGGTTGGTCGCCGCAATGACGATAACGCCCTGATTCTTTTCAAAGCCGTCCATTTCAACGAGAAGCTGATTAAGAGTCTGCTCTCTCTCGTCGTGTCCGCCGCCCATTCCTGCGCCTCTGTGGCGTCCGACGGCATCAATTTCATCAATAAATATTACGGACGGTGCGTCCTTTTTAGCCTGGTCAAAAAGATCTCTTACTCTCGATGCGCCGACGCCGACGTACATCTCAACGAAGTCGGAACCCGAGATTGAGTAGAACGGAACGTCCGCCTCACCTGCTACGGCTCTCGCAAGGAGGGTTTTACCAGTACCCGGAGGGCCAACAAGAAGCACGCCCTTGGGGATTCTTGCGCCGAGTGTGCTGAACTTTTCGGGGCTCTTCAGGAAGTCAACCATTTCGCTGAGCTCTTCCTTTTCCTCGTCTGCGCCCGCAACCTGTTCAAAGGTGGTTTTCTCCCTCTGATCCTTTTGTTTCTTTGCATTAATCTTGCCGAAATTGAGGGTTTTATTCATCTCGCCGCCCATGGAATTCATTCTTCTCATCATCACGACAAGAAGCACCACAAGCAGGATGCCCATAATAATCGTCGGCAAAAGATTTACAAACCACGATGTTGACGAGCCTGAAATAAACTCGTATTTTATCATATCATCGTCGGATTTTGCATTTTTATTGTGTTCCCTGACCGTCTCATTGACATCATCGACGAAAACGGAAACATTGGGAACCTTGTACTGCCATTTCGTGTCGTCGCCCTTGAGCTTGTATTTGAGTGTTCCGCTCGTAAGGTTCAGCGAAAATTCGGAGATCTGATCCTTATCAAAATACTGAACAATCTGATAATACTTTGCTTCGCTGGAGCGGTTGCCCGACTGCTGAGATGCTATGGCAATACCCACAACCATCATCAGCGGAATAAGAATATACGGCAGAATGGTAAATATTCTGTTCTTCTTCGGACTCGGGGCTTTATTAGGACTGTTGTTCAAATGATTCACTCCCTGTTAATCTGCATATATTTCCGGCTTGAGAACGCCGATATACGGAAGATTTCTGTATTTTTCCGCAAAGTCAAGACCGTAGCCGACAACAAATTCATCGGGAACAAAGGTACCGTAATAGTCAGCCTTAATATCTGCCTCACGTCTCTCGGGCTTGTCGAGAAGAGTACAGATTTTAATGCTTGCGGGATTTCTTGTCTTGAGCACCTGCGATATATAATAAAGAGTCTTTCCGCTGTCGAGAATATCCTCAACAAGCAGAAGATCCTTGCCTTCAAGGTTGATGTCAAGATCCTTGATAATCTTAACCGTTCCCGATGACTTTGTGCCGTTTCCGTAGCTTGAAACACACATAAAGTCGATTTCACACGGGACTGTGATTTCACGCATAAGGTCAGCCATAAAAATAACCGAACCCTTGAGAATGCTTACGAGTGTAAGATTTTTTCCCTCATAGTCCTTGCTGATCTGAGCGCCGAGCTTCTTAACTATTTCGTGAAGCTCTTCTTTGCTGAAATATACTTCCTTAATGTCATTCTCAATCATTTTGTTTGTCCTCTCCGATAATTAAGATTTTCTTTGTTTCGGGTTTTATTTTACATCTGTCCGAACAGCCCAATCCCTGAACCCAGCAAATTCCGAGCTCATCCGCAAGAATCGGGATACTGTCCCTGTTTTGAAGATGCTTTTCGTTAAAAAGTTTTTTTAAGGTTTTCGTGCAGGAGCTGCCTGCAATTTTCATTTTATCCCCGGGACGTCTGTTTCTGATCGTCAGTGACCCGATGATACTGTCACAGTCTAACACTTTATTATGAACAAACTGTTTCGGGGGTAAATTATTTTTATTAATTATTTCGGCTTTGAAGTTGCCGCAAGGCGTTTCGGCGGAAAAAGAATCAAAATTATATTCCCACTCGCCTGTTTTTTCCTCTGTCGGATTGATTCTCATTATTCCGTTTTTAACCTCAACTACGGTATCACCGATTATCTCGGTTTTGCCGCCTTTGAGAATGCTGTTGACAGAATCTATGTGTATCGCCTCCGGTACAAAGCCCGTTTCACGGTTTATAATTTCAAAAATAACACGTTTTCTGAGAGCAATATGCTGTTCTTCAATAAGTCGAGCGTCATATCCGTCGTCAAGAACCGATTTTTCTGTAATTTCCCGGGAAATCTCGGAAATAAAATCGTTTTCCTCCTCGGCATTTGATATGAGCCGTGAAAAGGATTTTTCAACCGACGGATTCAAGGCTTTAAGCTCGGGAATCACATTCAGTCTTATGCGGTTTCTTGAGTAAATATCCTCAAAATTTGTTTCATCGGTTACAAAATCAATTTTGTTCTGTTCGCAGTATTTTTCAATATCCGTTCTCGTGCAGTCAATCAGCGGGCGTACAACGTTACCTCTAACCGCAGGAATGGAGCACAGACCCTTGACCGACGTTCCTCTTGCGATGTTCAAAAGAAGAGTTTCGCAGCGATCACTGAGCGTGTGAGCCGTGGCGATAACAACACCGTCGGCAACGGAATTAAAGAAATCATACCTGATTCTTCGGCCGCATTCCTCAACGCCGAGGTGAAGCTCCCTCGCCTTGGCAGGTACGTCGGCTTTGAGTACACGAACATCAACGCCCAGCTTTTTGCAAGCCTCAACAACAAATTTTTCGTCCCTGTCGGCAGTCTCGCCACGTATTCCGTGATTGACGTGACAGGCGATTATTTTCATTTGAAGCTCGTCTTTAAGCTCAAGAAGAACGTGGAGCAATGCCATTGAATCAGCTCCGCCCGACACACCGACGGCAACCGTTTTGCCCTCAAGCGGCATATTGTAACGGCTGATCGCCTTTTTGACTTTACATATCATTTCTGATCTTCTCCGCAGATATAAACAATGTGTGGTCGGCATCCCAGATCATCTCAACCGTATCGGTAGGTCCGTGACGGTTTTTGGCAACGATGATCTCCGCCTTATTTGCAAGCTGCTGAGCATTTTCGTCCTCGTCCTGATCCTCGTCATTGCTGTAATAATCCGGACGGTAGAGCATAAGAACGATATCGGCGTCCTGCTCGATTGATCCCGATTCACGCAGGTCGGCAAGCTGAGGTCTGTGCGAACCTCCCCTGCCCTCCGTACCTCTGGAAAGCTGAGCGCAGACGATAACGGGAATTGCAAGATCCTTCGCCATCAGCTTGAGCTCTCTTGTAATTTCACTGACCGCCTGAACACGGTTCTCAACTCTGCCCGCCGGACGGATAAGTCCGAGGTAATCTATAATAACGCACTCAACATCTCTGAGACGGCGGATTCTCGCCTTCATCTCGGGAACCGTGATTGAGCTTGTATCGTCAAAATAAAGCTCAACCCCCGAAAGCGCATTTGTTGCGATTCCGAGTCTCTGCCAGTCCTCACCGTCAAGCTCGCCCGTTCTCATCTTTGCCGAATTGACTCTCGCCTCTGTGGAAAGAACTCTCATTGCGAGCTGTTCTTTTGTCATTTCAAGGGAGAACATAAGCGTTTTTCTCTTACCGATTACCGCAACGTTTCTTGCAAGGTTCAAGGCGAAGCTCGTTTTACCCATTGCAGGACGTGCGCCGATAAGAATAAGATCGGATTTATGCAAGCCCGTAAGAACCTTATCAAGATCCGAATAGCCCGTCGGATAGCCCTTATAAAGATCCTTTTCGGGTGACGTCAGATGCTGAAGCGTTGTGTAAACCTCGCCGACAATGATGTCGCCGATCTTCGACGGTGCATTGGTTTTTTTGCCCTGACGAATATTATAAATTTTCTGTTCAGCAGTTTCAAGCAGATCGTCGGCAGTCTGATCCTGCGACGAGGCGTCCTCGATGATCTCCTTTGAGGCGTTTATCAGCGAGCGTATGTAGAACTTTTCCTTAACAATTTTCGCATATGATTCTACATTCGCCGTTGACGGTACACACTGAGCAAGCTGGAAAAGATAATTCTTTCCCGCCGCAGAGTCATACACCTTATCCTTTACAAGGCTGTCCAGAACGATCAACGGGTCAATCTTTCCGCCCGACGCTTCAATTGTCGCAATGGCGGTATAAATCGCCTTGTGCTGCGGCAGGTAGAAATCCTCGGCGCTCAGATAAACCTGAACCTGCGGCATACAGGCAGGATCCATCAGAATTGAACCGAGAACCGCCTGCTCCGCCTCAAGGCTGAAAACAGATTCACTTGAATAATTTGTATTATCCATTGTTTTTTCTCCGAAAATTATTTATGCTTCAGATACCATTACGCTAAATTCTGCCGTTACTCCCTGATAGAGCTTTACGCTTGCGGGATATGTTCCGAAAGCCTTTATGTCGTCGACGGTGATCTTTCTTCTGTCAATGTCGATACCGAACTGGCTCTTCATTGCAACAGCAATTTCCTTTGAGGTTACGGAGCCGAAAAGACGTCCGCCCTGTCCTGCCTTTGCAGTGACCTTAATAACCTTTCCATTGATCTTTGCGGCGGAATCCTTTGCCTCCTGAGTTTCAACGGCAATTTTGTGCTTCTTGGAATCCTCACGGTTTTTAAGCTCCGTCATTGCCTGAGAATTTGCCTCTGTTGCAAGATTTCTCGGGAAGAGGAAGTTACGTGCATATCCGTCGGACGTGTTGACAAGCTCTCCTTTTTTTCCGAGACCTTTAACGTCCTGAGTAAGAATTACTTTCATTCTTTATACCTCGCTTTATTTTAATGTAACAGCCGATAGCAATTACTCGGCGGTTACTAATGATTCATTGTATCGGTCAAGACTTCGCATTACCTGCTCTGTGACCTGTGCAATTGTTGAATTTTTTATCTGAACGGCAGCCATCGTCTGATGTCCGCCTCCGTTCATATACTCCATAATTACCTGAACATTGACCGCTCCGAAAGAACGTGCGGAGACACATACAGCGTCGCCGAGCTTAAAGATTACGAACGATGCGTCAACTCCGCTTATACTCAGAAGCTCGTCAGCCGCCTGTGCGCTTATCAGCCTGATGTTCGGTGTTTCATCGTCGGCAACGGCGATTGCACAGTTTTTATACTTCTTCGCCGAATCAACAATCTTGTTCCTCTCGTGATAGCTTTCGATATCGTTCGAGAAAAGCCTCTTGACTCTTATCGGGTCTGCGCCCAGATCCTTAAGTCTTGCCGCCGCCTCAAATGTGCCGACGCCGACTCGGAGAATAAAGTTCTTAGTGTCAAGCATAATACCCGAAAGAAGCGCATCGGCAACGAAGCTGCCTGTTTCGTCGACTGCGGGAATGTATTCTATAAGCTCCGTCACCATTTCCGATGCGGATGATGCGCTCGGATCGTGGAAGAAGATAACTGCGTCGTCGATATAATCAACCGCTTTTCTGTGGTGATCAATAACGACTGTCATCCTCGACATTGACAGTAGATCGGGACTTTCGACAAAGCTCTTGATGTGCGTATCAACAACAATCAAAAGGTTCTTCTTGCTCTTTACAAATTCCATTTTCGCCGTTTCCGTCGAAACAACGGTTCCCGGAAATTCACTTTCCGCTCTGTCGAGCAGGGTCTTTGCCATCGTCTTTTCCTTATCGGTGACAAGATAGGCATTTTTGCCGAGCTTTTTGGCAATACAGACAATACCGAAAGCCGAGCCTATTGCGTCAAAATCGGGGAATCTGTGACCCATAACGTACACGTTTTCGCATCCCTGTATAAGCTCCGCAAGCGCCGAGGCAACAACCCGTGATTTCACCTTACTGCCCGTCTCAACGCTCTTTGAAACTCCGCCGAAGAAGTCGTATTTATCCTTGTTCTTAATTACGGCCTGGTCTCCGCCTCTGCCGAGAGCCATATCCAATGACAGCTTTGCGTTCTTTTCACATTCGGCTATATTCGCACCCGTGCCGACGCCGACCGAAAGCGTTACGCCGACATACTTACCGTCATACGTGTACTCTCTGATCTTATCAAGAATATCGAATTTTCTTGCGATCATATCGTCGATATTCTGCTTTTCGGCAACAACATAGAAGCTGTTGTCACTGATCTTGCTGATAAGACACGGATATTTTCCGAGCCACGTTTCAATATTCTTTTCGACGCCGTTTCTGATTGCGGCGCAGTCGCTCTCCCTGTGATCCTGCTGAATCTCCGACATATTGTCAATCGTCATAATCGCAAGTGCGGGACGGCAGCGGAAATAGTCGTTCGCAATGCGTCTGTACTTGCTGACATCGACAAGATACATAACAATTACCTCGCCTGCGCCGACCTTTGCACGGTGAGAAAAGACATTGTAGCTCTTCTCGTCGCAGTCAATAACAACGCCGTTGACCGATGCGTCAAGCAACGTGTCAATGCCGACGTTTTCAAAGACCGAGCTGAGCTCGCTGTAACCCGAGGAATGGGGTCCTATCGCCTCTTCAAAGCGATTGTTAAACCACTCGATTTTTCCGTCGGGAGCGCATATTATGATCGGAAGAGGAAAATCGTCGGAAATATTTCTGACATACTGTTCAAGATCGGATGAAATGTGCGTTATCAGCTTCTGCTTTCTCGCACTCATCAGATCATAGTATATGACAAGGAAAACCGCAACGCCGATAATCGCAACGAGTTCAAGAATCGCAAGCCATATCGGACCGAGGATAAACGTCAGCACGGTGAACAGCAATGCCGCTGCCGCCGCAGCAGAAATTACGGGAAAGCTGCGTATCAGGGATAATATCTTGTCTTTCATAAACGTTACCATTCCTTTCTGCTTTTCTGCAAAAGGGGGATAATATTATACTTCCATAATTATTGAAAGTATCATCGGACTTCTCTTTGTCTTTTCATACATAAGATGAGAAACCTCATCTCTGACCTTGGATTTTATCGTGTTCCAGTCACGGATATTATTATAAATACAGTTTTCAATCGCATATTTTGCAATTTCTCTTGCCTCGTCGATGAGCTCCTCGGACTCCCTGACATAGACAAATCCCCTTGTCATTATATCGGGTCCCGCAAGAATCTCGCCCGAATACGAATCCATCGTTGCCACAACGATTATAAGTCCGTCCTCGGCAAGGCGTTTTCTGTCTCTGAGGACAACATTGCCGACATCGCCGACGCCCGAACCGTCAACAAATACCTGACCCGCAGGAATATTCTCAAGCGGCTTGATTCCGTTCTCCGAAACATCAAGGCAAACTCCGTTATCGGCAATAAAAATATTGCTCTTAGGTATGCCCATACTTACGGCAAGCTGGGCGTGCTTTCTCAGGTGCTTCTGCTCACCGTGAACGGGAATAAAGAACTTCGGCTTGATGATACCCATCATCAGCTTAAGCTCCTCCTGGCAGGCGTGACCCGATACGTGAACGCCGTAGCTCTTTTCGTAGATAACGTCCGCCCCGAGCTTCATCAGCTCGTTGATAACATTGCCGACCGTTTTTTCGTTGCCGGGAATCGGATTTGCGGAAATTATAATACAGTCGTTCGGACCGACAGAAACCTTTTTGTGTCCCGAGAAAGCCATTCTCGAAAGAGCCGACATCGGCTCGCCCTGACTGCCCGTTGTGATGATAACCATCTTGTCGTCGGGATATTTATTTATCATATCAATGCTGACGAGCTCGCCGTCCTTGACATTGAGATATCCGAGCTTAGATCCGATTTCAACAACATTTTCAAGACTTCTGCCCGAAAGAGCGACCTTCCTGCCGAGAGCCTGCGCCTGATCAATAATCTGCTGAACACGGTGAACGTTCGAGGCAAAGGTTGCAATAATAATTCGTCTCTTGCCCGCCTGCTCAAAAAGTGTTCTCAGGGACGCTCCGACCGCTCTTTCGCTCTCGGTATAGCCCTTTCTTTCGGCGTTTGTTGAATCGGAAAGCATACAGAGAACTCCCTCGTTGCCAAGCTCCGCAAAGCGGTTGATATCAATCATTCCGCCGTCGATCGGTGTGCTGTCGATCTTAAAATCACCCATCTGAACGATAACGCCCGCCTCGCACTTGATCGCAAATGCAAGCGCATCGGGAATTGAATGGTTGACGTGGATCGCTTCGATATCAAACTTTCCGAGCTTTATCGTGTCTCCGGGCTTGATAACATTCAGCTTTGCTCCGTCAAGCAGCTTATGCTCCTCGAGCTTTCCCTCAACAAGACCCATTGTAAGTCGTGTTCCGTAGACGGGAATGTTGATCTTCTGAAGAAGATAAGCAAGTGCACCTATATGATCCTCGTGTCCGTGGGTTATAACTATACCCCTGATCTTATCCCTGTTTTCCTCAAGATAGGTGAAATCGGGAATAACAAGATCAACGCCGAGCATATCCGCCTCGGGGAAAGCAAGTCCGCAGTCAACAATCACGATATCGTTTTCAAACTCATAGACGGTGATGTTCTTACCGATCTCGTTAAGTCCGCCGAGAAATCCGATCTTTACGGACTTTACATTTTTCTTTCTGCTCTGCTTTCTTGTATTGGAAGCTCCTGTTTTCTTCCTGCTTGTTCTTTTCTGTGTTGTTTTTTTCTTCTCGGCATTCTGAGCGATTTTTTCGTTCGTTTTCTTCGATTTTGTTTTTTCGCTCTTTGCCGTCTTATTTTTCTGTGTTTTTGCAGTCTTTGCCGACTGCTTTACGCCACGTTTTGTCTGCTTATTCTTTGTTGCAGACTTCTGACTCTTGTCAGTTTTTTCATTTTTCGGCATTAAATAAACTAACTCCTATTCTTAAAAATTTTTATGTAAAACGTATTTAAAGACAAAGTAAAAGTGCGGATAATAACAGAATTACCCAATCTAACTAATTAATGATACTATTTTTTCTTTCAAAAGTCAATGAAATTTAAAAAATACAAGCCATAACTCTATTATTGGAATTAAAAGACAAAAGTAAACAGCCGAAAAAACAATTCGTTATTGTTTTTGGACGCCCGTTATGGTAAAATAATCCCGATGAGGTGAAGAAATGAAACAGGTTGAAATTTTTACCGACGGCGCCTGCTCGGGCAATCCGGGACCCGGCGGCTGGGGTGCAATTCTGAGATATAAAGGAACGGAAAAGGTAATCAGCGGCGGCGAAAAGAACACCACGAATAACCGAATGGAGCTGACCGGTGTCATTGAAGCGCTGAAACTGCTGAAAGAGCCGTGTAACGTTATACTGACGACAGATTCAAAGTATGTAGCGGACGGACTTTCTAAGGGCTGGGCAAAGGGCTGGAAATCCCGTGGATGGAGAAAAAGCGACAACAAGCCTGCTCTGAATCCCGACCTTTGGGATGAGCTCCTAACTCTCTGCGACACGCACAGCGTCACGGTCAACTGGGTCAAGGGCCACGCCTCCCACCCCGAGAACGAACGCTGCGACGCCCTTGCCGTTGCGGAGTGGAAAAAGCTGCAATAAAATATTGAAAAAGCCTTTAAAAACGACCTCTCTTTATCACAGAGAGGCCGCATTTTTATATTGCCGAATCAAATGCCGCACGAATCGTCCTCGCCGGGACAATTTCAACAAGGGATTTGATGTTCGCATTAAGATTCTTATAGTTGTGATAAGGCACAATGCACCTGTTGAATCCGAGCCTTGCCGCCTCCTTGATTCGCTGTTCACAGCTTCCGATTGAGCGTATCTCACCGCCGAGTCCGATCTCGCCGAATGCGATCACATCATCACGGATCGGAGTGTCCTTCAGACTCGAAATGAGTGCAAGTGCAACCGACAAATCGGATGCAGGCTCGTCGAGCTTCAAACCTCCGACAACATTGATATAGATATCGCAGTTACTGAGAAAATAGCCTGCTCTCTTTTCGAGCACCGCCGCCAGCATTGCAAGCCGATTATAATCGAAACCGTTTGTCATTCGTCTCGGATTTCCGTAGCCCGAGGTGCTGACAAGAGCCTGAACCTCTGCGAGGATCGGTCTTGATCCCTCCATAAGACAGGCAACGCAAGAGCCCGAGGTATTCTTCGGTCTGCCCGAGATCATCATCTCCGATGGATTTTCAACCTCACTGAGACCGTTATCTTTCATTTCAAAAACGCCGATTTCATTTGTCGAACCGTATCTGTTTTTCACCGCTCTGAGGATTCGGTAGGAAAGATGCCTTTCGCCCTCAAAATAAAGAACTGCATCAACAATATGTTCAAGAACTTTCGGTCCTGCAATATTGCCGTCCTTATTGACGTGACCAACAACAATCGTCGGGATATTCAAGCTCTTTGAAGTCTGCATAAGGCAGTTTGTGCACTCCCTGACCTGTGCAATACTTCCGAGAGATGAGTTGAGCTCGGGGACATTCATCGTCTGAATCGAGTCGATAATCACAAGGTCGGGACGTGACGCTCTCATATGCTCGCTGACGATCTGAACATCCGTCTCGCAGATTACAAAAAGATTTTCGGTGTTGACGCCGAGCCTGTCCGCCCTGAGCTTAATCTGATGTGCCGATTCCTCGCCCGAAACGTAGAGAATTTTCAGCGTTTTTCCGAGATACTGGCAGATCTGCAAGAGCAAGGTCGACTTACCTATTCCGGGGTCACCGCTTAAAAGAACAAGCGAACCCTTGACGATTCCGCCGCCGAGAACACGGTCGAGCTCCTCAAGTCCCGTTTTGTGCCTGACCTCGCCGTCACAGCTTATGTCATTTATCATCTGAACATTTGACGAGAAACTTCCGCCTGTGCTTTTGGCGGTGTTTTTTGTCTTTTCCGGGGTTTTGAAAACCTCTTCCATCGTATTCCATTCACCGCAGCCCGGGCAGCAGCCGTACCATTTGGCGCTCTCGTGTCCGCAGGCTGAGCAAACATATAAAGTCTTGGCTTTCGGAGCCATATTATCACCCATTCATTAAATATTTTATCAGTCCGTCTGCAATTAAAATTGCAATCTTCATCCTGTAATTTTCGTCATTCAGCTTCTTTACCTCGGCTGGATTTGAAATAAAACCGCACTCCACAAGCACAGCGGGCAATTCAGCGTGATAAAGAAGATATATGCCCGATCCCGATTTTTTTACAACACGGCTGTTATCGGGCTGGAGCACGGTAACTATTGAGTTTTGGATCGACTCGGCAAGCAATTTGCTTTTTTCGTTGTTGCCAGAGTAAAAGACCTGCGTTCCGTGCTGAGAATTGTCCTCAAATTTATTCTGATGAACGCTTATAAAAACAGCGTCTGGATTTTTTTCAAGAACATCAAATCGGTTATGTATGTCGGAGACCTTTCTTTTTCTCAGAGAATCAAGTCCGTCATCGCAGGTCATAACATCCTCTGTCCGTGTCATAATAACATTAAAGCCGTAAAATTTCAGCAATTTTTCGAGTTTTAACGCTATGTCGAGATTGATATCCTTTTCGACTGTTCCGTCAACGCCTATCGCACCGCCGTCGTCTCCTCCGTGCCCTGCGTCAATGATCACCGTCTGATTTGAAACGGGCTTTGTCATCGCCCCGTCGGCGGAAGAATTAGCCATGAATGTAAAGTAAAGCATAGCGGATAATATTATAAGAAATAATACTGAAAATATTATAATCAGCCTTGAATTTCGGAGCTTCACAAGATCACCTCATACATAAAAAATATGCAGTCGGTGAAAAAACTATGAAAAAAATCGTCAATGCCCTGCTCGGAATCCTGACGGGCGTAATCAATATACTTATAGGTGCGTGCGGCGGAATAGTCGCCGTTGAAAACCTGAAACTGCGTGGACTGGATCAAACAAAATCGCACGCTACGGCAATTGCGGTCATTCTTCCGCTTACCGTAATAAGCGCCGCGGGATACCTTTACAAGGGGCAGGTTCACCTGAGCGACAGCTATGTCTATCTGATCCCGGGGCTGATCGGGTCGGTTATCGGAGCTTGGCTTTTGCCGAAAATTCCGAAAAAGGTGCTGAGTAAAATTTTCTCAATTTTTATAATCTATGCAGGAATCAGGATGCTGATGAAATGATACTTGATATAATCGCCGGAGTTGTTTCCGGAATACTCGGAGCTATGGGTTTCGGAGGCGGAGGAATTTTAATACTCTACCTCACCCTCTATAAGGATATGCCGCAAATTACATCGCAGGGAATCAACCTTATTTTCTTCATTCCGTCCGCAATTCTTGCAATAATTCTTCACATTAAGAATAAGCTGATCGACAAAAAAACCGCCCTAATCTATATAGGATACGGTCTTATCGGCGTTGTGCTCGGATTTCTTCTGCTGAACCGTCTTGAGGACAGAACGCTCAGAATAATCTTCGCCGTTATGCTCATCGCCGTCGGAGTAAAGGAACTGTTTTTCTCAAAGGGAAACGGTAACTAATCCTTCAGCGGAAAAGCCTTTTCAAAAAGGATTTTCATTAAAACGCCGATGTAAAATCCGATAACGTTGAGAATAACATCGTCAACGTCCGGGTGCCCCATACAGAAATAATACTGCGAAATTTCAATTGCCGAGCTGATTATAATCGGCAGAATCACAAGCAGAATTTTCAGCTTGCCACGGTTAAGACCGTGACACAAAAAATAGCCGAGCGGAATAAAGATAGCAATGTTGCCGAAGAAAAGTATCAGTCTTTCATAATCAAAATATCCCGATAAAAAGGTCACTTTAAAAGCGTCGAACGGTGCAAGGTTCGGCGGCGTCGGCTCGGCTGACGGAGTGCGTGAAATAAAGAAGCAATAAAGAAGTACAACCGAGTAATAAACGATAAACGCAGCCGACGTGACGGAGTAAAATTTTCGGTATTCGCCGTTAATTTCTCCGTCCTTTTTTATATATGCCTTAATCCGCTGATAAACCGTTACAACGATCATTACGATAAAGACCATTCCGATCTTGTCGTAATAAAACATAAACTCCCACGGAGTTGAGAATATAAAGAAGGTGTGTTTTAACAGCATCTGACCTATCACGGCGTACAAAATCCAAAATCCAACCGAGAAGCTGACCGCAAGGGACAGATATTTCATATCCACCGACCCGAGATCGGCTAAGACGGTAAAAATCAACGAAAAGGCAAATGTCAGAGCTATCTGCAAACCGAGCTTACCCGTAAAACACATTCCGACATATGCGCTTAACAGCATAAAGGCAACACTGAAAAGCGATTTGAAAATAACTTCAAAGTAATTGATTTTTTTATCTTGCATTTTTATTTCTCCGATAGTCGAGGTAGTCCTGCAAAATAATCACAGCGGCTACGGCGTCGACAACGTTCTTTCTCTTTTTTCCTCTGACATTGTTATTACTGAGATACATATGGGCGGAAACCGTGGTCAGCCTCTCGTCCCAAAGGTCTGTTTTTACTCCCGTTGCCTCGGTGATTTTTTCGGCAAAAGCGGCGCATTTCTGCGCCCTCTCCCCTGCCGAGGAATCCATATTTTTAGGATAGCCCACGACAATAAGCTCTGGCTTGTGAATCCTTACGAGCTCCGAAATTCTGTCAATAACCTTCGGCTCGTAGCTTTCCTTGATAACCTCAACGGGATGTGCCAAACTTTCAAGGCGGTCGCATAGTGCTATGCCCGTCCTTGCATCACCGTAATCGACAGACATAATAACCATACAACCGCCTCCGTGTCGTTATTTATTCGTTTTCTGTTTTGTTCTCCGCCGCTGCCGAGGTCTGCGGCTGGGTTGCCGCCGGCTTTGTTGTCTTTACGTCCTCTTCCTCGTCGTCACTGTCGTCACCCGATGAATAATAGTGACCCGTGCAATAGTCGGGAACATTGTCCTTTTTGTACCAGCCTGTTGCAGTTGAATAACAGCTTGAAGAAGCTAATTTACCTGTTTCAAGGCAGTATTCTTTCTGAACGGCTCCGTCAAGATCCTCAAACTCCTTATCGGGAAGATCCTCGTGAATCGAATCAAATACGGTTTTGTAAACCGCACCTGCCGGGTTGCCCCACGTGCTGATATACTCGGGAATATCGTATCCGTACCAAACTGCGGCTACATAATACGGTGTACCGCCGACAAACCACTTATCGTTATTGTCATCGGTTGTACCTGTCTTGGCATAGGTCTGGAATCCGCTGACCTTATAGCTTGAACCTGTACCGTAGGAGCTTGTCGTAACGGTCATAAGCAGGTGTCTCATAACCTCGGCTGTGCCGGTCGAGATGACCTGTTCTCCCTTATTGTTTCGGTTGTCAATAAGGATTCTGCCGTTTGCATCCTCGATATAATAGAACGAGTACGGCTTGTAATAATATCCGCCGTTGCCGAATGCGGCATATGCGGCAGTCATTTCAAGTGACGTTGCGCCGTAGGTCATTGAACCGATTGAAAGCGGTGCGGCGCTCTTGTCCGAAGCCTCAACTGCGGTCGTAATATGATACTTATTGACAAGGTAATCGTATGATTTATCAATGCCGATCATATTGATAATGATTCTTGCGGGGATCGTATTGAGCGATCTTGCGAGGGCATTCTGAACCGTAACGTTTGAACCCGAGCCGTAGCCGCCGTCTGCGTTATGCGTTCTCCATCCGCCGTAGCTGACTGCGGAATCAAGGAGATATGACGACCATGTGATCTCGTTAAGCTCGATCGCAGGGCTGTATGATGTGAGCGGCTTGATCGACGATCCGGGAGATCTCGGGGATGAGCTTGCTCTGTTGAGAACACGGTTGCCCTCTTTCACTCCCGCCTGACCGACAATTGCAACGACTCTGCCCTTGTAGTCCATTATCGTAATTGCCGACTGTGCATTTTTCTTATCCTCGAAGCCCTTACGGTTTACATAAATATCCTCTGTCTTTTTCTGAACATCGAGGTCAACGGCAGTGTAAATTCTGAGTCCGCCGCCGTAGATTGCGTCACGTGCCTCGTTGTAGGAATAGCCACGGTCGCTCTGAAGTCTTGCGATAACATCGTCGATGACATAGTCGACATAGAAGCTCTGGAACTCCGAAGAATCCTTTGCATTTCTTTCGTTTTCACGTCTTTCAAGCTCAGCCTCATTGGGAACATAGTCCGGATCATTTGTGTAGATGAGCTTGTAATTGACGGCATCGTCATATTCCTGCTTAGTGATCTTACCCTGATCGAGCATTTCATCAAGGCAATAAATCTGTCTTTTTCTGTTATTCTCGGGGTTATTGATCGGATCATATGAATACGGCATCTGCGTGATGGAAGCGATAACCGCACATTCTGCGATGTTAAGCTCGCCTACCGCCTTTCCGAAATAGGTTTCCGATGCGGTTTCAACGCCGTAGCAGCCCTGTCCGAGATAAATCGTGTTGAGATAAGCCTCAAGAATTTCATCCTTGGAGAAGTTCTTTTCAAGGTTCAATGCAGAAAGAATCTCGTTATACTTTCTGACATAAGTAACCTGATTGTTGCCCGTAATGTTCTTGACAAGCTGCTGGGTGATGGTTGAACCGCCCTGGTCATTCTGCTTAACAAAAACGCCGATTGTACGGATCCAGTCAACGCCGTGGTGACTGTTGAATCTCTTATCCTCAAGGGCAATGAATGCGTCCTTCATCTGCTTGGGGATCTTGTCAAAATCAACCCAGATACGGTTTTCCTCTCCGTGCAGACGCAGAACCTCAACCTGCTTGCCGTCGGAATCCTTGGCATACAGGAACGAAGTCTGATTCTGATTGTTTCTGGCACTTTCAAGATTGATAACGGGATCACCCGCAACAACCGTTACTGCGTTAATAAAAACATAGCCTAAAACAATAACGAGAGTAAAGCAGAATATAGCGAGCAAAGAAATGAAGAAAGCGCCCGCATTGGACATATCGTTCAATCTTTTTCTTTTCTTCTTTTTCGCTGCGCTTGACCCTTTTTGCGGCATATAAATACCTCCTTGAATTTATACTGAACAAAACGATTTATTTTGATATTGAATCAATATATTTCTGAACTTCCTCGTGCTCGGAGTACGGAACCTTTCCGTTTTCGAGATTCATAAAATTCTCGTCGCCCTTGCCTGCAAGGACAAGAATATCGCCCTTTTGCATATTGGAAAGAGCATAACGGATTGCTTCTTTTCTGTCACGAATCATTATATATTTACCGCCTGCCTGACGGATATAAACTGCAATATCCTCTGCAATTTTCATCGGATCCTCTTTTCCGGGATCCTCTGTTGTGAGAATCGAGAGGTCAGCCTCTTTTCCCGCAACAAGACCGAGCTCACGGCGGCGAATCTGATTCTTTTCGCCGATTGCACCGAAGAGTGCGATAACTCTGTTGTGCGGATATGTTTTAAGCGTTGAAAGCAGGCTGTGCATACTCAAGCCGTTGTGTGCAAAATCAATTATAACGTCAAAATCGTCACTTACGTGAACAAGCTCCGTTCGGCCGACAACGCTGAATTTTCTGAGTGCATTCGTGTATTCGCAAGCCTTGATTCCGAGAGTTCTGCAAACGCCGACAGCGGCAAGAACATTGTAAACATTGAAATAACCCGGAACGGGAGCCTCAATGTGATATTTTTGACCGGCTTCGTTGCAGTCAAACGAAATTCCGAGTATATCCTTGCTTCTGAGAAGCTCGACATTTTCGGCTGTTATATCTGCGTTTGAAAGTCCGAATGTCGTTACGACCGCATCCGATCCTTCAAGCATATCCTTGTATGCAGGGTCATCCGTATTGACCACGGCATTTTTGCAGGATTTGAAAAGCAGCTTTTTGCTGTTCATATAATCCTCAAAGGTGGGATGCTCAATTGTTCCTATATGGTCGGGAGAAAGATTTGTAAACACTCCCGTTTCAAAGCCGATACCGTCGGTTCTGTGCATTTTCAGTCCGAGCGACGATGCCTCGATAACACAATATTTGCAGCCTGCGTCAACCATCCTGCGAAACAGCTTTTGCAGTTCATAGCTCTCGGGCGTTGTGTTGGCTGTTTCAAGAACCGTATCGCCGAAAGCCGCACCGACCGTACCGATAATTCCGCACATCTCGCCCGATGCCTCAATCAGTGCTCTGACAATATGAGCGGTCGTTGTCTTTCCTTTAGTGCCCGTAATTCCGACAATCTTTAGCTTGTCGCACGGGTGAGAGAAGAGGTTGACCGAAAGCATAGCAAGCGTGTGGCGTGTATCCTCGGTAATGATCTGAATACAGTCCTCGGGCAGATCGAGCCTATATTCCGCAAAAATACATCTGCAGCCCTTGTCGTAGGCACTGCGGGCATATTTGTGCCCGTCAACCCTTGTGCCGACAAGACAAACAAAGCACTTGCCATCGCCTGCGTTTATTGAATTGTATGTAACATCTTCGATATCGGTATCGGTGAAATTGTCACACGAATAGTCAATACCTGTAAGAAGATCGCTTAAAAGCATAAAAGCCTCCGAACTGTTGTCTGTTAAACCGCTTTTCTGAGTAATGCGTCGGCAGGAATATCCCTGTCACATTCAAAGCTGACCGTCATCATCGGATGGGGCGCCTTGTCTATTTTTTCGCCGTTCTCATCTCTGAGATCGGTTACGGTGATTTCATAAGGCTCAACACCTCGCTGAAGCACCTCCAGCTTTTCACCCTCAAAGAATCTGTTTCTTTGGCGGCATACGGTTCTGCCGTTTTCGGAATAAAGAACCTCTGCCATAACACTCCAGTCTCTTTTGTATCCGCCGTCGTAGTATATCTGCGCATCATCTCTCGGATGGCCGAAGTAGAATCCCGTGCAATACTCACGGCTGCTGATTTTATACATCTCGTCAACGACCCATTTTTCGGGCTTATAGCTGTCGACGGGGTTTTTGAGATATCCGTCTATCGCCTGACGGTATGCGTTGGTAATAACCGAGGTATAGTAAGCCGACTTGGCTCTGCCCTCTATCTTAAAGCTCGATATTCCCGCCTTAACCATCTCGGGAATATGCTCTATCATACACATATCCTTGGAGTTGAAAATATATGTTCCGTTCTCATCCTCGCTTATCGGGAAATACTCGCCCTCACGTGTCTTTTCCATAAGGCTGTACTGCCATCTGCACGGCTGAGCACACTCGCCCCTGTTGGAATCACGGTTTACAAGGTAGTTCGACAGCAGGCATCTGCCCGAGAACGACACACACATCGCACCGTGAACGAAGCACTCAATTTCAAGCTCTTTCGGAGTTTTCGCTCTGAGCGTTGCAATATCATCGAGAGAAAGCTCCCTTGCGGTAACAACCCTCGTTGCGCCCATATTGTACCACTCGGTGGCAGAGGCATAGTTTGTTATACCCGCCTGGGTGGAAATATGGATATCCGTATTCGGCGTATATTTTTTTGCGAGCGTCATAACTCCGAGATCGGAAATGATGAAAGCGTCAACGCCTGTCTCGGCGGATTCTATAAGGAAATCGGGAAGTTTGTCAATCTCATCATTTCTCGGAACGGTGTTGCAGGTCAGATAGACTTTAACGCCCTTTTTATGTGCGGCGTCAACCGCTTCCTTGAGTTCTTTCGCCGTGAAATTGGCAGGTGCGGCACGCATTGAAAACGCCGAACCGCCGACATAGATTGCATCGGCTCCGAAATACAGAGCTCTCTGGAATCTTTCCATATCGCCCGCAGGCGAAAGAAGCTCGGGAACAACTGTTTTAATATTACTCATAACTGTCCTTTAATCTGCTGAGCTGTTCGCCTTGATAATAAGCACAAGGTTATTCTTATGCTCCTTAAAGGTTGAAGCTGTGTAAATTTCGCCCGACTTATCGTGAGCAAAGAAATAGTAATCGGTATCTGCGGGATAAAGAGCGGCTCTGATTGCGTCAATACCGGGATTACAGATCGGTCCCGGAGGAAGTCCCTTGACCGCACTGGTGTCATAGGCATTGTAATAAACATTGCCCTGAGCCTCGCCGACCGTCGGAGTTACGTAATTGCTGATATAAAGCGCCGTACTGTCGCATCCGAGCGTCGGATAGTCGGCAGGATGGTTAAGTCGGTTATGAATAACCGAGGAAATAACCTTCATCTGGTCGGTGTTCGCCGCCTCCTTCTGAATAATTGAGGCGATGGTAATTATCTCATCTCTCGAAAGACCGAGTTCCTGAGCACGCTTATCATACTCATCCTCCCACTTTGACTCAAAGTTCTGGAGGAACTTGTTGATAACGTAATTTGCATCGGCATTGACATAGAAATCGTAGGTATCCGGGAAGAGATAGCCCTCCATTTTAAGATATCTCTTGCTGTTGTCTTCAATCTCGTTGAGGAAATCGTAGTCGTATTTACCGGTTCTCATTGCCGTGAGAATTTTCGCCGAATTGCAAACGTCGTATTTCTCGAGCTTCTCTACGATCTGAGTTGCAGTCCAGCCCTCGGGGAAGCTGAGCGAAATTGACTCTGCGGTAACGGGTGCCGCCATAATATCCTTGAGCATACCCTCAACGCCCATCTTGCTGTTGAGATAATACTGACCGCTGAGATATGTCTCGTCGTCAAAGCCTCTGAACTTTGTAAACATCTTACAGAAGAGCTTTCTCTTGATCAGTCCGTTGTCCTTGAGGATATCAATTATCTCGCTGTATGAAGCGTCGGCAGGAATATCGACGGGCTTATTCTCGTCGCTCCTGTTAACGGCAAGCATATCGCCGACGCAGGTGATTCCGATATAGGAAAGAATGATCGTTGAAATAAGAATGAACGCCATAAAGCCCACGGCAGCCTTACCGCCAACCTTTTCGATATCGTTCTTAACTCTCTCGATTCTCTGGTCACGTGTCAGCTTTCCGTGTTTTACGGTGGATTTTTTCTTTTCCTTATGTTCGGGGACGGCGGCTTCGTCCGATCCGTCCTTGTGTGAAGCGCTGTGATGCTTCTGATAATTGGAGAAATATATTCCGCCGGACTGAGGCTTCGGCTCGTCGTCCTGAGGCGTGTCAATCAACGATTCGTCAATGTGAACAACGAATTTTTTCCTTTCCTTAGGCGGCTGTGAAACAGGCGGCTCATCGTTCCGATTGATCTTTGAATACTCTTCGATGAGCTTGTCAATATCGTAATCGGAATACTCTCTGCCGTTCTCGTCTTTCATATTCGTCCTCCTTTTTCATTAATAGGGACACTGAAGAGATTCTTTTATCTTCTTCGCTTTATTTTCGTTAATCAGACAGGCTGTTATCTTCTCTGAAAAATCAATCGCCGAACCCATTCCCTTCGCCGTTATGACCTTTGAGTCACAGCAGACAAAGTCATTGCCGAGTACGGCTCCCCTGAGCTCATCCTCAAAGCCGGGGAAACAGCACGCTTTTCTGCCCTCAAGGATACCGAGATGTCCGAGTATTGACGGAGCGGCGCATATAGCGCAGACGTACCTGCCGTTATCATGACAGTATTTCACCGTATTGATAACCGTCTCCGATTTTTCGAGATTCAGCGTGCCCGGCATTCCGCCCGGCAGAACGACAGCATCAAGCTCGTCATTCAGCTTAACCTCGCTCTCGTCAAGATCGCAGAAAACGGGAATATTATGCGCTCCCGTAATGAGCTTGCCCGACACTCCGACGGTGCAGACCTCAAGCTCGGCTCTTCGGAGAAAATCAACAACCGTCAAGCCCTCGATCTCTTCAAATCCGTTTGCAAGAAAAACGTAAATCATTTTACTACCTCTCAATCAAGATACATTCCCGCATAGAATGTACCGAATTCGTTGGTGCATTTTTTTGCATTGTCCGATAATGGGTACAGCATACCACATTTTGTGCAGTTGCCCCCAATATCTGTACTATTATACACTAACGGAGCGTGAATGTAAACATTTTCCGCCCCTATTTTTTCAAATAAATCCAAAATATTTGTAAAAGAACTGTCAAAATCGAGCAAAAGCTCCTTGACAGTCAAACTTTTCCCGTCACGCACGCAAAACGCAAGAAAGCCGTTTTTTCCGCTTTCTGAGTAGATTTCTCCGCCCGTTTTGAGAAATTCGGCAACTGTATATTCGGTGGTTTCAAGATCGAATCGGAAAGATTTTATATTTTTAAGCAATGTCAGGCGTCTCTCGGCAATTGAACGGATATCTGTCGTTTTCCGAGGACAAAATCCGTTTCCTCTGCCCTTTATTACGCAGTCGTTCCTTTTCATAGCGGGTATAAATCCAAAACGTGAATAATAGGAATAAAGACTTTCTTCGCCGGGCACAAGGAAAATAAAATCAACGCCGTGCGAGCGGCAAAATTCCTTTGCGTATTCAATTAAGGAACCCATAAGTCCCCTGCACCTCGCCGCTTTTGCCGTGCAGGCGGCATAGATGTACTTACAGGAACATCCGTTTATTTCTCCGTTCAGCAAAAAAAGCATTGATTTAAGCGTGCCGCTTTCAATATGACCGAGGCATATTTTGTCACTGCACCTTTCAAGGAAGAACTCAATATAATCCCTGCTGTCGCCAAAGCATTCGTTCCAAAGTGAAACAATATTATCCCTATATTCGGCAATATCGACAACAGAGTTCATTTGAATACTTCCTTTCATTTTTTTACGGCACTGTATTTTTCGACCAAAAATTCGGGATGATACGAGAGCTTCGCACTGCGCAAACCCTCTGATCCGACGTCGTCCTCTCGGTTGATATACTTATAGTCCGTCAAAAGAGTCTGTGCAAAAAGCTGATTGATCATCGGGTATGCGCCTCGTATATCCGAATATGCCTTTTCAAAATGGGTTACAAAAGTGTCGTCATTCAGCCTTTCGCCGAATGTGAAAGCAACGACCTCTCCGTCTATTCTGAGAACGCCGCCGCATCCGCCGATCTCCTCAAAATGAGCGAAATTAAGGCGAATAACCTCACGCTCATCCTCTATACCCTCTCTGTCCTTTTCGACATTGAGAGTATACCACTTTTCATTCATTGCTATACAATCGTCTATATTTTCACGTGAAAGCTCTTCAAAGGTCCAGTTAAAGGTCTTTTCAAAATACGATATATGATTTCTCTTGCCGTGGTACTTCTTTCCGGCAAGGGTTGCAAGGTTCTCCCTTGAATAGACATAATCGAAAGCTCCTCTGTCAGCCGTGAAATTATATTTTCCCGGGAAAAGTCTTTCTATTATCTCGGTTTCTCCCTTTTCGAGAAATTCAAATCTCGGAAAACCGTTCTCCTCTATGATCTTTTTCACGGCAGCCTCGCTGTTTTCACCTTTTGGAAAGCAAAACGCCTCATCCTTGAAAAGATACGGTACAAGGCAGTTCTCTATATCCGTGATCTGTCCGTCATAGAACCTGCTCCATCCGAGAATATTGCCTGCGGAAAATTCACAGCACTGCGGCTGACTTTCACGGAACTTTTCTTTCAGCCATTTAATATCTTCAAATGCCGGTTTGTGAAAGTGATAAATCATAAAACCTCCGTGGATATGATGTTAAAAATCTCGTCGCCGATACTCTCGATCGTTCTCGGCTCATCGCCGTTGTTGCACTTCACAACATACCAGCCCATCTT
>DKDP01000023.1:0-595 GCA_002449395.1 Ruminococcaceae bacterium UBA6845 | reverse complement strand
ATCTCGGCGGCGTCGAGTGCGGCGTCTCTGCATTTATATAAGTAATCGAGATTGCTCTCGTGAATATCCTTTTTCGTCTCATCGCCGTGATATCTTTCCGACATCATTTTCTGAGAAATTTCAATCGGCATATCAAGATAAATTACGGCGTTCGGCTCGGGAATACCGAGAAGTCCGTATTCAAAATCCTCAAGCCAGTAGAAAAATTCCGCTCTGTCATCCTTTGGGATTTTTGTTGCCTGGTGATATGCGTTCGAGGTTGTGTATCTGTCGGAAATAATAATTTCGCCGTTATCGTAAAATTCTTTCCATTTCATTTTATAGTTGGCAAAGCGATCCACCGCATAAAAAGCCGATGCGGCGTAAGCGTTGACGTCCTCGGGCTTCTTTCCGAAATCGCCTCGGAGATACATTTTTACAAGCGCACTTGAATCGCTGTCATAATCCGGCAGCTTAATCTGATGCACATTTCTTCCGCTGAGTTTGTTTTTAAGATATTCAATCTGGGTAGACTTTCCGCTTCCGTCAAGTCCCTCAATAACGATAAGTTTTCCTTTCATTGTTAACTCACCTCCGCATTATTATAACAAGTTTT
>DKDP01000028.1:17390-89198 GCA_002449395.1 Ruminococcaceae bacterium UBA6845 | reverse complement strand
CCTTACTCCCTCAGTCAGCTGCGCTGACAGCTCCCCCAACGGAGGAGCCCACGCTTAAAATAAATCTTTTCTGACTTTAAGAAACCCCTCAGTCAGCTTCGCTAAAGGGGCGCCAAGAATAGGTTTATTCTGACGAGAGGATTTTTTCGCAAGACAGTTCAAAGGCTTTGCAGACTATATTGTTATATGTCAAAAAGACTTTGGGCTGTATTGCGGAAAAAGATCCGTCAAAGACTAAGCAGAAGATCTATTGCTTCGCAGTAACCGTTTGTTCCATGCCCCTTTATACAGGCTACACAGCACGGTCTGACATAGCTTATCTGACGAAAATCCTCACGTGAATCAACATCGGAAATGTGAACCTCAACGGTCGGTATACCTACCGCCTTGAGCGCATCCGGAATGGCAACGCTTGTGTGCGTATATGCCGCGGGATTCATCACTATGCCGTCGATTTTTTTATACGACTGCTGAATTTTATCGACAATATCGCCCTCGTGATTCGACTGAAAAAACTCTACCTCAACGCCCCTTTTGTCGGCGTGATTCTTGATCTTTTCAAGAAGATCGGCATATGTCTCTCTGCCGTAAATATCGGGTTCCCTGATGCCGAGCATATTAATGTTCGGTCCGTTTATAACAAGAATTTTCATACCTGTTCCTCCCTGCAATAGCCGCTGAATTTCCTGATTATATCATCCGCAACCGTGTTTACATCTCGGTTTGAATCAACCGTTATATCGCCGACCGAGCTGTAAATCGGATATCTTTCATCATAGCGTTTCTGAATTGCCTCACGGTCGCTTCCGAGCGGTCTGTCCGAGGTCGGAACGATGTTCTCAACATCACGGTCAAGGAATATCACAAGTCCGTTCTGCTTTAAATGCTTCACGTTTTCCTCTCTGAGAACCGCTCCGCCGCCCGTTGCGATAACAAGTCCGTTTTTCGCTCCGAGCTCGGCAATAATCTCACTCTCCTTGTCTCTGAATGCCTTTTCGCCGTTCTTCTTGAAGTAATCGGCAATCACACCGTTTTCGTTCACAAAAACCTCGTCGGTGTCGTAAAATTCCCTGCCGAGAGTGTTTGCGACAATTTTTCCGATCGTAGTCTTGCCGCTTCCGGGCATTCCGATAAGCACGATATTCAGCTTTTCTTTGTAAATTTCCGAGAAAACTCTGTCGGTCTTTTCAGTCATTGTCTTATCATTAAAGAACAGCTCTGCCGCCTTTGCCGCCTGAGCGACGAGCATATAAAGTCCGTTGACTGCGTTCGCTCCGCAGGCTCTCGCCCTGCCGATAAATTCCGTTGTCAGCGGATTATAAACCGCATCTGCCGCTCCGCCGAGATTCGGGAATTTTTCGGGATCAACTGCCGAGGCGTCGGGCTTCGGAAACATTCCGACGGGCGTAGTATTGATAATCGCCTCTACCTCGTTCGCTTCGTTATACATCTCATCATATGAGATTTCGCCGTCCTGCGGATTTCTTGAAACAATGCTTATTTTCTTTGCTCCGAGCGATCTTGCAACGGCTCTCGCCGTCTTTGAGGTGCCGCCCGTACCGAGGATAAAGACGTTCTTATCCGCAAGCTCGACCTTGCCCCTTTTCAAAAGCTCGGTCATTCCGTAAAAATCGGTGTTGTATCCCGTCAGCACACCGTTACGGTTAACTATTGTGTTGACGGCTCCTATTTTCTCCGCCGACTCGTCAATATGATCAAGGAACGGAATAACAGCCTCTTTGTACGGTATCGTAACGTTAATGCCCTTAAAATCTTTCTTTGTCATAAATTCGGTCAGTTCGGTTTCGGTCAGCTCACAAAGTCTGTAATCATAATCGCCGAGCTTTGCGTGAATTACCGCCGAAAAGCTGTGACCGAGTTTTTTGCCTATACATCCGTATTCCATATTCTTACCTCGCAAGCCAGTCCGTGCCGTATCTGACAGTCAGCATATCCGCCAATGTCAGCGCCGTAACCGCATCAACAACCGCTCTTGCACGGTGAACTATGCACGGGTCGTGCCTGCCCTTGATCTCAATCTCGGTATTGCATACGTTCAGATAATCAACCGTCTCCTGCTTTTTCGCTATTGACGGCGTGGGCTTCACTGCACATCGGAAAACTATCGGCTGTCCGTTCGTTATTCCTCCGCCGATTCCGCCGTTATGATTCGTCAGCGTGTACGCCTTGCCGCTTTCATCAATTCTGTAAGCGTCGTTCGATTCACTGCCCCTCATATCGGCAAGAGTGAATCCGTCGCCGAACTCAACACCCTTGACCGCAGGAACAGAGAAAAGTGCGTGAGAAAGCATACTTTCAACAGTGTCAAACCACGGCTCACCCACTCCGCCGGGCATACCTATGACCGCCGTTTCGAGCACTCCGCCGACGCTGTCACAATCGTTTCTCGCCTGCATAATCGCATCCTTCATCTTTTCTTCAAGAGTAGTATCAACAAGCGGAAATTCTGCATTCTCGAGCCTTTCAACATCGGTCTCGGGGTTCATTTTTCCATCGCTTATTCCTGCCAAACGGCTGATGTGAGTTCCGATTATAATACCTTTCTGTCTGAGTGCGCTCTGAACAATCGCGCCTGCGGCAACGAGAGCCGCCGTAATTCTTCCGCTGAAATGTCCGCCGCCCCTTGCGTCCTCAAAGCCGTGATATTTGCAGAAAGCGGGATAATCAGCGTGACCCGGTCTCGCCTTACCCGCAAGTGCGGAATAATCCGAGCTGTGGGTGTCGGCATTCTTTATCAAAATGCAGATCGGCGTTCCCGTCGTATGGCCGTCATAAACGCCGCTTTCAAATATAATTTCGTCCTTTTCGCTTCGTGCCGTGGAAATCTTTCCGCTCGGTCGGCGAAGTGCCATTTTGGTTTCTATATATTCCTTATCAACCTTGATTCCCGGAGCGATTCCGTCTATCACCGCTCCGATCGCATTGCCGTGGCTCTCTCCGAAAAGAGTAACGGTCAAAGCGTTTCCGAATGTGTTTTTCATGAGAGTGAAAGCACCTCCTCGCATCTTGCAACGATCTCATCTACGGTCAGCTTTTCCTCTTTGAATGTACCGATTTTATCAACGATTATAACCGTTATCGTGTCGCCGCCAGCCTTTTTATCGTGAAGCATAGCCGCTTTAAGCTCCTTTTCACTGCCCCTCCACGAGGTCGGGATGTCCATTCTGTGGAGAATGTGCCGAAGTCGTTTCACAATATCGGGACTGCTCATACAAAGCATACCGAGGCCCACACATTCTCCGTGGAAAAGCGGATAGTCATTGCTCTCCTCTATGCTCTCGATTGCGTGTCCGACGGTGTGTCCGAAGTTGAGTACCTTGCGAAGTCCCTTTTCTTTCTCATCCTCTTCGACAACCGCCTTTTTAATCTTCAAGGCTTCTATTATGATCTTATCAATTTTTTCGTCGTAGTTTTCCTCAACCTCAGAGAACATCTCGGCATTGAACGTTGCAAACATCTTAACAGCCTCCGCCATTCCGCAGGCAAGCTGCCTTGACGAGAGCGTGCTCAGGACATCGGGATCAATAAGCACCGCTTTCGGCTGATAGAATGAACCGACAAGATTCTTATATCCCGCAAAATCAACAGCAACCTTGCCGCCGATTGACGAATCAATCTGAGAAAGAAGCGTTGTAGGTACGTTGTAGAAATCAACGCCTCTCATATATGTTGATGCGACAAATCCCGCAAGGTCTCCCATAACTCCGCCGCCGACCGCAACAACGCAATCGTTACGTGTAAATTCATTTTCAACCATTTTTTCAAGCAGTCTCATATATGTTGTCATACATTTATTCTGTTCTCCCTGCGGAAGTGTTACAACATATGGATCTTTGCAAAAGGAAGCGATTTTATCGGAATATTTGAACGGTACTCCGTCATCGGTTACTATCAATACTTTTCTGTCGAGCTTAAACAGCTCTCCTGCCCTTTCAAGTGCACCTCGTTCAACGGTTATGTCATATCCGTCGGCGCCCAATTCCATATGCAATACGCTCATTTCAAACGCTCCTTTCGCTGAGAACCTTTTCATCGGAAAAGCTGCCGATTATTTTTACGTTCTCACAAAGTTTTTTAAGATCGTGTATCATCTTTCTGCCGTCGAGGGAATCAATGTTACCCTCGCCCTCGGCGTAAAAGTAATATTCCCAGTTTTCATTTCCCGTCGGTCTGCTCTTGAGACTTCTCAGGTTAAATCTGTATTCACCGATAACGGCAATCGCTCCGCCGAGTGAGCCCGGCTCATTCTTCGTTGTGAACATTATGAGGAAATGCTCATCTTTAGGTGAAACCTTACATTCGGCTCTTGTGAAAACAGCGAACCTTGTTGTGTTATTCTTGTTCTCGTTGATGTCCTCCTGCAAAATTTTCAAGCCGTAAAGCTCAGCTGTGTCCTTGGATGCGACAACAGCGATATCCTTTCTGTCTCCCTCGGCAACCGACTTTGCGGCAACGGCGGTATTGACCGCCTGAGTGAGCTTCCAGCCGTGGCGCTTTAGATAAGGCATACACTGTGAGAGAGCCTGCGGATGACTTCTCACCTCCGTGATGTCGTCAATATCCGTGCCCTCCTTGGCAAGCAGGCTCTGACCGAGCGGCATATCGTAAATACCCGAAACCGTGAGATCGCCGTGAAAAGCAAGGTCAAGCACACGGTCAACGTCGCCTGCATAGCTGTTCTCGATCGGGAGCACGGCGCAGTCGCAAAGTCCGTCCTCAACGGCTTTGTATGCGCTGTCAAAGTCGGGACAGGAAACCGTCTCACCGCACTTAAAAATTCTCCTTGCGGCAATGTGAGCGAACGCTCCCTCAACTCCGCTGTATGCAATTCTCATACCTTCGAGCACACGTTTCTGGTATTTCTTTGAAACGTCCATAACGTTCTGTATAAAGCTCTCATAATACGGCTGATATTCAAATGAAACAAATTCACAGTTTTTTGCGGTCAGCTCCGCCTCACGCTTTTTATCCTCGATCGGCAGTGCGTTTTCTTTTTTATATTCGGCAACAACCTCCGCCGCTTTCATTCTCTTTTCAAAAAGCTCCGCCATCTCTGCGTCGATCTTTTCGATTGTTCTTCGTGCATTCTGTAAATTGTTCATTCGGATATCCCTCGCTTAGAAAATAGTGACAATAAAAAATCCGCATAGCCTATTCTCAACGAATCTTCTATGCGGAATCTCTACTCTTTAATTTTTCGGCAACGGCGAAAAGCCATCATTTTAGCCGATTTTTGCAAAGGCAGAAAGGCCGCAGTGATGGTAATAATAAAATCGATTGTATATTTTCTTGTTTAACATCGAGCTTCCTCCAACCTTCAAAATTTTTGAAATTCTCTTTCAAATTTTCTATATTATAGTCCTCCGACAGACATTTGTCAATAGGATTTTTCGATTTTTTGTTAATATTCTCTAAAAAAGACCGTGACAAATTATGCTTTGTCACAGTCTTTGCTTATCTTATCAGCTTTTCAAGTGCCGCTTCAAACGCTTTGTCCTGTTCGGGAGTGCGTTTGGACGGTCCCTTCATTCTTCCGCCGGCGTTCCTTATTTTCTTAGAAACGTAGCGTGTGAACAAAAGCTGATCTATGTTTTTATCGGTATACACCATTCCGTTCTGGCTGACGGGTATAGCCTTTCTTGCAAGGCACATTGCCGCAAGTCCGTAGTCCTGGGTAACGACTATATCACCCTCGCCGACAAGGTTGACTATCTTAAAATCGACGCTGTCCGCACCCTTTTCGACCACGACGGTTTTCGCACCGTCACGGTTAAATTCGTGCGACGTATCGCAGAGTATGGTGCACTCAATGCCGTATTTCTTAGCAAGACCAACCGTCAGATCAACAACGGGACAGCCGTCCGCATCAATTAATATTCTCATATTAAAGAGCTTCGACGATCTCCTTTGTGTCTCTTGCGATCATAAGCTCCTCGTTGGTGCAGATAACGAATACCTTTACCTTTGAGTTCGGAGTTGAGATTTCGCCCTCGGGTCCTCTCTTGAGCTTGTCGTTGATCTCATAGTTGATTTCAACGCCCATAAACTTGAGCTGATCACAAACACGGTCTCTGTACTGCGGGTTGTTCTCACCGATACCGCCTGTGAATACGATAGCGTCAAGACCGCCCATTGCTGCGGCAAAGCCGCCTATGTACTTGGTGAGCTGGTGGCAGAGCATTGACTCGATGAGCTTTGCTCTCTCGTCACCCTCTTTTGCTCTCGACTCGATGGTTCTGTTGTCACTTGTGCCGCAAAGGCCGAGCATACCCGACTTCTTGTTCATTACCGTATCCATCTCGTCGGGAGTGAGACCCTCTTTTTTCATTATAATGGGAACGATAGCCGGATCAATTGAACCGCAGCGGGTACCCATCATAATTCCCTCAAGAGGAGTTACGCCCATCGTTGTGTCGAAGCACTTGCCGTCAACAACTGCGGAAATTGAAGAACCGTTGCCGAGGTGGCAGGTTACGATCTTGCTGTGCTCGGGGTTGCCGAGAAGCTCAATGCACTTCTTGCTTACAAAGCGGTGAGACGTGCCGTGGAAGCCGTAGCGGCGGATGCCGTACTTTTCATAATACTCATAAGGAAGAGCGTACATATATGCGTAATCGGGCATTGTCTGATGGAAGCCTGTATCGAATACGGCGACCTGGGGAACACCGGGCATAATAGCCTGACAAGCCTTGATACCTGTGAGGTTTGCGGGGTTGTGAAGCGGTCCGAGGTCGAAGCACTCCTTGATAGCCTCCTCAACCTTATCGTCTACGAGAACAGAGCCGCTGAACTTTTCACCGCCGTGAAGAACACGGTGACCTACGGCGTCAATCTCCTTAACCGATCCGATAACGCCGTGCTCAGCGTCAACAAGAGTGTCAAGAACAATCTTGAGAGCTGCGGCATGATCCTGCATCTCCATCGGCAAAGCCTTGATGTTTTTGGTTTCATCTGCCGGTACCTTATGCGTAAATGTGCTTTCGGTTCCGATCTGTTCGCAGTTTCCTTTTGCAAGAACGGACTCGTTTTCCATATCAATAAGCTGATACTTGAGCGACGAGCTTCCTGCGTTGACAACGAGAATCTTCAAAATTTTTCCCTCCAAGATATTGTATCAAAAAGATTTCTGTTATATTATATTACTGTAACTTTGTTTTTTCAAGACAAAGATTGAGTTTTTTCGCATATTTTATACATTATATACGCATATGGAGGAATTTTATGAAAATCGGAGGAATTGTTGCGGAGTATAACCCGTTCCACAACGGTCACGCATACCAGATAGAAAAGAGTAAAGAGCTCGGCGAATGGACACACGTTGTCGCTGTTATGAGTTCAAACTATGTTCAGCGAGGTGAAACGGCTCTTATTTCAAAATGGGCAAGAGCGGAAATGGCGGTCAAAAACGGCGTTGATCTTGTTATTGAAATGCCGACCCTTTGGAGCACATCCTATGCTCAGCGTTTCGCCTACGGCGGAGTATCGCTTCTCAACAGTCTCGGCTGCGTCGATATGCTCAGTTTCGGCAGCGAATGCGGAAACATCGACGAGCTCATTGAATGTAAGAATGCAATCAACAGCGAAGCGGTTGAGGAAAGGCTCAAGGAGAATCTCGAATACGGTCTCAGCTTTGCCTCGGCAAGAGCGGAGGCTCTCAAGGCGGTCTGCGGCAACCGTTTCTTTGATATTCTTGAGGAGCCGAACAACACCCTCGGCATCGAATATCTTCAGGCTCTCGATAAACTCGGCTCGGATATGATTCCTATGACGATCAAACGTATAGGCGCCGCTCACGATTCGCTTATGAGAAGCGACAACTTTGCCTGTGCGTCGGATATCCGAAGAATGATGCTTGACGGTGACAAGGAGTGGGAAATGTATGTTCCTCAGTCGGTGGCGGACATTTATCACCGTGAGGAAGAAAATAATCTTGCCCCATGCCCCGGATCAAAGCTCGAGTTCAGTATTCTCTGCTGTATGCGTCAGCTCAGCGCCGAGGATATCGGACTTTCTCCCGATGTCAGCGAGGGAATCGAGTACAGAATCCACGATGCCGCACTGAAAGCAAGCTCGCTTGAGGAGCTTTATCAGCTTGCCAAGACAAAGCGCTATTCACACGCAAGAATCCGCAGAATTGTACTTCACGCCTTTATGGGCTTTGTCGCCGACGACTACAAGGGCGAACCGCCGTATCTTCACATCCTCGCAATGAACGACAAGGGTAAGGAGATTCTCAAAGAGGCAAAAGAAAAGGCAACAAAGCCGATCGTCACAAAGGCGTCGGATTTCGATAATCTTGATGAGTACGGACGCCACGTCTTTGCCCTTGAGGATATGTGCACGGATGTTTATTCGCTCGCCTCTCCCGTAATTCTCCCCTGCGGCAGGGAAAAGACAAACGGAATTTTTGTCCTCGGAAATGAAGCCGAGGAAAGTCAGGAATAAAGATTGTTGATAATGTTTGTTAAATTTAACCGCAAAATCACGGTAAAAAGATATTTTTGTAATTCTTTCATAGAAAATATTTAAACAGAAGTCATAAAAAGACATAATAAATTAACAAAAAATTGTTATTTTTTGGTCAAATTCATTTGACTTTGACAGTTTTATTTGGTACAATGTAATGGTAAATATGCTTTGAATAAAAGCGATAAGGAGGAATGCACCTTGACAGATGCAAAAACACTTGCATACATCAATATGTATGCCGTGCTCGGTACACTTGAAAACCTGTGCGAGCTCGATCCGAAAGCAAGCGCCCTTGTAGCTGATATTAAGCCTATCACAATCGGCTTTGAGGTTAAGGACGGTCCGTCGGCAACACTCACATTCAAAAACGGCAGATGCCGTATGGAGCAGGGCTGTACAGACTGCGACGTTAAGCTCCCGTTCTCTTCCTGCGAGAAGTTCAACGGTCTTATCGACGGAACAGTTACACCTATTCCCTCAAAAGGTTTCCTGCATATAAAGTTCCTTTTGAACACATTCACTAAGCTCACAGACATTCTCACCAACTATATGCGTCCGAGTGAGGAAGACCTCAAGGACGAAGAGTTCTTCAGAATGAGCACAACTCTTATGTTCTACACAATCACCGTTGCCATCTCTCAGATCGGTAACTACGATAAGATCGGTAAGTTCTCCGCAGAGCATATCGTTGACGGTGACATTATGATGTCCATCAAGGGCGGCCCGAAGGCTACAATCCACGCTAAGAACGGTCACCTTGTTACAATCAAAAAGGCTCCCGAAGATCCCCGTGCGGTTATGGAGTTCGGCTCAATGCAGCTCGCAAACGACCTCTTCAACGGCAAGGTCAGCGCTATGGCTAAGATCGGCGAGGGTACTATCACAATGAACGGCATGATTAACATGCTCGATAATATGAACCGAATCCTTGACAGAGTCGGTCTCTATCTTGCATAAGGGGGATACGAAAAATGGCTAATTTCAAAATTAATCAGTACGACAAGAGCCGTGAGTGGTTCGACCGTGCTATCAAAGTAATCCCTTCAGGTGTTTACGGTCATCTCGGCCCGGCTGAAGGTAACTTCATTCCCGTAAGCGCATGGCCTTTCTTCTCCGAGAAGGCTAAGGGCACATACTTCTGGGATGTTGACGGCAACAAGTTCATCGACTATATGTGCGCATACGGTCCAAACATTCTCGGTTACGGCGATCCCGATGTTGACAAGGCTGCTCTTGAGCAGGCTAAGCTCGGCAACTGCGTAACCTCTCCGTCCTACAAGATGGTTGAGCTTGCAGAGCTTATGGTTGACACGGTTAACACCGCCGACTGGGCTTTCTTCGCAAAGAACGGTAACGACGTTACAACGCTCGCTATCATGGCTGCACGTAACGCAACCCACAGAAAGAAGATCATCTTCGTTAACGGCTTCTATCACGGTGTTTCCGCAGTCGTTCAGAAGATCGACTATCCGGGCATTCTTCCCGAGGACGTTGCCAACAACCTCTATGTTGACTGGAACGACTTTGACGCTCTTGAGAAGCTCGTCAATGAGAATGACGGCGAAATCGCTGCATTCATCTCAACTCCTTACCTTCACGGTAACTATTTTGACAACCAGCTTCCGGCAGACGGCTACTGGCAGAAGGTTCGTAACCTTTGCACAGAGAAGGGCATCGTACTTATCGTCGATGACGTTCGTGCAGGCTTCCGTCTTGACCTTGCGGGTTCCGACCACTACTACGGCTTTGAAGCTGATATGATCTGCTTCTGTAAGGCTATCGCTAACGGCTGGAACGTATCCTGCCTCTGCGGTAAGGATTTCCTCAAGGACGCCGTTTCGGGTATGTCATATACAGGCTCCTACTGGATGAGCGCAATCCCCTTTGCGGCAGGTATCGCAAACATTAAGAAGATGAGAGAGCTCAATCTCCCGTCAATCCTTATGGAAAAGGGCAAGAAGCTCACAGACGGTCTTAAGGAAGCAGGAAAGAACAACGGATTTGACCTTGTTGTTTCCGGTGAGCCGTCACTCTTCTACCTCAGAATTGCCAACGACGACACAATGATGCTCCATCAGGCTTGGATCGCAGAGTGCGTCAAGAGAGGCATTTTCTTCGCAGGTCACCACAACCACTTCATCAACTATGCTCTTTCGGATGCCGATATCAAGCATACGATCGAGGTAGCCGACGAGGCATTCAAGGTTGTTAAAAAGGATCATCCTGAGGCTTTTTAAGTTTCAGATAAGATAATCAACTTGCTCACGGGCGGCTGAGCTTGCCGCCCGTGATAAAAAAAGAATAAAAACAGGGAGGAAAACTCTTATGGCATTGACCAAACAGGAATGGTTGGCTCTTGAGAAAAAGGCTTTTGAGCTTCGTAACCTCTGCCTTGACACAACATTCTGGGCAGGCAGCGGCCACATCGGCGGCGGTATGAGCGTTATGGATATGTTGACCATTCTCTACCACAAGTACCTCAACATCAAAAAGGACGATCCCAACTGGGAGGACAGAGACCGTTTTATCCTTTCAAAGGGTCATTCGGGAATCGCTTATGCTCCTGTTCTTTGTGACTTCGGTTACAACGATCCCGAGCAGCTCAAGACTTTCAACCTCACAAACTCAAAGATGGGTATCCATCTTGACTCCAACAAGGTTGTAGGTGTTGACGCTTCAACAGGTTCTCTCGGTCACGGACTTTCAATCGCTCTCGGTACCGCTCTTGCAGCACGTGTTCTCGGCAAGGATTACAAGACTTACTGTATCCTCGGCGACGGCGAGTGCGACGAGGGTTCAAACTGGGAGGCAGCTATGTCAATCAACGCTTTCCACGCAACAAACGTTATTTCGTTCGTTGACCGTAACAAGTGTATGATCGACGGCCGTACAGAGGATGTTATGCCCCTTGAGCCTTTTGCTGACAAGTGGCGTGCATTCGGCTTCCACGTATTTGACATTGACGGTCACAATATGATGGAGCTTTCAGACGCAATCGACTACGCTCTCGGCGAGCCCGACGCTCCCGTTATGATCATCGCTAACACCATCAAGGGCGAGGGTATCGACTTTATGGAGGACGATTATCACTGGCATTACGGCGCAGTTGATGAGGCTAAGTATAAAGAGGCTAAGGAAAGCCTTAAGAAGCATTATGAGAAGCGTATTGCTCGTGTAGAAAAGGAGGCAAAATAATGGCAGGCGGACTTTCATATACAGCTCTTGAATCCACAGAGCTTTCAACAGCGGAAATCTACGGCCAGACACTTGTTGACCTCGGTCGTGAGCATAAGGAAATCGTCGGTCTTTCGGCTGACCTTGCAGGATCCACAAAGATCGGTGTATTCGGCAAGGAATTTCCTGATCGTTTCTTCAACGTAGGTATTGCCGAGCAGAATATGTTCGGTATGGCAGCAGGTATGGCTAAGGCCGGACTTGTTCCCTTCGTTTCAACTTTCTCAACATTCGCATCACTTCGTTCTGCTGATCAGATTCACACAGATATCTGCTATCAGAACGTTAACGCAAAGATCATTGCTACCCATTCGGGTACATCTTTCGGTCAGGCGGGTTCAACTCACCACGCTATCTGCGATATGGCAGTTATCCGTTCAATGCCGAACATCACTCTCATCTGCCCCGCTGACGGTATCGAGACAGCAGAAGCAGTTAAGGCGGCTTACGAGAACTTCGGTCCTTACTACATCCGTATCAACCGTGGTTTCGACCGTACTCTTTACGGCAAGGATTATCCCCGTGAGTACAAGTTTGAGGTAGGCAAGGCTATCGAGGTTAACCCGGGTACAGACATCACTGTTATCGCTTGCGGTTCCTGCGTATTCCAGGCTTACCAGGCGGCTAAGTTCCTCGAGGAAGCTGACGGACTTAAGGTTCGTGTTCTTGATATGCACACAATCAAGCCCATCGACAAGGAAGCTGTTCTTAAGGCAGTTATGGATACTCGCCGTATCATCACTGTTGAGGATCACACTGTTCTCGGCGGTCTCGGCGGCGCTGTTGCCGAGGTTATGGCTGAAGCAGGTAAGGGCTGCGCATTCACCCGTCTCGGTCTCCAGGATAAGTTTGCTCCTATCGGTCTCCACGAGGACATTATGTCAATGCTCGGCATCGACTGCAACGGTATCATCGCCGCTGTTCGTGAGGCTATGAATAAGGACTTCGAGGAAGACGACAACTGGGACGACGATGTATAATACCGAAAGGAATGATTGATAATGGCAAATGAAGTATTGTTAACCAATAAGATCTTCCTTAACTCTGCATTGCCGTTGCTCAAAGTCATTGCTAACGACGATCCGAAGCTCGCTAAGAAATTCGAGCATATTCACTGTATCTATCAGGTCAGCTGTTTGGATCCCGACGCCCCCTGCGGCAAGTATGCAACGCACTTTACGGTAAACAACGGTGAATGGAAAGTTTGTGCGGATAAAGTTGCTACAAACGCTCACATTGAGCTTGAGTTCAAGTCAATGGAAGCTATGAACGCTTTCTTCAAGGGCAAGATTGCTCCGGCAACTCTCCCGAAGATGAAGGGTGTTCTTAAAAAGCCCGTTGAGTTCGCAGCATTTATGGCTGTTCTTCTTAAGATGTCATCACTTCTTAACATCAAGGCTGCTCCCGAGGACGAGGCAACACAGGTTCTCGCCTGCAAGTGCTTCTTCTATCTTCTTTCATCGGGCATCAGCCAGCTCAACAAGAACGGTCACGAGGCTGTTCACGATTGGGCAAAGAAGAGCCCCGACCGTGTTTACGCATGGGCGGTTGACGGACATCCCGAGGTCAATGCTTTCCTTCGTGTTAAGGCAGGCAAGACAAGAGCAGGTCGTGGCACATACAAGAGAGCTATGCCTTTCTTCACAATGAGATTTGATTGCCTTGAAAGCGCATTCGGCATCCTCCTTTCAACGGACGATATGCTCGAATCCACAAAGCACGGCAAGCTCATTATGGACGGTGCTCCCGAGTTCGGCGCACAGATCGGCGACTTTATGATGCAGGTCGGCGCTTACGCACAGGGTTAAAAGATAACTTAACAATAACAAACCGCTGTTCAGGAAAATCCCGAACAGCGGTTTTATTTTATGCTGTTTTATCTAAACCAAGAGCCTACAGTTTCTGCTATTTTCACTATTAACAGAACAGCTGCGCAGTAAACTGCAACAAATCCACACAAAAATACGAAAAAAGTTAAATTAAATGCTCCTATGATTTGTGCTTTAAGCTTATTAAAGGCGGTCTTAAAGTCATCACCGACGGCAATTCTCCATGTTGTATATTTTTCACTGTCTGACCCGATAACATTGCCGTCCTTATCAAGCATTTTGACGCTGACATATGCGTTTCCGCGCCTAAACGGTTTAAGCTCAAGTCCTGTTACAACGCCATTTTCGTCTTTATGTTCCTGCAAAATTTCCGTCGTTCCCGTAACATTCCATTCAAATCTTACATCCATATCTTCGGCATAATACTCAACACCGACAGCGAACGGACCTTTTTCTATTTTGTTTCCAGTCTCATTGTTCTCAACTCTGCCGTACTGAATCTTGCAATAGGGCTTTGGTACTTCCCCGTTAAAGTATTTATTCCAGCGTCCGCCGATTCCGTCATCTGTTTTTTCGTTATATGTTGAAAAAAATGAATTCCACTTTTCTTCCGATCCTGCAAAACATATTGCGCTCATTCTCTCACCGTTCAGGGCATTCAAATATTTAGAACCAACGATGTTTTTTCCTATAGATCTTACAGAATCTGGTATTGTAATTTTGTAAAGCGAAGCAGCTGCGATTTCCTTATCTGTTGCAAATGCCTCTTTTGAAATACCTGTAATGCCTTCTTGAATTGCAATAACTTTTACTTGCGGAAAATATTTACTCCAACGATCGTAACCCTGTTCTACTTTATAGCAAGGCGGTATAACACCCGTACCGGAGAAAACCAGCTCACCGTCATCGTAGAGTACCCATGTAACGTCTCTCGCGCAGGTGCCTGAGTCGACTATACCTCTCTCCTCGCCCTCTGCCGAAGCAAAGAACGGAATAAACGTCGCGAGCATTGCCACACATAAAAATGTTGAAATAATCTTTTTCATTATTAATCTCTCCTTTTTGTAAATTTACATCAATCCGATTCGGGTCAATGACCTTAATCAAAACTTAAAGAATGACAACAAACCACTTAATATCACATCTAATATAAAGCCTATGGTAAACGTCAAAAACAAGCCAAAGCCAAGTGGATACATCACTATATATTCCAATGTTGTTTTAATGTCGTCCATTTTTATTCCTCCTTATATTTTTTGTAAAATCATTGTAACAGGAATTTGCTTTTTTGTCAATAAAACACATTTAAGCAAAACCCCGAACAGCGATTTTATTTTGTTTACAGAAATTTGTAACGCAGATTTAATATCTTTGTATTTCTTTACCTTGACAAAATCCATTTGTATTGAGATAATAAAAGATATGAAAGGGTGATATAGCTTGATTAGTATAATTGTGCCGGTTTATAAAGTTGAGAATATTTTAAACATTTGTATCAACAGTATTTTAAATCAGACATTTAATGATATTGAACTTATTTTAATTGACGATGGTTCACCTGATAAATCAGGCGATATTTGCGACCAATGGGCAGAGAAAGACGATCGAGTCGTCGTGATTCACAGCGATAACCAAGGACAGTGTGCGGCAAGAAATAAAGGTTTAGATATCGCCAAAGGCGAAAAAATTATGTTTGTCGACAGTGATGATTTTATAAACCGTGATCTTGTAAACAAACTCAACTCCATTATGGATCATAATGATTGTGACCTTGTAAGATGCGGATATAAAAGATTCAGCGATTACGGCAAAGATGTTCCGTCCGACAATCTTGACACTGATGATGTTATCTTTTTTAATTGCGAGGAAGTTTTTCAAAACTTTGTTTGCGGTCAATATTCTAATCGAAAGCCGTTTCCTCCAATAGTCTGTGCTGCATTGTACAAGAAAGACCTCTTTGACGGGATACGATTTCCTGAAGGAAAAATTTATGAAGAGGGTTTTGTACTACCAAATATTTTTTTAAAATGCCAAAAGTCCGCTTTTCTTAATCAATGCTTATATTATTATTACGAAAATACAGATGGCACAATGTCAAAAGATTTAACTCAGCAAGGTCTATTAAGTTTGGATGACTGGAAAGAAATTCATTATCTGATATTTGACACTTTTCCTAATCTTCGAAGTGCGACAATAAAAAGGTGGATAGATAAATACATTCGGGTTTATCTTCTGCTTAAAAATAACTCTGAAATTGATACTGATGGATATTATAAAAATTACATAAAACAATCCTTAAAGGAAAATCAATCATATTTTAAACAATATGCCGAAACAAGTGATTATAAAAAGAGCCGAGCTTTCAATAGGGGCGATAAATCCTTTGAAAGATATTTGGAAACCGAAAAAATAAAAAGAATCATAATTAATAAAATTGCAAACAAATCTTAAATTATTAAAACAATTGGAACAAAATCAACAACCTTTTACGGAGGAACCGATATGTATAAACTGCTCATAGTTGAAGATGACCGAGGTATTGCCGACGGTATAAAATCGCAGACAGAAGCGTGGGGGCTTGAGGTTCACACCGTTGAAAATTTTCGCAACGTTCTCGGTGAGTTTACGGAATTTCAGCCGCATATTGTTCTTCTCGATATAATGCTTCCGTTCTTCAACGGATATCATTGGTGTAGTGAAATTCGCAAGATTTCCAAGGTTCCTATTATTTTCATTTCCTCCGCATCGGATAATATGAACATTGTTATGGCAATGAATATGGGCGCTGACGATTTCATCGCAAAGCCTTTTGATGAGAATGTCCTGACCGCAAAAATTCAAGCCCTGCTGCGAAGAACGTATGATTTCGGCTCATCGGTTCCCGTTATTGAGCACCGTGGCGCAATTCTGAACACCGGAGACGGGACATTGACCTACGGTACGGAACAGATTTCACTTTCAAAGAACGAATTTAAGATTTTACAGTGTCTTATGGAAAATAAGGGCAAAATTGTAAGCCGAGAAAAGCTGATGGAAAGGCTGTGGAAAACCGATGTATTTGTTGACGAGAACACTTTGACGGTGAACATAAACCGTCTTAGGAAAAAGCTCGACGCATCGGAGTTGGACGGCTTTATAACGACAAAATTCGGTATGGGATATATCATTGAATAAGGGTATTGATATGAAATTGTTTAAGGATTATTTAAAGCAAAAGAAAAACGGAATAATTTTGTTTTCCGTTTTCTGCATCGTATTTGCTGTCATATTTATTCTATATAACATCACGCTGAAAGCCGTTATTTACCCCGCGGCACTGTGCATTGCCGGCGGAGCGGTTTATATAATCCTCGATTTCAGCAAGACGAAAAAGCGACACGAAAAAATGTGCGACATTCAAAAGCTCACCTCTTCGATGATTGACTCTCTGCCCGCACCAAACAGCATTGCGGAGGAGGATTACCGCAAACTTATCAATAATCTCACCGCCGAAATATCGGCGCTCGAATATAACAGCTCGATGAAATATGCGGATATGGTGGATTATTACACGGTCTGGGCGCATCAAATCAAGACGCCGATCGCTTCAATGCGTCTGAGTCTGCAAAAGGAGGACACTCCCCTATCACGCCGACTCTCCTCGGAGCTCTTCCGAATTGAACAGTATGTTGAAATGGTACTTGCTTTTCTGCGGCTTGATTCAACGTCGAGCGACTATGTTTTCAGAGAATATGAGCTGGACGATATAATCAAAACCTCAATAAGAAGTTTTTCGACCGAGTTTATTGAGAGAAAAATCAGGCTTGAATATACTCCTCCCGAAAAGAAAGTGATTACGGACGAAAAATGGCTGTCGTTTGTCATTGAGCAGCTGCTTTCCAATGCGCTCAAATATACCCGTGAGGGCAGTATAAAAATATATATGCAGGATGAAAATGTTCTTTGCATTGAGGACACGGGAATCGGTATTGCGCCCGAGGATCTGCCGAGAATATTTGAAAAGGGCTACACAGGCGGAAACGGTCGTGTGGATTCAAAGGCAAGCGGTCTTGGGCTCTACCTCTGCAAGCGAATTTGCGACAATCTCAGCGTCGGTATCAGAGCTGAATCCGAACCCGACCGAGGAACCGTAATTTATCTTGATTTTGAACAGTATAGGTTGAAAAAAGAATAATATACCCGCAAAAAGCTCAAAACTTACAAAACTGTAAGTTTTGAGCGGTGTTTTGTAAGACGATTCTATGGAGAGACTCCCCTTTTTTCTGTTATACTTACGGCAGAAAATTTGATTGGAGGTCAAAACAATGAGTATTCTCGAAGTAAGAGGACTTAAAAAAATCTATTCAACACGCTTCGGCGGCAATAAGGTCGAAGCACTTAAAAATGTCAACTTCTGCGTTGAAGAGGGCGAATATGTCGCAATAATGGGTGAATCCGGTTCAGGTAAGACCACCCTGCTGAATATTCTTGCCGCACTTGACAAGCCGACAAACGGCAGTGTAATCCTTGAAGGCAAGGATCTTTCCAAGATCAAGGAAAAGGACGTTGCAGCCTTCCGCCGTGACAATCTCGGCTTCGTGTTCCAGGACTTCAACCTGCTTGATACATTCACCCTTGAGGACAATATTTATCTTCCCCTTGTTCTCGCCGGCAAGGACTATAAGGAAATGAGCGGCAAGCTCAATACCGTTGCCGACAGGCTCGGAATCCGTTCGCTCCTTAAGAAATACCCGTATGAGGTCTCCGGCGGTCAGAAGCAGAGAGCGGCTGTCGCCCGTGCGATAATCACTGATCCGAGACTTATCCTTGCAGATGAGCCGACAGGCGCGCTTGATTCCAAGTCAACCGACGAATTACTCCGCCTCTTCTCGGAGATCAACGCCGCAGGACAGACAATCGTTATGGTAACTCACTCGGTCAAGGCGGCAAGCTCGGCAAACAGAGTTCTTTTCATCAAGGACGGCGAAGTTTTCCATCAGATATACAGAGGTAAGGATACCGACGAACAGCTTTATCAAAAAATTTCGGATACCCTCACTCTGCTTGCGACGGGTGGTGAAAGACGATGAAAAAAGGATTTTACCCCAAGCTCGCCTTTGACGGTATTCGCAAGAATAAAAAGATGTACCTGCCGTATATTCTCACATCAATCGGTATGGTAATGATGTATTACATCATCCTGTTTTTACAGTTTTCGCAGAACATCAGAGACGCAGTCAGAAGCTCCACAGCCGCCGACATTCTCGGCCTCGGCTCGTGGGTAATCGCAATTTTCTCCTGCATCTTCCTTTTCTACACAAACTCATTTCTTATCAAACGACGTAAGAAAGAATTTGGACTTTACAACATTCTCGGAATGGATAAGCGCAACCTGAGTAAGGTTCTCTTCTGGGAAACACTTATAATCACGGTTATTTCACTCGTTATCGGTCTTGCGGCAGGTATTGCATTTTCAAAGCTCGCCGAGCTCGTCTTTCTGAGACTTCTCAAATGCGACGCAACGTTTGATCTTTCTATCTGCCCTCAGGGTCTCGGGCTTTGTGCGGCTGTATTCACGGTAATTAACATTCTTCTTTTCTTCAATTCACTTCGTCAGGTTCAGTTCTCAAGCGCAATTTCACTTGTTAAGAGCGAGCAAACGGGTGAAAAGCCGCCCAAAGGCAATTGGATTTTCGGCATTCTCGGAGTTCTTCTCCTCGGCGGTGCTTACTATCTTGCACTTAGAATTAAGGAGCCGCTTCAGGCAATGCTTCTCTTCTTTGTTGCCGTCATTATGGTTATCATCGGAACATACCTTATAATGATATCCGGCTCGGTTCTTTTCTGCCGCCTTTTGCAGAAGAACAAGAAGTATTACTACAAGTCAAACCACTTCGTTTCCGTTTCATCAATGGTTTACAGAATGAAGCGCAACGGCGCAGGTCTTGCTTCAATCTGTATTCTCGCAACAATGGTTCTCGTTATGATTTCATCAACGACAAGCCTTTATTTCGGAGAGGAGGACGCTCTTGCAAGCCGCTATCCCCGTGAGATAAATATAAACTTTACAACTCTCGACACTCAGATTTACAAGGACGGACAAATTGACAGAATCCGTTCAGAGATGGACGGAATTGCAAAGAAACACAATGCAAACATCCACAATTCCCTCACCTATCTTGCAGGCGTACTCTCCGGCATGGTAACCGACGGAAACGTTGAAACGGACGTCAGAAACGTTTACAGCGGTGCTGTTGATTACAACAAGGTATTTCAGTTTAACTTTGTTTCAATTGATGATTACAACAAGATTATGGGAACGGATTACAAGCTCAAAGACGGCGAAGCAATGGTTTACCTTTTCAGAAAGGATTCAAACTTCCATGGTGACTCGCTCTCATTTAACGGAGGTCCGAGCTTTAAAATCGTCAGATATCTTGATAATTTCATCAGTCAGTCCGATGCGGCTATGACGATTGTTCCGACAATGGCGGTTTTCGTAAATGACCTTGACCAGGCAACGCAGGGTATGACTGCCGCAACAAGACAAGACGACTCCGAACCGGTTGTCAATTTCAGCTGGACCTACGGCTTTGATACAGGTCTTTCGGAAGATGAGCAAATTTCCCTTACAAAAGCTCTCGACGAGTACCTCTCATCGGATTTAACCTACAAAAACGCCGACGGTCACCTTGCTACCGAGATAGAGAACAGAGAGCAGAACAGAAATGATTTCTATGCGCTTTACGGCGGACTTTTCGGACTCGGAATCATTCTCAGCATCGTATTCATCTTCGCCGCCGTCCTCATCATCTACTACAAGCAGATTTCCGAGGGCTACGAGGATCAGTCGAGATTCGAGATCATGCAAAAGGTCGGTATGACGAAGAAGGAAATCAGGAAGAGCATCAATTCACAGCTCCTGACAGTATTCTTCCTCCCCCTCCTCTTCGCAGGAATGCACCTTGCGTTTGCCGCACCGATAATCAAAAAGCTCCTGCTTATATTCAACCTTACGAATCTTAATCTCTTCATTGTGACAATTTTGATCAGCTTTGCTGCTTTTGCACTCTTCTATATGATCGTTTACAAAATTACTTCAAACGCCTATTACAAGATCGTAAGCGGCGCAAAGGAGGACTAAACGATGAAAAAGGTGTTCGCAATATTTGTTCTTGCGGTAATGCTTCTCGCCTTTGTTGAAATTGCAAGAAAGCCGTCCGTTGAACAGATTGTTGGCGACTTTGACGGGTTTGTTCACATTGTCAGCCTCAGTCAGATAACACGCAGTAACAAGCTGATCGGCAAGCGTAATTTTATCGAGAAGGATTCTTATGTCGGCAATTACTCCTCAAGCTGCATCTCGGAAAAGGGTCGTGACGTTGTTTTCGGCGGAGCGTCCGTAAAGGACAAAAAGGTTGTTGTCAAGGCAAAAATCCTTACCGAGAACGGATCTGCCACCCTTCGTATCAGGCTCGGTTCGGAGGTTAGGGAATATAAGATTGACAACAAAACTCCGTTTGAACAGACGATAAATCTGCAGGGCGGCGGAAACTATATAATGATCGACTACGACAATTTCACCGGAACAGTCGATATGACCTCGAATTACACAAAATGAAAAAGCTGAAACATATTTTTTCAAAGCTCGTGTTCTTCTCGGGACTTGCCGCAATCGGCATACTCACCGTCCCCGCCGCAATTCTTTTCGGAGCTATCGCCCTTATCCGCAGCGTGACCGATCTGATAACTCAAAAATTGGATAAATAAACAAACAGGACTGCTCAGCCCACCACAGCTGTGCAGTCCTGTTTTGGATGTAAGATTGAACCTCCCCTTGTTCTCAGATCAAGGAGAGGTTTTTAAATCAAAACTTTTCTTCTTTCTTTTTCTTAGCCTTAGGGGTTTTGCCCTTTGCTTCCATACGGGCGGCCTTTTCCTTCTCGGCTGCTTCCTTAGCTGCTGCACGCTCCGCTGCGAGCTTCTCGTTAGCAGTGTTGTTCTGGCTGATAGCCCAGCGTGTGATCTTCATACGGTTTCTGTCAGCGCCTGTCTCGATGATAAGGGAATCATCCTTAACGGTAACGATCTTACCTACGATTCCGCCGATTGTTGTGATCTCGTCGCCGATCTGAAGGTTGTCGCGCATTGCCTGCTCTTCCTTCTGCTTTTTCTTCTGCGGTCTGATCATAAGGAAATACATAATAACAAAAACGCCGACCATCATAAGGATCATTGTCCAGTTATTGCCCTTTGTTGCCTGAGCTGCTAATAATGTTAAATAATTCATTGATTGTCCTCCTAATCTTTACATAACGCTTGTATTATACATTAGAATGTAATTTTTTGCAAGCGTTATTTGTGTATATTCTGTTAATTTTAAAAATTAAATTCTTGTATCAAGCAAATCAACATATTTTTCTTTAAACTCTTCAAAAGTTCCGTTTGCCAATGCGTCACGAATTTTCTCCATCAGCGTATTATAGAAATAAAGATTGTGAGTTACGCAAAGGCGCATTGCAAGCATTTCCTTAGCCTTGAAAAGATGCCTGATATATGCCTTTGAATGTCTGCGGCAGGTCGGGCAGTCGCAGTCGGGATCAATCGGAGTATCGTCTTTCATATACTTGGCATTGTTGATGTTGATTATTCCGTTCATCGTGAAAAGATGTCCGTGACGGGCGTTTCTCGACGGCATAACGCAGTCAAAGAGGTCAACTCCCCTGCTGACCGCCTCAATAATATTTCCGGGCGTACCCACACCCATAAGATATCGTATTTTATTCTTCGGCGCATACGGCTCAACAGCGGAAATAATCCTGTACATATCCTCTTTCGGCTCTCCGACGGCAAGACCGCCTATCGCATAGCCGTCAAGGTCAAGCTCGGCAATTCTCTGCATATGCTCGATTCTCAGCTCGTCGTAAACACAGCCCTGATTGATGCCGAAAAGAAGCTGATCCTTGTTTATAGTATCGCATCTGGAATTGAGTTTTTCCATTTCCTCCTTGCATCTTATCAGCCATCTCGTTGTCCTTTCGCAGGACTTTTTAGCATATTCGTAGGTCGAGGGATTCTCAACGCACTCATCAAATGCCATTGCAATCGTTGAGGCGAGGTTTGACTGGATTCTCATACTCTCCTCGGGACCCATAAAAATACGTCTGCCGTCAATGTGCGAGGCAAAGGTTACACCCTCCTCCTTGATCTGACGGAGCTTTGCAAGCGAAAAAATCTGAAATCCGCCGCTGTCGGTTAGGATCGGACCGTCCCAGCCCGTGAATTTGTGAAGTCCGCCAAGCTCCTTGATAAGCTCGTCGCCCGGTCGAACGTGAAGATGATAGGTGTTGCAAAGCTGAACCTGAGCGTGAATATCCTTAAGGTCATATGCGTCAAGCGCACCCTTGATCGCTCCGCAGGTTGCAACATTCTGAAATGCGGGTGTCTGTACCGTGCCGTGAACTGTCTTGAACTCACCGAGACGAGCCGCTCCGCACTGCTTTATAACTTTAAATTCTGCCATTTTCCCTCTCCTTAAAGAATAGCCATTGCATCGCCGAACGAGAAGAACCTGTATTTTTCCTCAACGGCAATTTTGTATGCGTTCATCGTGTGCTCATAGCCGCAGAATGCGCTGACGAGCATAATAAGCGTGCTTTCGGGCAGATGAAAATTGGTGATCAGTCCGTCAATACACTTGAACTCATAGCCCGGATAAATGAAAATGCTTGTCCAATCGTCATATTCGCAGACCTCTCCCTTTGCCTGACATACGGATTCAAGCGTACGGCAGCAGGTTGTACCGACTGCAATAACTCTGCCCCCGTTTTTCTTTGTTTCGTTGATTATATCCGCTGTTTCGGCAGGGATCATATAGTGCTCGGAGTGCATCTTGTGCTCTTCAATGTTTTCAGTCTTAACAGGACGGAATGTGCCGATACCAACGTGGAGGGTTACAAATCCGATTTTTACTCCCTTATCCTTGATTTTCTGCAAAAGCTCGGGAGTGAAATGCAAGCCTGCCGTCGGTGCGGCGGCGGAGCCGAGCTCCTTTGAATAGACCGTCTGATAGCGTTCCTTGTTTTCGAGCTTTTCCTTTATATAATGAGGAAGCGGCATTTCACCGATTTTGTCAAGCACATTATAGAAGTTGCCGTCATATGAAAACTCAGCAACTCGGTTTCCGTTTTCAAGAACTTCCTTGATTTCGGCTTTTAGTATGCCATCGCCGAAAGTGAACTTTGCGCCCTCTCTCGCTTTCTTTCCGGGACCTGCCATAACCTCCCACGTGTGGGCGTCGTGCTGATTGAGAAGAAGAAATTCAACGACCGCACCCGTCTCCTCCTTAACGCCGTAAAGACGTGCAGGAAGAACCCTTGTGTTGTTTAGTATAAGGCAGTCGCCCTCGTTCAGGAGATCGACAATATCGTAAAAATGAAGATGCTCGACCTCACCCGTTTTCTTGTTAAGATGCATAAGCCTTGAGCTGTCTCTCGGCTCAATCGGATGCTGAGCGATCAGCTCCTCGGGAAGATCGTAATAAAAATCACTTTTTTTCATCGTAAAACCTCTGTTTCAGCCATTTGGCTCTTGACTTGAATAATAAAAAATGGTATCATCACTTTTAAAGTGTTGACAACTAATTATTATATTGCATAATCGGTCGAATGGCAACACATTTTTAAAAATTTATTTAAGAGGTGAATTTGTAATGAAAAAGTACAAGGTAGGTATTATCGGAGCTACCGGCATGGTTGGACAGAGATTTGCGACCTTGCTTGAAAATCACCCTTGGTTCGAGGTTGTTCTTGTTGCTGCAAGCCCACGTTCGGCGGGCAAAACATACAAAGAGGCTCTCGGCAGCCGTTGGTGTATGGATACTCCCTTGCCCGAGAGTATGGCTGACCTCGTCGTTTACGACGCAACGGCTGACGTTGAGAAGATCGCTTCACTCGTTGATTTCGTTTTCTGCGCAGTTGATATGAAGAAGGATGAGATCAGAGCTCTTGAGGAGAAATACGCAAAGGCGGAGTGCCCCGTTGTTTCAAACAACAGTGCTCACAGATTTACTCCCGACGTTCCGATGGTTGTTCCCGAGCTCAACGCAGACCACATCGAGGTCATTGCTGATCAGAGAAAGCGTCTCGGCACAAAGAGAGGCTTTGTTGCAGTTAAGTCGAATTGCTCACTTCAGAGCTATGTTCCGGCTATCTATCCGCTTGACAAGGCAGGCTACAAGGTTGAGGATGTTCTCGTCTGCACATATCAGGCAATTTCGGGCGCAGGCAAGACCTTTGAGAGATGGCCCGAGATGGTAGATAACGTTATCCCGTTCATCGGCGGCGAGGAAGAAAAAAGCGAGCAGGAGCCGCTTAAGATTTGGGGCAAGGTTGAAAACGGAGAGATCGTTTGTGCCTCTGAACCCCACTTCACAGCTCAGTGCATCCGTGTTCCCGTTTCAAACGGTCATATGGGCGCAGTATTTATGAGATTCGCAGACAAAGCTCCGTCAAAGGAAGAGATTCTCAAGGTTTGGGAAAACTTCTCGGGCGAACCGCAGAAACTTGCACTTCCGAGCGCACCTAAGCAGTTCCTCCACTATTTCACAGAGGACAATATGCCGCAGACAAGATATCAGCGTGATCTTGAGGGCGGTATGGCAGTCAGCATCGGCAGACTTCGTGAGGACACTCAGTACGACTACAAGTTCGTGTGCCTCTCTCACAATACCCTCCGTGGTGCCGCAGGCGGTGCAGTTCTTCTTGCAGAGCTCCTTTGCGCAAAGGGATATATGGACTGATAAATACTATATCGTTAAAAAGACAGGAATTTATTTTCCTGTCTTTATTTTATATAAGGGGCGTTTTAATGAAACAAACGGTCTTTACCGGAACGGCGTGCGCCATTGTCACACCGTTTGACGAAAACAGGAAGGTGGATTACAAGGCTCTTAAAAAGCAAATTGATTTTCAAATTGAAAACGGAACAGACGCCATTGTTGTCTGCGGCACTACGGGAGAAAGCGCAACCCTCGATTCAAGGGAGCGGCGTCAGATAATTAAATCGACGGTTAAGCAGGTTGACGGACGTGTGCCCGTAATCGCAGGCACGGGAGGCAACAACACACGTGACGTTATCAAGAAAAGCCTGTCGGCGGAATCGCTCGGAGTTGACGCACTGCTTATTGTTACCCCGTACTATAACAAATGCTCTCAGGAGGGACTGATTGAGCATTACAGCCACATAAGCGACTGCGTTACAAAGCCGATAATTCTCTATAATGTACCGTCAAGAACAGGCGTTGATATCAAGCCCGAAACATATAAGCGGCTGAGTCTGATCGACAATGTTGTTGCGACAAAGGAAGCAAACGGAGACCTTTCGGCACTTATGAAAACCCGTATGCTCTGCGGCGATGATCTTGACATATACTGCGGCAACGACGATCAAAGCGCCGCATTCGCCCTGCTTGGAGGCAAGGGAACGGTATCGGTGCTTTCAAATATTCTGCCGCAGATTGCCCACGATATTGTCGATGCCGCACTCGACGGTGACTCGGGCTATGCGACGGCTCTCCAGCTCCGCTATCTTGACCTTTGCAACACACTTTTTGCCGACGTTAATCCGATGCCCGTTAAATATGCAATGTCGCAATTAGGCACGGACAGCGGCTTCTGCCGCCTGCCTCTCACACGTCCGAGTGAAGCCTGCAAGGAAAAAATATGCCGTGCCCTGCGTTACCACGGAATGATTGAATAAATAATCATAAAAAAACTGTAATCCACTTTTGCATAACGCTTTGTGAATTACAGTTTTAATTATTTCAATACCGCACACTCAAGGCGTACATCTTAAAGCATTGAGCAGCCGAAGCTGTTGATCAATGCGTCGATACGCTCGCCTTTCTTGCAAAGCGGACAGTCCATAGCCGAATGGCTCTCATACTCGGGAAGATCCTGAGGGTCAAAAACAGATACGATCTGGAAATCCTCATACTCTTTCATTGTGGCGAAAATTGATGCGATTCCGACCGGTGTACCGGAATAATAACGAATCGCTTCAAATGCGTTCTGCGCTGTGCTTCCTGTAACAACCGACGCCGCAAGAACAAGAACACGCTTGCCCGAAATCATCTGAACGATGTTGTCACGGAACATAAGCTGGTTGCTTGCCGTGTACTCGGGTGCAAGAATATTGATCTCTCTGTTTGCGTTGATGCTTGCAAGGTCATTCTTTGTCAGCTCGCTTGCAAGGCAGGTACCGATAACCTCGGTTCCGTCAAGACAGAGAATTGTGTCGATCTCCGTATGGAGCTTATAGTTCGGTGCGATTGCCTTTGCAACAGCCTTTGCCTCTGAAAGGCAGGATTTCTGTGATGTGATATCTATATAATAATTCAGGTGGCTTCTTCCTGCCACGAAATGTCCCTTATAACCACTGAGATACAAGTGAGGGATTTTGGTCTCAATTTTAAATTTTTCGCTTAATGCCATAATAGCTTCTCCTCTCTTGTAACCGCTGTCTTCAACAGTTACGTTAATTATATATTTATTTTATCACGCCGTAAAAGCAAATGCAATACATTTTTGTCGGCAATCACTTTATTTTCAACGTTGCAAGTCCGCCCTCTGCGGTTTCTCTGTATCTTCCGGGTATATCCTTTCCCGTCATTCGCATAACCTCGATAACCTCGTCAACGGAAATCTTTCTTGTATCACTGAGAAAGCTCGCAAGGCTGACAGCATTAATCGCCCTCATTGCCGCAACTGCGTTGCGTTCGATACAAGGGATCTGCACAAGTCCGCATATCGGGTCACAGGTCAAGCCGAGATGATGCTCTATCGCAATCTCCGCCGCATATTCTATCTTATCAATCTCGAGCGAAAAAAGCTCGCCGAGCGCAGCAGAAGCCATTGCACAGGCTGTTCCTATTTCGGCCTGACAGCCGCATTCACTGCCCGAAATCGAGGCGTTGGTTTTTATCAGATTTCCGATTATTCCGCCCGTTTCAAGCGCACGGACGATTTCAAGGTCGCTGTATCCCCTCTTCATCTGCTGATAGTAGAGAACAGCGGGCATAACGCCTGCCGAGCCGCAGGTCGGAGCGGTTACGATAACCTCGCCGTCTGCATTCTGCTCACTGACGGCGAAAGCATAGGCGGAAACCTCACGGTTTTCCTTTGTTTGAGCACTCTCATCAATATGCTGATGAGAATAAAGTCTCTTTGCCTTTCGCTTAACCTCAAGTCCTCCGGGGAGCACGCCCTCGGTTGAAAGCCCGATGTGAATACTCGATTTCATCTGATTCCAAATCTTCATCAGATAATCTCTGATTTCAATACCTTCGATCTCCTCAACATACTGCCACAGCTTCATATGATTCTGCTTGCAATGCTCGGAAATCTCGTGGAATGAGTTCATATCATATATTTTCGGGGGATCAACATTTTTATGACCGATAATTTCGATCTTTCCTCCGCCGACGCTCAGAACACGTATTCTGTTAATCTCCTCGCCGTTTTTAAAGGCGATCAAATCCATTGTATTCGGGTGCGGAAGCTCAATTTCTTCGTCATTAAAAATGACATCGCAGGGAATCGGTTCAAGAGTAATCTTGATAACCTTGTCCGTACCGTGACCGACGCCTGTTTTCGAGAGCGAACCGTAGAGAATTGCCTCAAAACGATCTGCATCCGGGGTATGCTTTTTGAAAATTCTGCAAGCCTTTTCGGGACCCATCGTGTGAGAACTCGACGGACCTCTGCCGATTTTATACAGTTCTTTAAGCGATTCCATCTTTTTAACTTCCATAAAACACCCCTCCGTTTTTCCTATACTATACTATCATTTTGTCCGGTTTTTTTCAATAGAAATATGACGAAAATAATTTTTTCGGAAATACCGATAATTTTTTATGTCGGGATGTAGTTATTATGACATATAAAAAAGAGCCGCCTCTGCGACTCTTCCTTATTTGGTGCGAGAGACGGGACTTGAACCCGTACGGGATTACCACACGCCCCTCAAACGTGCGCGTCTGCCGATTCCGCCACTCTCGCATTCAATTGTCGTTCCCTCAAGGAACGTTGCATATTATAGCAGAATATTACATACTTGTCAAGCGTTTTTTAAAATTTCCAACCTCATTTTTTAAAAAACACAGTCCCTATATGAGAGACTGTGTTTTGACTTTTATTTCGCAAGTCCTGCAAAAAGTTTCACGTTATCGAAGCAGCACTTATACTTGCCCTGCTCAACGCCGTGAATGATCTCACAGACCTTATCGTTATACGGTGTCGGAACGCCGTACTTCCTGCCGTATTCGCATACAACGCCGTTGATTGCATCAACCTCGCAAAGTCTGCCCTTTTCAAGGTCCTGAAGCATACTTGCCTTGAGAAGTCTGTGCTTCTTGATACAGACCGGAATGAGTGCAAAAGAAATCTTTTTCTTGATTCCGTTGCCCTTATAATAAAGGAGCTTGACAATGTCCTTGCCCTGAACAGGCTCAATCTTTATGCCGGCGGCATTTGCAATGTCAATACATTCCTTGATTATGTTCTGACAGCAGACTCTTGATTCCTTATTCTCCGCCGCATCGCCGAAGGTTCCGCCGATTACTGCTGACATTCCCGAAAAAGCGCTGTTGATAAGGAGCTTTGACCAACGCACACCCATAAAGTTGTCCTCGATCTCAACAGGACACATTTTTTCGAGCAGAGCCTTGACCTGCATCAGTTTTTCATCTTTTTGTCCGTTCATTCTGCCGAGACCGAATGACATACTGTCGGGCTCACTTGTAAGCTCCGAAACGCCCTTGCCGTGGAGCGTTGCGCCCCATGCGACGGTACAGCCCATTGTTCTGTCCTCGCCGACAACCTTGGAAACCGAAAGCTCGGGAAGTCCGTTCTGAAGTGTGCAGACGATACAATCATCGGTCATATTCTTTTCAAGATTACGGAGAATGTTCTCGTTATCAAGCTGCTTTGTGAGCAAAATTATAAGCTCGTATTTCTCGGTCATCTGATCGGGAGTGAGCGCATGAACGGGAACGGTCATATTGACTGTTCCGATAATCTTCGCTCCATCCTTGTTCATTGCGTCAACGTGCTCCTTGTTTCTCGTTATAAGATCAACGTCAACGCCCGCCTTTGAAAGATATGCGCCGAGAACCGTGCCGAGCGAGCCTGCGCCGTAAATTGCTGTTTTCATTGTAATGTCCTCATTTCTTCAATGAAATATTTTATATTCTTGCTACGCCCGAGTCACGAGCTGCCTGTGCAACAGCCGCCGCAACGGTCTTGCCTACACGGGGATCAAATGCTTTCGGAATAATGTAATCTGCGGAAAGCTCCTCGTCGGAAACAAGGCTTGCAAGCGCCTTTGCCGCCGCAATCTTCATCTCTTCGTTGATGTCGCTTGCACGAACATCGAGTGCGCCACGGAAAATTCCCGGGAATGCGAGCACGTTATTGATCTGGTTCGGGAAGTCGCTTCTGCCCGTGCCGACAACCGCCGCACCTGCCGCCTTGGCAAGATCAGGCATAATTTCGGGAACCGGGTTAGCCATTGCAAGTACGATGGGATCCTTTGCCATCGACTTAATCATATCCTCGGTAACAACACCGGGAGCCGAAACACCGATAAAGATATCTGCGCCCTTCATTGCATCGGCGAGAGTACCTCTGAGATGGTTCTTATTTGTAAAGTCAGCAATATCCTGCTTAGCCGGCTTGAGATCATCACCGTCGCAGATTATTCCCTTGCGGTCGCACATAATGATGTTGCCCATACCCATACTTGTGAAGAGCTTTGCAATCGCAACGCCTGCCGCACCTGCGCCGTTAAATACAGCCGTGCAGTCCTCAATCTTCTTGCCGACGAGCTTCAAAGCGTTGATGATACCTGCCGAGCAGATAACCGCCGTACCGTGCTGATCATCATGGAAGATAGGAATATCGGCTTTCTCCTTGAGCTTTCTTTCAATCTCAAAGCATCTCGGAGCGGCGATATCCTCAAGGTTGATTCCGCCGAAGCTGCCGCAAAGCAGAGCAACTGTGTTTACGAACTCGTCAACATCCTGTGTTCTGATGCAGAGAGGAAAAGCGTCAACGCCGCCGAACTCCTTGAAAAGAACGCATTTGCCCTCCATAACGGGCATACCTGCCTCGGGGCCTATGTTGCCGAGACCGAGAACAGCCGAGCCGTCGGTTATAACGGCAACGAGGTTTGAACGGCGTGTAAGCTCATAGCTCTTGTTGATGTCTTTCTGGATCTCAAGACACGGCTGAGCAACGCCCGGTGTGTAAGCAAGTGAAAGGGCATCCTTATTGTCAACCTTTGCTCTTGCAACAACTTCTATCTTACCCTTCCACTCATAATGAAGTCTCAGGGATTCTTTTGCATAATCCATTGTAAATGTCCTCCGATTAAATTATTTTATTTCTCCCACGGGAAAACGTAGTCAAGTTTAAGATCGTCACGAACCTTGTTCATTTCAGCCTGAACGGATTCATTTATCGGCACGCCCGAGTCCTTTCTCTGAAGCCAAACGTTGTACTCCTTCTCGCCTGCCGAGAAGATATGGTCATGACCCGGTGCTTTCTTTGAAGCACGAACGGAGCGAATGATTTCGCCTGCCTTTTTCCTTGTCTGCTCCTCGCCGAGGAAATGATCCGTATCAATAGCAATGAAGAAATGACCGAGATGATAAGGCACAAGATTGCCGTTCTCGTCCTTGCCGTCAAGCATCTTGCCGTAGTTGCCGTCCTGAAGAGCGGCGCAAAGAAGCTCAATCGCCATAGCATAGCCGTAGCCCTTGTATCCGCCGAGAGCCTCGCCTATTCCGCCGAGAGTTGTCAAAGCGGCTGTGCCGTTACGAATCTTCTTAAGTGCCTCGCCTGCATCACCCTCAACAGGCTTGCCGTCAATATCAATGACGGTACCCGGGTGAACAGGCTCGTCAATTCTTGCATAATACTCGATCTTGCCGTTCTGTGTGATTGATGTTGCACAGTCGATAACAAAATTGAAGTCCTCATCGGTCGGAATGCCGATTGTAAGCGGGTTTGTTCCGAACATACCCTCAACGCCGAAGGTCGGAGCAACGGACGGACGGGCGTTTGTACCCGTGATGCCGATGCAGCCTGCCTTTGCAGCCATTGAAGCGTAGTAGCCTGCTATTCCGTAATGGCAGGAATTACGAACAGCAACCATACCCATTCCGTATTCCTTAGCCTTTTTAATTGCCATTTCCATCGACTTGTAGCCGATAACCTGACCCATACCGTCGTGTCCGTCAACAACAGCCGTTGTCGGAGTTTCCTTTATAATCTCAAAATTTGTAACGGGATTCTGAATACCTGCTTCGATTCGGTCGATATAAATCGGCTTGAAGCGGTTACAGCCGTGAGATTCAATACCGCGTCTGTCGGATTCAAGGATAACGTCAACAACAATCTCGCAGTCCTCTGCGGGAACGCCTACGCCCTTGAACGCATCAACCATAAAATCGTGCAGTGTTTTCCAATCGCATACAACCTTGCCCATAATAAAACCTCCTATGTTAAATAAATAATTTATAAATTAAGATTGACCGTTATCAATCAAAATCGTCCTCCTGCGCCCAGTTGCGTGAACGCTCGACGGCACGCTTCCAGTCCTCACAGAGCTTATCTCTGACCTTCTTATCCATCTTCGGAATAAATACTTTTTCAACCTCACGGTTCTTTTCAATCTCCTCGGGAGTTTTCCACATTCCGACGCAAAGACCTGCGAGGTATGCCGCACCGAGAGCCGTTGTTTCAACTGTTTTCGGACGGTTGACAACTGTTCTGATGAGATCCGCCTGAATCTGCATCATTATATTACTTACGCTTGCTCCGCCGTCAACTCTGAGTTCGGACAGGATGATATTTGAATCCTTTGTCATCGCTCTGAGCAGATCGGTCATCTGGAAGCAGATTGATTCAAGCACCGCACGGCAGAAATGCGCACGGTTAACGCCTCTTGTCAATCCTACAATAGTTCCTCTTGCGTACATATCCCAGTACGGTGCGCCGAGACCCGTAAACGCAGGAACAAGGAACATTCCGTTGGCATTTTCAACGCTTTCGGCAAGCTCGTCAACACGCGGGGCGGTGTCAACCATATGGAGCTCATCCCTGAGCCACTTGATAACAGAGCCTGCGTTGAACGCACTGCCCTCGATTGAATATGTAGTCTTACCGTTGATGCACCACGCAACGCCCGTAAGAAGATTGTTTTCCGAGTGCACTCTCTTTTCGCCCGTGTTCATAAGCAGGAAACAGCCTGTACCGTAGGTGTTCTTTGCCTGACCGGGATTAAAGCACGCCTGACCGAACAATGCCGCAGGCTGATCTCCGATTGCTCCGCAGATCGGAACGCCCTCAAGCTCTTCAATACCGATGAGTCCCGGAGCGACCGTGCCGTAAACCTTGCTTGATTCAACAGGCTCGGGCAGCATACACATCGGCACGCCGAGCTTCTCGCAGAGAAACTCATCCCATTGGAGCTTATCAACATCAAACAGCATCGTTCTTGATGCGTTTGAATAATCCGTAACGTGAACCTTGCCGCCTGTGAGATTCCAGATGAGCCAGGTCTCAACCGTGCCGAAAAGGAGCTCGCCTCTCTCAGCTCTTTCTCTTGCGCCCTCAACATTGTCAAGGATCCATTTGATTTTTGTTCCCGAAAAGTAAGCGTCGATAAGAAGTCCCGTATGCTCACGGATATAATCTCCGAGCCCCTCCTCCTTGAGGTGCTCACAAAGCTCTGCCGTTCTGCGGCACTGCCAAACAATTGCATTATATATAGGTTTACCCGTTTCCTTATCCCAAATTATCGTTGTTTCACGCTGATTTGTTATACCGATTCCTGCGATTTCCTTAACATCAAAATCACCCGAATTGATAACAGTTGAAATGGAATGCATCTGGCTGTAAAGAATATCCATCGGATCGTGCTCAACCCAGCCCGACTTCGGATAAATCTGTTCAAATTCATTCTGTGCCTTGGATACAATGCGTCCCCGCTTATCAAAAACAATAGCTCTCGAGCTTGTTGTTCCCTGATCAAGTGCTAAAACATACATATCGCTTTCCTCCTAAATTAATGCCGAACGGTATAAAAAAGAACAGAAAACCAAACTGTTTTATCTCAAAACAGCCGATTTTCCGTTCATTCTTTACGTTTCATAAAACAACCGCCGCCCAAATCATTATGTGTAAATATTGTAACTTATTTTTTCTGAAAAGTCAACACTGTTTATCCTCCCAAAGACAATAATAATGTATAATATCAACAAAAATTGAAGAAAATCACGGTTAGTGCAATACCGTACATTTGATATGTACGAGTTTTGCGATACTGCCTTAAATAAAAGTTTTTTCCAAAACAGTCACCAACCTCCCCTTTTCCCATACAATGTTAGTGTAAGACGAAAGGAGGTCAGAAACATGGGTTGCTGCAATAACTGGATCCTTATTCTCATAATCATCCTCTTATTCTCAGAGTGCGGTTGCGGTTGCGGCTGTGGTTGCGGAAATAACGGTACATCGTTCCTCAACAACAACGGTTGCGGTTGCTGACATTGATTGAATAAGAAAGACGCCTGCGGACAGATGCCCGCAGGCGTCGTCTTATATATTGTTAAATTTTTAATTAGTTCTCTATCTATTGAATTTGTCTTTTTTTCATAGTATAATTAATTAAATATAACAGAACGGGTGAAAAAGGTTGAAAAACGGCGAAAAGAAAAAATTCAATAAAAAGGCTCTGATCGCCGTAATTCTCTGTGCGGTTATTGTTTTCGGAATCGTCTCGTATGATTTTCTCAGCGGACGCAGCTCCAGCGAAAAAACAAGCGTTGCGATGGGCACCGTTGTAACTGTGAAGCTGTTCGGCTTCGGTGCCGACAGCGACCTTGACAGAATTGAAACAGAGATAAGCGGACTTGAAAATTCCGTCCTGAGCTGGCGAAAAGAGGGTTCCGACGTTTACAGAATCAATGAGGGCGCCGGAAGCGAGGTTTCGGTTTCTCCCGATGCAGTTAAGGTTATCGGTCAGTGTATCGAAATTTCCGACAAGTGCAACGGAGTTTTCGATATCTCGATCGGCAATATCACCCGTCTTTGGGACTTCGGCGGTGACAATCAGCGTCTCCCCTCCGAAGATGAAATCAAATCCGCTCTCGCCGATGTGGGATATAAAAACATCAAGGTTTCGGGTAAAGCGGTTCAGATTAAAAAAGGACAGTCTCTCGATCTCGGTGCGGTCGGCAAAGGCTTCACCTGCGACAAGATAAAAGAGCTTCTCGACAAAGGCAAAACCAAATCGGCAGTTGTTTCCGTCGGAGGAAGCCTGCTCATATACGGTAACCGAACTTTTTCAATAGGCATTGTCAATCCCGATAACGACAAGCAGTCAATGGGAACACTCAAGCTCCGTAACGTCTGCGTTTCGACCTCGGGCAGCTATGAAAAAAACTTCCGGCAGGACGGCAAGACCTATCATCATATACTCAACGCAACAACGGGATATCCTGCGACAAGCGAGTTCAAAAGCGTTACCGTAGTTTGTGATTCGGGACTGCTCAGCGACGCTCTTTCAACAGTCTGCTACATCGTCGGCTATCGTAAGAGCCTTGAAATACTCAAGGAATACGATGCCGAGGCAGTATTTATCTTCAACAACAATGCAGTCAAGGTAACCGACGGCCTCTCCGGCAAATTCAAGGTAACCGACGACAGCTACACTCTTGACAAATGAAGCTATTCAAACGAACAGACATAATCATCATACTGATCGTGCTTTTGGCGGCGGCACTTATTGCCATACCGAAATTTTTCACCTCCGATAAGCTGACAGCGGAAATCTATGTTGATGGAAAGCTCACGGAAAGCATTGATCTTAACGAGGTTGAGAAGAGCTACACCGTCTCCGAAAACGGTGTTGAAATAACCGTCGGAAACGGCGAAATATACTTTTCAAAAGCCGATTGCAGGGACAAGCTGTGTATTAAAAGCGGTAAACTGACCTCGGGCGGTGAGACTGCCGCCTGTCTGCCCGCAAGGGTGGTTATCTCGGTCAAATCAAATAAGAATAAAACAGACATAATGACATATTGATATGAATAAAAAAAATCTGACAAGAAGAATAGCCCTGACGGGTATTATGTGCGCTCTGGCGCTTGCGCTTTCATACCTGGAAACGCTCATCCCCGCCTACCCCGGCTTCCCTCCGGGAGCAAAGCCCGGACTTTCCAATATTGTAACAATGTTTATGGCAAGCTGTGCGGGACCCGCTTACGCATTTTTCATCACAGTCATCAAGGGGCTTTTTGCAGGAGTAACACGAGGAATCACCGCAATGATGATGAGCCTTTCGGGCGGAATACTCAGCACTGCGGCGGCGTGCTTGCTTTTCAGATTTTGCAAAGATAAATTAGGATATATCGGCATCGGAATCGTCTGTGCCGTTTGTCACAATATCGGCCAGCTCGCAACGGCCTGTATTCTTTCGGGTACAGCGTCGCTTGTTGTCGGCTACGGTCCGCTGTTGTTAATATTTGCGATTGTCACCGGCATTCTGACCGGATCAATTCTCCGTGCGGTAATGCCCGTTCTGACAAAAGCAGTAAAAATTTAAAACAAAACAGGAATAATTCCTGTATAGCAAAGGGGTTGAACAAATGGGTAAAATCCACGTGGACGGAGTTATCTCGGCAGTCAAAAAGGTTCGTGGCGGCGTAAAGGTTGCGCACCACAAGAACACTGCCGGCTGTGAGGTAGTTCGTATTCCCGTCCCGAAGCAGGTAGTTTTGCCTATGCAGCAGCACATCGGCGCTCCGTGTACTCCGACTGTCAAGGTCGGTGATACCGTTGCGGTCGGTCAGGTGATCGGCGACAGCGACAAGTTTGTCAGCGCACCGATTCACGCATCAATTTCAGGTACGGTAACGGCAATCGGAAACGTTAAGCTCCCGAACGGCACAATGGTTCAGGGCGTCACTATCGAATCCGACGGCGAAATGAGGCTTTACGATGGTCTCAAGGCTCCCGAGGTAAACAACAAGGAAGAGCTTTGCAAGGCAGTCAGAGCATCGGGACTTGTCGGTCTCGGCGGTGCAGGCTTCCCGACCCACGTTAAGCTCAATGTTCCGGCAGATAAGAATATCGACACTCTTATCATCAATGCCGCAGAGTGTGAGCCGTACATAACCGTTGACTACCGTGAATGTATCGACAATTCGTGGGACATCTGCTCGGGCATCAAGACAGTCAAAGAGCTTCTCAACATTCCGAATGTTGTAATCGCAGTTGAGGACAACAAGCCCGACGCATTCGAAATTCTTCATCAGATCGTTGACAAGGAAGCGGGTGCGGACAGCTCGATCAAAATTATGCAGCTCAAGTCCGTTTACCCTCAAGGTGCGGAAAAAATGATGGTTCAGTCGGCAACAGGCCGTCAGGTGCCTCCCGGAAAGCTCCCGGCAGACGTCGGCTGTATCGTTATGAACGTAACATCAATCGCATTCATCGCCCGTTATCTCAAAACAGGCAAGCCGCTCGTCAGCCGTTCGATGACCGTTGACGGTATGGCAATCGCCGAACCGAAGAACGTCCGTGTTCCGATCGGCACCAGCTTCGCCGATGTTGTTGATTTCTGCGGCGGCTTCAAAGAGGATCCCGTTAAGATTATCGCAGGCGGTCCGATGATGGGTATGGCAATTACCGATATCAATTACCCGATCTCGAAGAGCAACAATGCTTTGCTCGCTTTCTCGGCTAAGGACGCAAAGATTTTCAAGGAGACGGATTGTATTCGCTGCGGCCGCTGTGCCGCCGCCTGTCCGATGAGCCTTGTCCCGACTAAGATTGTCCGTGACTCAAAGGCTCAGGACGTTGACTCACTTCTCAAGGACGGCGTTATGGTATGTATGGAGTGCGGAAGCTGTGCATATTCGTGCCCTGCCAAGAAACCGCTCGTTCAGCATATGAGACTTGCAAAATCAATCATCAGAGAGGCAGGTGCAAAGAAATGACATTAAAAAACAAGCTCGTTGTCAGCGCATCTCCTCACGACCGCAGTCCGAGGACTGTTAGGAGCCTGATGCTTGACGTTATTATCGCACTTATCCCGGCGCTTATCGCTTCGGTTATTTTCTACGGCCCGAGAGCACTGCTCATTGAATGCATCAGCGTTGCGACCTGCGTAATATTCGAGTACATCACCAGAATCGTATTCAAGCGCAGTCAGTCAATCGGCGATCTCAGCGCCGTTATCACAGGACTTCTTCTTGCATTCAACCTGCCCGTGTCCATTCCGCTTTGGATGGTAGTTATCGGTTCGCTCGTCGCAATTGTTGTTGTAAAACAGTTCTTCGGCGGTATCGGTCAGAACTTCGTCAATCCCGCTCTTGCAGGACGTATCGTTCTTCTGACCTCTTTCCCCGTTGCGATGTCAACCTGGACTCAGCCGCTGACCTGGACAATGTCACAGCTCGACGGAGTTACATCGGCCTCTCCCCTCTCCTCGATTCATTCGATGATCTCGGGCGGCTCCGCTCCCGACGTTTCACTCGTTGAAATGCTTATCGGCTGGCGTGCAGGCTGTCTCGGTGAGACCTGCGCAGTTGCGCTCATTCTCGGCGGTATCTATCTTGTTGTCCGTAAGGTTATCTCCCCGACAATTCCGCTTACATATATCGGCACGGTTGCCGTTATTATGCTCATCGCAGGCAAGGGCGACTTCCGCTTCGTCGCATATGAAATCCTCGGCGGCGGACTTATGCTCGGCGCAATCTTTATGGCAACCGACTACACGACCTCGCCGATCACATTCAAGGGCAAGATTATTTTCGGTATCGGCTGCGGTCTTATCACCTCGGTTATCCGAATCTTCGGCAATCTTCCCGAGGGCGTTTCCTATTCAATCATTATTATGAACATTCTTGTTCCGCTGATTGAAAACGTTACGCTTCCCAAGCCGTTCGGCACTCCCAAGAAAGAAAAGAAGGAGGCTGAGGCAAAATGAAAAAACAAATTTTGATACCCACGGTTGCGCTCTTTATTATCTGCCTTGTCGCAACGACCTTGCTTGCACTGGCAAATAACGTAACCGCTCCGATAATCGAAAAGAACTCGGCAGAGTCCGAGGCTCAGTCCCGTATGGAGGTTCTTGCGGACGCAAAGAGCTTTGAGGACAAAACACTGGGCAATATCACATACGCAGTCGGCCTTGACGCCGGCAAGCAGACGGTAGGTATGGTTTTCACAACCACTTCAAAGAGCTACGGCGGGGACCTTATCGTTATGACAGGCGTTGACAACGACGGCAAGGTAACAGGTATCCAGATCCTTTCCATCAGCGACACCGCAGGTCTCGGTATGAAGGCTCAGACGGATTCGTTCAAGGATCAGTTCAAGGGTCTTGTTGACGGAATCAAGGTTGCCAAGAACAGCGCCGATCACGACAATAATGAAATCCTCGCTCTCACAGGCGCAACGATCACGTCAAACGCCGTAACAACGGCAGTTAACGAGGCTCTCGCAAACTACAAAACTATTACAGAAAACGGAGGTGCTAACTGATGGCTGAAAAGAAATCTTTAGGCAAGGAGCTTACCAAAGGCTTTATCATTGAAAACCCTGTTCTTCGCCTTGTGCTCGGCACCTGCCCCACCCTCGCCACAACGACCTCCGTTTCAAGTGCGATAGGTATGGGCGTTTCGGCTTCGATCGTTCTCATCTGCTCGAACATCGTTATTTCGGCATTGAGAAAGGTTATTCCGCAAAAGGTTCGTATCCCTGCATACATTGTTATCATCGCTTCGTTCGTTACGATCGTTCAGATGCTCGTCAAGGCATTTGTTCCCGTGCTCAACGAACAGCTTGGCGTTTATCTTCCGCTTATCGTTGTTAACTGTATCATCCTCGGCAGAGCGGAAGCATTCGCAAGCAAGAACGGCGTTCTCGCCTCCGCAGTTGACGGTCTCGGAATGGGTATCGGCTTCACTGGCGCACTCTTCGTTATGGGTACTATCCGTGAGATCCTCGGCGCAGGCACATTCCTCAACGGAATCAGCGATCTCATCGGCGGCAGCTTCAACGGATTCTCAATTCCGTTTCTCAACGAAAACCCGATGCTTATATTCATCCTCGCTCCCGGCGGATTCTTCGTATTCGGTATGGTAATGGCTCTTGCCAACAAGATTGCCGAGTCAAAGGGTAAGCCCAAGGCTGTGCTTCACGGCTGTGAAAACTGCCCGATGGCTAAGTCCTGCTCTATCAGAGACACTCACGAGGGCTGTGAAGAGAAAAAGGAGGCTGAAGCATAATGGAAATGACAAAAGGCCTTTTGAGCATACTGCTCACAATGATTCTCACTCAGAACTTCGTTCTTTCAAGATTCCTCGGCATCTGTCCGTTCCTCGGCGTTTCAAAGAAGCTGAACACGGCGGTCGGAATGTCGCTTGCCGTTATCTTCGTTATGGCGCTTTCAACGGCGGTTACATATCCGATTAACAAGTATCTGCTTGTTGCCAACAATCTTGAATATCTTCAGACGATCGTTTTCATTCTCGTCATCGCCGCACTCGTTCAGATGGTTGAGATTATCCTCAAGAAGTATATGCCGGCTCTTTACAATGCGCTCGGCATCTATCTTCCGCTTATCACGACGAACTGCGCAGTTCTCGGCGTTGTAACTCTCAACGTTGACAACGGTTATAACTTCCTCCAGTCACTCGTTTGTGCAATCGGCGGCGGCGTAGGATTTATGATCGCTATGATTATGTTTGCAGGCGTTCGTTCAAGACTCGAATCCTGCGACATTCCGAAATTCCTTAAAGGTCTGCCCATCACACTTGTTGCCGCTTCGCTCGTTTCCCTCTCATTCTTGGGATTCGCAGGCGTAGTTGACAAGATCTTTGCGTAAGGAGGCGAGCATATGAATCCTATTGTTTTAGCAATTCTGATCGTTTCGGTCATCGGACTCATCGCAGGTCTCGGGCTTGCAGTCGCTTCCATCGTTATGGCTGTTCCCGTCGATAAAAAGGCGGAGGCTATCCGTGAATGTCTGCCCGGTGCAAACTGCGGCGCCTGCGGATTCTCCGGCTGTGACGGCTATGCGGCGGCTCTTTCAAAGGGCATTACAACGAACACTGCTCTCTGCGCTCCCGGCGGAAATGACGCTTCTAAGGCGATTGCAGAGGTTACGGGACTTTCGGCAGGCTCTGTCGCTCCTATGGCGGCGGTCGTTATGTGTCAGGGCTTCTGCGGCAAGGCTGAAACCAAGATGGAATACAACGGCGTCAGCTCCTGCGAAATGGCAAAACAGCTTTTCGGCGGTCCGAAAGAGTGCATCTATGGCTGTATCGGTCTCGGCGACTGCAAAAACGCCTGTCAGTATGACGCAATTCACATCTGCGACGGTGTTGCGAGAATCAACCCCGTAATGTGTAAGGCTTGTAAGCAGTGCCTTAAAACCTGCCCGAACCACATTATCAAGATGATGCCCCTGCACGAGGCAAAGGCGGCAAACCTTTGCGTTAACCACGACAAGGGCGGAATCACACGTAAGGAATGTTCAAACGGCTGTATCGGCTGTATGAAATGCGTCAAGGCGTGCGAATTTGGTGCAGTTGAGGTCAAGGACTTCTGCGCTAAGGTTGATTACAACAAGTGCACAGGCTGCGGCAAATGCACCGAGGCTTGTCCCGTTAAATGTATCAATCTCATAACACTTGACTGAATTTAAATAAAATCGACCGTCGGTATCGGATCGTTAATCCGTCATCGGCGGTTATTTTTGTATGGTTAATAATTTTTAGGAACTAATCGCTCTGTTTTTATTGTAATTTTTCTTTCTCTATGGTACAATAAGCGACAGAACATCAGTACATTGGGGGATTTCATTTGGCTCTTAAAGGAAAAATCAACCTGAACAATTTTTGGACGCAGCTGCGCCCGATGCTCGGTTATAATGCCGCAAACATTCTTTTCGGCGGATCGACCTACATAATCAGCCTTTTCTTTATGTCATATCTGACTGAGGTTGAGGGTCTCAACACAAAGCAGGCGGGCTGGGTCTTTGCCTTTGCCCACATTTGGGATGCGATAACCGATCCCGCAATGGGTCTTATAACCGACCGCACACGTTCACGATTCGGCAAGCACCGCCGCTATCTTATCTGGGGTGTTGCTCCGATATTTATATCGTATTTCCTCCTGTGGAACTCGTTCGGGCTTTCGCAGATTGTCAGCACAAATGTAATAACCGTATACTACACCTGCGCATATATGCTTTTCAACACGGCGTACACACTCGTCTGCGTTCCTTATACGGCTATGCTGCCGGAAATTGCACCCGAGTATTCGCTCCGAACCCAGTATAAATCGGTTGAATACATATTCAATTCCGTCGGTATGGTCTCGTCTTTCGTGCTTGTTTCTGCGGTTCTCGGCTTCACCGATGTCAAGACGCTTGAGTCAACCCCCGAAATCAGAAGCAAATTCCTTTTTATGGGTCTTGTGCTTGCGCTCTTCTTCTCCCTTCCCCTGCTGATAACGTTCTTCTCCTCAAAGGAAAAGGATTCGAGAGATATCGTTGTTCCCCCGGTAAACCTCTACAATATGCTCAACGAGTACAAACTTGTTTTCAAAAACAAATCTTTCAGACAATATTTTGCCCTCAGCACCTTCTATTCGATCTCAAAGGGCTTTTACAACAACTCGAACCAGTATTTTATAAAGCACGCCGCAAAGCGTTGGAACAAATATAATATTCTCAACACCGTTGCAGGCGTTGCGGAGGCGTCGGGATTCCCGATCAACTACGCTCTGACGATGAAATACGGCAAACAGCTCTGCGGAAAGCTGCTCGGACCGATAATGATAGTAGGTCTTGCAATTTCCCTCTTCGTCAACGAGAGCACACCGTCGTGGGTTCTTTATCTCGCATCGGTTCTCTACTGTTTCGGTTTCTCGGGAGTCGGCTTCGTCGGCACAAATACCCAGCCCGATGTTACCGACGTTGACGAGCTTATCACAGGCCGCCGCCGTGAGGGCGTTATTTCAACATTCTCGTCACTTATCAAAAAGACGATCAACGGCTTTATGGCAGCTCTGACGGGATATATTCTTGCCGCATTCGGTTTCCATACCGGTGAGGGCGCTGTTCAGACGACAATGGGTATGTTCGGAATAAAGTTCACCTACTCGATTCTGCCGATTATTTTCGCCCTGCTCTCGATTATCGGAATTTATCGATATAAGATGACAAAGAGCGATCACGAGCTTATCAAGAGAGCGATCGCCGAAAAGAAAGAGACGGGCAAGGTTGAGCTTTCCGATGATGAAAAGAAAATTTGTGAGGACATTGCAGGTCAGGAATGGGGCAATATGTGGATTGGAAAAGCCGAAATTCCCGAAGAGCTTGCAGATCTGACAAAAGTAAATATAGAGTAACGGAGGAATTAATATGACACGCTATGAATATGCAAAGGCAAAATATGCCGAGATAGGCATTGACACCGAAAAGGTAATTGAAACACTTGTAAATGTTCCCGTTTCGGTTCACTGCTGGCAGGGCGACGATGTAACAGGCTTTGACTCAAAGCAGGCGCTTTCGGGCGGTATCCAGACCACGGGAAATTATCCCGGTAAGGCGACAACTCCCGAGGAGCTTATGGCAGATATTGACAAGGCGTTTTCACTCGTCCCCGGCAAGAAAAAGCTCAATCTCCACGCAAGCTATGCGATCTTTGAGGACGGAGAGTTTGCCGACAGGGATAAGATTGAACCGAAGCACTTTGCAAAATGGGTAAAGTTTGCAAAGGACAGAGGAATCGGCATTGACTTCAATCCGACGTTTTTCTCTCACCCGATGGTCAAGGATAATCTTACCCTTTCCTCACCCGACGAAGAGGTTCGTGCATTCTGGGTTAACCACGGCAAGGCTTGCCTCAAAATTGCGGAATATTTTGCCAATGAAACAGGCGTACCCTGCGTTATGAACATATGGATTCCCGACGGATACAAGGATATTCCCGCCGACCGACTTGCACCGAGAGCAAGATTCAAAAAATCTCTTGACGAGATTCTTTCCGTTCCGTATGACAAGAGCAAGGTTTATATAACCCTTGAATCCAAGGTTTTCGGTATCGGACTTGAATCCTACACCGTAGGTTCAGCCGAATTTGCCCTTTCCTATGTAAACTACAAGGGAATTACTCCGCTTATGGATAACGGCCACTATCACCCGACAGAGGTTGTTTCCGATAAAATTTCCTCGCTCCTCCTTTTCAACGAAAAGATTGCACTTCATATCACACGTCCCGTCCGCTGGGACAGCGACCACGTAGTCCTCTTTGATGATGAGACAAAAGAAATTGCAAAGGAAATAGTCGCTCACGATGCGCTTGACCGTGTGTTCATCGCAACCGACTATTTTGACGCTTCAATCAACCGTATAGCCGCTTGGGTAATCGGTCTGAGAAACGTTCAGAAAGCTCTCCTTTGCGCCCTGCTCACTCCGCATAAGGAGCTTGCTAAACTTCAGGATGAGAGCAACTTTACGAAGCTGCTTGCAACTCAGGAGGAACTCAAGTTCTTCCCGTTCAACGACGTCTGGGCAGAATATTGCAGCCGTAACGGAATCATTTCCGACTCCTCGTGGCTTGATGAGATTGAGAAGTACGAAAAGGATGTACTTTCTGTAAGATAAAAACTTTAGAATAAAAAATCACCGTCCGTTGGCGCTATACCGACGGACGGTGAAAATTTTAATATGTTATTCTGTTACATCTTGAAGCCTGTCATATTGACAACAGACGATGCAACGGCTGTGCCTGATGAGCCCATAACGCTTGAAAGCTCAAACTTGAAGTTGAACTTTGCGTTGAGGGAAACAAGGTTGCCTGTTGAAGCGTTTACAACTGCTGTGATAACGGCATTGCTGTAACTCTCGGAAATGTTTGCCTTGCCGCAAAGAGGAACCTGAGAGATAGCCGACATAACGTTCTCGGCTGTCTTGTGATCCCAGTAATCCTTATCGTTATCGCCGCAAGCAAGACCGCTTCTGTCAAGAGGAGCATTGTTGGAAGAAACAACCTTACCGGATGTAACCTTGCTTGAGCCGTTCTTGATCTTAAGTGTGATCGTGTAGTTATTGCCGTTCTTTACGCAGGTTGCGCTTGTAACATCGGAAGCTGTGAGCTTCGATGCCTTGAAATACTTATGGTAGCTGTCAGCGTCTGCCGAAGTTACGGACTTTGTGAACTTGTTTGAATCGCCAACACCCATAAACTTGTAAACGATATCCTTTGAAGCCTTAAGCGATGCGCCTGCATCGTATGACTTCTCGGTTGTTGTTCTTGTCTTATTGAAAGCAGCCTTCTTAGACGCAACCTTAGCCGTAGCTGTGTTGTAGTAGCTTACGATCTGGGCTGTGCCTGTCGGTACAGAAGAACCGCTGTTAGCCTTTGTCTTTGACGGAGTAGCACTTGAACCGCCGCTTGTCGAACCGCTGCCGGAATTGGCGTCTGTCGGAGTTTCGCCGTTAGCGTCTGTCGGAGCCTCGCCGTTAGCATCTGTCGGAACTTCACCGCTTGGATCTGTCGGAACTTCGCCGATATCACCGTTATTATCGACATCGTCGCCCATAGCATCGGATGCTGAAGCGCCGCCCTTCTGCTCTGCCGCTTTCTTGGCCGCATCGCACATCTTGCCTGTATTGAGAACCGCCGTTACGCAGATCGCAATAACACAAACAAGCGCTGTGATACACTTAAAGAGAGTCTTCTTTGAATCAATATCCATCGGAGTTTTCTCTTTCTTTGCCTTTTTCTTCTTCTTGGTCTCGACAACCTCTGCGTTCGGATCTGTCGAGATCTTCTTTTTCTTACTCATGATATTTACCCCTTTCGAGATCATATGTATTTACTATATTATACTTTTTCTTGCAAAAAAAGTAAATGCACGTTATTACAAAAATAGCGTGCATTTTTTGTGCAATTTTTATACAAGCACCTTTGAGAGGAAGTCTTTGCAGCGTTCGGTTTTCGGGCAGGAGAAAAATTCTGCGGGAGTATTCTCCTCAACCATCCTACCGTCGTCCATAAATATAACTCTCGTTGCCGCCTCCTTGGCGAATCCCATTTCGTGAGTAACAACAACCATCGTCATATTTTCCTCGGCAAGCTCTTTCATAAGTTCAAGAACCTCACCGACCATCTCGGGGTCAAGTGCGGAGGTCGGCTCATCAAAGAGAATTACCTCGGGGTGCATTGCAAGCGAACGGACAATTGCAATTCTCTGCTTCTGTCCGCCGGAGAGAGTTGACGGATATGCATTCGCCTTTTCCTCAAGTCCGATTCGCTTAAGCAGAGACATAGCCTCTTCCTTTTTCTGAGCCTTAACCTCTTTGACGCTCGGAATATTCTCCGTATACGGATGTTTTTTCATTCCGAGCTTGTGGAGGAAATTGTCCTTTTTCGCTTTCTTTATCTTCTTCTTTTCGACAAGGAACGGAGAAAGCATTATATTTTCAAGCACTGTCTTGTTATTGAAAAGATTGAAATGCTGGAAAACCATTCCGATCCTCTCTCTGTAAGTGTTGATATTGACGCTCATATCTGCAATATTAACGCCCTCGAAAATAATCTGACCAGAGGTCGGATCCTCCATACAGTTGAGACAGCGGAGGAATGTTGATTTACCCGAACCCGACGGTCCGATAATTACAACTCGTTCGCCCTTTTCAATCGTTACGGAGATGTCTTTAAGAACGTGATGATCGCCAAAGCTTTTATTCAGGTTAACTACGTCTATCACTCTTTCTCAATCTCCTTTCCATAAGTTTAATGCCGAGTGTAATCAGGCAAACAATTACAATATAAATAACAGCCATTACAAGGTAAGGCACCATAAATTCATAGTTGTTTGTTCCGATGTCGTTGAACACCTTATAAAGATCCATAGCGCCGACGAAAGAAACAATTGATGTCTCCTTAACAAGCGTGATAAATTCGTTGCCGAGAGTCGGAAGAATATTCTTAATAGCCTGCGGAATAACAATCTTAAACATTGTCGTCGCATAGCTCATACCGACGGAGCGGCCGCCCTCGAGCTGACCCGGATCAACCGAGAGAATACCTCCACGCATTATTTCCGAAACGTATGCGCCGCTGTTCAGTCCGAAAACCGTGATTGCAACATTCAAGCCGTCAATCTTGATACCCATCAGCGGCATAAGAACGTAATAAAAAACAAGGAGCTGAACAACCATCGGCGTTCCTCTGAAAATTGCAACATAGAATGAACAGATTTTATCAAGAACTTTCGGAAGTGTCCTGTATTTCGGAAGCACACGGATTGATGCGATCAGTGTACCGATTACAATACCGATCAACAAACCGATTATTGCAATTTCCATTGTGTTCTTCAAGCCTGTGAGAACATTGTGATAACCGCCGTTGTCAATAAAGGCTTTCAGAAACTTTTCGATTTTGATGTCAAAATTACCCATAAAAAATCCTCTTAAAGAACAAATACCCCACTTGTTCAGTGGGGCTTTGCCTTTTATTCCACTTTAATTATGCAACCTCGTTAATTGACTTAACGATGCTGTCTGCCGGAGCAGAGTCGATAATAACGTAGTTGATGTTTCCGTTGATAAGATCCTGAACGGCAAGTGAACCGTTCTTGTAGCCCTTACCTGTTACCTTGAGGTTGTTTGAAGCGTAGTCGCTCTCATTGTTTGTATACATACCGCCTGTTGTACCGTTCTGGTAGCCGATCTTAACAGAAGCGTCGAAGCCCTGGAGCTTTTTGAGAACATCGTCTGCTGTCTTGCACTCGTCAAATGTTGTATCGTCGCCCTTAACAACAAGCTTCTGAGATGCCTTATAGTATGTCTTTGAGAATGTAACGGATGCTTCTCTGTCCGGATTAACCGTAAGACCTGCCATTGCGATGTCACACTTATGCTGACCGACAGAAAGGCAAACAGCGTCGAAGTCCATATTGTCGATAACAAGCTCTTTACCAAGCTCCTTAGCAAGAAGCTGTGCGATTTCCATATCAATACCTGCGTATGAATCGCCTACCGTATACTCAAACGGCTCAAAAGCAGCGTTTGTTGCAACAACAAGCTGATCCTTTGAAGAATCCTTAGCTGCGGACTTAACAAGTACCGGCTCACCGTCTCCGAAATAGTGAGAGCAGATATCATCAAATGTGCCGTCACTCAATATCTTCTCAATAAATGCGTTTGTCTTTTCAAGAAGCTCCGGCTGTGCCTTATCAACACCGAATGCGTAATTTTCATTAGTAAGGTCGATATTGATAATCTTTGCCGCCTTAACGTCTTCTTTCTTTCCGCAGCCTGCAAGCATTGCGACACCTGCAACAAGAACTACGGACATTACAATTGCAATAATTTTTTTCATAGTTTTGTCCTCCTCTGTTTTTTTGACGTGAACAATATACCACTTTGAATTGAATATGTCAAGCAAAAAGCGAATATTTATTCATTGTTTTTGATTTTGAATACAATTTTAAGAACATTATTAATGTTTTTGTGCATAACATTGGGTCTGTGACCGTCCTCGGGGAAAAGTACCGCACACTGATCGCCGCCGAGAATTACCGTTGAAAGCTCCGTACCCTCATAAAAAGCGATATCGTCTCCCCTCTCAAATCCGTTATCGGTCATATTAAGCAAATCAATCGGAGCCCAGTCCATCTCTTCGCTGCCGTCAAGCACGATCTGAAGATCAATATATTTTCTGTGGCTCTCAAATTTTCTCTGCTCTCTCGGCTCGGTGTCATAGCGGCTGACAGCGGCAAAAAGATCATCGCCGTGGATATCGTATCTGCCCGGCGCCATATCCGTCTTTTTGAAATTTTCAATAAAACTCATAATGTCCCTTGCATAGGGAACCTCGCTGTAAAAATCAAGTTTGTCGATTGTTGTTACGATCATTGTAATCTTCCTTTCGTTTTGTAATTTCACGCCTCGGTCTTGATTCTGTCCGAATTGACGTTACAGAGCTTTGCGTATATTCCGCCGAGCTTCAAAAGCTCGCTGTGATTGCCCTGCTCGGCAATTCTGCCGTCCTCAAGAACAATTATATTGTCGGCTTTCATAACCGTTGAGAGCCTGTGTGCAATAACTATCACCGTGCGACTCTTTGAAAGCTCGTCAATCGCCTGCTGAATAAGAGCCTCGGTCTTGTTATCGACCGCCGAGGTCGCCTCATCGAGAATAAGAACGGGAGCATTTTTGAGAACGGCTCTTGCGATTGCGATTCTCTGCTTCTGTCCGCCGGAAAGACGTACTCCCCTCTCGCCGATTATTGTATCATATCCGTCGGGCATTTTGCAAACAAAGTCGCTGACTCTTGCCGTTACAGCCGCATTGATAACCTCGTCACGGCTTGCCGTCGGATTTCCGTAGGCGATATTATCATAAATCGAACCGTTGAAGAGAAAAACGTCCTGCAATACCATCGAAATATTTTCCCTGAGTGATTTAACGGTTATATCTCTTATGTCCCTGCCGTCAAGGAGAACCGAGCCGCTTACCGGATCATAAAACCTTTCCATAAGTGAAACAATTGTTGATTTGCCGACGCCCGTCGCACCTACAAAAGCAACCATTTCACCTGCATTGACCTTAAAAGATATGTCTTTCAGCACAGGTTCGTTTTCATTATAATGAAAAGATACGTGGCGGAACTCCATATTGCCGTCAGCCCTGCCGATATCCTCGGCATTTTCGCTGTCCTTGATCTCCGACTCCATATCAAGAATCGAAAGTACACGGTGTCCGCCTGCGAACGCATTCTGCATATCCTCAACGATTCTTGAAAGCGTTGCAATCGGCGAATAAAAGAGTGAGAGGTACATAAAGAATCCGACAACATCGGAAATGGAAAGCACGTCTTTCATTGCGAGTGTTCCGCCGATTCCCATAACCAATACCGAACCGATCGAGGTTAAAAACTCGATTGACGGGTGGAATATTGCGGCGGCGAAGTTCGCACGGATATTGACATAGCTGTAATACTTGCAATACTCTTTCATACTCGTGTATTCCTCGGCCTCTCTGCCGAAGGACTGAATTTCACGTATTCCGGAAATATTGTCCTGGACCTTACCGTTGACCTCAGCCAGAACCTCCTGATTTCTCTTAAACAGCGAATGAACCTTTCCCGAAAATTTTGTGCTTACAAAAAGTATAAGCGGAATCGGAATAAGTGAGATCGCCGCAAGGATCGGATTGATCGTGAAAATCATCACCGCAACCATTAATACAATAAGTATATTTGAAAGAAGGTCGGGCAAGGCGTGAGCAATCAGCGTTTCCATATTTCTCGAATCGTTGATAACACGGCTCATTATTTCTCCCGTCTGCTTATCACCGAAATATCTCATAGAAAGCGACTGGAGCTTGTTGTAAACATTAAGCATCATATCGCCGACGAAGTTCCACGCCGCAACGTGTGCCTTATACTTTGAAACGAACGTCAAAAACGCTTTTGCGATATATGCGGCAAGCAGTATCGCCGCATAGGTAAGTATCTTTTCCTTGGTTGCCGTACCGTCTGTCAGTACGCCCGTAAGCCTGCGTACCATTTCGGGAGTGACAAGGCTCACGGCGGAGGCACCGATCAGCGCCGCAACCGTCAAAGCCAATGTGCCCCAATAGGGCTTTGCCATTTGCAAATACCTTTTCATATCTTTCAATAAATCACCCTCTGTAAATCAACGTCTCTCCCTGCGCCGCAGAGAGAGACAGATATTATAGTTTAATCTCAGAACTTGAAGCCTGAATATTTAACTGCGGTCGAAGCGTTGCCGCCCGCATTTTTGATTGTGACAACGTACTTTGTGTTTGTAAGCGTAACCGCAAAATCAAAGGAAATGCTGAGACTTTCAAGTCTGCCGTTTGACGCATTGACAACCGCAACACACTTGACGTTGGAGGTGCTCTCCTTGATCGACTGTACCGAGGCTCCGTCGGTATTGTTGATAGCGGTATAGAGATTGTCCGCACACTTGTGGTCATAAGCCGACTTGTCGCCTGCGCCTACAAGTATACCGCTGCGATCAACCGGTGAGCTGTTCGACTTGCTGCCCGATGCCGCCGCACTTGTACCGTTATTGAGCACGAGTGTGTATGTGTATTTTCCGTTCTTCAGCGTGTAGCTTGCGCTCTTGACATCAGACGCCTTGAGCGATGCAGCAGACATAAACTCATTCTTGCCCTTTGCGTTTGTGTAGGTCTTATCGCCGACTCCGAGGAATCCCGAAACGGCGTCCTTAACAACACCCATATTGCCGAGTGCGCCTGCGTCGAGCTTATTGAGCTTTGTACTTCTGGTTTTTGTGTAGCCCGCCTTTGAGCTTCTTGCCTTATTGATTGCGGCATTGTAATTATTGATTACCTGAGCAGTCGTGAGCTTTGTCTGAGCCGTGGTCTGCTTCTTGGTGGTAGTCGTCTTTTTGGTTGTTGTCACCTTTTTGGTGGTAGTTACCTTTTTCGTCGTTGTAGTCTTTTTTGTTGTGGCGTTCGGCTTTGCCGTTGTCTTTGGCACGGCTGTTGTCGAATCTGTTGTCGGTTCCTCGGCGGTTGTCTCCTCGGTCGGAGCCTCCGTTGCCTCTTCGGTCGTTGTCTCCTTTTCGGGGCTGATCGTCGGCTGAGTTTTATTTTCGTTAACTCTTGACGAATAAAGGATCGACGGGATCAGCTTGCCGATACTCTCGTTAAAGTCCTTTCCGACATAAATGAACGATCCGCACATCATCGCTACGCAGAGTATTACGGATACGCAGATTACGATTGTTTTTTTCATAGCTACACGTCCTTAACTTTTGATATTTCAATTATAAGTCATTTGAAAAAATTTTACAATAGTTTTCTTGAATCAATATCTGCGCTATGGTATAATTTTGAAGAAAAAGAGGTGTCGGTATGATAACAAAGGAAGAATGGAAAAATTTCAGAGGATCGCAGAAATCTCCCGATCACATAATGCTTTCGATCAACGGGAATGCCGAAACGTCAATGACCGTCACGTGGCGCACCTGCACCGAAATTGAAAGCGGATATGCGCTTTACAGAGAGCTCGGCGGTGAATGGCGCAGAGCCGATGCACAAGTCAGCCGTTTTGATTCCGATATGGACAGCAGTAATATTTTTTCGGCGCATATGACACAGCTCAGCCCCGGCACGGAGTATGAATACACCTGCGGAAACGACGGCTTTCGGAGTGAAGTTTTCACTTTCAAAACAGCCGAAAAGGATACGGACAGCTTTGAATTTCTCTGCCTTTCCGACATTCAGCACGGTGCCGCCGAGCCCCCTGCCGATTATTCCGAGCTTGGCAAAATTGTGAAAGAAATTCTGCGGCTTCATCCGAATGTCAGTTTCATTCTCACGGCAGGCGACAACACAAACTGCGGACAGACCGACATTCAGTGGACGGGCTTACTTGACGGATTAAAGGGTATTATCGAGCATCTTCCGTTTATGATGGCTCTCGGCAACCATGACGATATGGGATTTGAAAACTATTTTGAATACAGCAACAAATACTATTCGGAGAAAGCCGAATATTTCTGCAAGCAGTTCGGCGGAGCTTACCCCGACAATGGTCCCGAGGATTGGAAAACCGCAAACTATTCTTTCGACTACGGCAACTCTCACTTCTGCGTAATCGGAACGAGCGGTCCCGAATATGTCAACGAGTGGCTTTTAAAGGACACCGCAAAGAGCGATAAAACGTGGAAATTCGGTTCGCATCATTTCCCGATCTGCTATCAAGGTTCGGACCTTGCCTGCGACGATTCTTATCCGATGATGCGTGATGGAATGGAGAAATTCGACGTTATGTTCAGCGGACACGAGCATTGCTTTTCAAGGAGCTATCCCCGCCGCAATGAAAATCTCTATGACAAGCCGTCCGACGGAACGATTTTCTATAATATGGGAAGCGGTCACAGAAATCCGTGCAAGCTGCTTGTAACACCGAAGCTCTGGAACTGCGCATATTATCCCCACGAGGAAGAGCTGTCAATGTATACAATAGTCAAGGTCTGCGGCAAAAGGCTCACGCTCACCTCATACCTTGAGGGAGACAGGGTCGTTGACGAATGTGTGATTGACAAGGAAACAGACAGCATCTCTCCGATCGCCCTTGCTCCGATATTCAGCGCAGCAAGACTTATGTTCAAGGGCGCCGATCTCGGAATTTCAACGAGAACCCTCCCCTGCAACCGCATTGACGGAGTATGGTATGTTCCCGCTGCGGCGCTTCTGAGATACATCGGATTTGATGTTGAAATGGGCAAGGGAACTGTTAAAAGCACCGCATACGGTCACACGGCGACATTCACCGAAAACAACAGAACAGTTATTACTGACAGCGGAAGTTTTGAAATGGCGGGCGAGGTTAAACGCCTCAACCGTGATCAGCTCTACGTTCCCGCCGAGGGAATCTGCCGTGCGTTCAAAATGAGATACAGCTACTTCGACCGCAACAATATTCTTTCCTTTGAGCACGAGAGCGAACACGATCCCGTTCCTTTCCAGCCGTAAAATTCCAAGTTCAACAATAATTGTAAAATACCGTCACATATAAACTTGACAATCAATAAATACTTGTGGTAATATATTCACAGATGGAAGATTCTATCCTCTACCGAATAAATTTACGAAAGGAGTAACGAATTATGGATTTCAGCGCAATTCTTGACACAGTAATGAACAAAATCACAGATCTCATCGTTCAGATTGACTTCGCAGCAATTCTTGATAAGATCGCAGGCTTCGTTATCGGTCTTATCAAATAAGGCTATCCTTTCATCAGTTCACTAAAAAATCGCAGCGGCAGTCTTTGTCACTGCGATTTTCTCTTTTACAAATGATTATACAAGTCGAAAATCGACCTTATTTGCCTTGACAAGAGACGGTTATTGTGGTAACATAAGCACTGATAACAGGGCTTCCCCGTTGTCGAATCTATGAAAGGAGTGCTGAATTATGAATTTCGATTTTAGTGCAATTCTTGACAAGATTGACGTTGACGCTATCTTGGCAAAGATCACTGATCTCCTCGCTCAGATTGACTTCCAGGCAATCCTTCAGAAGATCATTGACTTCGTTACAAGCATTATTGCAAAATAATTACTTAAATTGAAAAATAAGCAGTCGCCGAAAACGACTGCTTATTTTTTTGTAGTTTTGTGTTGACTAATATGGCAAAAAGTGGTATTATGTAACTAAAGTAAAGAATATCCGTTTTTGCGGTCGGATATTTCGGAAAGGAGTCGGATTATGAAAAGTGTTGGTATCGTCAGAAGCGTTGACCTTGCCGGTAGAATTGTTCTCCCAATCGAGATCAGAAAAGAGCTTGATATAACGGGGGACGACAGTAAGGTTGAAATCCTCGCAAGAGGAAACGAGATTGTTATCAAGAAATATGCTCCTTCTTGTATTTTCTGCCACGAAACGGATGATCTGATCGAATTTAACGGTCAGAAAATTTGCCGTGAATGTGCAAAAAGGATCGGAGAATCCGCAATTTAATGCAATACCGCATAATTAGCTTGTAAAAATCAGAAATGTAAAGCAGGGACTGCCGAAGAAAAACGGCAGTCCCCTTTTGTTATCCGTATTATTTTTTTACAATTGAGATTGTATCAACAACGCCGTTGTTGCCTGTCTCATAGGTTGTAACCGTCAGCTTGCCGTCCTTAACATCCATAATTGAATAGCAAGGCGTATCCGACTGGAACCATACGTCGCACTCCGGACCGACATTTTCGGTGTCGATTCCGTTATAGTTGCTTCCCGACGAGGAGTTTGCGCTGACATAGAGCGTACCCTTGGGATCGGTATATGTGTTGTTGTGAAGAACATCGTCCGTAACCTTGTTGTTCTTTACGATATATGAACGGCTGTAATAATGATCGTGACCGCTCAGGCAAAGGTCAATGCCGAACTCGTCAAAGAACGGCGTAATTGTCGCTCTTGTGATCTTGCTTGTAAAATACTTTGCCGCATTGGCGTCATACGGGCTGTGGTGCATCGAAACGACCTTCCATTTTGCGTTCGGGTAAGCCTCACACGCCGCCTTGATTATCTTCCTGTGTGTTGACGGAACAACAACATTTGAGTCAAGCACAATAAAGAGAATATCATTATAAATGAAATAATAGCCGTTTCCCGCAGGATCTCTGAACGGAACATCGGTGTTCCTGTTCGGATTGTTGTAGTGGCTCGAATAATTCGTTGTGTAGAACTCGTGATTGCCGACAGCCGCCGCAATCGGGTAATTTCTGAGCTGGGGAACAGATTCCATCAGCGAATACTGATGCTCGGAATAGGAATCCTCGACCTGATCGCCTGTCGAAATAATAAAGTTGATTCCCGCATTTTTCTCCGTCGCAAGCTCCATTGTCTTGTACCAGCCGTATGTATCGTGCTGAAGAATCTCTTCATCCGTGCCCTGACGGTAACGTCCGATCTGACAGTCGGAGACAAAAAGAACTCTTGTGCTGTCCGTATCGGCGGTCTTGAATGAATAAACGTCGCTCCATTTCTTGTCTGCATAATATTTGTAATAGTATGTTGTATCAGCCTCAAGCTCTGATGCGGTTGCCTCGTGAGTGTACTCGAAGCAGAAGATGTTAAACCTCGTGCTGACGTCAAGCGATTCGGCGTCGCTCATATCCTGCTTTGTCGCAACCTCGATCTCAGCCTTTGCCGACTTGAAAGACGACTGCCACGAGAAATTCATTTTCGTGTTATCCTCGCCCGGCGTCATAAGCAGCGAGCCCTTTGACTCGACAAGCTCGGACCAATTCTTTTCAAGCCATTCTTCCTGCGGCTCAATTGCGCCCGATGTGAATGTAAAAAGGCTTACAGTCAGCGCAAGAGTAAGGAGAAGAGCCAGTATTTTCTGTGTTTTTTTCATAAATAAGCACCTCCGTCCTGACAATTATAGCACATTATAATAAATATTTAAAGGAAAAATTGTTGACAATTTTTTGTGCAAACCTTATAATTGAATTAAACATTTAAAGGATGATTTAATGAAAGAGCTGTTAAACGAAATATACAGATACCTTATTCCCGCTTTGTGCATCGTCATTGCGGCATACTGCGTCAAGCACCTGCTTTCAAGCCGTGCTCCGAAAGTCACACCCGCATACTTCTACGACGAACAGAACGGCAGGGAATACACGATAACGAGCTGGGAAACCTCGATCGGACGAAGCGGAGCCTGCGATATTGTGCTCAACTATGCCTCGGTCTCACGTTTTCACGCCGTTATTTCAAAGCACAAAAAGGGCTGGGTAATTACAGACACACATTCCAGCTCAGGCACCTTTATCAAGGGCAAGCGTATTGACGAGCCCACCGTGGTTAACGACGGCGACATCGTTTCTTTCGGCGGGATTGCGCTTCAATTCAGAATAAAATAAACCTAAAGGAGAGTCACAATGAAATTCAAAAAAGTTTTATCGGTCCTCACCTGCGCAACGCTCATTTTTACGGCGTCGTCCCCTCTCATTTCCGCTGCGGCGGCTGATGAGACCGACTACACGATAGTCAATCCGTATGAGTGCGTTGACTGGGACAAATGGGATTACTACAAGGCAAACCTGCACACCCATTCAGTCGCATCCGACGGTGACCTGAGCATTACCGATATGGTTCAGCTCTATTACAGCAAGGGCTATGATATCCTTGCAATGACCGATCACGGCGTTATCAATCACGGCTGGAACAAAGAGAGAGAGACCAACGGAATTTTCAATTATTTCCGCAAGGCCGAACCTATGAGTGACTCAAACTATGAAAGAATCACCACCGGCTCCGATAGAAACGGCAGAGGTATGATTGATATCAAGGGCGGCATCGAAATGAATATGGCTGTCATCACAAAGACCCACGTCAACGGCTACTTCACCGAGTACGGTCAGGGCGAATGGGGCAAGGAAAATGACTATCGCTCCTCCGTTGCCGCAGTTGACGAGGCGGGCGGATTCACTGTCCTTAACCACGTAGGCGACTGGGTAAATTCAAACAATTTCCCCGAGCGTTCACACTGGAATGTATTCATCAGCTATTTCGGAAACATCTTCAATGATTACAGAAGCTGTCTCGGTATGGAAATCATCAACAATACCGACAATGTAACAAAGGCTGACAGGGCTCTTTGGGATGAACTTCTTCAGGTTGTTATCCCGAACGGCAGAAACATCATCGCCTTTGCGGATGACGACAGCGAATACATCTCCGATGTCGGCAGGAGCTTTGAATACTTCCTCCTCCCCGAGAACACAGAGGAAAACGTAAAGCAGGCCATGCAGGTCGGCAACTTCTTCGCTTGCAGTAAGTTCCAGAAGTATACAGACGGTACACCCGATCACGAGGGCAACGGCGAAGTTCCCCTTGTTAAGAGCATCAAGGTTGACCAGAAAGAGAACACCATTGAGCTCAAGCTCGACGAGAGCCGTGACTGCAAGTCGGTTAAGTGGATTGCAAACGGCAAGGTTATCTCCACCGACACAAAAATTGATCTTAACGATTACGAGGATCAGCTCGGCTGCTATATCCGTTTTGAGCTTCTCGGCGACGGCGGTGTAACATATTCTCAGGCATTCGAGCTTAAGTATGACGGCAGAGAGTATAAGCAGATTCCTAAGATGCCATATCTCTTCCAGACTCCCCTCGGCGACAAGGTTTCCGCTCTTCTCCAGACCCACACATTCGGACTTATAATGTTCATCACAGAGAAGCTCGCAAATCTCCTCGGAATCATCTGACAGCTATAATAAATGATCCCGCATCATTCGGTGCGGGATTTTTTCTGTTTATCTTGAATTTATGGCTAAAGCAGAGTATAATTTATAAAAATACCTTTAATAATTACGGAGGATAATTATGGGAACCTTTTTCAGTGATCTCAAGCAGTGGAGTTTTGAAAATTTTCCTGAGAAATTTGCCGCCGCTTTGCCGAAGATAATTGTATTTGTACTGGTAATCGTTATCGGTTTCTGGCTTGCGAAGCTCGCAGGCGATCTTATGGTTAAAATCCTTGAAAATAAAAACGTTGACAAATCAATGCACCGCTTTGTGAAACGTTCAACAGTCATTTTTTTGCGGATAATTGTTGCCGTAATTGCGCTTGAACAGATCGGATTCAACGTCAATTCATTCATAACCGCCATCGGTGCGGCAGGAATTACGGCAGGTCTCGGACTGCAAAACAGCATTGCTCAGCTTGCAGGCGGCGTCCAGATCCTTTTCAACAAGCCTTTTAAAAGCGGCGATTACGTTGAGATCGGCAATGTCCAGGGCAAGGTTCGTGAAATACGTTTTATGTATACAACGCTTGTCACAAACGACAACAAGCTCGTAGTCGTGCCGAATCAAAATATAACGACATCCACACTTATCAACTACACGGCAAGAGATAAGATCAGGCTTGATCTTACCTATACGATAAGCTATGACGATGATATCGAAAAAGCGAAAAAGGTGCTCAGACAGGTTGCCGAAAGCGAGCCGCTTCTTCTCAAGGATCCGAAATATACAATCGGAGTTTCAAATCACGGCGCAAGCGGCGTCGATATCGCCTGCTTTGTATGGTGCAAGAGTGAAAACTACTGGCCTGCATATTTCAGTATGCAGGAAAAGGTTAAAATCGCCTTTGACAAAAACGGTATACATATCCCCTACGATCAGCTTGACGTGCATATAACTAAATGAAACGAGTGATTAAATGACCGACTTAATTGTCAAAACTTTTATAAAGGATCATAAAAATATCAACGACCAAAAGGTTCGCACAAAATACGGCATACTCAGCGGATGCGTCGGAATCGCAGTCAATGTCATCCTCTGCCTTTTGAAATTCTTCGTCGGATCGCTGACGGGCAGTATTGCCATAACCGCTGACGCCGTCAACAACCTTTCCGACGCAGGATCGTCCGCCGTTACGGTTTTCGGCTTCAAAATGGCAGGCAAACCCGCCGACAGGGATCATCCGTTCGGTCACGGCAGAATCGAATACATAACCGCAATGATCGTTTCGTTCATCATTCTGTTTATGGGCATTGAGCTTGCGATTCAATCTGTTGAAAAGATCCGTTCCCCCGAAAATGTTCAGTTCAGTCTTGTCGGTGCGATCATAATCGCCGTTTCGATTCTCGGAAAGCTGTGGCTTGCTTTTTTCAATAAAGGTCTCGGGAAAAAGATCAACTCCCCTGCTATGACCGCTGTTGTTGCGGACAGCATAAGCGACATAGCCGCAACAAGCATCACGCTTATTGCTCTTATCCTTTCAAATTTCTTCCCGAATCTTCACATTGACGGCTGGCTCGGAATTGTTGTTGCCTGCTTTGTTCTTAAAGCCGGCTTGGAAATTTTCAGAGACACGCTCAGCACCTTGATCGGCAAGTCTCCGTCAAAAGAACTTGTTGAAGCGCTCAAGAAGAAAATTCTTTCCTACGATCACGTAAGCGGTATTCACGACCTGATAGTTCACAGCTACGGTCCGGGACGTGATTTTGCAACGGTTCACGTTGAGATGCCGTCCGACCTCAATGTTATGGTGGGTCACAACATCATTGACGACATTGAAAACGATGTAAAGAAAGAAATGGGAATCGACCTCACGATCCACTATGACCCGATAGAGGTCAACAATGAGCGAGTTACCGAGCTTAAGGAGATAACCGAGAACGTTGTACGAAAGGTTAATCCGGAGCTTTCGATCCACGATTTCAGAATTGTTGACGGTCCGATGCATACAAATCTTATTTTTGACGTTGTTATTCCATACGGTTTCAAGGAATCGCCGAAAGAGATTATCTCGGAAATAAGTTCACAGATTTCCGAGATCAACAGCAGTTATTTCACTGTCATAAAAGCCGAACATAGTTTTGTGTAATCTCAACAAATAATTTTCGATAATTTGTAATATATTTTTCGACAAAAAATGGGTCTATCCCTTTAAAAAATCTCTCTTTTATAGTAAAATATTCATATAACTCTGAAAGGCGGACAGTATAAATGAGAAGTGAACCAAATTATAACACAATACCGGTAGGTCAGCTTGGAATTATTGCTCTTCCCGGATGCGAGGAGCTTGCCAACAAGATCGACAATTACCTGATCAGATGGAGATTCCAGCGCAACAGCGAGCATAAGGATACGCTTGCATTTGCAGGATATGAAAAATCCACCTATCTCATCAATATGGACTTTCCCCGTTTCGGTACAGGCGAAGGTAAAGCAGCGCTTAACCAGACGGTCAGAGGCTATGATATTTACATTCTCTGCGACGTTTTCAACTACGGAGTAACATACAAGATGTACGGAATGACGGTTCCGATGTCTCCGGACGAACACTTCGCAAATCTCAAACGTGCAATCAGCGCCATCGAGGGTAAGGCAAAGAGAGTTTCGGTTATTATGCCGATGCTCTATGAGGGCAGACAGCATAAGCGTTCCAGCCGTGAATCGCTTGACTGCGCAATGATGCTCCAGGAGCTTCACGCAATGGGTGTTGAGAACTTCATCACCTTCGACGCACACGACCCGAGAGTTATGAATGCAATTCCGCTTTGCGGATTTGAAAGCATCTCCCCCGCCTATCAGATGATCAAGGCGGCTGTCAACAACGTTGACAACCTCAAGATCAACAAGGACAACATAATGATCATCTCCCCCGACGAGGGCGGAATGTCACGTTGTATCTATTATTCAACCGTTCTCGGCGTTGAGCTCGGTATGTTCTATAAGCGCCGTGACTTTTCAAGAATCGTTGACGGCAGAAACCCGATCATCGCCCACGAGTTCCTCGGCGATAATGTTGAGGGTAAGGACGTTATCATTGTCGACGATATGATTTCCTCGGGCGAATCAATGATCGAGGTTGCAACAAAGCTCAAGGAGCTCAAGGCAGCCAGAATTTACATTTTCTCGGCATTCGGTCTTTTCTGCAACGGCTTTGACGCTTTCGACAAGGCATATAAGGACGGCGTTATCGACCGTGTGTTCACAACAAATCTCATTTACGGTACCCCCGAGCTTCTCAGCAAGGAATGGTACGTCCGTGTTGATATGTCAAAGTATCTTTCATACATCATCGACACTCTTAACCACGACACATCAATCAGTGATCTGCTTGATCCCGCCGAAAAGATCAATTCTCTTCTTGAGAGAAAAGGACTTAAATAATTGAATTAACAACAAAAAAGTGAGTTGAAACACTTCAATGTGCGTCGGCTCACTTTTTTGATTTTTACGTGAATTTTGTTTTTAAGATTTACTAATATAAATTTTATTTAACCCTTTTCATCTGCTTTGTGAAGTTCAGAAGAATAATCATCAGTATCGGGAACACAATGCAGAACATCAATCCGAATTTCAGAGGATCCATTGTGATCGACGGATCCGCTTTTGCCGCATCGGAAAGAATACCCGTAAGCCACGGTCCGAGCGAACATCCGAAGTCGCCGAACATCGCAAGCATTGCGAACATTGCCGTTCCGCCCCTCGGGAACACCTTTGCGGAAAGGCTGAATATACCCGGCCACATTGTTGAAGCCGAAAGTCCGCAAAGTCCGCATCCGATCAGCGAAACAATCGGGATCGGCACAAGCGTTGTTGCAAGGTAACTTACAATACAGAGACCGGCGCTGAAGCTCAGAACACGGCGAAGATTCAGCCTGTCGCCAAACGAGCCGTACAGCACTCTTCCCGAACCCATAAGCACCGCAAAGAGGCACGGACCGAGCAGATCTCCCGTAAACTTGCTGACTCCGAGGCTCTTTTCCGCAAACGTTGACGCCCACTGCGCCATTGCGATCTCACTTGCGCCTGCACAGAGCATAAGCAGAGCGCAGATAATAAATGTCGAATGTCTGAACAGCTCGGGAATCCGCATCTCGCTTTCTCCCTCGGGAACCGGCGGAATAATCGGAACCTTCATAAAGGCAAACATATTGATTATCGGAATGATCGCCCACAGCATCGGCAGGTAAATCCAGTTTCCCTCGCCGATAAATTTAATTGCGAAGGTCGATATCAGAACAACAGTTGCCTGTCCCCAGCAATAGAATGAATGGAGGAATGCCATTTCACCCGATTTGTTGCTGAGCGGAAGTCCCTCAATAATCGGACTGACAAGAACCTCGATCAGTCCCGATCCTATCGCATAGATGATGACCGGAATGACCAGTCCCGCAAAATGATGGCTGAGAAGCCTCGGCAATATACCGAGGAGAATAAGACCCGCCGCCGCAAAAACGTGAGCAAACACGATTGATATTCTGTAACCGATCTTGCTGATTAATTTTACCGATGTAAAGTCGATAAAGATCTGCGCCGCAAAATTTATCAGTATAAGCCAGCTGATCTGAGAGTAGCTAAGCTCAAATTCTTTCTGAAAAATTACATAAAAAAGTGACGCAAGGTTATTAATAATCGCCTGCACAAAATATCCGGTGTAGCAGGCGATTTTGGTCGATGTATATTTGTTATTAGTCGTCATCGCTGAATAGATCCTCATTTTCTTTATTGGTGTCCTTCCAATACCACCAGCGCAGCTTCTTTTCGTCGGGCTTTTTGGTATTGGCAAAATATACGGCGGCTCTCATTTCATAGAGAATCACCTTGTCGGCAACATCGCCGCTTTCAACGCAGTAGTCAAGATAGAAATTATCCGCTTCCTTGTCCAAAAGCTGAGACGTTTCCGTTATTTCAAGGATTTTAAATGCCTCCTTAGCCTCATCGGAAAGGAACTTTAAATCCGAAATCATATAGCTTTTAGGCGTTTTATCTTTTCTTTTAAAAAACATTTTTCCACCCCCGGTAGAGGTATTCTATCACAAGAAAAATAATAAGTAAAGAGTTGAAAAGAAAATAATTATATGGTATGCTTTATAGGTATTTTAAAGCTAAGGATGAATCAAATGAAAGTTGCCCAGGATTTTAAAAGTACCTCCGATTTTATCGTTGTCGATATTGAGACAACGGGTTTAAGGTGCAAGGAGGACGATATAATAGAAATTTCTGCCGTTAAGGTTGAAAACGATGAGATAGTCGATGAATTTTCAAGCCTTGTTCATACCGATAAGGAAATCAGCCCTTTTATATACAGTCTGACCGGGATCAGCAACTCTATGCTTGAAAACGCAGACGACATCTCAACCGTTCTCTGCGAGCTGTTCGATTTTGTGGGCGACGCCGTGATCGTCGGCCACAACATCGGGTTTGATATGCGCTTTATATCGTGGAACTCTCAGCTCCTCTTCGGAGAAAAGCCGAGCAACAGAACGCTCGATTCCCTGCAGCTTTCAAAAGAGGTTCTCCCCTCCCTTGAAAGTCACAAGCTGTCATTTCTCAAGCAGTATTTCGGGATTAACGGAGCCTCGCACCGTGCGCTTGACGATTGTCGAACTACCTATGAGCTTGTTGAAATACTGAAAAGCAAGATATAAATTTACGGGGTTGCCGCTGATGCGACAACCCCGATTTTATTTTATCTTCTGACCTTTTTATGTCCCGATAATGTCGGCACAAAAAGCATAAGGAACGGGAAAATCTCAAGTCTTCCGAGAAGCATATCCAAAATAAAAACAACCTTTGAATACCAGCTGAATACCGAGAAATTACCGGTCGGTCCGACCTTTCCGAGTCCGGGACCGATATTGTTAAGCGTTGCGATAACACCGGATATATTTGTAACCATATCCTGCTTGTCGGTTGAAACGATGAGCAGAGAAACGACAAAAATCACAACATAAATGAAGAAAAATACGTTAGTGCCCGTAACTACCTCATCGCTGACTCTCTTGCCGTCCATCGTGATAACGCTGACGCTTCTCGGATGGGCGAGCCGCTTAAGCTCACGCTTGGCGGATTTTGCAAGGATTATAATTCGTGAAACCTTAAATCCGCCGCCCGTACTGCCTGCGCAGGCGCCAACGCACATAACGATAAGCATTACCGTCCTGCTGAATTCAGGCCACTTGTCAAAGTCCGTAGTTGCAAAGCCCGTGGTCGTCATAACCGAGCTGACCTGGAAAGCCGACTGGTGCAAAGCCTCAAAGAATGAGCCGAACATATGCCTTATGTTAATGGCAATGAGAATTATTGCGGTTCCCATTATTCCGAGATATGATTTAACCTCAACATTTCTGAAAGCCGATTTCAGCTTTCCGCAGAAGAGCAGGAAATAGAAGTTAAAGTTAATGCCGAAAAGGGTCATAAACACTCCGATAACGATCTGTGTATACAGACTGTAATCGGCGATGCTTGAATTGACGATACCGAAGCCTCCTGTACCCGCCGTGCCGAAGCTGAGCGTTACGCTTTCGAAGAACGTAAGACCGCCGCATCTGAGCAGAAGAACCTCGACAACGGTAAGGATAACATAAATTCCGTAAAGGATTCTTGCTGTACTTTTTGATTTCGGAACGAGCTTTTCAACGTCGGGTCCCGGGCTTTCGGCGCGCATAAGCTGAAGATTTCCGCCGCCCTTTGCAAGCGGAAGAATAGCCATAATAAATGCAAGCGCACCCATACCGCCTATCCAGTGCGTGAAGCTGCGCCAGAAAAGCATCTCTTTGCTGAGCGCCTCAACATCGGTAAGTATACTCGATCCCGTTGTGGTGAATCCCGAGACCACCTCAAACACTGCGTCGAGATAGCTCGGAATCTCCCTGCTCAGGAAAAACGGAAGCGCTCCGAAAAGACTGATCAAAACCCAGCCGAGAGAAACAATAGCAAAGCCGTCCATCGACACAATCGTTTTATCCTGCGGCTTAAAGCGGGTCATAACAAATCCCGACAGCACGGTGGCTCCGATTGTTATAAGGAACGGAGCGACATTCTCCTTGTAATAAAGTCCGATCAGCGTCGGGAAAAGCAAAAGCGCACCCTCGGTGATAAGCAAAATACCCAAAACATAGGTTATCATTTTCTTGTTCATAGCTTTAATCCTTCATAATGTCATCAAGATCAGAAAGACCTCTGATCGTTGTTACGACAACAACCGAATCGCCGACCTGAAGAGTATCCTTGCCTCGGGGAATAAAAACATTGCCCTTTCGGTTGATTGAACCTATTATAACATTTTTGTGAAGAACCAAATCCTCAAGAGAAGTGTTAACAATATCGCTCTCCTCACTGACGTGAAATTCGAGCGCCTCAACCTTGTTGTCAATTATTTTATAAAGCGTTTCAACATTGCTTCCGATGTTGTTTTTCTTTGCACGGACGTGCTGAAGTATCTGGCTTGAAGTGATAAACTTCGGGTAAATAACACTGCCGATGTCAAGCGAGCGAACAACCTCGTTGAAAGCAGTTCTGTTAATCTTTGCGATCGTCTTTATGTTCGGTACAACCTTCTTTGCGAAGAGCGAAAGAATAAGATTCTCCTCATCAAAGCCTGTCAGACAGCATATTGCGCTCGCATCACGCAGTCCCTCTTCCATCAGGAGCGCACGGTTTGTACCGTCGCCGCAAATGATATTTGCTTTCGGAAGCAGAAAGCTGAGCTCCTCTGCCGTCTTTGGATTGCTTTCAACGATCGTAGTATCCATATTAAGCCGGCACATTTCGTTAGCAAGATAATGTCCGATTTTACCGCCGCCGATGATCATTGTCTTTTTCACGGAGTTAACCGGCAAACCGATTTCTTTAAAGAATATCGGAATCTCATCGGGTGCAACAAGAACCGCAACAATATCATTTTCTTCAATAACAGAATCACCGAACGGGATAAAAATTTTGTTTTCTCTCTCAACAGCACAGGCAAGTGCCCTCGCCTTGAGGCCTGAGAATGAATCCTTTACCGCCTTGCCGCAGAGCGTGCAATTGCTTGTTGCGGTAAAGCTGACAATATTGATCTTTCCCTTTGCGAATGTATCAATATTTTTAGCTGACGGATATTTGAGAATACGCAGAATCTCCTCCGCCGCCTCTTTCTCGGGATTAATCACCATCGAAAGGCCCAGACTGTCTTTGATCAGTCTGATATCTTCATAATATTCGTGATTTCTTACACGGGCTATTGTACCGCTTGCGCCGAGCTTCGTAGCAAGCAGACAGCAGAGCAGGTTAATTTCATCACTGCCCGTAAGAGCAATAACAAGGTCGCTTTCTTCAACGCCGGCTTCGGTAAGAACAGTTCGAGATGCACCGTTGCCGTGCACGGCAATTACGTCAAGATTATTCAAAACTGCATTAAGGACCTTTTCATTTGTGTCAACAATGGTAACATCGTGCATTTCGTCAGAAAGCTGATCTGCCACGGTATAGCCTACCTTACCGATTCCGACAACTATAATTTTCACATAATTCCGCCTTTCATTTTAATTGAGATTATATCTGAAAGCACTTCTGCAATGCTTTGTAATCTCCAAGAACAAGAAGAGTTGCATCTCTATTAATTACTGTCTCGGAGGAAATTGCCATATCAATGTCATTGTTTCTTTTGATTCCAATGATGTTAAGGTTGTATTTACGCCGAACATCAATTTGGCCTACGGTCTTTCCGTCCCATGACGCAGGCACATTAACTTCACAGATTGCATGAGAATTATCCACCTCAATGAAATCGAGAATATTATCAGCGGTAAAACGAATTGCCGCCCATTCCGCAACCTGCTTTTCGGGATAGACAACGCTATCCGCACCGTTTCTGAGTAAAAATTTTGCCTGTACATCTCTTTCGGCACGTGATACAACTTTTTTAGCACCTATTTCTTTTAATAATGATGTTGTTTCGAGAGAGTTCTGAAAGTTATTTCCGATTGCCACAATGCAAAGGTCATAATTATTTACTCCAAGCGACCTTATAAATTCTTCATTTGTGCTGTCGCCAATCTGTGCATTTGTAACATACGGAAGAATCTCATTAATTCTGTCCTCGTCCAAATCAACCGCCATAACCTGATGACCGAGTCGATTAAGATCCATCGCCATATGTTTTCCAAATCGTCCGAGACCTATGAGTAAAATGTTTTTCATCTTAAAAATCCTCCTTTAACCTACGGTAATCCGTTCCAAAGGATATTTTGACATATTCTTATTTATGTTTGATATTGCGGCATAAATAAGAGTCAATCCTCCGACCCTGCCGCAAAACATTAAGATAATCAATATCATTTGCGAGAAAAGTCCAAGCCCCGGAGTAATTCCTAAAGTCAATCCAACGGTTCCGACTGCCGATGCAGTTTCAAAAAGGCACTGAGAAAACGGCAGCTTTTCCGCCGTGCTGATTGCAATTGCTCCGAAAAAGGAAAGCACAAAATAAAGCAATAATATCGTTGAGGCATTCTTCACAATTTGATTGTCGATTCGTCTTTTGAAAAAATGCGCCGAATCCTTTCTGCCGAACGTTGCCCACGCATTTGCAAAGAGAACCGCAACGGTTGTCGTCTTTATTCCGCCTGCTGTCGATCCCGGAGAACCGCCTATAATCATAAGAGCAATCATAATTGCCACGGATGGGGTTTTCAAAGTTGTTAAATCAACAGTGTTAAATCCTGCTGTTCTCGTCGTAACCGACTGAAAAATTGACGCAAGAGTTCTTTCTTTCAAAGGAAGATCTGTCAAATCAAAAAAGAAAAAGTACAGTGCCGGGACAAAAACAAGTATCGCAGAGGTTACAAGAATTACCTTACTTTGCATACGGTATCTTTTAACGTGAAACTTGTTTGTGTAAATATCTTCCCATGTCAAAAAACCTATGCCACCGATTATAATAAGAGCAATCACAGCAAGGTTAACTGAAATGCAGTCTGAATACTGCATCAGGGAAACATATTTTGAATCATCCGATCCGAGAATATCAAAGCCTGCGTTACAAAAAGCCGAGACAGAATGAAAAACGGCAAGCCAAATTCCCTTTATTCCGAAATTTTTGCAGAAAACCGGCATCATTATAACTGCGCCGCTCAATTCAAAAATAAGCGTGGCTTTTAAAATAAACCCCGTAAGTCGAACTATTCCTCCGACTTTCGGCGCCGCAATTGCCTCCTGCATTGTGCATCTCTGCATTAATGAAATTTTTCGTCCCGAAAGCAATGCAAACGATGCCGCAACAGTAACGACACCGAGACCGCCTATTTGAATAAGAAGAAGAATTATAGCCTGTCCAAAAGCTGACCAGTAACTTCCGGTGTCCTGAACCACAAGGCCGGTTACACACACAGCCGAAGTTGCGGTAAAAAGTGACTCATTAAACGGAGTTACTTTACCCGTTACCGATGAAATCGGGAGCATTAACAGTAGTGAGCCAATAAGAATTATTGAAAAAAAGCCTAAAAAAATGCTTTGAAAAGTTGTTAAATGTTTTTTAAAACGAATGTTGTGAAACATTTTAATTAATGTGAAACGGCAAAGTCGAATCACAACCTCCTTTCAGCAAAACGAAGCTGAATCCAAGTACGATTTTATATTTGTTTAATATAATTGTCAATAGTTTTTTTGAACAATTGCAACTGTGTATTTATGTATAATTCAACAAATAATTTTCAAAAAAAGTAGGCACAGAATATCTCTGCACCCAAAATGGTGCGGATAACAGGACTTGAACCTGCACATCTTGCGATATTGGATCCTAAATCCAACGTGTCTGCCAATTCCACCATATCCGCAAATACGGTGCTATTATAGCACTTTTGTTGCAAAAGTCAATATAATTCTACTCTGCTCCAAATTAATCCTATCTCAAAGAAAATTTTCCCGACAAAAATTGAATTAACCGTTGACAAATTTAAAAACGGAGTTATAATTTAACTAACGAACGTTAGTTAGTGGAGGCAATTATGAAACAGGAAGATACAAAACAGAAAATTCTCGACAAGGCTTTGGAGCTTTTTTCATTAAACGGATACGACGCCGTAAGCGTCGGAGAAATAGCAAAGGCAGTGGGCATAAAGGCTCCGTCCTTATACAACCACTTTCCGAGCAAGCGTGCGATTTTCGACGCAATCGTTGAAAGCACATCGGCACTTTATGAGCACGACACGGATAAAATTAACATACACGTGCAGGATGTCAGCCGGGATATATCCCTCTTTGAGGAGATTGACGAGGATGCGCTCTGCCAAAAGGTTCGGCAGATTTTTCTTTACTCACTTCACAACGAAACAATCAGCCGCTTCCGAAAAATGCTGACGATTGAGCAATTTCGTTCCTTGGAACTTGCCGAGCTGTATTCTCAGCGTTATGTTGAGCGGATCACCGCATATCACAGTGAAATATTTCGCAGCCTGATTGCAGCGGGAATAATTGCCGATGAGGATCCCGAAACGCTTGCGATAATGTACGTCTCCCCCGTTATAGCGCTGATCGGCGTCTGCGACCGCCAGCCCGAGAGAGAAACGGAGTGTCTTAAAAAATTAGACAATCACGTTCGGCTTTTCTTCCGTAAATTCAATGTTTTGAGGAGCGATAATAAATGAAAAAATCCTTATTGCAAAAGCTCGGACTGCTCGGTATTGTAAGCCTGCTGTCCTACACGGCGGCGGTCGTTTTCTCACCGCTTGCATATCCCGGGTATAATTGGATGGCTCAGGCAGTCAGCGACCTCAGTGCGGCAAATGCTCCGTCACTTGCACTCTGGAATCGGCTCAGCAGTTTTTATAATGTATGCGAGGTGCTCTGTGCAACAATTGTATGCGTCGGTATTCAGGGCAAAAAAACTAAATTGCTCCGCACAGGAATATATATCTTTGCGGCAATGGAATGGATATCCGCAGTAGGTTACCGTATGTTTCCGCTCAGCGACAGCGGCTATGCAGGCACATTTCAGGACAGGATGCATATCGCCGCAACCGTGCTCGTTGTTCTGCTTTCCATCGTTTCGCTGACGCTTATCATCATCGCAGGTGCAAAGAGCCGTGAATGTCGTTCATACGGCATATGCGCAGGAATCGCTCTCGGAATGATGCTTGTAGGCGCTCTCGGGATGAAGATTGTTCCGTCTGATTATTTCGGAGTTGTAGAACGATTCAGCGTATTTGCCGCAACGGGCTTCAATGCGGCACTCGGAGTACATCTATATTCAGTAAAAGAGGAAAAATAATATGACGGAATACATACTTGAAACAAATGCGCTGACTAAACACTATCGCAAATTCAGCGCATTGAACGGACTGACAATGCATATACCGAAAGGCTCGATTTACGGCTTTGTCGGAAGAAACGGTGCAGGCAAAACGACGCTGATCCGCCTGATCTGCGGCTTGCAGGAACCGAGCGGAGGAGAATATACTCTCTGCGGCGTGAAAAAAACGGACAAAAAAATTATTTCCTGCCGCCGAAAAATGGGTGCGGTTGTTGAATCGCCCGCAATATATTCGGAAATGACCGCCGAGGAAAATCTGAAACAGCAAAGCCATATTTTGAGGACCTCCGGCGTTGAAAACATCTCCGAGCTGTTGGAGCTTGTCGGATTGGGGGACACAGGAAAGAAAAAGGTAAAGAATTTCTCTCTCGGTATGCGGCAAAGATTGGGAATTGCAATCGCTCTTGCAGGCAACCCGCAATTTTTGGTGCTCGATGAACCGATCAACGGACTTGATCCGCAGGGAATAATTGAAATCAGAGAGCTGATTCTCAGGCTGAACCGTGAACGTGGCATTACGGTGCTTATTTCAAGTCATATTCTTGATGAGCTTTCACGTCTTGCAACGCACTACGGCTTCATCGACGGCGGAAAAATGATTAAAGAAATGAGCGCAGAGGAGCTCGAACTGCACTGCCGCAAGTGCATATGTATTGAAGTAAACGACACAAAGCCTTTGCCCGAGGTTCTTGACGGTATGAATGCGGAATATGAAATCCTCGACGGCACACGGGCAAATATTTACTCCGATGTGCAGGTCACAAAGCTCGTAACAGGGCTCCTTGAAAGGAACTGTATCGTCAACAGTATGAAAGAGCACGATGAAAATCTGGAGAGCTTCTATATGAATCTGGTCGGAGGTGAGAGAGATGAGTAAGCTCCTGAAAGCAAATTTTTTCAGACTTGTGAAAGACAAAACATTTTTACTCCTGACCGTTATAATGTTTGCCGTCGGAGCACTCCTCCCCTTTGCGCATTATATGGACAGCGTTCACAGCGGCGTCCCCTGGGCTTTGGTTTTCAGCTTTTTCACCTATGCCTTTCTTGCGCCGATCCTGCTTGCGGTTTTGACGTCGCTTTTCGTCGGCAATGAATACAGTAACGGCACAATTCGCAATAAAATTATTGCAGGACACCGCCGAATTTGTATTTATCTTTCCAACCTGATTGTCTGCATTGCGGCAGGGATTGTGTTGTGCGCCGCATATACGGTTCCTCACGTCTGCCTCGGACTTCTCCTCAACGGAAGATTCGGTTCACCTGCAAAAACGGTTATCCTGTATATCGGATTGAGTGCCGCACTTATCACTGCGGTTGCCGCACTGTTTGTGCTTATCGCAATGCTTTGCCAAAACAAGGCACACACGGCGGCTGGCTGTATCCTGCTTGCATTCATTTTACTGCTTTTCGGCGTTTATATCACGTCGTCACTGAATGAGCCCGAGTATCTGCCTGCCTATACATATATCGAGAACGGAGTGACCGTTGAAGAGCCCGAGACAAAGAATCCCAATTACGTCAGCGGAACGAAGCGTGAAATCTATGAGTTTTTGCAGGATTTTATGCCCGGGGGTCAGATGCTTCAGCTTGCGGATATGGAGGTTGAAAATCCGCCCATACTCGCTGTATACGACGGAATAATTTTCATTGCCGCCACCGCCTGCGGAATTATTGCTTTTAAGAGAAAAGATTTGAAATAGCGGGTTTAATTAAAGTTTGCAGAAACATATCCCGGGCTCCCATGTAGGGGAGCTGTCACGGCTTGTCCGTGACTGAGGGGTTTTATAAAAATCTAATAAATCTTGAATTGAGCGTGGGCTCCTCCGTTGGGGCAGCGCAGTGTCGACACGGTAGTGAATGACAGTCCGGTGGACTGTCAGAGCCGTGGCGTGACCGAGCCGCAGCGAGACGCTGTCAGCAAAGCTGACTGAGGGAGTAAGGCTTTATCAGACTTCAATCTTTATCCCCACCGACTCTTCGAGCCACCTCCCCTTGAATCATCCAAGGGGAGGCTGAACGGTAACGCAAATTACATAATTATATTTTAAAGTCAGCAGGAATTGTAATGGGCGCCCCTTTAGGGGA
>DKDP01000028.1:0-17344 GCA_002449395.1 Ruminococcaceae bacterium UBA6845 | reverse complement strand
CTGAGGGGTTTTGTAAAAAGTTTGATGAAGTTTATTTTAACCCCTCCGTCTTTGACGCACAGCGTCAAATCCACCTCCCCTGCAAGGGAGGCAAGGAAAATTGCCGCAAAATCGGCAGATATCATTTCATCTTATCAAAGAACAAAGGACTGCTCCAAACGGAACAGTCCTGATTTTTATTTTATTAAATTGTGAGCCTTTATGTAATCGACAACCTCGTCAACGGTTGTGAATGCGAGCGCAACCGTTGTGTCCGCCGCGCCGTAATAAATCGCAATTTTTCCGCTCTCGCTGTCGGCAAGCGCCGCACACGGAAATACGACATTCGGCACATCTCCTACGCATTCATAGCTTTCGTGCGGAGCGAGCAAAAAGCTGTCGGCTCTGTAAAGCACCTTCCACGGTTCATCCCTGTCGAGAATCGCCGCACCCATACTGTATGTAAATCCGTTACAGCTTGTAAGAACTCCGTGGTAGAACATCAGCCAGCCCTCATCGGTTTCAATCGGGGTCGGACCTGCGCCCACCTTTGTCATTTCCCAGTTCTTTTCGGGACTCATAACGAAACGGTTCTTGCCCCAGTATTCAAGATCACGGCTTCTCATCAAAAAGATATCTCCGTAAGGCGTATGCCCCCTGTCGCAGGGTCTTATCAGCAGCATATACTCGCCGTTTATCTTCCTCGGGAAGAGAACTCCGTTTCTTGAAACGGGATAACACGCCTCTTCAAGCTCCGTCCATTCTTCAAAATCGGTCGTAAATGCAATTCCGATAACCGTTCCGTGCGGTGTGAGCTTCACCCACGAAAGATAGTATTTGCCCTCAATTTCGCAAAGCCTCGGATCATAGCCCTCAAAGATATATTTATCGGTAAGCCTCCAGTTAATCGCATCGTCGCTGAATCCTGTCACAAGCACCTGATCACGGGTTCTTGTGTCAACCCTGAAAACACCAGCGAAGCCGTTGCCGAACGGAACTACTGCGGAATTAAAAATACTGTTTGCAAAGAAGAGGTTATCCCTCGTGATTATCGGATTTTCCGTGTATCTCCATACGGGATAAGGATACCCCTCGGGCTTGTCCTGCCACGGAATGTTACCGATCTTTTTGCCGATTATTTTTGACATACCGTTCATCCTTTAACTTTTTTCTTGATTATACCATATTAAAAGGAACAAATCAATTGATCCGTCCGCAGATAAAATAATTTGCGGAAAAAGTAAAAATTTGTTTACATTTGATGTGCATTGTGATATAATTGCAGAATAATGCACAAAGGGGTTTTTATATGAAGATTTCAGAAATTGTAGTTTTTGTCATCTATCTCTTGTTTATGCTCGGAATAGGTTTCTATTTCTTCTTCAAGAGTAAGGATGGCTCGGAAAAGACATACTTCCTCGGCGGCCGTCAGATGGGCGCATGGGTAACGGCTCTTTCGGCAGGCGCATCGGATATGAGTGCCTGGGTTCTTATGGGTCTCCCGACATCAATTTATGCGCTCGGACTCGGACAGGTTTGGATTCCCGTCGGACTTGCGATCGGCTATACGATAAGCTGGATTGTTGAAGCTCCGAGACTTCGCCGGTTCTCAATCGTCGCTAACGATTCAATCACGATTCCGCAGTATCTCACCAACCGCTTCCTTTCAAAATCAAAGGCTTTGCAGGTTATCTGCGCAATTGTTTTCCTTGTAGCTTACACGGTCTATGCCGCATCGAGCGTCAAGGCTTGCGGAACGCTTTTCCATACGGTTATCGGTATCAAGGAGAGCACCGCAATGTACATAGCAACCGTTATCATCGTCGGCTATACTTTCCTCGGCGGATTCAATGCCGTTTGCTGGACAGACTTCTTCCAGGGTATGCTTATTCTTGCGGCTATGCTTATCGCTCCGATTGCCGCAACATCTGTTCTTACTCTTTCCGACACGGCTGTTGTTGCTCAGCAGACTCCGGGCTTCTGGAACGCTTTCGCCAACTGGAAAGACATTGCTTCCGGTCTCGGCTGGGGTCTCGGATACTTCGGTATGCCGCATATTATCATCAGATTTATGTCCCTCAAGTCACAGAAGGATCTTAAGAAATCCGCAAAGATCGGTATTTCGTGGACGGTTCTCATCGTTATTTTTGCCGCTCTTATCGGCATCATCGGACGTCTTGCGTTCGGCTTCAATGAGGAGATTAACGAGGGTTCGCTTGTATTCATCACAATGGTTCGCAAGATTTTCCCGGGCGTCATTTCGGGTATTCTTCTTTCCGCAGTTCTTGCCGCCTCAATGAGCACGGCAGACAGCCAGCTTCTTGCTGCCGCATCATCATTCTCCGCCGATGTTTATCAGCCTGTTATCAGAAAAAATAAAGCCGGCGACAAGGAAATGCTCTGGTCGGGCAGAATTGTTGTTTTGGTAATTGCAGTGTGCGCTCTTCTTATCGCATCAAATCCCGGCTCAGGCTCAATTATGTCTCTTGTTTCCAATGCTTGGGGCGTGTTCGGTGCGGCATTCGGACCGGCAATTATGCTCAGCCTGTTCTGGAAACGCTTTAATTTCAGCGGTGCCGTCGCAGGTATTGTAGTCGGTGCGGTAGTTGATATCTGCTGGCTCGTATTCCTTTCGGATATCGGAATTTACGAGATCATTCCCGGCTTTGTCGCAAGTATGATTGCGGCTGTTGTCGTAACCCTCTGCACAAAGAAGCCGAATAAGGATATTGAAAAGCTCTTCGACGATTCCGTCGCTTACACAGAATAAAATACATAAACTGAGAGCCGCTGAAATCAGCGGCTCCTTTTAAGCTATAATGTCAAGTCACACGGTATATTCATTATTTGAATATGCCGTTTTTACGTTTACTCCCTCGATTCTGCCGATCTTGCCGGCAAGGGAATTGATTATATCCTGTGGTGCATCAAGCGCAACGCTGATGATGTTTATCTCGTGCTTTGTGTACGGGAGACCCATTCTGCCGAGAATGTATTCACGATAATCGTGGAGAACCGCATTGAGCTGTTCGGCGTTTTCTTTTGATTCAAGGATTATTGCCATTACTGCGACACGTGTTTTCATAAATTACCTCCGTAAGCATTTAATAATTGTTTGTTTTGTATATAAAAATTATAGCAGAATGTAAATTATTCGTCAATATGTTTTCCTTTATTTAAGTGATTATGTAAAGGAAATAAAACACTTGACAAATCACAAAAGCGAGGGTAAAATATTTGCGAAAAAGGATTTGAAAAGCAAATAGGATGTTAAAAGGCAATGACGTCTTTAAGGGTATTTTGTGCCCTTAAAGGCGTTTTTTATTTAAGGAGGTTTTAGCAGTGAAATTTACAAAGATGCAGGGTCTCGGCAACGACTATATTTATGTTTACTCCAAGAAAGAGCCTGAAAATCCTGCGGATCTGTCGATCAAATTGTCAGACCGTCACTTCGGTATCGGCTCCGACGGAATGATATGGATTCTTCCGTCAAAAATCGCCGATTTCAAGATGAGGATTTTTAATGCCGACGGCAGTGAAGCTATGATGTGCGGAAACGGAATACGCTGCGTAGGTAAATATGTTTATGACAAGGGACTAACAAAGAAAACGACTGTCACTGTTGAAACGCTCTCGGGAATAAAAACGCTTAACTTAACGGTTGAAAAAGGCAAGGTCAAATCCGTTTCGGTCAATATGGGCAAGGCGGACGCAGGGCTTGTTAACAGAGTTACGGTATGCGGCGAGGATGTTGAGTATATCCCCGTTTCCGTCGGCAATCCCCACGCCGTGGTCTTTGTCGATGATATAACCAAAGCCAAGGTGGATTCAATCGGTCCCGCAATGGAGCGCCACGAGAGATTTCCCGACGGCGTTAACGTTGAGTTTGTTCAGGTTCTCTCCGAATCCGAGGTCAGAATGAGAGTTTGGGAGCGTGGAAGCGGAATCACAATGGCTTGCGGTACAGGCTCGTGCGCAACCGTTATGGCGGCGATTTCAATCGGACTGTGCCGATATAACACCGACGTTGCCGTACATCTTGACGGCGGCACGCTTATTATTAATATTGCATCGGATAACACGGTCACAATGACCGGTCCTGCCGAGATTTCTTTTGAAGGAGAGGTAAACGCATAATGAAACCGAATATGCACTACACGGAACTCAAGGATACATATCTTTTTAACACGATTTACAGAAAAACCGACGAATATCTTGCCGCTCATCCCGGAGAGAGGGTTCTCAAGCTCGGAGTAGGTGATGTCTCCTACCCTCTTTGCAAAAAGGTTATTGAAGCCTTGCACGAGGCGGTTGACGATCAGTCAAGGATTGAAACCTTTCACGGATATATGCCGGAGCACGGCGCTATGTTCCTGCGTGAGGCAATTTCAAAGTATTATTCGGGTTGGAATGTAAATCTCACGACAGATGAAATATTTGTTTCGAGCGGAGCCTGCGACGATCTGGGCGATCTTCTTGAAATGTTTGACCGTGACAACACGGTTCTTGTCATTGAGCCCGCATACCCCGAATATGTTGACACTAACTTCCTCTACGGCAGGAAGGTCATTCATCTGCCCGCGGGAGAGTCCGACGGATTCCTGCCGCTCCCCGACGAGAGCATTGATGCGGACATCATATATATATGTTCTCCGAACAATCCCACAGGTTCGGCTTATACACGTGAAAAGCTGAAGAAATGGATTGATTATGCGAACAAAAAGGACGCCGTAATTCTCTACGACGCCGCATATGAGATATTTATTGAAGAGGACGATGTCCCCCATAGCATTTACGAGGTTGAGGGTGCCGACACCTGCGCAATTGAAGTTTGCTCATTTTCAAAGACGGCAGGCTTCACAGGAACGAGAGTCGGCTATACGGTAGTTCCGTCAAAGCTCGAAAGAATGGGAGTAAATCTCAATTCCGTATGGTCGAGAAACCGTGAAACGAGAACAAACGGCATTTCCTATATTCTCCAAAAAGGTGCCTGTGCCGTTTTCACCCCGGAGGGACAAGAACAGATTCATGAGAGCATCTCCGTTTACAAGAAAAACGCAAGGGTGATTATGGATGCGCTTGATGAATGCGGATTCTGGTATGTCGGCGGCAAGAACTCACCGTATGTATGGATGAAGTGCCCGAACGGTATGGGCAGCTGGGAATTTTTCGACTATCTTCTCAACGAGCTTCAGATTGTAGGAACCCCGGGCGTCGGATTCGGCTCCTGCGGTGAGGGATTTCTCAGGCTTTCCGCATTCGGTGATCCGAACGACACTGCCGAGGCTGCGAAGAGAATCAAGGAACATTTCAAAAAGTAACAATGACGGGTCTGTAAGTGAGTTCAGACCCGTTAATTTTATTTAAATTTGTTATATTCAAAATTTCTATTATTCAACATAAAATCACCGTTTATATTATAGAACACGGACAATATATTGTCAAAGGTTAGTTAAAGGTTGATTTCAGACGAAAACAGTAATATAATATATCGGTAAATTATGAAAAGGAGTATCAACGTTGAGCAAAAATAAATTTGAAATTGATATGATAAACGGCACAATAATGAACAAAATGATTTCTTTTGCTCTTCCGCTTATGCTGTCGGGCATTTTACAGCTCTTATTCAATGCCGTTGATATAATAGTCGTCGGCCGATTCAGCGGCAGTCAGTCGCTCGCCGCCGTCGGTTCAACATCGTCTCTTATCAATATGCTGACGAATCTTTTTATCGGAATTTCGCTCGGCGCAAATGTGCTCGCCGCCCGTTTCTATGCCGCAGGCAAGCACAAGGAGATGTCGGAGACCGTACATACTGCAATAACTACGGCTCTTCTGAGCGGAGTTTTAATGATATTCGTCGGAATATTCTTCGCACGTCCCGCACTTGAAATTATGGACACACCGTCCGATGTTATTGAGCTTGCAACGCTCTATATGCGGATTTATTTTGTCGGTATGCCGTTCTTTATGCTATATAACTACGGCGCCGCAATTCTCCGAGCCGTCGGCGATACTAAGCGTCCGCTTATCTTCCTCGTCATTTCGGGAGTCGTCAACGCCTGTCTCAATCTTCTGCTCGTCATTGTGTTCAAGATGGACGTTGCCGGCGTTGCTATTGCAACGGTCATATCTCAGATGATTTCCTGTGTGCTCGTAATCGGCTGTCTTTACAAGACTGACGCCGTTTATCAGCTCAGGTTCAAAAAGTTAAAAATCAAATGGACATATCTCGGTCAGATATTCAGAATCGGAATCCCGGCAGGCATACAGAGTACGCTTATCAGCTTTTCAAATGTTCTTTTGCAGTCCTCCGTCAATTCGTTCGGATCAATTGCAATGGCAGGCTACACCGCCGCAAACAACATACTGAGCTTCCTTTATATGGCTGCCAATGCTGTCACGCAGGCAGGTATGAGCTTCACCAGCCAGAACTTCGGCGCACGCAAGCCGAAAAGAATGGACAGGGTTCTTATTGACGGCTTGATACTTGAACTGGTAATCTGCCTTTCCCTCGGAGTTTTGGCATATGTATTCGGCAATCAGGTCTCGAGCATTTATACCGACGATCCGAACGTCATCAAATGCTCTGTTGAAATACTTGCCCTGACAACCGTACCATATTTCCTGTGCGGATTTATGGATATTTTCCCCGGAGTTCTCCGTGGTATGGGTCGCTCAACCGTGCCGATGATACTCTGCCTTATAGGCACCGTCGGCGTGAGAATCATCTGGATTTACTTTTTCTTCCCTCACAACAGAACCCTCGGATACCTCTTCATTTCATATCCCGTTTCGTGGATTGCAACAATTCTTATGCAGTTGGTTTACTACCTCGTTATAAGGAAAGAGGTTCACCGTGAGCTTAATACGTCCGAGGAGTTTTCCGCCGTCTGATATTGACAATTTAATATTGACGTGATATAATACCGCCACTGCCACCGGGTAGAGATGCAATAAACCTTGCGTCCGTTGACACATCATTAGGTCTTTGAAGATGTGTCTGCGGGCGCTTTTTATTTCCAGGAGGTAAAATGTCATTAAAAAAGTATTTTTCAATCGGAGAGCTTTTGCTTTGGGGAATTTCCGCCGCCATTATACTCGTCTCCTTTTTCATCTTTGATAAAGAGAACTATGTCACACTCGTCGCCTCACTAATCGGCGTCACCTCTTTGATTTTCAACGCAAAGGGAAATCCGCTCGGTCCCCTGCTCATAATTATCTTCAGCGGCTTTTACGGCTATATTTCATACACATTTGACTACTACGGAGAGATGATAACCTACCTCGGTATGTCGGCTCCTATCGCCGCCGTGGCGCTCGTCTCCTGGCTAAAAAATCCGTTCAAGGGGAACAAGGCTCAGGTCACAATTGACAGCCTCAGAAAAAAAGACGTTATCGTGATGTTCATCATTGCGGCGGTCGTTACCGCAGGCTTTTATTTCATCCTCGGCGCTCTCGGAACAGCCAATATGATTCCGAGCACAATCTCGGTCACGACCAGCTTCCTCGCCGTTTATTTAACCTATAAAAGAAGCGAATACTATGCCCTCGCCTATGCCGCAAATGATGTTGTTCTGATCGTTCTGTGGATTATGGCAACTATCAAGGACATATCCTATCTTTCGGTTATAATCTGCTTCGCCGTTTTTCTTGTCAACGATATTTACGGATTTATAAATTGGAAACGAATGAAACAGATTCAAAGAAAATCCTTGGCATAAAACAAACAGTGTTTATTGACAAAGAGTGTGTATCGGTTGTATAATTAGATGAAAATAATTACAACGGAGGTAAACTTATGGCACAGGAACCCTTGCGTTTTAATAAAGACGGAAAATTTAAGATAATGCTTCTCGGCGATATTCACGATAACTACGATATGAAGAACGACAACGCCGAAGCCAAAATGGACGACACTCTTTCTATGATCACAAAGGCGGTCAATGAATTGAAGCCGGACCTTGTAGTTTATCTCGGAGACAATGCGAGAGCCGCAACCGAAAGCCAGATGAGATCGGTTATCAGCCGTATCACCTATCCCGTTTCGGTCAATGACACTCCGTTCGACCTTGTTTTCGGCAATCACGACCGTGAGTGCGACGTTCCTCTTGAGACTCAGCTCAAGCTCTACCGTGAGCACGAGAACTGCTATGCATTCAATGCGGACGACAGCATTTCGGGCTGTGGCAACCATAATATTATCATCAAGTCGCACGACGGCGAAAAGGATTTGTTCAACCTTTGGTTCATCGACAGTCATAATCTTTACGAGGATCGCTCGAAGTCCTACTATGACGTTGTACACGAGGATCAGCTTGAATGGTACAAAAAGACCGCTAAAGAGCTTGCCGAGAAAAACGGCGGCAAACTTATTCCATCCCTTGCTTTCCAGCACATTCCGGTTCCCGAGGAATATGAGCTTCTCAGAGAAGCAAAAACATATGAGAGACTGGACAGCGTTCAGGGTCACAAGACCTACGGCGACAAATACTACGTCCTCAAGCCCGAGGTAGAGGGATATCTCGGAGAGGGTCCTGCGGTTCCCGATTTCAACGGCGGCGAGTTTGCCGCTTGGAAAGAAACGGGCGATGTCCTCGGCGCATTCTTCGGTCACGACCATATGAATGACTTCGTCGGCTATGTTGACGGAATTATGCTCGGTCAGTGCAAGACAGCGAGCTTCCGTGTTTATACCGACGGTTGCCGTCCCGGCGTAAGAATGGTCACTCTTGATGAGAACAACATTGAAAATATTCAGACGAAGATGTATCATTTCAAGGATTTCGGTCTCAAGAGCAAGAGCCTTGATCCTTATATGAGACACGTCACCGACAGGCAGGATATGAAGCTCAAGGTTTACGGCACGGCACTCGGTACGGTTGCGGCGCTTACTGCGGCGGCTGTTGCGGTAAACAAAGTTTCAAAAAAAGTGAAGAAAAGCAAATAATTACACATACTAAGACTGAGGCTTCGGCTTCAGTCTTTTTAGATTTTAGACATTAGACTTTAGATTTTAGATGTGCCTTAAAGAACATTTCGGCATTAAACATTTTAAAATCTATCATCGGTGATGTTATGCTTATTTCCTTTGGCGAAAAAATCAACAAAATCGGCTATGAAGATGTCAAAAATTCGCCGTTTACTATCGGTCTGCTCTCCGCCGACGAATTTAAAAACAACTACCCCAAGCTCGGTATATCAACAAGGGAATACATTTGCTTTGACCTGACGGACAGCAGTTTCAGAAGCTCCGTCACAATCAATTCGGACAGCTTTGTCTTTCCCGTTAAAATAATCAGTTCGTCGGCGGATGACGACAGCGAAAGTCAGATCTGTTTCTTCCTGAGGAATGACACGGTTTTTGCCGTAATTATACGGGACGATAACGGCATATTCCGCAACGCTTTTTACGAATCGGTAAACGGCTTTGAAAAGGACGCAATCTCAACCGAAAGATTTATCGGACGCCTTTTTAACAAGCTCACCGAGAACGACGGCAAGATGAATGAAAGGACGGAGAACGCAATAAACGAGCTTGAAGAAAACGTCATTGAATACGGTAGGTATACGAACGTCAACGAACAGATACTAATGTATAATAAAAAGCTGATGTCGCTGAGAAATTACTATGAACAGCTCATAAATATCGGCGAACGGCTTTATGAAAATGAAAACGGAATATTTGACGGGCGAAAAACATATTATTTTAAAACCGTAAGCGACCGTGCAGGCAGACTGTGTGCCGAGATCAACCTGTTCCGTGAAAATCTCGTCAGGCTCAGAGAGGCTTATCAGGCAAGGCTCGATCTTAAAATGAACAGCACAATGAAGCTTTTGACGGTCATAACAATGCTCTTTTTACCGCTGACGCTGATAACCGGCTGGTACGGTATGAACTTTGTCAATATGCCGGAGCTCAGCTCCCCTTTCGGCTACCCTGCCGTAATCGGTGTGAGCATTGCCGTCGTTCTTATCTGCATTGTTGTTTTCAAGAAGAAAAAACTTTTCTAAACTGTTGACAAGATAAAAAAGCGGTGGTATAATTCGATCATAGCGAAAAGCGATGATGAAGAGAAGTAGCGTAAGAGATCATTCTCAGTGAGCGGCAGAGAGTGTGAACGCCGTAAAAGAGCTTGCGTGAATAACACTTCGGAGCTTCAATCCGAACAGAAATCAGTAGGTGCGACGTTGGCGCAGCGTTAAGGCGTAAGGCTTATTTGAGCCGTAAAGGGACTCGTAAGAGTAATTTAGGTGGTACCGCGGATACAAGGCTATTCGTCCTATGTTTTGGGACGAATAGCCTTTTTTGTTCGTCAATTACGTTAAGGAGAATGATCAATATGAAACACACTGATGTCAGAGAAATTTTGACCGACTCGGCTTATATCGGCAAAGAGGTTACTGTCTGCGGCTGGGTCAGAACCTCAAGAGATTCCAAAAATATGGCTTTCATCGAGCTTAACGACGGTACATCGCTCAGCCATCTTCAGATTGTTATCGACAAATCAAAGCTCAGCGACATTTCGGCATTTATGCCCGGCGGAACGGCTCTCAAGGTAGTAGGTACGGTTGTTAAGGGCGCTGTCAACAACGCCGTTGAGGTCAATGCCGATGAAATCATACTTCTCGGCGAATGCCCAAGTGACTATCCTTTGCAGAAGAAGCGCTGTTCGCTTGAATTTCTCAGAACGATTCCGCATCTTCGTGTAAGAACGAACACATTCAATGCGGTTCTCAGAGTTCGCTCTGTTGCAGCTGCAGCTATCCACAGCTTTTTCCAGCAGAACAACTATGTTTATATTCACACTCCCCTGCTCACCGCTTCCGACTGTGAGGGTGCCGGCGAGGTATTCAAGGTAACGACCATCGGCTATTCCGACAAATATAAGAGCGAGGAAGAATACTATGCCGACGATTTCTTCGGCAGAAAGGCAGGACTTTCCGTTTCCGGTCAGCTTGAGGGCGAGGTTGCCGCAATGGCAATGGGCAAGATCTACACATTCGGTCCCTCTTTCCGTGCCGAGAAGAGCAACACTCAGCGTCACGTTGCCGAGTTCTGGCACGTTGAGCCCGAGATCGCATTTGCAGAGCTTGACGACGTTATCGAGGTTGCCGAGGCTATGATTAAATTCGTCCTCAAGGACGTTATCGAAAAATGCCCGGATGAGCTTGCATTCTTTGAAAAGTTCTTTGAAAAGGGACTTCGTGAAAAGCTCCAAAAGATTGTTGACGGCGACTTTGAAAGAATCACATACACTAAGGCTATTGAGCTCCTTAAAGATGCGGACGTTAAGTTCCAGTACCCTGTTGAATGGGGCTGCGACCTTGCGACCGAGCACGAGAGATACATCACCGAGCAGGTTTACAACAAGCCTGTATTCGTTACTGACTATCCGAAAGAGATCAAGTCGTTCTATATGAAACAGAATCCCGACGGAAAGACGGTTGCCGCAACGGATCTCCTTGTCCCGGGCGTCGGCGAAATTATCGGAGGCAGTCAGCGTGAGGAGAATCTCGACAAACTCCTTGCCGCAATGGAGGAGAGAGGTATGACTCAGGACGAGTACAAGGATTACCTCGACCTCAGAAAGTTCGGTTCGGTTCCTCACGGCGGATTCGGTCTCGGATTTGACAGAATTGTTATGTATATGACCGGTATGGCAAACATCCGTGACGTTCAGCTCTATCCGAGAACAGTCGGAAACATCAGATAAATCAGGGAGGACAATATAATGAGAGGCTTACAGATCGTGGACGGATATACCTCCGCCCTTACACTCAGAGAAACACAGAAAGCAATCAAACTTGTTAAGGATACTTTCGCAAACGAGCTTGCGGCGGCGCTCAATCTTGAGCGTGTCAGCGCACCGTTTATTGTAAAAAAAGGCAGCGGCATCAACGACGACCTCAACGGAGTTGAGAGAAAGGTTGAGTTCGACATTAAAGAAATCGAGGGCACAGCCGAGATTGTCCAGTCGCTTGCAAAGTGGAAGAGAACAGCACTCAAGGCTTACGGCTACGGCGTTGACGAGGGTCTTTACACCAATATGAACGCTATTCGCCGTGACGATGACTGCGACAACGTTCATTCGATATTCGTTGACCAGTGGGACTGGGAGCGAGTTATTTCAAGAGAAGAAAGAAACGTTGAGTTTCTTAAAGAAATTGTAAAGAAGATCGTCGGTGCAATCGACAACACTCAGAAAATTGCACATAAGGCATTCCCGCAGCTCAAAAAAGAGCTTGCAACAGACGTTTTCTTCATCACAACTCAGGAGCTTGAGGATATGTATCCCGACAAGACGCCCAAGGAGCGTGAGGATATTATCGCAAAGGAAAAGGGCGTTGTTTTCGTAATGCAGATCGGCGACCTGCTCAAGAGCGGAATCAAGCACGACGGCAGAGCGCCCGACTATGACGATTGGAAGCTCAACGGCGACCTGCTTTTCTGGAACGAAACGCTTCAGCACGCATTCGAGGTTTCCTCAATGGGTATCCGTGTTGATTCCGAATCACTCGCCTATCAGCTTAAGGCGGCTGACGCCGAGGACAGAATGAAGTACGACTACCATAAGGGCATTGCCGACGGCACACTTCCGCTGACTATCGGCGGCGGCATCGGTCAATCGAGACTCAGTATGCTGATCCTCGAAAAGGCTCACATCGGTGAGGTTCAGGTCTCCCTCTGGCCTGAAAAAATGGTTGAGGACTGCAAGAAAAACGGCATAAATCTGCTTTGATAAAACAGCTCGGAGCCTGCGTATAAATATGCGCAGGCTCCGTTTATTTTTGCAGTCGGTATTTGATTATCTTGTATGTTTAAAAAGCAGAGAACCCTTGCAACAATTCTTTAAATTTATCTTGAAAAATTTTTATATAATGGTATAATATTTTTAATATGGCATTTTGGAGTTGATTGCTATGAAAAATGTAAAAAGGACTTTAAGCGTAATACTTTGCATCGTACTTATGCTTTCATCCGCCCCGGTGCTCAACCTCGGACTTTTCAAAACGGACGCATCGGCGATGAGCTATGCCAAAACACATACTAAGGAGTATTACTATGCCCCGGGTACGCAGTTTATAACGTACCTTGCGACGGGCGGAGACCGTGACGGCAACACAGCTAAGGCTAAGATTTCCGACAGCGGCTATACTCTTATCGACAAGAACCTCAATGCAGGCGTAAGAGTTTCCGACGGACTTTTTTCAAAGAGGGATGCGGACGAGGTCTATCTCGGCTACAAGACAAGCTCTGACCCGACCGTGTCTATTCGTGACCTCAGAATTATGGTAAACAAGAGTAACGACAGATATACCTGCCCCGAAAACGGTGCGGCTTATACGCTCGTAGGCTTAACTCCGATATCTCAGGTCGATAACGACGGCGGCGGATCCGTTGACCTTAACCAGAGTAAATCGAGCGCCGATTATTTGCATTATTTTGCGACCAAGGATATCAGAATAGGTGCTCCGATCATTTCAATTACCATAAATAATAACAGCTCACAGGCAGGCTATGAGACTGTTAAATACTTGAACTCGGGCGATTTTAACAACACTGCCGATGCCAACAGAGACGCAGGCGGTGAGTATATCTATACTCATCTTACCCGACTTCCCGAGGTTGATACATCGGGCTTGCGCTCGTCAATGGAAACTGCCGATACATATATTGCCAACGCTCATCTCTATGTTGACATCACAACCTTGACGAAGGCAATGGATAACGCAAAGAAAATCATTGCCGACTATGATAACTATGCCGCAGGCTATGAGGCTTTCAGCACAGCATATAATCAGGCGGCAATTGACAATGCAAAAACAATGATTGAAAATTCAATCAAAGCCTTACTTACAAAACTTGACTGGACTGCCTTCAATGCGGCGGTCAGCAAGGCAAACGGACTTAACAAGAACGATTACGTTGATTTCAGCTCAGTTGAAAATGCGCTAAAAAATGCCGAACTCGTTAAGAACAGCTTCACGAAGCAGGAGCAGCTTGACGGCGAAACGGCTAAGATCAATGCCGCTGTTAATGCGCTTGTGAAGAAATCAACGACATCGAGTATGGTTCAGTCAACAGCATGGGGTGAAAGCGTTTTCCGAGCTTCGGTTAAGCTTTCACTTAACAATGTAAATATCGGAACAACCTGTGACTATTGGGAAAAGTCCGATGTTCCCATTGAAGATGTCAATACATACAGGGACGGAAAAATATATGTTTATCAAAAAACTGCCCAGAATGTTGCCGAAAGGTGGAATGCATCAACCGCAACAATTTATGTTGACCCCGATGTTACTCCCGACATACTTTCAACAGGCATAAACATTCAGCTTACAATGCCTTGGGTTTATTCAAGTCTCAGCAAAGCACGTTGGGGCGTTGAGCTTGCTCAGTACACTGATTATTATAATTTGGGTACCCTTGAGGAAAATATGAGAAGCGCAACCGTTACCTCAAGTAAAGGTCAGAGCCTGACATATACGCTATGTGATATAAGCGGAAACGATATGGCAAGTGCAGAAACAAACAGTGATTTCACGCAGGACGCTACAATCAATGCAAACGGTGCAGCATACGGTCCGTACACATGGTACATTAAGGGTGCTGTTCCTGCCGCAGGTGATAAAGCTGTTCTCAGAGTTCTTGGCATCTGCGCCGCATGGGCATACAGTGACAATCTTCAGAAGCTCACCGAGTTCACCGACCTTACAATCGTCAGCGTTTCAAAGACAGCTCTCAAAAAGGCGATTTATACGGTAGTCGGAAACGAAAGCATTTATACCTCCGATAGCTATGCCGCTTATGTTACGGCTCTCAATGAGGCAAAGGCCGTTCTTAACAACGCAACGGCAGAGCAGACAACGGTTGACGCCGCAACGGCGAAGCTCAACAACGCTATCAACGCTCTTCAGGCAAAGCTCGATATGTCGGGTCTCTATGCCGCAAGAGATAAGGCTAATTCGCTCAACGGCTCGGACTATGAGGACTTCTCTGAGGTCGCAAATCTCGTCAATATGATCCCGAACACCGTTTTCAACACTCAGCAGGAGGTTGACGATTACGCCGACAGACTGAATTACGCTATTGAAAAACTTGTACTGAAAAATCTTTTGTCAACAGGTTCGGTAAAAAGTGAGCAAGAATCTGAACATCCCGATGATGCAAATGTACAAACAAGGCTTATAGCCAAAAATGCAACTGCGGTGTCTGCTGACTCAACTACTTATTTTACCGACAGTTATATGTCGAAACTTTCTTTTAATCATCCATCGCCTAACGGACACGATGGATATGATTTACACCGTGCTTTTCAAACTGCCAATGACGGAAAGGCTTCCGCATTCTATGTGTTTGACAGATATAATAATAAGGCTCAGGACGTATCTTCACTCGGAAATATCCTTGACTTATATATGAAAGGTACAGGTTCGTCACATCAGCATAGTTTGCTTTTGTACGATTCTTCTTACAATGAAAACACAATTCTTTCATATGATCCAACAATACATACTTCGGCAACTGCGAAAGGATCAAAAACAGGAAAAGAATATTCATATTCTCTCAAGAACTCAGGCATATTCTGTGACTGGGAGAACACAACCTTTAAAACAACTGAAAAAAACGATTTTGTCCTTCAAGGTAGTGTTCCGGATGTCGGCGATACCGTTACTCTTAGAGCGGTTTATAGAAATGCAGTATGGGGATTGAAAAAAGTCACAGGATATATATACTACGGTTGGGTAACTCTTAACCTCGTTACCGTTGACTCAACCGCACTGAGAAATGCAATCGCACTTTCAAAGAACGTTCTTGACAAGAGCGCATATTCCGAATCGAGCTACAACGCTTACCGCACGGCTCTCGCCGAGGCTTCCGAAGCTCTCAACGGTTCGGCTGTTCCGACTCAGGACAACTACGACGCTAAGACAACCGCTCTCATCAACGCAATCAACAATCTTGAACGTATCCAAACCGTAACGCTTGACAGTCAGTCGGCGACAACGGCGGGTACAACATCTGTTGTTGCGATTATCGGCAAGGCTATGCCTGCGATCACGCTCCCAACCCGTGAGCATTACACCTTTAACGGCTATTTCACACAGCCGAACGGCGAGGGTGTTCAATATTACAATGCAGACGGCAGTTCTGCAAGAGACTTTGATCTTGAAAGCGATGTAACGCTCTATGCAAGCTGGTCGATTGATACGTTTGATATTAAGTTTGTTAACTACGACGGTTCGGTTCTCAGAAGCGGTAAGGTTGCTTACAACACAACACCGGTTTACAGCGGCGACACACCGACCAAGGAAAGCGACGCCGAAAACGAATACAAATTCATCGGCTGGGATCCGGAAATCAAGCCTGTAACGGGCGAAGCAACGTACACGGCGCAGTTTGAGCCTGTCGCCCACAATTTCAAGTATGTGAGCATCGACAGCAAACAGCATAAGCTCGTTTGTGACAATTGTAAATATGAGGGCGCAACCTCGGATCACAACATTGTTAAGGACGAGGAAACGGGCTATTACAAGTGTACGGAATGTGACTACTTCGTCGCAAAGTACAGCGTTAAAGTAAACGGCGCAGAGGTTCCGCTCACCCTCAGACCCGAAATGACAACTGAATTTCTTGTTGCCACAATAACTTACCAAAATGCGGCAAAGCCAAACAAGGACGGCAAATATTTCGTATACTGGAAAGACGCCGACACGGGCGAGATTATCAGTGCATACACGACTTACAGCTTCTTTGTCACAAGAAACTATAACATCGTACCTGTCTTTGCAACTCAGCAGGAGTATTATACAAAGCGTGCAGAAGCAACGGCAGTTGCAAGAATGACAGGAATCAAGGATAACGAAAACGGCACCTATTCCCTGCTTGCCGAGCACAGCGTCTCCTCTTCGGCAGGACCGATAAACAACCACGGTATTCTTTACACATACGACGCATCTCTTAAGGATTCGCTTGATATGGATAACATTGATACCGACGGAATTTCAAGGGCAACAGCGCAATCGACGTCAACAACGCTGACGGGTCTGTTCAATGTAAAGCTCGGCAAGGACGAGCACTCAACCATCTATGCGAGACCGTATATCTGCTTTGTTGACAATGACGGAAAAATAACGTATAAATACGGTGAGGTTAAAGAATACAGTCTTGCCGATATAGGCACACAGTCGGCAGAATCCGATGTGCTGAGCACAAACAGCTATGATCTCAGCGACATAAGCGCAGAGGAACCGATAACACCGACAGAGCCGACGGAAAAGAATCCGCTGGAGAAGATCGCAGATTTCTTCGCAAGATTTGTCGAGATTATCAAAACTATACTTTCATTCTTCGGACTTA
>DKDP01000026.1 GCA_002449395.1 Ruminococcaceae bacterium UBA6845 | reverse complement strand
GTTTCTTTTCCCTTTCTTCAACTCTCCCGGGCGTTGCTATTTTCCCTTTCCGATCTTTCTGTCTCTATCTTGTACTCCCTCTATTCTCCCTACACTACATATTGTTTCATCCTGTATTTTCCTTTTCCTTTCTCTATATGTTGGTGTGGTTTGTTAATTTAGCCTCCCGTAAACTTTTTACAAAACCCCTCAGTCGGCTTCGCCGCCAGCTCCCCTAAAGGGGCGCCTATGTAGGATTTCTGCGTCAAAATTTACTGTTACCGGATTTCTCGGTACGATGAAGACTATTAAAAGTAATCCCATCCTAAATTGAAAATTTTCAGCCTCCCCTTAAAGCATTTAAGGAGAGGCTGGGAAAGGTTATTTAGATTATCAGATCCTTATGCTTATCAAGGAATCGGACATCGACGACGGCTTTGACGTAAATTCCGTCCGGGCGATATTCCTCTTTTATCAGGACGCCCTCTTCACGAATATAGTTGACAAGTCCGCCCTCATTATACGGAATAAGAAGCTCCGCCTTTTTCCTGGTCAGTGGCAGTGAAAGCTGAATTTTTGCAAGCAGATTGCCGAGTCCTTCGCCGGTTTTCGCCGAGATCATAACAAATTCGCCATGAGCAGGCAGTACAAACGATCCTCCGCAGAGGTCGCATTTATTGAGCACGGAAATTATCGGTTTGTCGGCACATCCGAGCGCCGCAAGCAGATTCATTGTAACATTCAAATGCTCGGTACAGCACTCGTCCGATGCGTCGCAAAGGTTGAGAATCACAGTGGCGTTTGCCGCTTCCTCCAGTGTTGAACGGAATGCGTCAACGAGCTGATGCGGAAGCCGTCTGACAAGTCCGACGGTATCAATAAGCATAACCGTTCTGCCGTCCGGCAATGTCAGTGCGCGGGAAGTCGGATCAAGAGTTGCAAACAGCTTATTCTCAGCAAGAACGCCCGCATTCGTCAGCGTGTTCATAAGGGTCGACTTGCCGGCATTCGTGTAGCCGACAATAGCAACCGTCTCCACACCGTCCTTTTCACGTCTCGCACGGAGGTTTTCACGTCGCTTTGCAATCTGAACAAGCTCCTCCTGCAAGCTCTGGATTCTTCTGTGAATATGACGTCTGTCGCTTTCAAGTTTGCTCTCGCCGGGACCTCTTGTGCCGATTCCGCCGCCGAGCCTTGACATTTCCGCACCCTTGCCGCCGAGCCTCGGAAGCGAATATTTGAGCTGAGCCAATTCGACCTGAATCTTACCCTCGTTGCTTCTTGCCCTTGCGGCAAAGATATCAAGAATGAGCGTAGTACGGTCAATTACCCTTATATCCGTCTCATCCTCAATATTTCTCTGCTGAGACGGCGTAAGCTCACCGTCAAAAATCAGCAAATCAACATCGTTCGCCTCGGTAAAGCTCTTTATTTCTTCAAGACGACCCGAGCCGACATAGGTTGCCGAATCGGGTTTGTCTCTTTTTTGAATTATTTTCGCCGCAACAACAGCACCCGCCGTTCTCGCAAGCTCTTCAAGCTCATCCATAGACACCTGAGCGTTGTAAAGTCCCATATCTATACCGACAAGGACAGCAACCTCCGGTTCCTGACTGTTCTCGTAAAATTCCATTTATCAATATCCTTCCGGATTATTCTTCTGCCATCTCCATGAGTCCTCGCACATTTTCTCGAGTCCTCTCTCAGCAACCCAACCGAGCTCTTTCTTAGCCTTTGTCGGGTCGGAGTAAACCGTTGCAAGGTCACCAGGGCGGCGGGGAACGATCTCATACTTAATCTCCTTGCCGCTTGTCTTTTCAAATGCCTTGACAACATCAAGAACACTGTAACCCACACCGGTACCGAGGTTGTAGATGCAAACACCCTTTGAATCGGCAATCTTCTCAACAGCCTTGATGTGTCCGAGAGCAAGATCGACAACGTGAATATAGTCACGGACACCTGTTCCGTCTGGAGTGTCATAATCATCACCGAAGACATTGAGGTGGTCGAGCTTACCTACGGCAACCTGAGTAATATACGGCATAAGGTTGTTCGGGATTCCGTTCGGGTTCTCGCCGATGCGTCCGCTCTCGTGAGCACCGATCGGATTGAAGTAACGAAGAAGCGCAACGCTCCAGTCATTATCGGAGGTATAGAGATCCTGAAGAATAAGCTCGATCATATATTTTGTTGTGCCGTACGGATTCGTTGTTCCGCCGATCTTCATAGTCTCGTTGAGCGGCGACGGATTGTTCATTCCGTAAACCGTTGCCGAGGAGCTGAAAACGATCTTTTTGCATCCTGCGTCACGCATTGCCTCGCAGAGTGTCACCGTTCCGCCGACGTTATTTTCATAATATTCAAGCGGCTTTCTGACGCTCTCGCCGACCGCCTTGAGTCCTGCGAAGTGAATTACAGCGTTAATCTTATGCTCGGCAAAGACCTTGTCAAGGCCCTTGCGATCTCTTATGTCGCACTCGCAGAAATCAAAGTCTTTTCCCGCAAGCTCACGGATTCTCTTGAGAACCTCCGGAGAACTGTTGTAGAAGTTGTCAAGAATTACAACCTCATATCCGGCATTGAGAAGCTCAATGCAGGTGTGGGAACCGATATAGCCTGCTCCGCCTGTTACCAAAATCTTCATAGGATCACCCTCATTGACAAAATTTATCATATACTGTAATATTATATATGGTTTCAAAACAAAATGCAATATTTAAAGAGGTATTTATGAATAATTTATCAGATATAAGCGTAATAAAATCCGTTCTGAGCCGTCACGGGTTCACTTTTTCCAAGGCGCTCGGACAGAATTTTATAATTAACCCCGGTGTATGCCCCCGAATTGCCGAGGAGGGCGGTGCAAGAGAGGGCGTCGGAGTGCTTGAGGTAGGCGCAGGAATCGGCGTTCTGACCGCCGAACTCGCAAAACGTGCGGACAAGGTTGTCTGCGTTGAGCTTGACACGAGGCTTCTCCCCGTGCTTGACGAAACACTCGGCGAATTTGACAATATTAAAATAATCAACGGCGATATTCTCAAGGTTGATCTTCACAAAATTCTTGAGGAGGAGTTCGGCGATATGCCCGTTGTTGTGTGCGCCAATCTCCCCTACTATATTACTTCCCCTGTCATAATGCGTTTACTCGAAAGCAAGCTAAAAATCGAGTCTGTCACCGTTATGGTGCAGAAAGAAGCGGCAGTGAGACTCTGCGCCGACGTCGGATCGAGAGACTCGGGCGCGGTCACGGTTGCGGTAAATTACTATGCCGAGGCGCAGAAGCTCTTTGATGTTTCAAGGGGATCGTTTATGCCCTCTCCGAATGTTGACAGTGCGGTTATCCGACTTGACATACTCGCAAAGCCGCCGATTGAAGTCAGTGACGAAAGATTTTTCTTCTCAATGGTAAAGGCGGCATTCAGCCAGCGCAGAAAAACTGCGTCGAACGGAATCAGCGCAGGAACAGGAATACCGAAACCGACCGTGATTGAAGCGATTGAAGCCGCAGGTCTCTCCCCCACCGTCCGTGCCGAGGCTCTGACAATGGAGCAGTTGGGCGTGCTTTGTGAAGAGCTGAAGAAAAGAAGTTAACAATACCAAAAATTTTAAAATTATATGAAAATTCCCTGCGAATTGTTTCGCAGGGATGATTTTTTATGAAGTTTTATTTAAGTCCCGAGACAGGGACTATTGTGCCCTTGTCGGTCGTTACCGTGAGTGTGACTGTGTCACCATCGTTTACAAGTACGATGTTTTCAAAGTCCGCCGCCTTGACCGAATAGTAGCTTGACGAGGAATCGAGCTTGATGTAATAAACGCTCTCGCCGCCGATAACAGCGGTTCTGATATCCGTTACCTTGCCTGTAACGGTAATATCCTTCTGCTCGTTATTTGCCGTGTCGTCCTTGATGTTGTCCGTGTCAACGCTTACCTTGATGTTGTTCTTAGCAAGCTCGGCAACGTAGTTTTCAATACAGCTTGTGAGCGTGCTGCCCGTTGCACCGATCGAATACTGACCGACGTTGATCATCGCATAGCCCTTAACGAGCTTGCTGGAATCCTTAAGCGACATAAAATAGGTCGGTTCGCCGTCAATGTTGAGAAGAAGCGGGAATGACGCTTCATATTCATACTGCTGAACAAGACCCTCTGCCGAGGACTGTGCCGAGGTTTCCTTTGCGCCCGAGGTGCTGTAATACTTGGCTTCCTTTGTACGCTGATTGATGAGGACGAAGCCTGTGAGCGATTCGTCGTTCGTCAGCGAGGTAACGCCCGTATACATATAAACGTCGTCGTTCATTGCAAGATAGGAGTAACCCTCGGTCGTTGAATATGTGTCCTTCTGACCGAGAACGGAGTTCCAGAAACCACGCTGATATCTTCCGTAATAGTCAAACTGCTGAACAAGAAGGTCTGCGGAATAGATACGGTCAATCCATTCAAGGTCGTTATTTGTTCTGATCTCGTCGATCGAATATTCCGTACACTCGCCCGTTACGCTGTCAACAATGATTGCGCCCGTTACGTCCGTACCGCCGAAGAGACCGATAGTCTTATCGAGCTTAGCGAAAATCCAGTACGGGTGACCCGATTCGTCAATTTCAAATGTCGGCTCATCGAGAAGATATGTCGGGTATTTGAATCTAACGTGACGTGTTACATAGTGTGCAAAGTGGTCGGCGGTCGAATATTTCATACCGTCCTTGACCTCAACAAGGGTGGATTTCTGAGTTCTTGCGTCAACGATAACGTAAGCCGGAAGTCCGTTCTTCGCATTGGTGAGCCACTTAATGATGTTTGAATACTGAAGTGACGAAACTCTGACGGGAGTGTCGTGATAGTTGATCTGATAATACTTCGGCTGAACGGTAAACTGAGAAACATATCCGAGCTTTGAAAGATCGGAAAGAGCTCTCTCCGCCATAACCGATGTTGTGCTCTCGTCGATAACGGGAACGGTTGCAAAATCAGCCTCGTCAACTTCCTTTGCAAAGTCGCCTGTCTGCACGTCGATTATCTTTGAATAGCTCGAAGCACGGAAGAATACCGATGAAACGAGGAATCCGACAAGAACAATCGCTGCAAGAACACCGATGAAAATTTTCGGTACAAGCGAAGATTTCTTTGCATACGGCGCATAGTCGGGAGTTTTCAGCGCACCGCTTGTTACATAGTTGATTGCGCAGTAAACTACGGCAATTGCGCCGAAAAAGATATACATCTTAATATCCTTGAAGTTCATAACCGGAAGCATAAAATAATAGAAAATGCCTCCGAATACAGCTGTCAGAATGATGTTGATTACGATTTTAAGACCTTTCTTTTCAGGCGGAATAACAATACCGGTTTTCTTGTCGGGGCCTTTCTCCGCTCCGCCGCCGGTAAAATCTACCTTAATCGGATCCATTGAATCATCTCCTTGAATAATGTAAGACCCATTATACATTAAATTATCATAAAAAACAAGATATATATTTCTCTGTATTAATTTGTTTTCAAAAAGTTAACAGTTTACCGCCTTGATAATTGTATCTTTTTAATATATAATATATAAAAATGAAGTGAAAAGAGGTGCGATATGGATAATCAGTATTCATATTACCAAAACCTTTATAATATGTTCGGCGGATACAATCCGCTGGTTGATAAAAAAGTTGCGGCTCTGCGCAGACTCGGATTCATCATCGGATGCGGAATGATCTGCTTCACGCTTATGCAGTATGCCGTTGCGGCACTCTTGCAGATTTTCGGAGTTTACTCGCTCTATCAATCCGACGCATTGTTCCAGACGGGAATCAGTGCAATCGCACCGATTATTTACGTTCTCCTGCCGTTTGTGTTAGTCTATTTTCTCTATAATACCGAACAAAAGAACAGCGTTGATATATTCAATCTTCCGAAATCAAAGGAGCTTTTTCTTTTCTCCGTATTCACGGGACTGCTTGTCTGCTCAATCGGAGACAGGGCAACAGCCGTTTTCTCGTCACTTGTGAGTGTGACAGGCGTTGACTTTGAAAAGCCCGACACGCTTGAAGCCAACACACCGCTCGGCTGGGTCTTGCAGCTTGTGGCATACGCTGTCATTCCTCCGCTCGTTGAGGAATTTGCAATGCGTGGAGTTGTTATGCAGCCGCTGAGAAAATACGGTGATAAATTTGCAATTGTCGTTTCGGCGGTTCTCTTTGCCGTGCTTCACGGAAATATGGTTCAGATTCCGTTTGCCTTTATTGCAGGTCTTGCCCTCGGATATTTTGCGATCATAACAAATTCCATTTGGACATCCGTCGCAATCCACTGTCTCAATAACCTTTCGGCAACGATAATTTCCATCTACTACACAAACCATTCTCAGGACGATATATTTTTCTTCTACGTTATAGAGGGTTCGATTCTGATACTCGGCGTTGCCGCATTCATTCTCTTTATGCGGCTGAAGCCCGAAAGACTCGGCAAGAACGATGCAGAGATAGGCAACCGACTTCTGTATTCGACGGTTTTCTGCACCCCGTCGGTTGTGGTGTCGCTCTTTATCTGCCTGCTTACTACCCTCTCGTTCACAAAGATCAACACTGCGGGAGGAATCTTCTTCACCGTTGCCTCGATCGCAGTAATCGCATTTTTCCTCATAAAGGGAGCGATGAATGCAAGAAAAGATGTACGCATTAAGAAAAGCGCAATGTATAACGTCTCGATTGCCATAACGGTTATCGCTTCGTTCTTTATAATGTATTTTGTTATGATCATTCCGTTCAGAGGATAAAAATATGAATGATGAATTTTTTATGGATCAGGCTATCGAGCTTGCCAAGGAGGCGGCGAACGAGGGAGAGGTTCCCGTCGGAGCTGTCGTAGTCATTGACGGCAGAATTGTCGGCAGGGGCAGGAATCGCCGTGAAACCGACAAAAATGCGCTTGCCCATGCTGAAATTGAGGCAATCAACGAAGCGTGCAGAACGCTCGGCGGCTGGCGGCTTTGGCAATGTGATATGTATGTCACACTTGAACCGTGCCCGATGTGCACAGGCGCAATAATCAACAGCCGAATCAAAAGACTTGTTTACGGAGCTTCGGATTCAAAGGCAGGCTCGTGCGGAAGCGTTGTAAACCTATTCTCCCTGCCGTATAATCATAAGCCCGAAGTCGTGTCGGGGCTTAAGCAGGAAGAGTGTGCGGCATTGCTCTCCGATTTTTTCAAAAGGCTCAGAAAAAATAATAGTTGTCAAAATCCCTCCTTTACTGTATAATCAAATTAAGGAGGGATTTTTATGTCAAAAAATAATATGAAAATTTCAAAAGGCTATTCGATTATGTGGCTTGTTTTCACCGCTGTTTATGCGGTGTGGATGTGTTTCTTTATGAAAGCGGACACCTACCCTGCCGCAGATACGGGAATCCTCAAGCCGATTTATTATCCGATATGGGTTATCGGCTCGTGCTTGATTATGCTTCTTTACATATTCCTGCTCAACAGATATCTTTATGCAAATCTCGGCAATGGTGATAAGGCTTTTGCGCTGATAAGCCTTATATTCGGCTGTGTGTTCATCACCTGGTACGGCTTTTTCAAGAATCCGTTTGAGTTCACGGCAAGTATGATCGGTCTTGAATATCCGTGGCATTTCAAGATGTGGGGAATCTTTGCACCGATCTCAATTTTCGTCAACACACTTCTTATGTACCGCAAATTTGATTACAGCAACAGGGCAGGCGTGATCAGCGGTTCCATAGGCTGTGCGGCAATGTTTGTAACGATCAATGTTCCGTCGGCAGGCGAGGATCTTATTCTCACCTCTCTCAGATGTATGTCTCACTGGACAGGTGCGCTTGTATTCGCATTCTGCTGCGCCGCTCCGATAGTTATGTTCCTTCTGCATATGGCAAAAACGAAGGACAAGAAATTCATTGCTCTCACCGCTGTTTTCTGCGCTGTACTCGTTGCTATGCTTGTTCTCCTTGCAACGGTCGGCAAGGACGGAATTATCGAGAGCCTCCCGATGTGGGCGACATATCTGCTCCTGTTCCTCGTCAATTTCACAAACCTCTTTGACGTTAAAAAGGCAGAAGAAAAAGAACCGGCGTTGGTTTGACAGCACGACATTCACAGTTCGATCAGTGCACAGCAAATATCAGCTTCCACTAAAAATTCAAAAACTAAACTGTGCAAAAAGGCTATCGGTCGTAAACCGATAGCCTTTAATCTGTTATTCTCTTTGTCAGATCTTCTTGCAGAAATCGAAGATTTCTTTCGGGAGATCAGCCTCGTCGGCTGAAATTGTGAAGATAAAGCTCTTCTCTTCTACGTGGTTCTTGCTGAGCTCGTCAACCTTCTTGAGGAACTCGCAAAGCTCGCCGTAGTCACGTGAACCGATTCTGAGCGTTGCGTCAACGAGAACGTCTGTGATATCGTGATCACCTGCGCAGATACCGCAGAGGAAACCGAAGAATGCGTCATAGCCGCTTACCTTGTAGTGATCTGTGTCGATAAGGCGTGCACGGTAGTTTACATCATATGTGAGCTTCGGCTGCTTCTCAACGCAAACAACGTTGCCGTTTGAGTGCTCGATAGCCTCGTTAACCTTTTCAATCAAAAGCTTTGTCTTTCCTGAACCCTTTTTACCTAAAATAAGAGATACCATACTAATATCCTCCCTGTTTTTTTATTCTAAGATTCGTGCCCTGCACGAAAATTATACGAAATTTGTGCGGTGTTGCTTTTAGCCTAATCTTGCCTCAAGCTCTGCCTTGCGATCCTCATATCCCGGCTTGCCGAGGAGAGCAAACATATTCTTCTTGTAGCTCTCAACGCCCGGCTGATCAAACGGATTGATTCCGAGGATATAACCGCTGATTGCACAAGCCTTTTCGAGGAAATAAATCAGATAGCCGAGGTTGAACTCGTCCATTGCCTCAACCTCAAGCACAATGTTCGGTACATCGCCGTCCGTATGAGCAAGCAGTGTGCCCTCAAAGGCTTTCTGGTTAACGAAAGAAACAGTCTTGCCTGCAAGGAAATTAAGTCCGTCGGCACTGCCTTCCTCGTTCTTTATCTCAACCTCCGACTTTGACTTTGCAAAGTGAACAACGGTTTCAAAAAGATGCCTTTCACCCTGCTGGATATACTGACCCATTGAGTGAAGATCGGTTGAGAAAATAGCGGATGCAGGGAACAAGCCCTTATTGTCCTTGCCCTCACTCTCGCCGTAAAGCTGTTTGAACCACTCGTTCATCATCGTGTAAGCCGGCTCATAGCTGACCATCATTTCAATCTTCTTGCCGCTCCTGTAAAGGAGATTTCTCGTTGCGGCATATTTATAACAGTCGTTCTTGCCGAGATCCTTGTCACAAAGCTCATTCATAGCCGCTGCGGCGCCCTGCATAATTGCGTCAATATCAATTCCCGCAACCGCAATCGGGAGAAGTCCGACAGCCGTAAGAACCGAGTAACGTCCGCCTACATCGTCGGGAACAACGAAAGTTTCGTAGCCCTCGGCATCGGCAAGAGCCTTGAGAGTTCCTCTTGCCTTATCGGTCGTTGCATAAATTCTCTTTGCGGCCTTCTCTGCGCCGTACTTGCTCTCGAGCATCTCTCTGAAAATTCTGAAAGCAACCGCCGGCTCGGTGGTTGTGCCCGACTTTGAAATAACGTTGACGGAGAAATCTCTGTCGCCGATGATTTCAACAAGCTCGTTGATCGAAGCGGAGCTTATGGTGTTGCCTGCGAAATAGATTTCGGGAGCACCGTGTCTGAGCAGGTTATAATTCTGCGACTTGATAAATTCAATTGCCGCCCTTGCTCCGAGGTAAGAACCGCCGATTCCTATAACTACAAGAACCTCCGAGTCCTTTCTGATCTTTTCTGCGGAAAATTTGATTCGTGCAAACTCTTCCTTATCGTAGTTTTCGGGAAGTCTGAGCCATCCGAGGAAGTCATTTCCCTTACCCGTTCCGTTGTGAAGCTCGTCGTGTGCGGCTTCAACCTCCGACCGAATGTCGGCATATGCGTTATCCTTGAGGAACGGAGTAACATATTTTGTGTTCAAATTTACAGACATTTGCTGTATGCCTCCGATATTGTTTTCTTATTAGTTGGTTATATTTTACCCTATTTAACTTGTTTTTTCAAGTGTTATTTAGCATTTTTTACGCAGATTGCATAAAAAATACACAGTCAGTTCACACTAACGGTCTGTTTCGGCTTGCAAACCGAGCATATCAGGCGGACAAACACAGTTTTAAAGCTGAGCCTTTCGACATAATGCGGCGCAGTCAGCTTGTATTCGCCGAGTTTCTGTCCGTCCAGCTTAACCGTCACCGTTCCGAGTGTCTGATTGGATTCAACGGGCGCCTCTACTGCGGCGGCAAGGTCAATTTCCTGCGTCAGGTTCTTTGCCTTGCCCTTCGGGATAAGGAATTTTGAATCGCCCGATATCTGCGGTGTGAGCGTTCTCTCCTCGCCCATAATTATATTTACATCTGTTATCAGCGATTTGTCAATCTGCGGAGTAACCGTTTCATAGTTTGCAAATCCCCAGTTAAGCATCGCTTTGGCACCCTCGAATCTGTCCTTGCTGTTGTCCGCACCCATCACCACGGCTATAAGACTTGTTCCGTCTCTCGTTGCCGTTGCGGAAATACAGCAGCCCGCTTTTGAGGTCGTGCCTGTTTTCAAACCCGTTGCGCCCTCGTAAAATCGGATCAGCTTGTTCGTGTTCACAAGCTCGGTCTTACCGTCTCTGAGCGAGTCCATCCAAATTTTCGTGTACTGCTGAATAAATTGGTGCTTCATCAGCTCCCTTGACATAAGCGCAATATCATATGCCGTAGTGAGATGAGTTTGCGACGTATCGTCAAGACCCGTGCAGTTGTCAAAATGCGTATTTTTCATTCCAAGCTCGCCTGCACGCTCATTCATCATCATAACAAATCCCTCGTCACTGCCTGCGATATACTCACCGAGTGCAGTGCAGGCATCGTTTGCGCTGTATACCGCAGTGGCCTTGAGCAGTTCGTCAACAGTCATGGTCTCGCCCTCTTTGAGCCATATCTGAGAACCGCCCTTTTTAGACGCATTTGTGCTTGCCGTCACCTCATCCGTCAGGCGTATTGTATTGGAGTCAATCGCCTCGGCAACAAGGAGCATTGACATAATTTTTGTCACCGACGCAGGATAGAGCTTTTCGTTTTCGTTCATTTTCATAAGCACCCTGCCGGTGGTCTGATCCATAAGGACAGCCGATTTTGCCTTGACGTCAATCGGCATCATCGACTCATTTTCCGCCGAGGCAAATACACCGAGCATACCGAAAATAATTAAAAAACTTGTCGCAATTGCAGTTAACCTTTTCATAATAAGCCTCCGTTTCACTGTCATACATAATAAATATATGCCCTCAAAGTCTTAAATAAAACTTGCACAATACGGTGTTTTGCTTTATAATTGTATTTCAAGTTGATTAAACGGAGCTGATGATATGAAAATTGCATTCTACACCCTGGGCTGTAAGGTCAATCAATATGAATCCCAGGCAATGTCGGAGAAGATGGCGGCAAACGGTTTTGAGGTTGTCGCTCCCGATGAGGATTCTGACGTATATGTTATCAACTCCTGCACCGTTACTGCGGAAAGCGACCGCAAGACAAGACAGGCGGTAAGAAAGTTCAAACGCAACCATCCCGAAAGCATTGTCGTTCTCACAGGCTGTATGCCGCAGGCTTTTCCTCAGGATGCCGAAAAGCTCGAGCAGGCGGATATTGTGCTCGGCAACAAGAATAACTATAAATTGCTTGACCTTATCAAGCAGTATTTCGGCTGCGGTCAGCGAATAATCGACATCGAGGATCACCAAACGGGCGACAAATTCACGGGTAACGTCATATCGGGATTTGATCGCAGGACAAGAGCGATTGTTAAAATTGAGGACGGATGCAACCGCTTCTGTTCATACTGCATTATCCCCTATTCGAGGGGCCGTGTGCGCTCCAAGCCGATTGACGAGTTGAGAGAAGAGCTTGAACAGCTCAGTGAGGCTGGCTATGCAGAGGTAGTCCTCGTCGGAATCAATCTTTCGGCATACGGCACCGATATCGGGCTTAGCATCTGCGATGCGGTTGAGCTTGCGGCAGGTATGAATTTTCAACGTATCAGGCTCGGCTCACTTGAACCCGATCACATAACCGATGAGGTTATCGCACGCCTTGCGAAAATTGAAAAATTCTGTCCGCAGTTCCACATCTCACTCCAAAGCGGATGCGACAATACGCTTAAGGCAATGAATCGTCATTATACTGCGGCGGAATATGCCGAGCTCTGTGAAAAATTGCGTAAGAATTTCAGCGACGCAACTATTACCACTGATATTATGGTCGGTTTTCCGACCGAAAGTGAAGAGGATTTTGCCGAAAATGTGCGCTTCGCTCAGATGATCGGATTTGAAAAGGTACACGTTTTTCCGTACTCTCCCCGTGAGGGCACAAGGGCGGCAAAAATGCCTCAGATTGAAAAATCAGTCAAGGAAAAACGCAGTCATATTATGATTGAAAAGACCGAGGAGGTAAGACAGAGCTTTTTGAAGTCGCAGATCGGCAAAACCGTCGACGTTCTCTTTGAAACAAGACATTCTGACGGCTTTGTTGAGGGCTACACAAAAAACTACACTCCTGTCAAGGTAAAAGAAGAGATCCTCTGCGGAGTTATTTCCGCTGTAAAAATAACCGCCGTTGACGGCGATTTCTGTGTAGGTGAGGAAATATGAACGAGCATAAATTTGATAATAAAGGAAAAATTTATTCAAAGGCACGGCCGGGTTATCCTGATAAATTGTTCGATTATTTGACCGAAAATGGTTATGTCGGCAAGGATACCGTTATTGCGGATATCGGCTCGGGAACGGGCAAATTCACACAGCAAATCGGCAGATATTCCGAAAAAGTCTTTGCAATCGAGCCGAACGACGATATGCGCCTTATCGCAGAAAAGAACTTTGCGGCCTGCGGCAATATTGTTTCCGTGAACGGCAGTGCAGAAGATACGACACTGCCTGATAAAAGCGTCGATTTTATTTCGGTTGCGCAGGCGTTTCATTGGTTTAACCGAAAGACATTCAAAGCCGAATGCCGCAGGATTCTAAGGGAAAATGGCAAGGTGCTCCTTGTCTGGAACGACCGTGACACCGACAGCAACCTGATCAGGGAAAACTATGAAATTAACCGCAAATTCTGTCCCGATTTCAAGGGATCGTCAAACGGAATTGATTTCGGCAAAGATTCCTTCGCTGACTTTTTCGACGGGGATTTTGAGGTAATTAATTTCAGAAATGATCTTATCTATGACAAAGACGCATTTATTTCAAGATGCCTTTCGTCATCGTATGCTCCGAGACAGGGCGACGAAAACTATGACCCGTATGTAAATGAGCTTCGGGAGCTCTTCGAAAAATACAGTGAAAACGCCGTTGTTCCGTATCCGTATATAACACGCTGTTACATCGGAAACGTGTAAGTGAAAAAAGTTAACTCTTTGACAATGATTTTTATTGACAAGCGGCGGATTATTTGATATAATATCCGTCGTGATGTGAGAGTTTCTCACACAACAAGTCAATATTCGGAGAGTTGTCCGAGTGGTCGAAGGTGCAGCACTCGAAATGCTGTGTACGTAATGTACCTAGGGTTCGAATCCCTAACTCTCCGCCAAAGAAAAGAGCAGGTCTGGTGACCTGCTCTCTATTTTTATCTCCTCAGCCGAGGATATTATCTATAATGAACGCCTATCGGATTCGAGGTTTTGCTGTCATAGAACTTCGTAAGGCATTATGCTATGTTGATTTTTGCTTATTACCACAGCTTAATTACGCTGAGCACATATTTGACTATATTTGTTATGAAGGTGATTACGATATTCCAAAGGTTTGATTCTTCGGCGGGATTCGTCGGTTCTTCGATCGGATTTTCAATCGGTTCATCCGACGGCTCTTCCGACGGAATCTCGTTCTGGTCAATCAGGCAAAGGTACTCGCCGTATGCGGCGGAGGTTTCGACAAGCTCCTCGTTACTCTTATTCTGGTCAATGCTTGCCAGTAAAACTCCCGCACGGTTCAGTATCTCAACATCCTTTTCATCAATAACTCCGTCGTGGTTACAGTCGGCGGCTTTGTATGCGGCGTCACCGACCTGTTCACGGGTCAGCATTCCGTTTGCGATCATATTAACCGTTACCGCATCCTGTCCGTCATACCAACCGTCGCCGTTCACGTCACCGAAAAGAATTACCTCATAGCTTTCGACATTGCCGTCATCGTATGTAAAGGTAACATTGGACGATGTTCCGATAAGGGCATCATCGGTTGAATTTATTTCAAATGATGCAAAACCGGCGGTTGAAAGCTCGCTGTTAAAAGAATCGACCGAGGTTCCTGCATTAAATCCCGAAATATACTCGGCGTCCGTATTGTAGCCCGCCAGCATCTTTTCGGTTTTTACCTTTCTGAGAACATTGCAGGTCTCGCATCTTTCCATAATCTCGCCCTCTTCGTGAGCGGTGCTTGCCGTGAGACTTTCGTCATAGACAAATTTATGTGGCAGCGCATTTACATAATCCGAATGGAATTTGTGTCCGCATTCAACACATTTATAAACCGTGTAGCCCTCATATCTGCACGTAGGTTCAACCGTCTCTCCTTTTTCCGTTTTTTCGTGTTCACAGACCGTGCAGTGAACCGTTGCGGTTTTAGGTAAATAAAAGATTCCGACAAAGGCTTTATCCGAAGTGTTTAATTTCCTCCAGTTTTCTTCCGTTGAATCATAATATATATCTTTCAAACCGTAACAGCCCATTATGGACATCCATCCGGCCTTTTTTACTGATTTCGGAATGTATATTTCTTCAAGATAGGTATTTCCGTAAATTGCACCCATCAAAATTTCCGTAACGGTATTCGGAATGACAAAAGATTTGGACACATTGCCGGATGGATATGCTACGAGCTTGGTTTTATCCTTATTATAAAGCTCTCCGTTTTCGCCTATTGAATAATTCGGATTGCTTTTATCAACATCGAAGCTCATCATCTGATTACATCCGCCGAATGGGGAGAAGCTAAATCCGAACATCGCAACGGTTGCCGGATTTCCCTCTCCGATTGATGTAATTTTATCGGAAATTTTCATTTCTCTCAAAGAATTACATTCTATAAAAGCTCCCATACCGATTGATGTGATGCTTTCGGGCAATAAAATATACTCAAGATTTTTACAACTTTCGAATAAAAAATCTCCTATGGTTGTTATTCCCTCTTCTACAATAACATATTTAATCTGTTCGTTTTCTGCAAAGACGCTTGAGGAAACTCCGGTAATATAGTCCTTTGTCCCTCCCGTTCCGCTGAGGACGAGAAGCCCCGTTTTAATGTAAAGAACATAATTTACGGAATAACCGCATTTTCCGGTCTGAATGTCACGTGTCGGACGTTCAAAATTCAGCGTACCCTTTTTATCGGCTCCGGTGCCGTATGTTGCACCGTAATTAAAGCATCTTTCAACCGTTGTCTTCACGTCGGCAAGTCCGGCAATTCCGCCGACATAATTTTTGCCGAAGATAACTCCGTGATTTTTACAGTTCGAGATTTTCGATCCGCTTAAAACTCTTCCGGCAATTCCGCCTGTGTAATCTCCGCCGTTGATTACCGTTCCCTTGAATGTACAGAAGCTGATTGTCGATTTGTTGATCTGACCTGCAATGCCGCCGACGGGATATGAGCTTTCGTCCTCCATAGTTATGTAGGCGTCAACAAGTTTAAGGTTTGTTACCGTTGCGTTTGTGAGGCTTTCAAACAATCCGCAGCCCTTTATATATAAGCCCTTGATCGAATGTCCGTTGCCGTTGAACGTACCACGAAAATCGGGAAAGGACATAAACAGAACCTTGGACTCCGAGTCCGCAGTGTTAATCTCGATATCATTTGTCAGGACGAATGTTGCACCTGCACAGTTATATGCATTTTCGTTTACCAATACCGAGAGTGTTTCAAGATCCCTGTATGAGCCTATTTCATAGGTTCTGCCGCTTTTTATTACCGTTGTTTCGGTGATAGCCTCGGCGGCGAAAGCCGTTACCGTGATTGATGAAATCAGAATCAGTACCGCCGTTAAAATTGAAATCAATCTGCTGAATTTTTTCATAATTATCCTCCTTACTTACCTGAAAATGTTTATAAATTTTTGAAAGAGCTCTTTCCAGAAATTCCATATTGCATTCAGAATACGGTTTGCAACAGGAACCTCCTCCGCCTCTTTAATCTTAAATTCTTCCTCAACCGTGCCGTAAAAATTTCCTATTCCCTTTATCTTTGCAACTCCTTTCATTTGAGATAAATCGTTGGTGTAGGTCACAGTATAGTCCTTATCCTCAACCAGTCCCCTGCCGTTATACACAACGGTCAGCTTCGGGCAGCATTTTGTACCGCTGTACTCCTGGGTCGGAATATGCCTTACCGAAACGTCCGCAATATTCCGTGCAACAACGGCAAATTCAGCCTTGCTGATAAGCATACTGTAATCTCCCCTGCCCGAAATCACCGCTTTCGCCGTTCCGACGTTAACATTATTTGAATAGGAAACAGAATAATCAATAACGTTTTTCAGCTTTTCGGACGATACGGAGACTTCGAGATCGGGTCTGAGCTGTTTGCCCGTATAGATCTGATTCGGAATCGGTGCGATCACAAACGTTGTCACTCTGATACCGTTATTCTCCGCAAATGTCTGAGCATATGAATTTTCCGTGCAAACGATCGTGACATTGCCGCTGTTTTCAAAGGCGTCGGGCGAAATTTCTTCGACGCTGTCGGCTATCACAACGGTTTCGAGATTCGGACAATTTGCAAATGCCTTTGTAGAAATCTCGTTAACGTTTCCGCCGACGGCAACCTTAGTCAGGCTTTCACAGCCGAAGAATCCATAATTGCCAACGGTCTGCTTATATTCAAAACTTTCCCTGTTTTCTCCGATTTTTGCACTTGTGATTCCGCTGTTCTGAAATGCTCCGTTCGGCACGCAGTCCGTGTCGGAGAAGTCGAAGCTGCTGATTGAGCACCCCTTGAATGCGTTTTTCTCAATATTTCTCACCGGGGCGTCCCATTCAAATTCGGTTATTGCTCCACAGCCCGAGAATGCGTTTTCTCCAATGCAATAAACATTTGAAGAGATATGCACACGCTCAAGTGAAACGCAGTCGGTAAATGTGTCGGCGCCCAATTCGCTGAGACTTTCGGGCAAATCAACGGATTTCAGATTGGTGCATCCCTCGAACGCTCCGTTTATTGATTCGATGTTTTCGTTAAAATCAACGCTTTCAAGCGACACTGAGTTGCAAAACGCCGAATCCAGTTCCTTGGTGTTCTCAGGCAATGAAATCTTTGTAAAATTATTGTTGCCGAACGCATTTTCACCGATAAATTCAATGCTGTCGGGGAGTGTAAATTCCGATGAATCTATGTTTGAAAAGTCGAATGCATTCTGACAAATTGATTTTACTCCGTCGTGAAGCGATATCTGTTCAAGGTTACATCCGGCAAAGATATAGTCGGAAATAACCGAAAGACTCTGCGGAATTTCAACGGATTTCAGACTTCCGCACTCGGCGAATGCACAATATCCGATTTTCTTCACATTTTCGGGGAGTTTTATCTGCGCCAACCGATTGTTAAATGCAAAGGCATATTTTCCTATCACTTCGACCGTATCGGGCAGCGTTACATTCACGAAAGAATAGCTGTCCGACTGCTGAACGACGTCATTCCAATATTCTCCGTCAGAGACAAAGGAGCAGAAGGCGTAGTCTCCGATTTCCGTAACCCTGTGTCCGTCAATAAATTCGGGAACCTTTATGTTTATGCTGTTCACGTTAAGATATTTTTCGATGACAGCATTGCCGTTTTCATCAAGAGAATATTTGTAGTTACCGCTCGTCTTTATTTCTCTTTCGGGCAGATCATTGAACTTGTAGGTGTATATACCGTCATTTTCGGTCATGGTATAATTGTTGTTTGAAAAGAGCAAATCCATCTCAACCGACGGCATACAATTGACCGTGATCTCCGCCGTTTTGCATCCAAAGCCGTCCTTAAAAACCGATGTGACGCTTAACTTCTTTGAATAGGTTCCGTCAAAGATAATTCTTTCGAGGCTATCGTTTCCGCTGAACGCCGCACCGCCCAAGGTTTTCAGACTTTTCGGAAACGTCACGGAGGTTAGCTTAGTGTTGCGGAATGAATTGTAAATTGTCTGCAAGCCCTCATTAAAATTGATTTTTCTGAGATTTTTGCAGTCATTGAACGCATCCGCATAGATGCACTTTGCAGTTGACGGAAGCGTTACTTCTTCAATCTCACTTCCCTTGAACGAGGCTTTGCCGATTCCTCTGACCGGCTTGCCGCAAATTGTTTCGGGAATGGTGACTGCCCTGTCACTGCCCGTATATCCCGTAATCATCGCCCACTCTTTATAGTAAACCTCATACTTAAAATCACCCGAAACCGAGGCTTTGGCAAACATTCCGACACAGTCGGGCAGGCAGACAATGAGCAAAGCGATGCCGAGAATAACCGATAATGTTTTCTTTACAGTATTCATATTTTACCGCCTTTCTCTGATGCCGAAGCCTGTACTGCAACCCTCGTATGAGATTGTATAGAGTACGGTTCTTTTATCAATTCTTTCTTTTTCAATTCTGTATTCTTCAGCCGAAAGCTCTTTTTCCGATTTATCGCTGTAAACAGCAAACACCTTCATACCGCTCAGATCGGCATTGTCAACGTCCTCCGCAGTGAAATCATAGCCCTGCGGGAATGTGGCATAGACGGAATTGAGCACCTTGGTTTCCTTTTTGCGAAGCACCCTGACCTTGAACGTCTTTGAAAAACCGCCGTAGCTGACCGTTACCGTCTCGTAACGCTCCGTTGTGCCGAAACCGCCGTCTGTTGTGACCTTGCAGTCGTCAAGCGGGATCGTCTTTTCCGAGCCGTCCGAGTAAATAACCGCAGCCGTTATGCCCGATGTATCAAATGCTTCTCCGATGAAGTATTCATCCTTGAATTTGTCGGTGAATCCGAGCCTGAGCTCCGTCGGGACTGCCGCCCGGGTTGTCGGCGCCGCCGACGTTGTTGTTACCGCCTCGGTCGTTGTTCTCTCTGCGGTTGTCGCCTGCGTTGCGGCAGGTAACGTTGTTGTTTTTGCCTCTCTTTTTTGCTCTATCGTATGGCTGACCGCAACTGCGCCGAAGCTGATCGCCGCCAATATTGCACAAGCCGCCGCTATTGAAATCAGCCGCTGTCTTACGGATTTATTTGCGTGCTTTTTAACAAACGGAATGACCTTTGCAAAGTTTTCATTCTCAAGTTCGTCGAGTGTGTTGATACATTCATCTATAAAATCACAGTTCGGCTCGTCCTTCAGGAACTCCTCGTCAATAAGCGAATTTATAAACTCGGCAACCTCAGCCTTGAAGCCTGCGTTATCATATATGCTGTTGATTATTTCTTTTGTAACCTTAAGATCATTCACGGTTTCTCACCCCATCTCATATTATGCCGTAGGTTTTTATCAAATCTTTTATCCGACTTCGCAGTCGGGATGTTCTTTTCGCCGTTGCAGTCGGCGTTATATTCAAGGTTTCGGAAATTTCCTTTAACGATTTTCGTTGTATGTACTTCAGGTCATAAAGTATTCTTTCTTCAGCCGTCAGCCTTTCGATTAGGAGCCGTGCACATTCATCATAATCGAAATCGTCTGGAACACTTTCGGGCGGTGCGGCGATTTTCTCCGCCGCCTCTTCAATATCGACCGTTCTGCTTTGCTGCCTACGGCAGGTTTCAACCGTCCGCTTAACAAAGTTGTCCGCCGTCCTGTAAAGGAACGCCCTCGGCTGTTCAACCGTTTCTCCGTCCCTGAGCTTATTATAAAGAACAAGAAAGGCGTCCTGCACACAATCCTCGGCATACTGTGAAAATTCTCCGAGCCGCACACGGCAGTATTTATAAATACTTTGGAAGTATTTTTCATAACATTCGCCGACGGTTTTGTCGGTCAGCAAACGCTCGTCAACATCCATGTGCAACCCTCCTTTATTTTGTCCTTCATTAAGTAGTCAGCCGAAAATGAAAATATGACATAAATTTTTTATAAAAAAAGACAGCCGCCGCATTAAAGGGAAAGTGCTTTAATGCGACCGCTGTCGCAACCGTATTTATTATACCTTATAATCAGTCATATTTCAACAAAAAAGTGCCGTGACAGTCAATCGTCACAGCACATAATTATTTAATTACAGCAGACTTTCAAGCGTTACCGAATCGAAGTAATCGTTTGTAAGATCGTTGAATTTTTCCCACAAAGGAAGCGTTTTGCATTCTTTTTTTCTCGGGCATTCCTCGGCGTTACAGGAAAGACAGGCAACGGGAGCAAGATCGCCCTCGGCGGATCGAAGTATCTCCCCCGCCGTATATTCGGACGGATCCCTTGTCAGCTTATATCCGCCGCCCTTGCCGTGCACGCCCTCAACGAAGCCGCTTTTTACAAGCGACGGCATAATCTGTTCCATATATTTTTTTGAAATACCCTGCCTTGCAACAACGTCTTTCATCGGAATATATCCGTCGTCTCTGTGCTCTGCAAGGTCTATCATAACCCTGAGTGCGTATCTTCCTCTTGTGGAAATCATTTTAACACCTTTCTTCAAAAAGAGTCGGAGCCCCGCCAAAAAAGACGGGGTTCGTTTTTATTTTTATCAGTCAAAAAGTGCGGTTGAAAGATATCTGTCGCCTGTATCGGGGAGAAGAGCAACAATTGTCTTGCCCTCGTTCTCCGGGCGCTGAGCAAGCTCGATTGCAGCCTTTACCGCCGCACCCGAGGAAATACCTACAAGCACTCCCTCACCGCCGATGAGCTTACCTGTTGCAAATGCGTCCTCATTTGAAACGGTTATAATCTCATCATAAATCTTTGTGTCAAGAACATCGGGAACGAAGCCTGCTCCGATACCCTGAATTTTATGTGAGCCCGAAACGCCCTGCGAAAGAACCGGTGACGAAAGCGGCTCAACGGCAACAACCTTAACCTCGGGCTTTTTCTCCTTGAGATACTTGCCGACGCCCGTTACCGTACCGCCTGTGCCTACGCCTGCAACGAAGATATCAACCTCGCCGTCGGTGTCCTCATAAATCTCAGGACCCGTTGTCTCATAATGAGCTTTCGGGTTTGAGGGATTGACAAACTGACCGGGAATAAAGCTGTTCGGATATTCCTTTGCAAGCTCTTCAGCCTTTGCGATTGCGCCTTTCATACCCTTTGCGCCCTCGGTAAGTACAAGCTCTGCGCCGTATGCCTTGATAAGTCTGCGGCGTTCCTCTGACATTGTCTCGGGCATTACGATGATTATTCTGTAACCTCTTGCCGCCGCAACAGCCGCAAGACCGATACCTGTGTTACCGCTTGTCGGCTCAATGATAACCGAATCGGGTGTGAGTTTTCCTGCTTTCTCGGCGTCGTCGATCATCGTCTTTGCGATTCTGTCCTTAACCGATCCTGCGGGATTGAAATATTCGAGCTTTGCAAGGATCTTTGCCTTGAGTCCGTATTTCTTTTCAATGTGTGTGAGTTCAAGAAGGGGTGTTTTTCCGATAAGCTGATCTGCTGATGTATAAATCTTTGACATAATAATTATCTCCTTAAAATTAAATTAAATATTGTAAAATTTTTTTCAGATGAGTAAGAATGTCAGCTCATACATCGTCCGAATCTAATGTTGCTTCTCAACATCTTGCCGTAAATAAATCGCACAATATCACTTCCTAAAAAAATAACCGAAAAGCTCAAAAAGCCTTTCGGTTTCTGACTGAATCGTCGGTCACTTTGAAACCGAAAAAGAGGGCATAACAACAAGAGCGCACATACAGCACTCGGCACACATCATACAGGAATTAAGTACCTTTTTCATTGTTTTACCTCCTTTGTTTTCGTCTCATTTCTTATGTTGGTGATATAATAACACCATTTACCTACTTTGTCAATAGGTAAATGGTAAATTTTTTTAAAAATTTTTCAAGCAAGAAATTCATCCTTATTTGAACGAATATAATCTGCCGCCTTTTTGTATATTTCCGCACCTTTTTCCGAGATCAGATTGCTGAATTGACCGTCATATTTCGAGAGCAAATCGTTGTCAACAGAGGTTGTCTCGTCATTCTCGTCAAGCATAACGAACTCCTTATTGAATATCTCGCCGAAGTCGCCGCCGATAACCTCGTTCACGGCATTTTTCGATGCAGAAAGAAGCGGTTCACCGTTCGACCTGAAATATTCGGACAGCTTATTTTTGCTGTCCTCAAATACATAGCCGAGACAGTAAGCATTTTTCTTAACCTCGGAAAGCTCACTGAAAGCCTCATTCATATTCGACGCTTTTTCGAGCTTCATCTGAACATTAGCGCACATTCCGACAATCAATCGGTAATCGTCCTTATCCTCCGAAAAGGTCGATTCGTCGGGATTTCTGAACTCGTTTCTGAGTGCCTTTTCCCTCTCGAGATCGGCAATAATTTTTTCTCTTTCTTCATTGCGCCTTTTGCCCGAGGTAATCGCCTTGCACCATACGAACACCGTCAGTGCGATCAAAAGGACAAGTGCAACACCCACCCATGGGTGCTGTGCAATGTATTGGAACATACTCATTTTTTAGAATCCTTTCTTTTATATTTTATAAGTAGTTTTTATAAACTTTGCAAAAACTACCGACTTGAAAGCTTGATGTATATTTATTTTAACGCCGGGAAGATTCTTGCCGCCCCTTTATGGGAGGTTACACGACGAAGTCGTGACGGAAGGAGTTTAAATCTGATAAGACCTTACTCCCTCAGTCAGCTTCACTGACAGCTCCCCCGGAGGAGGAGCCCACGCTCTATGGTAAATTTCTACTTACTTTAGCGAGAGATTTTTTCGTTAGGCAGTCAAAGCACCTTGAAGACTATATTGTTATATGCCGAAAGGGGTTTGACTGTATAAGGGAAAAAGATACCTTTACTTTAGCGAGAGATTTTTTTGTTAGACAGCTAAAGCACCTTGAAGACTATATTGTTATATGCCGAAAGGGGTTTTGGCTGTATAAGGGAAAAAGGTACCTATACTTTAGCGAGAGATTTTTTCGTTAGACAGTCAAAGCACCTTGAAGGCTATATTGTTATATGCCGAAAGGGGTTTTGGCTGTATAACGGAAAAAGATCCGCTAAATCAGTGCTTTGTAGATGTCGCCTTTCTTAAATCCCGATAGCTTTGCCGACTGCTTCGCCGCTTCGCTGACGCTCATACCGTTTTGAACGCTTTGGCGTGCACATTCAATTGCCTGTTCAAGCGTCATTCTGTCGTCCGCCGTTTCCTTTTCGGCACCTTTAATAACGAGAACAATCTCGCCCTTTACACTTCCGTCGGCATATTTTTCGACCGCCTCGTCGAGAGTGGTTCTGATGACCTCCTCGTGAATCTTGGTGATCTCACGGACAATCGCAATTTCTCGGTTGCCGAACACCTTATTCATATCCTTGAGCGTTGCGCACAGCTTATGCGGAGCCTCGTAGAAGAGCATTGTCCTTGTCTCGTTCTCAAGCGACTGTAAATGCTCCCGCCTGCTCGGCTTATTCACGCTTAGAAAGCCCTCAAAGGTAAAACGTCCCGACGGGAATCCTGAAAGTGCGAGCGCTGTTGTGAATGCACACGGTCCGGGAACGGACTCCACCTTTATCCCCTTTTCGTGGCAAAGGCGAACAAGATCCTCGCCCGGATCGGAGATTGCCGGCATACCCGCATCGGTAACAAGCGCACAGGTTTCACCGCCGAGTATCCTTGCGGTGATCATTTCTCCACGCTCTCTCTTGTTATGCTCAAAATAGCTGACCATACTTTTCTTTATTCCGAAGTGGTTCAGCAATTTCAATGTAACTCTCGTGTCCTCGGCGGCAATAAAATCGACACTTTCAAGCGTTTCCACCGCACGCGGTGAGAAGTCACCGAGATTGCCTATCGGCGTTCCCACAACATATAACTTACTCATTTTGTAATCTCCTTATATTCGCCGTAGATATCGGTTACTTCCTTTGAAAGCTCGCCGTCCTCGCCGTACATTATCAACAACGGGTCAATATTCATAAATGGTTTTCCGCCCTTTCTTCCCTCAATCAGGAAAAGCCACGGACGAGTATACGGCGTTTTTGAGACAAGGCGCAGTCTTTTCGGCTCAATACCGTTATTTTTCATTGCAACAATCGTGTCGCTGAGCCTTTCGGGACGGTTGCACATACAAAGCCTGCCGCCGAAATTCAGAAGATATGCCGCCGCCGAACAGATATCGTCAAGATTACATTCGACCTCGTGTCTTGCGATAAGCTCCGCTTTTGCGACGCTCTTTATTCCTGCGTCAGCCGCTTTATACGGCGGATTCATCGTTACAATATCCATCGAAGCGTGACCGAGCACGGATTTAATATCCTTGAGATCGTGATTAACCGCTCTGACCTTGTCCTCGACAGAGCTGATTCGTATTGATTCGCAGGTCTGCAAAAAACCTTTTTCCTGCAGCTCGACCGCCGTTATTTTCTTTGCCTGACCGTTGCGGCACCAGATCATAGGAATGATTCCGCATCCCGTGCCGAGGTCGCAGGCTTTTTCGTTTCTTTTCGGTGAAGCAAAATCGGCAAGCAGCACGGCGTCCGTTCCGAATGAGTGTTCCTTGGAAACGGCAACCCTTATCCCTGAGCCGAGATATTCATATTTATATTCGGGCATACCGCCGCCTCCCCTGCCGATCAAAGATTATTTTATATTATACAATAATTACAGCGCCGTGTCAAAGGAAACGACGCTGTTTACAATTTATTTAATTCTGTTGACAATAATTATCGCCGCGCCGAGCACCACAAGTACCGCTCCGGTGGCACGGTTGAGCGTTTTCGCCGAGACCTTATTGGCAATCAATGCGGCAATAAGGGCAAAAACAAGCGTACTCGCAACGCAGGTTATGAGCGCCGTCAGATC
>DKDP01000011.1:3634-3773 GCA_002449395.1 Ruminococcaceae bacterium UBA6845 | reverse complement strand
ATCTTGCAAGCGTGTTCAGAATCCGAATCGAGCTTCGCCAGATCGGCGTAAGGGACGAATCAAAGATGAAAGGCGGACTCGGAATGTGCGGCAGACCTTTCTGCTGCAACAGCTTCCTCGGCGACTTCCAGCCCGTTTC
>DKDP01000011.1:273-3523 GCA_002449395.1 Ruminococcaceae bacterium UBA6845 | reverse complement strand
TTATGTGCTGTCTTAAATATGAGCAGGAATCCTATGAGCACCTGCTCAGGGTTACGCCAAAGGTCGGCGCAATAGTTGACACAAGCTCGGGCAGAGGCACCGTTGTCGAAACGGATTTGCTCAAGGGTATGCTTAAGGTTCGCCTTGACCGCAGTCCCGAGGCTGCTCCCGCAGTGTTCAGCAGACGTGACGTTAAATTAATTAAAGATAAAAAAATAACTGTAAATAAATCCGAAATAGCTGCTTTAAAGGAGATCGAAGGTTAAGTCAATGAAAAAGATCAATTTGAAAATCGGCGGAATGAGCTGCAGTGCCTGCTCAAACGGACTCGAAAAATATCTTAATAAACAAACCGGGGTTATTTCTGCAAGCGTTAACCTCGTTATGGCTAACGCTCTCATCGAATATGATGAGAGCGTTCTCAATAGGAAAAAAATTGAAAAATTCGTCAAGGAGGCAGGCTTTGAAAGCCTCGGACTTTATGATGAATTTGAAAAGAACAGCTCGCCGAAAATGTCAAAATTATGGTTTGTCATAATGACGGCTCTGGCGGTTATACTGATGTATATCTCGATGGGATCAATGATCGGACTTCCCGAGATCCCGTTCCTCGCAATGCACACCCACGACAAAGCGTTTGCATCGTCACTGCTTATACTGACGATCCCGTTCCTTGTTTACGGCTTTGACATCATCAAGAGCGGATTCAAGAACCTGTTCCATCGCACACCGAATATGGACACACTTGTCGCTCTCGGCGTTCTGACAAGCCTTTTTTACAGCATTTTCTCCGTTGTGATGATATTCACGGGACATCACCACTATATTCACCAGCTCTATTTTGAGTCGGCGGCAATAGTTATTTACTTCATCAAGCTCGGCCGCTATATTGATTCGGTCAGCAAGGATAAGACCAAGGAAGCAATTCAGAGCCTTGTCCAGATCACGCCGAAGGATGCCGTTATCAAAACCGAGGACGGCGAGAAAAAGGTTACGATTGATGAGATTAAAAAGGGCGACACCGTAATATGTAAGCCGGGCGAAAGAATCGCTGTTGACGGCACGATAACGTTCGGTAAAACTCATCTTGACGAATCGTTTATAACCGGCGAGAGTAAGCCTGCCGCAAAGGAAATCGGCGCAAAGGTAATTGCCGGAAGTATCAACTATGACGGATATATCGAGTATTCCGCAGAGCGAATCGGTAAGGAATCAACAATTTCCGAGATTGTTCACATTGTCACCGAGGCATCATCGGCAAAAATTCCGCTTGCAAGAATTGCCGACAGAATAAGCTCCTACTTTGTGCCGACGATTATCGGTATCGCTATTCTCAGCTTTATCGGGTATCTGATTGCAGGTCAGGGCTTCAGCACTGCGCTTAACACGTTTGTAACGGTTCTTGTCGTTGCCTGCCCCTGCAGCTTGGGTCTTGCGACGCCGCTTGCAATCGTCGTTTCCGAGGGTCGCTGTGCAAAGAACGGCATCCTTATCAAAAAAGGCGATGTGCTTGAAACCGCCTCAAAGATCAACAAGGTTGTGTTCGATAAAACAGGTACGCTCACATACGGCAACCTCAAAATATCACGCATCGTTGACTGCGGACATATTCCCGAAAAGGATATGATGACACTTGTTTGCTCGGCTGAGTCGAAGTCAAGCCACCCGATTTCAAAGGCTTTCGCCGAATATGCAAAGGACAATGCTCTTGCGCTCAGCGAGCCTGAGCAGTTTGAAAACATCGACGGAATGGGAATCCGTACCGTGATCAACGGTAAGCCCTACTTCTTCGGCAATGCAAAGCTGCTCGCAAAATACGGCATAGATAACGACCGTCTCGACGAGGCAAATGCTCTTGCCGACGAGGGAAACACGCTCGTTTATGTTGCCGATGAGAACCGCATCCTTGCAATAATCGGAATCAATGACGTTATCAGAGATAATGTCGATAAACTTATCGGAGAGCTTCGCCGTGCTCACGTCGAGCCGATTATGCTTACGGGCGATAATGAGCAGACTGCTAAGAAGATTGCCGCACAGGCAGGCATCGAGCACGTTATTTCGGGGGTTCTCCCTGCCGAAAAGGGCAATGTAATCAAGGAGCTGAAAGCCGAGGGTGACAAGGTTATGATGATCGGCGACGGAATCAACGACTCCCCTGCCCTTGCGCTGAGTGACATCGGCGTCAGCGTCAACAGCGGCTCCGACATCGCAATGAACTCGGCAGATGTCATATTGATGAATGATGATTTGATGAAAATTCCCGAGCTTATCAACACGAGCAAAGCGACAGTCAGAAACATCAAACAGAACCTATTCTGGGCATTTTTCTACAACTGCCTGATGATTCCGATCGCAATCGGTGCGCTCAAGCATTTCAATATAACCATAAATCCGATGATAGCAAGTCTTGCAATGACGCTTTCGAGCTTCACGGTAATAATCAACGCCCTCCGTCTTAGAGGGTCAAAAAAATAAGGAGGCATATTTATGTTATTCGGCAAAGAAAAGATCACCAAGGAAGTTTTTATTGACGGTATGAGCTGTATGCACTGCGCCGCAAAGGTTGAAAAGGCACTTGCCGCTCTGAACGGAGTAAGCGACGTCAAGGTTGACCTCAACGGTAAAAGAGCAATTGTCAAGCTCAAAAAGGAAATCGACGACACCACACTCAAAGCGACTGTCGAAGACCTCGGCTACACCGTTACGGATATTAAATAAGTTGATACACATTTTGTGCGTAGCTTCGGCTACGCACTTTTTTATTTGCAGAAATTTTACTGGATTTTTTTCAAAAGTGGTGATATAATACTTTTGCGACATAATTAAATAAAACATCCCATAAACAAGGTCGGTATTTGATAAAAACACCGGCTTGACTTTCTATCCTTGTTTTTGGGACGAAATTTAATTGTGTCGCAGCAATCGAGCCGTGTTTTTTGTGCGTGGCTTCGGCTGCGCACTTTTTTATTTACGGAGGAATAAATATGGATTTTTCAAACAATTTCAAAGCCGCAAGGAAATCAAAAAAGTTAACTCAGCAACAACTCGCAGAAATACTTAAAATGAACCGTTCTTCCATTTCAAAATATGAAAACGGCGTATCTCTGCCGCCAACTAAGAGAATGCTTGAAATATGCAATGTTTTGGACACCACGATTGACGAACTTATAAAGTAATTTTACTCGTTTCTTTTAAGAAAAGCACCGTGGAATTTGCGCTAATCTTCCTTGCCTCCCTTGCAGGGGAG
>DKDP01000011.1:0-133 GCA_002449395.1 Ruminococcaceae bacterium UBA6845 | reverse complement strand
CCCTAAAGGGGCGCCTATTACAGTTCCTGCTGACTTTGCGGCACTTTATAGCCTCCCTCTTGAGGGAGGTGGCACGACGTAGGAGTGACGGAAGGAGTTTAGGTTTGATGAGACCTTACTCCCTCAGTCAGCT
>DKDP01000019.1 GCA_002449395.1 Ruminococcaceae bacterium UBA6845 | reverse complement strand
TTTTATAAAAAGTCTGATGAAATTTACATTAAGCGTGGGCTCCTCCTCCGGGGGAGCTGTCAGCGTAGCTGACTGAGGGAGTAAGGTTTTATCAGGCTTAAACTCCTTCCGTCACTCCTCCGTCGTGCCACCTCCCTCAAGAGGGAGGCTACAAATATTTGCCTCGTAATTTACCTTAAGCGTGGGCTCCTCCGTTGGGGGAGCTGGCGCGTGAGCGACTGAGGGAGTAATATCTCATCAAACTTTAACCCCTCCGACTTCGGCGCAATCCGCCGAAGCCACCTCCCCTAAAGGGGCGGCAATGGGAGGCTTGGTTTGACGTTGTTAATTTAAAATTGCATAGCAGATTTCCGTTCTTTTCAGTCTCGCACCGTAATATTTTCTGCGAAAAGTAAAATCACTGTGTAAGCCTTAATTTCTCCCAAAACTTTTGTCGGAAATTATCGTCAAAACATTGACAAATAAGGGATTATATAATAAAATAAAGATTGTTAAAAATTTGAACAAGTCGGAGGTTTTAATGCTATGGGATATACAATAGCTCAGAAAATTATTAAAAACCATCTGCTTTCCGGCGATATGACGGTGGGCAGTGAAATCGGTCTGAGAATCGACCAGACTCTGACTCAGGACGCCACGGGTACAATGGCTTACCTTGAGTTTGAGGCAATGGGAATCGACCGTGTCAAGACGGAGCTTTCCGTCGCATATATCGACCACAATACATTGCAGACAGGCTTTGAAAATGCCGACGACCACCGCTTCATTCAGTCGGTCGCAAAGAAGAGAGGACTTCGTTTCTCACGTCCCGGCAACGGTATCTGTCATCAGGTCCATCTTGAGCGTTTCGGTATCCCCGGAAAAACTCTTATCGGCTCCGACAGCCACACCCCGACAGGCGGCGGAATAGGTATGCTTGCAATGGGTGCAGGCGGACTTGACGTTGCTGTTGCAATGGGCGGCGGCGCTTATTACATAACAATGCCGAAAATGGTTCGTGTCAACCTCACGGGCAGACTTCAGCCGTGGGTTGCCGCAAAGGATATTATCCTCAAGGTTCTTCAGATTATGACCGTCAAGGGCGGCGTAGGCAAGATTGTTGAGTACGGCGGAGATGGCGTTAAGACGCTTTCCGTTCCCGAAAGAGCAACAATCACCAATATGGGCGCAGAGCTCGGCGCAACGACCTCTGTTTTCCCGTCGGACGATATTACAAGAGCTTTCCTCAAGGCTCAGGGCAGAGAAAAGGATTGGGTTGAGCTCAGCGCAGACGACGATGCAGTTTATGATGAGGTTATAGACATCGACCTCAATGAGCTTGTTCCGCTTGCCGCTATGCCGCATATGCCCGACAACGTAAAGAGCTGTCAGGAGATCGGCAAGATTCATATCGACCAGGTATGTATCGGCTCCTGCACAAACTCATCGCTTATGGATATGCTCAAGGTTGCCGCTATCCTCAAGGGCAAGACTGTTTGCCCGTCGGTCAGCCTTTCAATCGCTCCGGGTTCAAAGCAGGTTCTTAATATGCTCGCTCTTTGCGGCGCACTTTCCGATATGATCGACGCAGGCGCAAGAATCCTCGAATCCGCTTGCGGTCCTTGCATCGGTATGGGTCAGTCGCCCAATTCAAAGGGCGTATCGCTCCGTACCTTTAACCGCAACTTTGAGGGACGTTCGGGCACTGCAGACGCAGGTATTTATCTTGTCAGCCCCGAGGTTGCTGCGGCTTCCGCTCTCACAGGCGTTCTTACCGATCCCCGTGAGCTCGGCGAAATGCCCGAGATCGAGATGCCAGATGAGTTCATCATCAATGACAATATGATCGCTATGCCGGCAAGCGTTGAGGACGCAGACTCCGTTGAGGTTATGTACGGTCCGAACATCAAGCCGTTCCCCAAGACCGAGGCAATGCCCGAAAGCATCACCGCCAAGGCTGTTCTCAAGGTCGGCGACAATATAACAACAGACCACATTATGCCCGCAGGCGCAAAGATTCTGCCCTACCGTTCAAATATTCCGTACCTTTCAAACTTCTGCTTCAAGCAGTGCGATGAGAAGTTCGCCGAGCATTGTAAGGCGGCAGGCAAGGGAATCATCATCGGCGGCGCAAACTACGGTCAGGGCTCGTCCCGTGAGCACGCCGCACTCGTTCCGCTCTATCTCGGAATCAAGGCGGTTATCACAAAGTCGTTTGCCCGTATCCACTGTGCAAACCTTGTAAATGCAGGAATCATCCCGTTTACATTTGCGAATGAGGCTGACTATGACAAGATCAGCGTAAACGATGAGCTTTGCCTCGACGGAATCCGTGAGAGCATCGCAAACGGCACGGACGTAACACTTAAGAATCTCACAACGGGCGAGAGCTACAAGCTCGACTATCAGCTCTCCGAGCGCCAGAGAGATATTCTCCTCGCCGGCGGACTGCTTGATTATACAAGAGAGTCACAGAAGTGATTATAGATTTTAGATATTAGATGTTAGATTTTAGACAGGCTTGGCAGTAGTTAAGACCGGATAAAGAATTAAAATCCGTAGGGGTCGATGACCACATCGACCCAAGGTCAGAAGCAATTTACCAAGGCTTCCCCTCGAGGGGAAGCTCCGTCGTAAGACGGTGATGAGGTGGAAAAGTTCAAGTCTTATGCTACTATAATAATGAGATAAAAATTTGCCACCTCATCCGAGCGGCGCAATCCGCCGCCCACCTTCCCCTCAAGGGGAAGGCTGTTAAAATGTCAGCAGAAATTTCATTTGAGCGTGGGCTCCTCCTCCGGGGGAGCTGTCAGCGAAGCTGACTGAGGAAGTAAGGTTTCATCAAGTTTAAACTCCCTCCGTCACTCCTGCGTCGTGCCACCTCCCTCAAGAGGGAGGCTACAAGATTACTGCGCTGAATCCATATATTTCATCAAATTTCCACAACACACCGAAGCGGTGTATAATCGCACCGTAGGGGTCGATGACCACATCGACCCGAGTTCAGTACAAAAACACATTGTAAAGGAGCAAGACAATGACAGATACACAGATCAAAAATGCAGTTGAAAAATTCGAGACTCTTATCCGTGAGCAGAGCGACCGTTCCGACAAGATCAAGGCTCAGGGCGATTTCGTTGACTACGAAAAGCTCGACAAAATCGTAATCGGTGTTTGCGGCGGCGACGGTATCGGCCCCATCATCACCAAGGAGAGCGCAAGAGTTCTTGAATATATGCTTGCCGACAAGGTTAAGGCAGGCAAGGTTGAGTTCAAGGTTATCGACGGTCTTACGATCGAGAACCGTGTTGCGGCTAACAAGGCTATTCCCGACGATGTTCTTGAGGAGCTTAAGGCTTGCCACGTTATCCTCAAGGGACCGACAACCACTCCTCAGCAGGGCGGCCCGTGGCCGAACATCGAGAGCGCAAACGTTGCAATGAGAAAGGCTCTCGATCTTTTCGCAAATCTCCGTCCCGTCAAGGTTCCCGAGGAGGGCATCGACTGGACATTCTTCCGTGAGAACACAGAGGGTGCTTATGCAGTCGGCTCAAAGGGCGTCAACGTAACCGACGACCTCGCCGTTGACTTCGTTGTTACGACAACAGAGGGCTGTGAGAGAATCGCAAAGCTCGCTTATGACTACGCAAGAAGAAATCACAAGGACAGAGTTTCCATCATCACAAAGGCGAACATCATCAAGACCACCGACGGTAAGTTCCTCAACCTTTGCAAGAACATCGGCAAGGATTATCCCGAGATCACGACCGACGAGTGGTATATCGACATCACAACCGCTAAGCTCATTGACCCGAAGCGCCGCAAGGACTTCAAGGTATTTATTCTCCCGAACCTCTACGGCGATATCATCACCGATGAGGCGGCAGAGTTCCAGGGCGGCGTAGGTACTGCCGGCAGCGCGAACATCGGCAAGAAGTACGCTATGTTCGAGGCTATCCACGGCTCGGCTCCGAGAATGATCGAAGAGGGCAGAGGTCAGTATGCTGATCCGTGCTCAATGCTCAGAGCTTCCGTAATGCTCCTCTCTCACATCGGCGAGCAGGAAAAGGCGGATCTTCTCGAAAAAGCTCTTGACATTTGTATGTTTACAGAGAAAAAGCTCACAATTACAGGCCGTGATACAGGATGCACCTGCTCCGAGTTCGGCGACTATGTAATGGAGACAGTAAAAAAACTCAGCGAATAATAAAGTGAGGTAATAACTGTGGCAAAGGAAAAGAAATCGGTTTCAATGTCCGTAATTAAGCGTTTGCCCCGATATTACAGGTTCCTCGGCGAACTGAAAAAGAATAATATAACAAGAATTTCATCAAAAGAGCTGTCTCAGCGTATGGGCTTGACGGCGTCGCAGATTCGTCAGGATCTTAACTGCTTCGGCGGATTCGGTCAGCAGGGCTACGGCTACAATGTTGAACAGCTCCAAAATGAGATTGGCGCAATCCTCGGCGTTCAGAACGGCTTCAAGACCATCCTTTTCGGCTGCGGCAACCTCGGCAGAGCGATTGCCTCGCATATGACCTTTGAGGACAGAGGCTTTGAGCTTGTCGGACTTTTTGACAGCAATGCAGATAAGATGAAGGATCTCAGAATCAAGGGACTTTCGGTTTATCCCGTTGAGGATCTTGAGGTCTATTGCAAAGAGGTTGAGCCGAAGGTGGCTGTGCTTTGCGTACCGACCGAGGCTGCTCCCGAGATCGTCGAAAGGCTTGTAAAGCTCGGAATAACAAATTTCTGGAATTTCAGTCACTACGATATAGCGTCGAATTACCCGGGTGTAACGGTTGAAAACGTCCACCTCAACGACAGTCTTATGACGCTCAGCTATCAGATAATGAACAGGGAGGAAAACGCAGAATGAAGATTATGAGCTTTAATGTTCTCTGCTACGGCTGTGAGGGTCACTCGTGGTTAGACAGAGACGCCGATGTAATAGCAACGGTCAGAAAATATATGCCCGACATTTTCGGAATCCAGGAGGCGCACATCGGCTGGATGGGCGTTTTCCGTGAGAGTATGGATGAGTATGATTTTGTCGGAGTAGGCAGGGACGACGGCAAGGACGAGGGCGAATTTTCACCTGTTTTTTACAGGAGAGATAAATTCACGCTTGTTGACAAGGGCTGGTTCTGGATAAGCGAAACGCCCGATGTTCCGTCAAGATCGTGGAACACCGCCTGCACAAGAATCGCTTCATGGGCAAAGCTCACCGAAAACGAGAGCGGAAAGACTTTTGTTGCGATGAACACCCATCTCGACCACAGGAGCGAGAAAGCGAGAAAGAACGGCGTAAGGCTCATCAATGAGTTCGCCGCAAAGCTCGATTGTCCCGTTGTGATAACAGGAGATTTCAATGTTTCCGAGGGTAAGGATTGCTACGTCGATATGGTCGAGGGCGGAATCTTCAAGGACAGCAAGTTTGTTGCCGAGGAAACGGAAAATTATCCGACCTTCCATCCGTATTTCCACCATAACGAGCCCGAGGATGTAATTGATTTTATCTTCATCAGCGACGGCTTCAAGGCGAAAAGCTATCACGTTATCAAGGATAAGCCGAACGGAGCATTTCCGTCGGATCATTGCCCGATAATGTCTGAGATTTCAATTAAATAATTAATAGGAGCTGTGACGGAGTATTTTGTCACGGCTCTGTTTTTTTGAAGAGTTTCCTTGCCGCCTCGTTTATATAGCCTTGTTCTTGCCTCCCTTGCAGGGGAGGTGGCTTCGGCGGTTTGCGCCGAAGTCGGAGGGGTTAAAGTTTGATAACACCTTACTCCCTCAGTCAGCTGCGCTGACAGCTCCCCCGGAGGAGGAGCCCACGCTTAAGGCGAATTTTATCAGACTTTTTATAAAACCCCTCAGTCACGACACAAGGTCGTGACAGCTCCCCTAAAGGGGCGCCTATGTAAAATTTCTGCTTACTTTCCTTGCCTCCCTTGCAGGGGGTGTTGAGCGGAGCGAAACGGAGGGGTTATTTTTATTTTTTCAAATTTCGTCTTTATCCCCTCCGTCACTCACGTGACACCTCCCCTTGATCTCAAATCAAGGGGAGGCTTGGTTGGTCTTTGCTGATTTAAAATGAAACAACAGGATTTTCGTTCTTTTCAGCCTCCCCTTAAATGATTTAAGGGGAGGGGGACCGCTTGC